>NZ_JBQEPI010000011.1:0-209630 GCF_052045695.1 Mucilaginibacter sp. 22184
TTTTGCTGCCGGTACCAAGAAAGATTTAGGTCAGGCTGATTTTGCTGCCGGTACCAAGAAAGATTTGGGTCAAGCTGATTTTGCTGCCGGTACCAAGAAAGATTTAGGTCAGGCTGATTTCGCTGCCGGTACTAAAAAAGATTTGGGACAAGCTGATTTTGCTGCTGGCACTAAGAAAGATTTAGGCCAGGCTGATTTTACAGCCTAATTACAGAGATTTATATCTCCAATATTATAGAATAACAGTTCATGTGACTAACCGCATGAGCTGTTGCTGTTTTAAGTCGATAAACATCAATATATTTGCTGCAAATTCTATAACTATGCAGCATATAAAACAGTATGTAAACGAAAACAAGCAACGTTTACTTGACGAATTATTTGAACTATTGCGTTTTCCTTCGGTTAGCGCCGATCCTAAATACAAACCCGAAGTCTTAAAGACCGCTGATTACGTAGCCCAAAAACTACGCGATGCCGGGGCCGACAAAGTAGAGGTTTGCCCAACTGCCGGCAATCCTATCGTTTACGGCGAAAAAATAATTGATCCTTCAAAACCAACTGTGTTGGTATACGGTCATTATGATGTGCAACCGCCAGATCCACTGGAGCTTTGGGAAACTCCGCCATTTGAACCTACCGTACGCGATGGCAAAATATATGCCCGTGGCGCCTGCGATGATAAAGGGCAGTTTTATATGCATGTAAAAGCATTTGAACTGATGATGCAAACCAATACGGTGCCTTGCAATATCAAATTCATGATCGAGGGCGAAGAAGAAGTTGGCTCATCAAACCTGGCCATTTTTGTAAAAGCCAATAAGGAACGTTTGAAAGCCGACGTGGTATTGATATCTGACACCTCGATGATCAGCATGGAGCACCCTTCTTTAGAAACAGGTCTGCGTGGCTTATCATACCTGGAAGTTGAGGTAACCGGCCCTAACCGCGATCTGCACTCTGGTGTTTATGGTGGCGCCGTGGCCAACCCGGCTACTATACTGGCTAAAATGATAGCATCCCTACACGATGAAAATAATCACATCGCTATTCCGGGCTTTTATAATGATGTGGTTGATCTTACACCTGCAGAACGTACCGCGCTGAATAATGCGCCGTATGATGAGGCTGAATATAAAAAAGACCTGGATGTACAGGAACTTTGGGGCGAAAAGGGTTATACCACTTTTGAGCGCACCGGCACCCGTCCTACCCTGGAAGTAAACGGCATCTGGGGTGGTTATATCGGCGAAGGTGCCAAAACGGTATTACCATCAAAAGCAAGCGCTAAAATATCTATGCGCCTGGTACCTAACCAAACCAGTGAAAAGATCACCGAACTATTCACCAAACACTTTTTAAGCATTGCCCCGGCAAGCGTTAAAGTAAAAGTCACCCCACATCACGGCGGCGAACCTGCTGTAACGCCAACTGACAGCGTAGCTTATCGTGCGGCCCAAAAAGCTATTGCCGAATCATTTGGAAAAGATCCTATTCCTACGCGTGGCGGTGGTAGTATCCCTATTGTTGCTTTGTTTGAGGCTGAACTTGGCCTTAAAACCGTATTGATGGGTTTCGGGTTGGATAGCGATGCATTGCACTCTCCCAACGAAAAATATGATATTTTCAATTACTATAAAGGCATCGAAACTATCCCATTGTTCCACAAATATTTCGCGGAGCTAAGCAAGTAGTTAGGGTAAAGGATTTTTGGAGTAAAGAACAAGGATTCCTTCTTGAAGCCTTACGAAGCTTTAAAAACTTCGTAAGGCTTGCTTTTAAATAGGGATAAAGGATTTTTGGAGCAAAGAACAAGGACTTCTCCTTAAAGACTTACGAAGTTTCAAAAATTCCGTAGGTCTTACTTTTAAATTCTTATTCCAACTTAAGTTTCATCCCCTCATGCGAAGCGACGAAACCCAATGATTCATAAAACCGGATAGCATCAGGCCTTTTTTTATCGGAGGTGAGCTGCACCATATGGCAACCCTTTTCCTTTGCCCTGTTGATAGCATACTCAAACACCCTGGTTCCTATGCCTTGTCCACGATATTTGGAATGGGTTCTTACCGCCTCTATCTGTCCTCTTAAGCCGCCCTCATAGGTAAGGTATTGAATAAATGACAGTTGAAATGTTGCCACTTTCTCACCCCTCATTTCAACAACCGTCAGTTCTTGGTTTGGATCGCTCTGAATCTTTTCAAATGCCTGGATGTATTTGTCAGATATCACCTCTCCTGCTTTCTCTCTTCCCATCCCCAACGTATCATCGGCAAGCATGGCTATAATATCGACCAGATCTTCTTGGGTGGCCAGCCTGAATGTAAGTTCATTATTACTCATATCTAAGCAGATGTTTTGCTCTGGTAAAGTTAACACAAACTATGTCAGCATCAATCCAAGCCCGTTCCTGGATAAAATTACTCAGACACCTTCCAACCCATACTGCTTTAATACATCGGCAGGTACCCCCTCCCATTTACCGGGTGAGTTCCCTTTATAGCCCAGATCAGCAATACCGATCTTACTGGTAAAGAAACCGATAGCAGTCAACTCACGCATTTTATTAAAAAAAGTTACACCCGGCAGCATACCCGGCTTGGCCAACATGGGATAGGCTATCTGGCTGCATATAGCTTCCTGCTGCTGCTGGGTACAACTTTTAAATTCGCTACCGTACAAGTTCAAACACTTTACATCCAGCCAGCGTAAGCCGCCACGCATGGGCAAAGCATGTTCGGGTTCGTCCTTTACGATGAACTCTATAAAATCGGTCACTTTAGCATCTGAGGCGCTGCCGCTATGTTCGTCTTTAGGGATAATGATATCGGCCAGTATGGTTATCGTAGCCAGCTCATGATCAGTAAAGTATTTTTCAGACTGCAGGTGTTTATCCCTTTCCGTTTCATAAGCCTGACGACCAGGCTCGACTATGGTTTTACTATCTTCTGTTGGGGTATCCGGATTTGTTTTGCAGGCATCCAGCAGCACCACCGTTGATACCGATAAACCTATGGCTTTTAAACTCTCTCGTCTGTTCATCACTTATACGTTTAGTTTTCGTTTTTGATCCAAAATATACTCAGCTGTGCGCATCGAGAGCGCGAGGATAGTCCACGTAGGATTCTTTTCGGATTGTTGGGTGAATGCGGCGCCATCCACTACAAAAAGATTTTTACAATCATGCGCCTGGCACCATTTATTCAATGCAGATTTATCGGCATTATCCCCCATGCGCACAGTTCCTACCTCGTGAATCCCTTTACCTGGCTTATCCAATCCATACTTTTTATCGGGGCCCGCAGGCTGCCCAAGAGGGATGCCACCCATAGCTTTTATGATATCCTGAGTGGTTTGCTGCATGTGTCGGGCTTGTTTTATCTCTTCATCGCCCCATTTATAGTTGAACTTCAATACAGGAATACCATATTTATCAACCACGCTATTATCTATCTCGCAGTAGTTATCTGCCTTGGCGATATCCGTGCCGTGACAACCTACTCCGGCCAACGTACCATAAAAGCGACGGTAATCTTCCTTTAACGATTTCCCAAAGCCACCACCCGGTTTCATCTTGCCATCGGCCCCGGGCAAATACCCATTGATATAAGGTACCAGCGTACCTTCAAAACCAAAATACCCGCCGTACGATGGCATCATCATACCGCCAAAGATCTCCAGATGATACCCCCTGGCAAAATCGAGCTTTTTATGATCGCCCCACCAGGGTGCATATAAATGCAGGCTGCCTACTCCATCTTCATCAAACCGCTTGCGATTAAGTAGTTGGGGCAAAATAGCCGCGCCACCCGTCTGTGTGGAATCATGCAAATATTTACCAACTACATTGCTACTATTGGCTAAACCGTTGGGATGCTGTGCCGATTTGGAGTTGAGCAGTATCCGTGCCGATTCACAGGTACCTGCCGCCAGGATCACCGTTTTGGCTTTTACCGAGTACTCCTGCATATCATCCTTAAGAATATAGGATACACCATTTGCCAAACCATCACTTCCGGTCAATATCTCCCGCACTACCGCATTAGTAATTACTTTAAGATTACCCGTTTTAATAGCCGGGATCACCAGGCATGAGGATGCCGAAAAATCGCCATATATTTTACAGCTGCGATTACATTGCCCGCAAAAAAAGCAAGCTCCCCTATCCTTATTACCCGGCAGTGGCGCTGTAAGTACCGAACCCCGACCAGCAATCACTTTAATACCCAGGCCAGTAGCCGCTTTCTTTACAAACAACTCGTTAAGGCGAGGTTTAGGGGCAGGTAAAAAGATGCCGTCGGGGTCATTTTCTAATCCTTCATTGCTACCATACACGCCGATGAGCCGGTCGACCTTATCATAGTAAGGTTTAATGTCATCATAGGTGATGGGCCAATCGTCGCCTGCGCCAAAACTGCTGTAGCATTTAAAATCCTTAGGGCCCATCCTTAAAGATATACGCGCCCAGTGATTAGTACGCCCGCCCAGCATTTTGGCCCTGAACCATTTAAAATCTGTGTCACCTTTTTGGGTATAGGGCTCCCCCTCGATGTCCCAGCCACCGTAAGCGGCGTCAAAATCGCCCATGGGCCGTGTGGCATTACCACCACGCCGGGGCGACTCATAGGGCCATTTCAATTGTGCCGAATCTTTGGCTGGGTCGAAAAAAGGTCCGGCCTCCAGCATCAGTACTTTTATACCCGCGTGAGCCAATACATAACCGGCCATACCACCACCTGCGCCCGAGCCAATGATCACTATATCATATACCTCGGCCGACTTTTTGATCTGAATATCTTTCATACCGGGATGAGTTAAGCCACTTTACCAGCCTTTTCAACTAATTTTTTGGTAGCCAGTACACCGGCGTCATCATCCAGGTAATTGCTTTGGGGTGCGTACATTTTAAACAACCCTCCTTCGTACTCAATGCTCACCCAACCATTAAAACCCGACTTTTTAATAATGCCAAACATTTTATAGAAATCGGTTTCGGTATCATTGCCAGCGGCATCAAACGTATGACTTTTGGCGTGTACACCTTTAGCATAAGGCATCAGCTCGGTGATCCCTTTGTACCTGTCATACTCTTCCAGGCATTTAGTTTTCATATAGGCATCAATAGTTTGCGCCTCGGGTTTGGTGCGGTTGATGCAGAAATTACCAAAATCGGCCAGCGTACCGCAGTGTTTATCGTTAACGCTTTTCATTACCCCGGCCAGCCAGCCTCCGTTACAGGATATGCCTACGTGGTTTTCTACAATAACATCTATCTTACTTTTACTGCCATAGGCTATAAGTTTAGCCAGGCTATCAGCAGCGGCTTTGGCCACTTCTTCGGGTGCACCGTCACCTTCTACATTTACCCTGATCATGGGGCAGCCCAACAGAGCGGCAGCATCTATCCATTTATAATGATTTTCGATAGCTTTTGTGCGTTCGGCGGTATCCAGATGCCCCAGTACGCCCTCACCATCAACCATAATGCGCAGGTTGTAGCAGCCATTATCTGCCGATCTTTTTTTCAGCTCATTCAAAAAGGTGTTATCCTTTGCCTTATCAGCAAAAAACATGGAGCAGTAATCGAGCCCTTCAATACCGAATGCAGTTTTTGTTTTCATCGGAAAGTCGAGCGGGTCGAGCTTTTTGCTCCAGAACTGGCTCGCCAGCGAAAACTGTGATAAAGCCAGTTTAAAAAACAGTTCCTTGTCGGTATTTTCTGTCTTGGCATACAAAAAATCCAGGATAGCAGCAGCTATACTAATTCCCGCCGCGCCCATCGCGGTACGGGTAATAAAATCTCTTCTGTTTAAAGTCATAAGCGGGTTAATGGTAAAAGAAGGTTTCTATTTGGTAAATTTTACACAATAAAGTTATGGCTTAATTTCTATTTTGCAAATTTTACCAAATAGAATTTATTAGTTTTACTTTTAGGTCGATTTTGACGTACTTTAAGACTATGAACTCCATCAGTGAACTACAGGATTTTATTATCAACGGGCATAAGCATTACATGCCGCATATATCTATTGATGCTGCTATATTCGGTTACCACGATCACCAGTTAAAAATATTATTGTCGGGTTATAAAGCAATGGGAGGTTACTGCCTTCCCGGGGGATACATTAAACGTACAGAAACCCTGGACGAGGCCGCCAACCGCATTGTGGCCGAAAGCACAAGTCTGACGGATCTTTACCTGAAACAATATAAAACCTTTGGCGATCCCGACCGCATTAAATGGAACGAACTTGATTTTGAAAAATTCTCGAAAGAGGTGGGCGTACCCTATATTAAAGATAGCTGGTTGATAGACCAGACCATTTCTGTGGGATACTACGCCCTTACCGATTTTTCGTTGGTCACACCGAAGGCCGGTCTGCTCTCTGACTCTTGCAATTGGTTTAACATCGACAAGATACCTCCCCTGTTATATGATCATGATCAAATGGTTAAGGATTCATTGCATACCCTGCGTACGCAGCTGTATTATTATCCCATTGCCGAAAAACTACTGCCCGCTAAGTTCACCCTGACCGAAATACACGCGGTTTATGAAACCCTGTTAGGCAAAAAACTGGACATCCGGAATTTCCCTAAAAAGCTGGTGTTTTTAGGTTTGATTAAAAAATTGAATGAGAAACGAAACATTGGCCCACACCGGGCACCATTTTTATACAAATTTGATTTGAAAAAATACACGAAGGCCCTGGAAACCGGCACAACCTTGACGTAAATATGACAACGTTTTGTTCACATTAAATAAATACAATAATATGACACATTTCCTTATATTTACGTAAAACAAAAGCACCAGATAGGCAGTATTATTCATATATATAAAACATACTATTATGGAAACTAAGGAAAAATCAAAAGGCGAAGCCGTAAAGGAAGTAAGGGAAGTTAAAAACACTAAAGCCGAAAAGATCACAACGGCAAAAACCGCCAGTCGATTTAAGCGTAAGCCCTTGTTATAAAACCACACGATGGGGCTGTCGGCAAACGCCGTGCCCCCATTGCCTAAATCTTAAAATGCTCGCAACGGGCCAAAAAGGCCTCATTAGTATCAGCGCCTATACCCGGCTCATCGCCTATACTTAACTGGTAACCTTCATAATTTACGCCACCAATACAAGGGTCTTCCAAATGCCCCAACATACAGGTATCCATATCATAAAATTGAATATTTGGACTGGCATATACAAAATGCAGTTTAGCACTTAGGCCAATACGGCTTTCCAGCATCCCCCCCATCATACAGGCAATACCTTTGGAAGCCGCTTCATCGTGAATTTGTTTCGCTTCCAATATCCCGCCCGATTTTGACATTTTGATATTAATATAATGGCAGGACCTACTATTGATCTGTTTACGCGCATCATGATGATTGTATACGCTTTCATCGGCCATGATCTTCACCGGCGATAGTTGCATCAGCTGGGGCAAACGATCATCGTACCAGGTGCGCATGGGTTGTTCGCAAAATTCAATATCATATTGCCCCATAGCTTGCAGCGCAAAAACAGCATCGTCAAAACTCCAGCCTTGGTTGGCATCAATACGTATCCTGATATCTGAACCTATAGCTTCGCGGATCTGGCGGATGCGCTCCACATCTTCCACAGCATTTTTGCCCAGTTTCACTTTCAGTACAGTAGCTCCGGTTGCTTTAAAATCAAGCGCTTTAAGCGCCATCATATGCGGCCCGGCAATGCCAATGGTGATGTCCGATTCTACTTCTCTGCGTTCGCCACCCAACAAGCGATATAAGGGTACACCTGCATTCTTGGCCGCGATGTCAAACAAGGCGATATCAAAAGCGCTTTTAATAGTTGTATTACCGGCTGTAAAACTGTGGAGCTGCTGCATTCGGGCAGGTATATCCAGGGCATCCTGGCCTTTCCAAAGTTTAGCAAATTCACGGGCCATCACCAGGCAGGTATCCTGTGTTTCACCTACGATCATGGGAAATGCCGAACACTCTCCCACGCCATAAAAGCCAGCATCGGTATGTACGCGAATAAAAACATTCTGTGCATGATTCATCGTTCCCGTAGCAATAGTAAAAGGTTCCATGGGAATGCTAAAGCGGTATATATCAATATGGGTAATGATTATTTTGTTTTTCACGGGGTAGATTTTATGTTTTGATTGCCTAAAGTAACATTTTAGCTCTAATTTAAAGGATTTTGGATCGTTGGACTATGGGACCATGAGACTTTGGGATTATTGGACTATGGAATTATTAGATAGACAGACATTTTTCATCGCTTGTCCCAAAGTCTAACGGTCCCATAATCTAATAATCTCTTTAGAATAATTTGCACATTGATACTATTACCTTATATTTGCGTTACTACAATATAGTAACAATTCAATTTTAGCCTCATATCCCAATTCACGGGCATTTGTCTGGCTAATTTATAACCTTCTTAATAATAACATTACCAACAGCATAAACATGGCTCAACAAAACACGCCTGAATTTGACTATAACTCAACCAGGAAAAAACTTATCCTGTCTGAATATGGCCGCAACGTACAAAATATGGTTAAATACATTGTTGCGTTGCCCACTAAAGAAGAACGTAACCGCTACGCGCAAGTAGTGATAGACCTGATGGGTTTTTTAAACCCGCACCTGCGCGATGTGGCCGATTTTAAACATAAGCTTTGGGATCACCTACACATTATATCTGACTACCAGATTGATGTTGACTCACCATATCCAAAACCATCGCCCGAGGCTATACATATTAAACCGCAGCCCCTAAGATACCCGCATCAACGCATCAAGTACAAACATTATGGCAAAACCATTGAGCTGATGATCGAGAAAGCAAAAAGCATCGACGATCCTGATCGTAAACGCCATATGGTACAGGCTATAGCCAATTTTATGAAAATGGCCTACGTACAATGGAATAAAGATTCGGTTGCCGACGAAAGCATCCTGGCCGATCTGTACGCTTTATCTGGCGGTACACTGAAACTGGAAGAAAACATCAACCTTAACCGTGTTGAGTTCCGTCCGGCTCAAAACAACAATAACAACCAAAATAATCGCGGACGTAACAACAACAACAACCAAAATAATCGCGGACGCAACAACAATAACCAGAACAACAACCGCAACAACAACAATAATCAGAACAACCGTAACCGCAACAACGGTGGTGGTTCCAAGAAATATTAGTTCAATAAAGTTCATTCGTTCACTGGTTGATTAGTTCATCCGTGTTCTGAAGTACAAAACAATAACAGCCCGGTTATCTTAATGATGACCGGGCTGTTTGATTTTATTCCTGATAATACCTAATGAACAAATGCATAAAACCAGTGAACTAATGAACAATTGCACCAATGAACAGTCAGGAAATTTTATAATCTTTGCCCTGAGATAGCACACTTGTTTTGTTAAATTAAGTGTGCGTAAAAATGAATCATGATCAATCAATTATAAACTCCTATGACTAACGCATTTGTGATAAACGGCGGGAAACCGCTAAAGGGCGAGATTACTCCGCAGGGAGCGAAGAATGAGGCTTTACAAGTAATTTCGGCGGTTTTATTAACCGACCAAAAAGTTACCATCAGCAATATACCCGATATAAAAGATGTAAATAAGCTGATTGAGCTATTGGGTGATATGGGCGTTATTGTGGAGAAAACCGGCGATGATACCTACACCTTTATAGCAAAAGATATTGATCAGGATTTTTTCCAGTCAGAAACTTTTAAATCAAAAGGCGGTGGCTTGCGCGGATCGATCATGATCGTAGGTCCGTTGTTGGCCCGTTTTGGCAAAGCATCCATCCCAAAACCAGGCGGCGATAAAATTGGCCGCAGGCGTTTGGATACTCACTTCCTGGGTTTCGAAAAACTGGGCGCGCAATTTAACTATAACCCCGCCGATGGCTTTTTTAATGTAGATGCATCCAACCTCAAAGGTACTTATATCTTGCTGGATGAAGCTTCGGTAACCGGCACCGCTAATATTGTTATGGCGGCGGTTTTGGCCAAAGGCGTAACTACCATTTATAACGCGGCCTGCGAGCCCTATCTGCAGCAGCTTTGCAAAATGCTGAACCGCATGGGCGCCAAAATAAGCGGCATCGGCTCCAACTTACTTACTATTGAAGGTGTGGGCTATTTGGGCGGTACAGAGCATCGTCTGCTGCCCGATATGATTGAGATAGGCTCATTCATCGGTCTGGCGGCTATGACCGGCTCCGAGATCACCATTAAAGATGTAAAATACCCTGAACTGGGCATGATACCTGATGTATTCAAGCGCCTGGGAATAAAACTGGAGCTGCGCGGCGATGATATTTACATCCCCGCACAGGATCACTATGAAATAGAAACTTTTATCGACGGATCGATCATGACCGTTGCTGATGCCCCATGGCCCGGCTTTACGCCCGACCTGATCAGTATCGTACTCGTAGTAGCTATACAAGCCAAGGGATCGGTACTGATCCATCAAAAAATGTTCGAGAGCCGCTTGTTCTTTGTAGATAAACTTCTGGATATGGGGGCACAGATCATCCTTTGCGACCCGCACCGCGCCACCGTTATCGGGCTCGATAAACAGGTACAGTTACGTGGCATCTCCATGACATCACCGGATATACGCGCGGGGGTAGCCTTACTGATCGCCGCTCTATCGGCACAAGGTCAATCAACTATTTACAATATCGAGCAAATTGAACGCGGTTACCAACATATCGACGATCGTTTGAAAGCACTGGGTGCGGATATAACCAGAATATAATTTCTTGAGGTAAAAGGTTAAAGGCAAAAGGTTAAAGGTAGCTGCATCTATCAATTATAAAAACCTTTCGCCTTTGACCTTTATCCTTTCACCTTCCCTCTAAATCGTTACATTTCATCTTTTTGTTTTTTAAAGATTGTTATGTTACTTTAGCTTTTGGCTTTACCCCTGCTTTTGGCCCTTACAAAACCTACCAGAATAATGTCATACAAAAACCGGAAGTCAACCTATGCATATTTCATACTGATTTTTGTATTTATAAAAGTTGTTCTTAATTTATTTGCTATAAGTAATTTTGGCTTTCATCGCGATGAGTTATTACACCTGGTTTTAGCCGATCACTTGGATTGGGGTTATAAAGAAGTCCCACCGTTTATTGCTATTGTTGCCAAAGTATCCAACACCCTTTTTGGTCATTCGATTTTTGCCGCTCGTATTTTCCCGACCATTTGCAGCGGGCTCATTGTTTGGTTTACTGGTTTGATTACTGTTGAGTTTGGCGGGCGCAAGTTTGCCATCACCCTCACCTGCCTGGCACTTATATTTTCACCAGCGTTTGTTGCAAGCGGTTATCTTTTTCAACCAGTTGTGTTCGATCAGTTCTGGTGGGTATTAACCGTTTGGCTGCTGATCAAATACCTTAATACTACCGATGTTAAATACCTGTACTGGCTTGGTTTGGCGGTTGGCCTGGGTATGCTTACAAAGTACACCATGGCCTTTTTTACGTTTGCCATGATTATCGGCATCCTTATTAGCAAGCAACGTAAACTATTGTTTAACAAACATATACTTGGCGCCGCTTTAGTGGCCTTTTTAGTTTGCCTGCCTAACCTCATCTGGCAAATCCAGCATCACTGGCCGCTCATCCATCACATGAAAACCCTACGCCAGGAGCAATTAAGTTATATTAAACCAGCCGAATTTATTGAGCAACAATTACTGGTACATGGCGTGGCCTTTTTTGTTTGGTTCACCGGCTTCCTGTTCCTCATATTTTCTTTCAGATTGCGCAATTTTCAGTTTTTAGCTATTGCTTATGTGCTGATATTTATTTTTTTACTGGAGATGGACGGTAAAAACTATTACCTGTTTGGTGCATACCCTATGCTGTTCGCGGCTGGTGGCTTTGGTTTTGAACGCTGGTTAAAAACCAAAGGTTATGTGCTCCGTACTTTTACTATAGCGGTGTTTGTATTGCCTAACCTTATTTTACTACCCATGCTGCTGCCTATATTTTCGATAGAAAATACCCTGGCGTTTTTCAGGTTTGCTCATAAAAATATACCCGCTACAGATTTTCTGATCACCTGGGAAGATCAAAAACAGCATCCCTTAACCCAGGATTATGCCGACATGTATGGCTGGAACGAATTGGCTCAAAAAGTAGGCGAAGCTTATAACAAACTAACTCCTGATCAGCAAAAACAAACCTTTGTTTATGCCGATAATTACGGCGAAGCAGGTGCCCTGAATCAATACAGTAAACAATTCAACTTCCCCAAAGCCATATCACTTAACAGCAGCTTTACGCTGTGGGCTCCCGATAGCCTGAAGTGCAAATACCTCATCTATGTGGATGACAACAACGGCGAGAATATCCGCCAATTTGTAGCCGGAAAAATGATAGGCTCCTACAAAAAATTAGGAGAAATTGAGCATTACCTTGCCCGCGAAAAGGGTACCGGTATATATCTGATAACTGACATTAAAGCCCCACTACAGGAACGATATACCAAAGAACTGGCGAGGAAGAGGCTGGAGTAGAAGCCCCTCTAAATCCCCCCTAAAGGGGAGGCTTTAAAAGTAATATTTATTCATCTGAATAAGAAAAGCATTATCAGTTACAAGAACCTCTGAAGCGGAGCCGATAACTGAATCTATTCCGCATCTGGGACATAAAGCCGTAGCTCCCATGAGACTATCAATATCAGTCCATTCTTTAATTTCATGAGGGCTGAATGTTGAAATACAATAAAAGCAACCACAAACCTCACTCTGCCATATTTGGCTTTGGTGAAAGATTGAGCATTTATGTGCGTTTCTTAAATATGCGGAATCGTAAGTAACCATTATACGTTGATTACTCTTCCACAAGAGAATATTTCATCTTATTTTGTGCCGACATGATACCAGTTCTATTATCCGATATGATACCTTCATAGCTTATCCATTTACCTTTTTCGACCGAAAATACAGCCAGAGCCTGAAAACTCATATACATGGTAGTTTTTACGGGGCCGTTGCTCATTGGCACATTAAAATCCCCATCGATGTATTCTGCAATATCGTACTTGAGTGTCACCAGGTGTTCGCCATTCTTATTTTCGATTTTAATGGCTGTTACTTTATTCCTTTTGAATGAACTATCACATTTAAAATTTTGATCAGCATAGAGCAGATGCGTATCGATTGACCAGCTATCACCCTGCTTTATATTTTTGCCTGGAAGCTCAAATAACATGGCAATAATATTTTTCTGATCATTTTTATTATAAAAACTTTCAATACCACCGGTTTCATACACCGCTCCCCGAAGCACTACTCCCGAATTCATTTTTAGGAGAAGCTCTTGCATCTCGGCCATCTTTTTCTCATCAGCGTTCTGATTGGCTAGCTTCTGATCTTTTGGCTTGGATATTATTTCAATATCTACTATACCTTTTCTTTTTTCAGTCAAATGTGTAACCAGATCTGTTTGCTGAAAAGCCGCCGAAAGCTGCTTTAACACCTTTTGTGCCTGGTTTGTATTTGAGGAATCGGCCCCCATTGATTTAAAGAACTTGCCAAAATCAAGAGCTTTTTGGTTAGCGGTATCAATCGGCGTCATCGAGGTTTTATAGGCAAGTATCTGCCCGGGTTTCAACTTCCATCGCATAAATACTTCGTCGGAATTTTGTGCAAAAGCAGATAAACTCAAAATGGACAGAACAAAAACAAGGAGGAGACGAATAGTTGACATTAGTTTAGGATAAGCGATAAATATAGCTATTAATTGATATAAGTAAAAAGGTGCCATGCCACAGCACAACACCTTTTACCTTTATCCTAAAAAACTAGGCCGAAATAGCGTTAATGATATCGTATTGGGTAATGATCTCAATTTTACCTTGCCCGTCTTCTACCAATACAGCGATATTGTCCTTATTGATCATGCCCGAGATCTTATCGATAGAGGTATTCAGATCAACAAAGGGGAACGGCGCCGTAGTGATATTTTTGATCGGCTGCGATTTGATGGATGGGTTCTCGATCAATGAATCCAGGATGTCGCTCTCCGTGATCTTGCCAATCACCATACCTTTCTGGGTAACCGGAATCTGCGATATATTGAGCGATTTGATGGTATTGATAGCCTCCAGCACGCTTTTTTCGCAATCGATAGTAATGATTTCCTGCACCTCTTTTTTACTGATAATGTCGGCAGCGGTTAATTTGCCATCCTTTAAAAATCCGCGGTCGCGCAGCCAGTCATCATTGTACATTTTGCCCAGGTAACGGGTACCATGATCTGGGAAGATGATCACCACCACATCGCCTTCTTTAAATTTATCCTTCATCTGCAAAGCACCGGCTACTGCTGATCCGGTAGAGTTTCCGGCGAAGATGCCTTCTTTACGGGCAATTTCGCGCGTCATCAAAGCAGCATCCTGGTCGGTCACTTTTTCAAAATGATCAATCAGGTTAAAGTCGACGTTCTGCGGTAAAAAATCCTCGCCAATACCTTCGGTGATGTATGGATAAATCTCGTTCTTATCCATAATACCGGTTTCTTTATATTTTTTAAATACCGAGCCGTATGTATCAATCCCCAGTACCTGGATATTGGGGTTCTGTTCTTTAAGATAACGCGCAATTCCCGATATTGTACCACCGGTACCTACCCCTGCTACCAGGTGCGTGATCTTGCCACCGGTTTGCTCCCATATCTCTGGCCCGGTTTGCTCATAATGTGCCTGCGAATTGCTCAGGTTATCATATTGGTTTGGTTTCCATGAATTGGGCACCTCACGCTCCAGGCGTGATGATACAGAGTAGTACGAACGCGGATCCTCGGGCTCCACGTTGGTTGGGCAAACAATAACCTCAGCGCCAAAAGCACGCAAGGCGTCAAACTTTTCTTTTGATTGTTTATCGGTACTGGTAAAAATACATTTGTAACCTTTGATCACCGCGGCTATGGCCAAGCCCATCCCCGTATTGCCCGATGTACCTTCAATAATGGTACCGCCGGGTTTTAATTTACCGCTTTTTTCGGCATCCTCTATCATTTTAAGAGCCATACGGTCTTTGATAGAATTACCGGGGTTGGTGGTTTCTATCTTTGCCAATACCGTTGCCGGGATGTCTTTTGTTACCTTGTTTAACTTCACCAGCGGTGTATCACCAATGGTTTCTAATATATTGTTATACCACATAATTTAATCTACTAACCCGGTATACTTAGCCGGATAATTTCTCAAAATTAACTTTCTCAACGGACATTTCTCTACTGAATGGTAAATTAGATATACTACCAAACAAGAGCAACATAAATTTTATATTTTTTTATGGAATAGTTCATCAATCTACATCGTTTATGTATAACCCAAAAGCTTACATTTAAACTATGGTATCCGCAACCTATAACAACCTTTCGTTGTCATTAAAAATAACCATATTTATTTTATTGCTGATAGCTATTTGCGCAGTTCGGCGTTTTCACAAAAGCTCCTGAACCCGAGCAGGCAGAGCATATAAATTATCCGCAGACGAATATTAGGTTGCTTATACGGACATAAAAAACGGAGTGTATAAAAAACAAATATTATCCCGAACCTGGCACAAAGAGAGATCTTATACGTGCGATGTATCAATGGTATAAATCTTTCTCTGCCATTCAAAATGACAAGCAGGAGTAAGTATAATTATCATCCTGAGTATAGCGAAGAATCTATTCTCAACATATAATATTGTTGAATAGATGCTTCACTTCATTCAGCATAACAGTTTTAGCCGATCAATGCCGTCATGGCCAGTTAAAATTTCAAATGCTTAACCGTTAACCCGTTATTGATCAACTGCTTTAACGATTCGATACCGATACGCAGATGCGTTTCTACAAATTGCTCAGTTACAGATGAATCACTTTCGGCTGTTTTTACACCTTCCGGAATCATCGGTTGATCTGATACCAGCAACAATGCACCAGTCGGGATCTTATTGGCGAAACCTGTGGTAAAAATGGTAGCGGTTTCCATATCAACGGCCATGGCACGCAGGTCTTTCAGGTATTTTTTAAATACTTTATCGTGCTCCCAAACACGGCGGTTGGTGGTGTAGCAGGTGCCCGTCCAGTAATCGCGCGAAAAATCACGTATGGTGGTCGATATCGCTTTTTGTAAAGCAAATGATGGCAAGGCTGGTACTTCTGGTGGTAAGTAATCATTTGATGTACCTTCGCCGCGGATAGCAGCTATCGGTAATATCAAGTCGCCCACTGCATTCTTCTTTTTCAAACCACCGCATTTGCCCAAAAATATAACCGCCTTAGGATGTATAGCCGTAAGCAGGTCCATTACTGTAGCCGCAACCGAACTACCCATGCCAAAGTTAATGATGGTAATACCATTGGCGGTGACACTTTGCATTGGCTTTTCGATACCCATGATGGGTGCGTTATCATTCCACTGCGAAAACAGCTGGATATACTTCGAAAAGTTGGTAAGTATAATATACTCTCCAAAAGCTTCCAGCGGGCGACCAGTATAGCGGGGCAACCAGTTAACCACAATGGCATCCTTAGTTTTCAACCCTGATTTTACGGGGGAGTGCACTTCTTTTACTACCGGTGCATCGGTAGGATCCTTTTTTACATTCAATTGTTCATTCATATTTTTCCTTTTTGTTGTTTAGAATATCAAGTAGTTAGTTCATTTAGTATCAAGTAGCTAGTATCAAGACTTTCAATTTAGTATTAATTATACCGAAGTAATTATCATCCTGATACTAGCTACTTGATACCATTAACTACTTGATACTAAATAAAAACCAGTGTATACAACAAACCCCGGCGTTTCACCAGGGTCTGTGTTTATTATAATAAAGATAGCTACTTAATTGATATCAAATTGTTACGCTACTTTTAATTTTTTCAGATCTGATTTTTCAAATTTCTCGTGGGCATAGTCTAAAGTAACCTGCAGGCGTTTCACATCCTTTTTAGATGGGAACTCAAACATGGCGTCTATCATGATAGCTTCGCAGATGGAGCGCAGGCCCCTCGCACCAAGCTTAAATTCCATGGCTTTATCCACAATAAACTCCAGCACCTCATTATCAAAATCAAGCTTTACACCTTCGTATTCAAACAATTTTTTGTACTGCTTTAATAAAGAATTTTTAGGCTCGGTTAATATATTGGCTAAGGCATCCCTGTCAAGCGGGTTCAAATACGTAAGTACCGGTAAACGACCTATCAGTTCAGGTATCAACCCAAATGATTTCAGGTCTTGCGGGGTTATATATTTGTACAGGTTTTTCAGGTCAACCTCGCTATCGTCGCGTTTAAGTTTGTAACCAACGGTTTGCGTACGCAAGCGGTTAGCTATTTTACGATCGATACCATCAAACGCACCACCACATATAAACAATATGTTGCTGGTATTTACGGTGATCATTTTTTGGTCAGGATGTTTACGCCCGCCTTGCGGTGGTACGTTAACCATGGTACCTTCCAATATCTTTAACAAAGCCTGTTGTACACCTTCGCCGGACACGTCGCGGGTGATGGAAGCATTATCACTCTTGCGAGCTATTTTATCAACCTCATCAATATAAACAATACCTTTTTCGGCAAGGGTTACATCATAATCTGCCGATTGCAGTAAACGGGTGAGTATGCTTTCCACGTCCTCCCCTACATAACCGGCTTCTGTCAATACGGTGGCATCGCAGATACAAAACGGAACGTTCAATATCTTGGCCATGGTTTTTGCCAGCAAGGTTTTACCTGTACCGGTTTCGCCCACCATAATGATGTTTGATTTTTCGATCTCTACCTCATCCTTATCAATACGCTGATTTAAACGTTTGTAATGGTTATATACCGCTACAGACAAGATCTTTTTGGCATCATCCTGGCCGATGACATACTGATCAAGGTGGGATTTAATTTCGGCAGGTTTTAATAACGATGGCGCCGACGGTGAAGCTTTTACCTTACGTACCTTTAACTCCTCAGCCAATATTTCATTAGCCTGGTTAACGCATTTATCACAAATGTGAGCGTCAAGCCCCGCAATTAACATCAGGGAATCCTGTTTACCTGCACCGCAAAATGAACACCTGATTTCCTTACTGTTCTTATTCATCTGATTCGTTTGTAATTCAAAATTAACTAATTAGTGGCAGAAAAAAAAGTTTTGAACTATAAGTATTGGGTTTTGAGTTGAAATGAATATTTGTAAAACCCTCATTATCACCCAAAACCCCATACTCAAAACTTATTTCAGCAGCTTATTTATTCGCTTTGCCGCTGCCTTTTAAAATCTCGTCGACCATACCAAATTCTTTGGCTTCTTCGGCAATCATCCAATAATCACGATCAGACGCGTCCCAAACTTTCTGGAATGGCGCGCCGCTATGATCGGCAATGATCTGGTACAGCTCTTTTTTCAGCTTGGTGATCTCATGGTAAGAGATCTCGATATCTGACTGCTGACCTTGCGCACCGCCCGATGGCTGGTGAATCATTACCCTGGCGTGTGGTAATATAGCCCTTTTGCCTTCGGTACCGGCACATAATAATACCGCTGCCATTGATGCCGCCATACCTGTACAAATGGTGGCTACATCATTTGATATAAACTGCATGGTATCATAAATACCTAAACCAGCGTAAACCGAACCACCAGGTGAATTGATATAGATCTGGATATCGCGTTTGCTATCGGCCGACTGTAGGAACAGCAATTGAGCCTGGATAATGTTTGCAATATTTTCATAAATGGCATCGCCAAGGAAAATAATGCGGTCCATCATCAAACGTGAAAACACGTCCATCTGGGCTACATTTAACTGACGTTCCTCGATGATGTACGGGGTCATGCCGGTTGGGGTATAAATTCCGGATGGCATTCTGCTTCTGTCAACAGCCGAAATATATTTATCTACGTGTAAGCTGTTTAAACGGTGATGCTTAACAGCATAATTTCTGAATTCGTTCTTATCGATGTTACTACTCATGGTTTTTGTTATGTTATTTGTTTAGATGCAGGGATTACCTGCGATAAATATAGTTTTTAGTTGAATAAAAAGTAAATATTTTGAGTCCGGAAGCCGGAAAAGTCAGTAAAGTCCGAAAGTCCATACTCAAGATCTTTTTCTGGCTTGCGGACTTTCCTGACTTTCGGTCTTTTCCGATTTAAAACACCAAAAGCAACCTTTTGAGTTGCTTTTGGTGTTTTGTACAGAAGTAAAATTTAGCTTATTGCTGCTCTTTTACCAGCTCGCTGAAATCTGTATAAAGGATATCTTTTTTATCTAAAGTAATTACGCTTTTGATATAATCAAATACTTTAAGCGCCTTTACTTCTTCAAATATCTTGTTAGCATTCTCTTTGTTTTGAAGATATTGTACAGTGTACTGACCTAATTGCTCCTCAGGGATAGGTTGTGGGCTGTACATTCTGAATTGCTGATCCAGACGAACTTTTGCTAAAGCAAAAACCTCGTCATATTTAATCTCGATCTGGTTGTCCTTGATGATCTTGTTTTCAATCAGGGTCCATTTCAGGTTGGTTGCAAAATCATTGTAACCACCGTTCAATTCCTCATCGCTCAGTTTTTCGTTAGTGGCTTTTAACCAACGTTTCAAAAACTCATCGGGCAGGTTAAAATCAACCTTAGCTACGCTCAGTTTGTAAATATCGTCCTGTAATTTACGCTCTGAATCCTGAACCATCATGGTTTCAATTTCTTCAGTAATTTTAGCTGTAAATTCCGCTTCGGTAGTTACTGTACCTTCACCAAATAATTTGTCAAAGAACTCCTGGTTCAGATCGCTTTCTTCTAAACGGTTTACATTTTTAACCGTTAATTGGAATTTCGATTTTAACTCAGCCGCTTCGTCTTCTTCAATTTTTAATAAACCAGCAACCTTTGGTGCTTCGTTATCAAAAGCTTTCTGAATGTCCAGCGTTACTACATCACCTTTTTTCAGGCCGATCAATGATTTTTTTATTTTTTCATCCTTGATCTGGTCTAATCTAACTGATGTGGTATTGCTTATGCCCCCCTCAAAAACAGAACCATCTGGTGAAAGCTGAGCCAAATCCGCGTAAAGCACGTCATCATCTGCCGATACGTCAGGATTTGTCATTTTGCCATAGCTGCGGCGAATATTTTTGATACGTGAAGCCAGTGTTTCGTCATCAACTTTAATCACGTACTGGGTTGTTTTATCTTTTGATGAGAAGTTAATTTCAAACTGTGGAGCTAAACCCAATTCGTAGTTAAATTCAAAATTATCGTTAAAATCCCAGTTGTATTCTTTCTCGTCATCAACCTTTGGTAGTGGCTGACCCAATACTTCAAGCTTTTGCTCGTCGATATATTTATTTAAAGTATCTGATAACAAGTTGTTGATCTCATCAACCAAAATACTTTTACCGTACATTTTTTTGATATGTGCCGCGGGCACCATTCCGGGACGAAAGCCTGGCAGTTTTGCTTTTTTAGCGTTTTCTTTTATGGCTTTATCAACACGTGGCTGGTAATCTTCAGGGTTAATGTTGATCTTAACAACTGCGTTCAGGGCATCTACTTTTTCCTGTGTAATATTCATCTTTTTACCGGGTATTTTAATTTAATGGTTCAAAACGTAGCCTTAAAACCAATTCAGGCTATACAAATTTCGAGGCGCAAAAGTATGAATTTTATTTTAAATTTAATCACGCATTTCTGCCGGGGTAAATTTATTTACCCTGTTTTTTACGGGCTTAATTGTTTTGATGTAAGCGTACATAGCCTCCAGGTCGCTTACTTTCATTTTGCCGTATTTGTACCAGGGCATAATGGTTTGAAATTCGCCCGGTATTATTCTCTGGTGCTTATGGGTGCTATCGGCATATTGCGTAAACTTGCTTAAAAACTGCTCCTTAGTCCAGCTGCCAATACCAGTTTCCCGATCAGATGTAATATTTGCCGATCTGATGGTACCACCATTTGGCGAGGTATATTCATGCCCGCCGGCAAATTCCAGTCCTTCAATTATTTTACCTTTATTGGCCTGGCTGTGGCAATCTTTACAGGCGGCTATGCGTACCAGGTAAGCGCCATAGGCCAGCGTATCATGCTGATCGGGCACGGTGCCCAGGGTTGCTTTTGCCGGCATGGTATGCACCAGTATATTTAATGGAAAATCGAGTTGGCGCGCGGGATAATCGGTTCTTTGCGGTTTCAGCGTACGGAGATAGGCTATAATGGAGTAAACATCCTCCCGGCTCATTTTGGAGTACGACTCCCAGGGCATGATCGGAAATATAGCTGATCCATCCTTTTTAACACCCGTAGTAATAGCCCTGAACAGTTCGCCATCGGTCCAGTTTTTTAAATGGTATGGCGTAATATTGGGTACATAAACACTGCCCGGGAAACCAACATTAGCATCAAACTTTTCGCCACCGGCTCCTAATGTTTCCTCTTTTATGGGTCCGGCCAGTATTGTCCAGTCGCGGGTGGAGTGGCAATCCACACAGGCGGTTACATGATTGGCCAGGTATTTACCGCGCTCAATACGCTGCGGTGTGGCCTCAACTTTAATATTTTCGGGCGGGCCCACATTGGGCAAGGCCAGGGTAATGTAGCTTATACCGGCTACAACAATTAAAACAATGGCTATTACAATATAGCTCGCATACTTTAATATCTTTTTCATGACAGGGGTAATAATAAGGAGGCAAAACTAAGGAACTTTCCAGGGCCTTTTGCTCCGTATTTCCACGGGAAAATCAGCGTAGAATTACGTAAAAGCCTCACCCCAACCCTCTCCAAAGGAGAGGGAGCAAAACAACATGATATTAAAAGCCCCCTCCCTTGGAGAGGGTTGGGTGAGGTCAAAAAAAAAGCAGGAACCTTAGCTCCTGCTTTTACCCATAGTGGATATTTTACTTAGTCGACCTTTTCAACACTTGAGGCGCCCGATTTATTATTATTAATAGTTGATGGCGAACCTTTGTACCTGATCTCTGAAGCACCTGATGAATGGATATTCAGCGTTTTTAATACGTTGATCTTGCAGTGGGTTGCACCTGATGAATTGATAGTGTATTCGCCAACTACAAAATCAAAAGCGTTGATCTTGCCTACGCCACTAAAATCTACCTGATGTGTTGTTGCCTGTCCGGTTAAATTCAGTTCGCTTACACCGCTGCCATGGCTGTTTACGTTGGCAGCGTTCAAATCAAGGTTAACCTTGGTAGCGCCCGATAAACGAATATTCAGATCGCCGGTATTGATCTTTCCGGTTGATGATACTTCTACTGCCCCTGATGCTTTCAACTCCTCCAGCTTACGGATGCCAATGTTGATAACTACACTATCATCAAAACACACTGTTTTTGTGGTTTTGATAGTAAGCTTATCACCATCAACAGAGGTTGACACATATTTAAGCAGGTTATCGTCGCCGCTGATAGAAATACCCAGGGAACTATCCTGTTTCAGATGGATCTTATAGGCGCCCGAGATATCGATCTTGGTAAAATCATTGGCTTTACGTTGTTCGGTAGTTGTTTTTCCTGAGCCATGTACGCATACCAGCTTACATGACGATATGATCATTAATGATGCGCACGCGATAACCGCGACCGCTAAACCTGCTTTTTTCATAGTAATTAAGTAATTAGATTTTTCTTTGATCATAAAACTATTATGAGCCATAACTCATGATCGTTTATGCTATCTTTTATTTTTTTGACGCTGTTTATAATATTGAAGTTACATCAAAAATAAAAAAAGCTGCCACATTTAGTGGCAGCTTCTCAGAATATATGATGAACTTTTGCAAAAGTTGGATTAAAGACCGGCAAACTCGTTTGCTATATCTACCTTAGGTGTACCATTCAATTTGTCGGTAAAGCTTTCGGCAGCAAAGTTGTTATTATTTACACTTGATGTAATGCTATGATTTAAGCTGTATATAGTAGCGTTACCACTCAGGTCAATTTTCGCTTTATCATTCAGGTTAACATTTGCGGTATATGCATCTACATTTAAGTTAGCAGTAGCGTTATTGTGCAGGTTAACTTCCAGGTCAATGGCTGATAATTTACCAAATGTTTTTACCTGGGCGTTGTCGTAAGCGGTAATAGAACGCAGATCGGCAGCGGTTACCCAAACAACCAATTTTTCGGCTTTATATGATGTAACACGTAACACACCGTTTTCATTTTGAACAAGGGCGTTTTCGCCATAGTAGCGGTTGTAAACTTTTACCTGGTCGGCAGATCCGTCAGATACAAACAGTTCCACATTACCGCGAATCTCGATCTTACTGATCCTGCTTACTTCTTTTACCACGGTTGCGGTGTTACGGGTGTTGTTATTGTTGGTAGTTGCATAAGTTGTGCCTGCGATACCACCTACTAAAACTAACATAGTTGCGATGGTGAATAATTTTGTTTTCATGATATTAATATTTTGATTGTCAATTAATTGTATGTCCTTATTTTTTAAATACAACTATATGACGCCTCCATTTTTAAAACGTTACAGCTATTTGGGGCCAATTAGATGTACGGCCTTATTTTGTCGGTAAACGGCGGATTTGTATCGGTGAACGGCGAAAATATTTTTATGGAGAAATGGGGGAAATGGCTGATTATGGTGACCGCAGTCGCTCGGCTCCAGCCGAGTGACGATTATTTACAGGCCTATGGCCTGCGATCTGAGTATATTATGGTATAACATCGGCCGGAGGCCGGGTAATAGTGGTCACTCAGCCAGAGCCGAGCAACGGCAGAGTAGTATTATATTAATTATATATAATAAGAAGAGAGGTCATTCTGAACTTGTTTCAGGATCCCACAAGGCAGGTTAACCGTCGTGTTGTACACTTTGCTCATGGGGTGCCGAAACAAGTTCGGCATGACCCATAGTTTGAATATACGGCCTCAGTTAACCACCGCATTTACCGGTCTATAATAAACCTCACTGCGGCCATTCACAGTTTTGACCACAAAGCCGTGCTCAATAAGCCACTGCAGCACCAGGTAAATACTGCTGGTACTCACTTTAACCCCATTGATACGGATATGTCTGGACAAGGTATCCACATCGGCGTCCTGACCCAGTTTTAAAATATGCGCTATAATATGTTTTTTTTTAACCGACAGGCTATACTGATGTAGTTGACAGTATTGTACAAATTCGTCAGGAAGGGCTATTGCCGACAAGTTGAAGTGTGTCATAACTGTGACTCTATTGAATTACCGTTTTATATTTCAAAGAAAAAAATATATGCACGTACAATTGTTGTACATAGGGGCGATATAATTGTAAATTTACGACATGAAGAAAAAGCAATTTGCGCCCCTGGTAATTTGCGATGTGGAGGGTGCCGCCATCATGCAATCCCGGCACAGCCACACCTACTATGAAATTATTTATGTACACAAAGGCTCTGGCACACACATCCTTAATCAGAACCGCCTGCCCTATAAACCAGGCGACCTGTTTTTAATATCCCCGGAAGACGAACACTGTTTCGACTATAAAAAGTACACCTATGTTACCCTCATCAAGTTTACTGATGAGTTTTTTAGTTCGCAAAATCAGGCCATTCCGCATGTGGGTATCATGTTTAGCCCACAGGATCTGATGCGGCACAAACTATTAAAAGAGATAAAACTTACCTTCGATGAGCCTTTCAAAACCATTTTACGCAGTACTATTGATAATATTACCGCGTACAATGGGTCGACAGATATAGCCACCTGCCCCTATATCTTTTACCAGATATTGTCGCTCTTTGGTTTAATAACCCAGGCACTGGGACGTATCGACGCGCAATTGGTTAACTGCCCCCCAGGCAAGCAGGAGCTGATATCCTATATCCACCAGCACATTTATGAGCCCGAAAACATACAGGTAAAAAAGGTGGCAGCGCATTTCAATATCGCTCCCAGCTATTTTAGCGCCTGGTTTAAAAGAAATTTTGATATCAGCTACCGCGATTACATCAATGGGTACCGGGTTAAATTGATCGAGATACGTATCAGCAACAAAACTGCAACCCTGAGCCAGATAGCCGAAGAGTTTGGTTTTACCGATGTAAGCCACTTATCTAACTATTTTAAAAAACAAACCAATATTAACGCGAGCCATTACGGTAGGGTCTGAAGTCTATACTTAAATATGAAAATACACATCATGGGCGCATCCTGTGCCGGTTCAACAACATTAGGTGCCGATTTGGCCGAACGATTGAACTATCCGTTGTTTGATAGCGATAAGTATTTCTGGGAGCCTACCGAAAAACCCTTTACTTTAAGGCGTGATCCTGAACTGCGCAATGCCATGATATTACATGATACCGCCCAACAGCCCGATTGGATTCTCAGCGGATCGATGGTAAGCTGGGGATCGGAATGGCTGGACATGTTTGACCTGGTGGTATTTTTATACATCCCCCACCACATCCGGATGCAGCGCCTGCACAACCGCGAACTGGAACGCTACGGCGATGCCATTTTTACTGATCCGGAACGCGCCGCTAACTATCAGGCATTTATTAAATGGGCAGCTGGTTATGATGATAACACCACCAAAGGCCGTACCCTACAGGTACACCAAAATTGGCTAAACCAGGTAAGCTCCCCAGTTTTAGAGATTAAAGGCGATACTACCCTACAGCAACGAATAGACCTGGTTTTGGAAAAGATGAACGAGCTGTAACGCCTTAAAGACTTACGAAGTTCCAGTCCACCCAGTGTCCTCTGCGAGAGACCCTGAGTTATAAGCCACGCAGCCTCAGGGTCCCTTTCAGGAGACACTGAGAGGACAAAAATTCTTCTCTGTACTTTGAATCTTACGCGACACTATTGGCTATGTTCTCTTTTTTTAAAGATAATAAGGCCACTGTAATAGCCACCGAAAGCACAATATAAATGGTTGCAAAGCTACGCTGATCATGAATATTGATGAGGCTTACCAAGGCTGAGCTTACAATGGAAACCACAACATATGAACCGCCGCTGGTTATGCCGCTCGCTGTTCCGGCATAGGCGGGGAACCGCATAAAACAGTAAGTGAGATAAATGTTATACATAAAACCGGCCAAAAAGTGCAGCATGACCACAAAAATCAGCAACGAAAAAATATTGAAATAGCCGGCATAAAACACACCAAACATAAACATTAGCAAAGCCACACCAAATTGTATCAGGTTGCCGAGTTTTAATTTTTTATGAAAAGGTTTATCTATCAGCATCCGGCTCAGCATACCACCCGTTAATAATGATACACCAGAACATAACGAAGCGTATCCCGTAATTACAGGGGAGTAATTAAATACGTGTTCGATAATAAAGGGGGCAGACATACCAAAGATGATCACCATGGAATAGCTTAATCCCAAAACAAGCACACCAATACTAAAATCCTTTGCCGATAAAAACTCCCGGTAGGTATTTAAAATGGTTTTAATGTGAAAGGGTTTATAAGCCGCAATGGTTTCGCCGCTGTATATCAACTCTAAAACCAGCATCACCGATCCGTATAAGGCCAAAAAATAAAAGTTAGCCTCCCAACCGATAAAGCTTTGCAGGTAACCACCCACAAAAGGCGCTACCACAGGCGCGGTTGACCATACTACAGAAAGCAAGCTGGTATATTTTTTCCGCTTATCACCGGTATATATATCTATAAAAAAGGTTCGCTTTGCCACCATGATCAGCGAAATCACCAGGCCCTGAAGTGCCCGCATTACAAAAATAACTTCGATGCTTTTGGTAATAACAATGGCAAGGTTACTCAATACAAACACCAGTAAAGACACAAGCGCTATCTTATACCGGCCAAAACTATCTACAATACTGCCTACAAACAATTGAGATACACCATAACTGATCAGGAAAATAGAGAGCGTTAACCTGATATCAGATGGCGTGGCGTGAAGGTCGTTCACCATTTGAGGAAACGATGGCACATAAACGTCTATTGCGAAACCCGATATGGGTATGATCATAAATGCTAAAATAGTACCTATCCATTCGTTTTCTTTTTTAAGCCGCTTCATATTACTTCTAAATTTTCTGATGCAAAATTAGAAATAGCCGGGCGTACCTATATTACACCATTCAAAGCAATTATTAAACAATTCAAACATTTTCGACTAATTGACCTCGAAATGATTTTGGACTGCTGCCGGTTTGCTTTTTGAAAAAAACATTAAAATGCTGCGGATACTCAAACCCAAGGCCGTTACCAATTTCCGAAATATTCCAGTCGCTGTTCTGGATCAGCGCGACAGCTTCTACCGCAATCCGTTCATTGATAAGCTGCGTGGTTGATTTTCCCAATACAGCTCTTAACGAATGATTGAGGTGATTTACATGTACATGCAATTGATTGGCAAAATCTGCCGGAGTTTTATACAAGATGCCATTTTGCGGTGATTCTACAGGGAACTGGCTATCCAGTAATTCTATAAAATTATTTACCAGGCGATCTCTTTTTTGTACGCCGACATCCTCGGGACTAAGCGCACTTTGAATTTTTATGGCTGTGTAAATAATCAGCCGGAGTATATTTTCAACCAGCTCTTTTTTATAAGCAAAGTTGCCGTTGTATTCATTATACATCAGGCCGAAGTAATACATCAGCGTATCGTATTGTTCTTTATCCAAAAAAATGATCGGATAAACACTATTCTTAAACAGCTCGTACAATTTTTTAAATTCCTTCCTGAGCTCTGTACTCAGATATTGCTCATTGAAAAGGCATATATAACCATCCTGTTCGCTTGAAAGCCCTTTCCAGCCAAATTTCACATTCGGACTGGAAAAAATGATAGCGTACCGGTCAATAGCTACCTCACCGTTTGCCGTATACAGCATTGCTTTGCCATATATCAAACATATCTTGTAATAATCCCTGCGCTGAAAAGGGAACGCGCTTAAACAATTATTCCGCTTCAAAACATTAAAATGGCTCGTAGTACCCTTGGTATTGAGCAACTCAGATGGGATTTCCCTATTGGTGAGTTGATAATAATGTAATAATGTTTCTACCTGCTCCATGTTACAAAATTAAACAATTCAAATAAAGCAGATAGTATCTATCCTTAATCTTTATGTCATTATCAGTAGATTGATCCTGATCATCAGGGGTGGTTTAAAAGCCAGGGCACTGCGATTCACCATTTATCCAAACCCAGCAACTTTTTACCCAGAGGTGAAAGTTCCGCGACGGGATTTTTCTTCTCCCGTTCCAGCGGATCGCCCGGGAAAGCGTAGCCTTGCATGGCCTCCCTGTTTTGCCAGCTGTTGATGCGCCATTGCCGCAGCTCCTCATTATGTTCCTGCGCGGGCATCATAGCCACATACTGGGCAATACGTACTTTATTACCACTGGTATTGGGCCTGATGCCGTGCGGTTGTAAACTATTGAAAATCAAAAGATTACCGGCTTCCAGCTTTACTTTAACAATATCAAAGCCCGTAGTATCGGGTTTATAATGGTCGCGATCAGCGGGTTGGGTCAGTTTCCAGGTATCATAGGTGCGGTAAAGTTCGGGGATACATTGAAAGCCGCCCATGTTTTCGTCGGTTTGATCGGCCAGTGCCAGCACGCCCTGCACATTTTGTGGCCTGGTTTCGGGATCGTAATCCCAATGGATAAAACCCTTGTACTCAAAACCGGGCCGTACCGGAAAATTCAGGTTGGCGCGGTCGATATTGGCCCAAAGCTTTTCGGTACCCCAGATATCGGCAAAAGCCTGGTGCACACGAGGATACTGGCGGTTGTCCCACAAATACTGGTGATTGTAAATTTCAACCATACCGGTATTATTGAGTTCTTTCATTTGCATTTGTACATTGGGCCTTTTATACCAGCTTTCTATATCGTTGGGGTCTTTATCCTCATATTGCCACAGGTAATCGGCTGTGCGTTGGGCCATTTCTTTGGGTATGGCGTTCTTAACAACTACGTAGCCATTGGTGATCCAGAAGGTCCAGTCGTCTTCGCTCAGCACGCGTAAGGGTTCGCCGTTGCTGCGGTCGTTCAATTTTACCTGGCTCGATTTGGCCGCGGAGGGATTGCCAGGGATATCTTTATGAGCCTCATCAGGGTTCATTGTGGGAGCCATAGCGGCCATTGTTTTGCTTGTTGCATCCATGATCTACGTATTGATTAATAATTCAAAATTATCGGGATACAGCAGATGATATATTCGTTACAGTGATCAATATTTGCTCTACATTGACCTATTTACTATATTTAGAATAAAAAATATAACAATGTAAGATGAACCAGATACAACTGGAGCGGGTAGAATTTGAGCCGGGAAAATCATTCAAACTGTTTTCGCCCAGGTTGCGCAACACTTTTCTGTGGCATTATCACCCGGAGGTGGAGCTGGTGTATGTGGAGGCCGACGCCGGCATCCGCCATGTAGGCACCCATGTTTCGAGCTATACCCAAAGCGACCTGGTATTTATCGGCCCCAATCTCCCCCACCTAAATTTTGATTATCGCCTGCGCAGCGACTATCACCAAATAGTAGTGCAGTTACGGACTAATTTTATGGGTGATGCCATCAAGTACGCGCCCGAGCTTCAACTGGTGAATAAGCTATTTAAAAACGCCGCATACGGTATTGCCTTTCATGGCGATACCCGAGCCCTGGTGGCGCAAAAGTTGAAAGCCATTGGAAACCTGAGCAATTTTGATCAGCTGCTGGAATTGGTGAACATTTTTCGCATACTGGCTGATTCTAAAGAATATACCCTACTCAATAACGATGAAAGCAGTACAGATTTTATCTTGAAGGACAAGATCAGGATGGGCGCTATTTACGAGTACATTGATGCCCATTACGCTAAAAAACCAGATGTAAATGTAGTAGCCGGAAAGGTAAATCTCACTACATCAGCTTTTTGCCGGTATTTTAAACGGCAAACCCATATCACTTTTACCGATTTTGTAAACCAATACCGTATCGAACGCGCCAAAAATCTGCTCATGCAGGATAAAAACATCACCGAAACCTGTTATGCTGTTGGATTTGAAAGCTTGAGTTATTTTAATAAACTGTTTAACAAATTAGTTGGTCAAAATCCATCAGCGTTTAAAAAGAGATGGGTTGCCGGTTCGGCTCCTGCAAAAAGCTGAACTGTGGCTTATACCCTAAAAACAAAGATTTTATATATTTAGCACCACAATACAACACTTATGAAAATAAACCTGTTAATCATTGTACTCCTTTTGCTTTCAGTAATATCATCAGCGCAAACCCGGCTGGTCAAAAACCTGCAGGCGGGCAAGCCGCAGATCCTGGTGGTTTATGGCACCAGTTTAACCGCGGGTGCCGGCGGGCATGCCTGGGTAGATGCCGTTGCTGCCGATCTGAACGCCAAGTATAATAATAAATTAACCGTGTATAACGCGGCTAAAAGTGCCATGTGGTCAACCTGGGGTGTACAGCACCTGGAAGATAGCGTGATCAGTAAAAAGCCCGATGCTGTTTTGATTGAATTTAGTATGAATGATGCTTTCCTGAAGTACAAAACCAGCAGGGAACTGGCCGGGCTTAACCTTAATTACATGATCGATCGTATCAAATTGCTTAACCCCAACTGCGAGATCATCCTGCAAACTATGGACATCCCACTTGACAGACACGCGACCGACAGACCCGAGCTCAACAGCTATTATGATCTTTACAGGCAGATCGCTAAAAAACGAAAATTGTTATTGATTGATCATTATCCGCATTGGAAAGCAATACTGGATAAGGGGAAAGAGGAATATTTAACCTATGTACCGGATGGCCTGCATCCGGACCCTGATGGCGCCCGTAAGATCATAGCACCATATGTGATTGAAAAGCTGGTGGCAGGGAAATAGCTATAAAAAGACAAAGCCACCTGGCTTCAGGTGGCTCTGTTCGGTTGTGAACCTGTTGTGATGGTGATTATAAACCTGCATACTCATCTGCTTTAACTTTTGCACCATTCAATACTTCGTTGGTGTGTTCGGCTATCAGGTTTGATCCGTTTACACTTGAGCCATAGCTACGGTTTAAGCTATATTCATTAACTGTACCGCTTAGGTTTGCGCAAGCTTTATCGTTCATGGTAACACGGGCACTGTAAGCATCTAATTTTAAAGTAGCAGAAGCGTTGTTGTATAGTTTCACATCCAGTTCGATGGCAGAAAGATTACCAAATGAGCTGATGTTAGCATTGTCATAAGCCGTGATAGCTGACAGTTCTTTTGCTGTAACCCAAACTACTAATTTTTCGGCTTTGTTATAAGAGCTGATGCGTAACACACCGTTCCTTGATTGCACCAATGCGTTTTCAGCATAATAGCGGTTGTAAACCTTTACTTCGTCGGCTGTGCCGTTTGAAACATATACCTGAACATTACCATAAACTTCGATCTTGTTGATACGGGTGATGTCGGTTAAAACGATGGCCTTGTTGTTATTATTATTAACGGTGGCTTGTGCTTGATTTCCTAATCCAAATACCATAGCTGCTACGGTAAACATGGTGATTGCTAAAGTTTTCATAATTTTAATATTTTGATTGTCAGTTGATTAATATTGTTATTTTAAATACACCAATATGACGATCGCACTAAAAAAACGTTACAGCGATATAGCCTGTAATAGTTGTACGCCGGGATTTTGTCGGTAAACCAAAGAATGTAGTCGGTGAAAAGCGGAAGATTTTTTAACAAAAAAAGGCCCTGTTACCAGAACCCTCTATATCATACCAAATAATTGTACTTCTCGCGATTAGTTTTGCTGTATATAACTGTGATCTGTACTGGTTGAAACCGCCTGCCATTGCTCAATCAACTTGCTGGTTTTTTCCAGGCTGTTTTTAGCGGTTTGGAAAGCATCGCTGCCTAATGGCAAATGCAATGGAGGATTTTCGGTATGGACCAGATCGGCAATTACTTTAGCCAGTTTTGCAGGATCACCAGGCTGGTTACCGTGAAGCGCGCCTGCACCAGCCCTCATCGGGCCAACGGTGCTATCATAATCGGCAATAACGTTCTTTGATTCTACATATGATTCGGCACTCAGAAAATCGGTACTGAACAGCCCAGGCTCAACAGCGGTTACCTGTATACCCAGTGGAGCCAATTCCAAAGCCAAACCTTTGGTTATACCTTCAACCGCGAATTTGGTTGAACCATACAAAGCCCAGCCCGGGATGACATCAAAGCCAAACAGAGAGGATATATTAATAATATAGCCGGAACGTTGTGCCCGCAGGTGAGGTAAAACCGCGCGAACTACATTCAACAGGCCAAATACGTTGGTATCGTATTGTTTTTTCACTTCGGTATCGGTAGCTTCTTCAATGGCGGTTACTATACCATAGCCGGCGTTATTGATCAGTACATCTATCTTACCAAAATGATTGATGGCTTGTTTTACAGCCTGTTGCACCTGTTCTTCGTTGGTTACATCCATAGTTACCACCAGTAAATTGGGATTGCTGCCCAGCGATTCAAATAGTTCCTGGCCTTTGCTACGTACGGTACCTACTACTTTATCGCCGCTGGCTAATGCCGCTTTTACAATTTCGCGTCCAAAACCTTTTGAAGCGCCTGTTACAAATATTACTTTTTGAGTTTTCATGATCGTTTTAATTATATGTTGTTTGTTGATTTATCTATATTTGAGACTATTTAGTCGCTTTTTATTGCTAAAAAAAGACCAATACCTATTGATCCTTCTGTTCTTTATTTCTTGGTTAATACATAGCTTTTCAATTCTGCTTTAAACATATCAATCAGGTTTTGCATGTGCTTGTCGCTACCTGTTACTCTGGATACCAGCATACCGCCTTCCAGGGCAGCAAAAGTTTTCAGCACAAAACCTCCCGCATCAATATCTGCGGCAAGTTCTTGATCAGCTATGCCCTGTTTAATGATAGCGGTTAGTGTTTTTTGAAGCCCCTCTATCCGTTGTTTCATGTTTTGTTTAAGGGTTGGGTTAGTATCATCAACCTCTACACCAAAATTCAGCACCGGGCAGCCGCCATCGATATAAGAAGTTAAAGGGTGTTGATAAACATCCATAAAGGCAAATAGCTTATCCTGAGCCGTTTGCTGCCTGGCCATGTCGCCGGCAATTTTAGCCGAAAGTTTATCCAGCAGGAACTCCACCATCACCGTGGCTATTTCGTCCTTGCTTTCAAAATGCCGGTACAACCCACCTTTGGCCATTTTAGTGGCGGCCAATATATCATCAATGGTGGTACCCGCTATACCCTTTTGGTTAAAGATGGGCGCCGCCTGCTCTATGATGAATTGCCTTGTTCTTTCTCCTTTGCTCATTATATTGTGAAATGACAACACAAAAGAGACTAAAAAGTCTCAAATACACAATAGGCAATTGTCACGCAAGCATCATGATTTAAAACGGGAGGATTTCAGGAGAGATAATACTTCTCGCCGTCGGTTTTTATTTTGCCGGCATCCAGCAGCAGGCGAATGGTTTCCATCTTTTCCTTCTCGGTGCCCACGTTAATGGTATTCACCAGTGTACCGATATCCGGTGTGGCTATACCCAAAAACTGTACAATTTCATGGGTGATGTTGTCAAATATCTCATCGGCGTTTTTCTGGCGTTTTTCTTCGAGGCAAATGTCGCATACGCCGCATTTACGGGCGTTAGCCTCATCAAAATAGGCCAGCAGCATTTGGCTGCGGCATTTTTTGGCCGTAGCATAGGCAAAAACCGCCTCCATTTTCTGGCGATAGGTTTCCTTGCGTTCTTCAATATATTTCTTGTTGATGAAGAGACGGTCGGATTGCTGCCGGGGCTTTAAATAAGTGACCTGCGGCTGATCTGTTTGCTGTAAATAACTGATCAGTCCAAAGCTCTGTAATTGCATCAGGCCATCGATTACCTGCTGAACGTTCAGATGAGTGCGCCGGGACAGGTCATACTCTTTTAGTCGCACATAATTTTCAAACGAACCGCCGTATGAGCGCAGCAAGGTTTTAATAAAAGGATCCCAGCCGGCATTCTGTATCTGGAAGTTATACAACACCTCATTCACCACCTCAAACCGGAAACGCGACGGCAGAAACACACTCTCGTTGAACGCAAGGTATTCGTCTTTTTCCAGGAATTTGAGCGCATTGAGTGTTTTAACAGCATCCAGCTTAAAGCGGCTGCAAAAATCACCCAGGTCAAGACCAAAGCTCAGACCCTCGCCTGCACCATATGCTAATTGATAATAATTAGCCAAACAATGGTACACATGTTTGATCTCCGCCACTGTGGGAAAATTCAGCACAAACATTTTTTCCTGCCTTAGCCTGTCGGAGTGGGTATATAGTAAAATAGCATAGGCCTTGTGCTCATCACGTCCCCCACGGCCACCTTCCTGGTAGTAAGCTTCCAGGCTTTCGGGCATATCCTTGTGGATCACAAAGCGCACATCTGGCTTATCTATTCCCATACCAAAAGCGTTGGTGGCTACAATGATGCGGGTGCGGTTATTTTTCCAGCTTTCCTGTTTTTCGGCCCGTTGATCCATGGATAAGCCGGCATGATAATAGTCGGCTTTGATGCCACTTTCGTTATAAAACTTGGCAATATCGGCAGCATCCTTTCGGCTACGTACATAAACAATACCACTGCCTTTTACACCACGGGCAATATCCAGCATCTTTTGCAGCTTATTTTCGGCATTTTGCACTACATAACTAATGTTGCGGCGTTCAAAGCTTTGCTGGTAAACAACCGCGTCTTTGAATAATAATTTCTCCTGGATGTCGAGCTTTACTTCGGCCGTAGCAGTAGCCGTAAGTGCTAATACGGGTACTGCGGGATGCAATTCCCGGAGATCGGCAATATGCAGGTACGGCGGACGAAAATCATAACCCCATTGTGATATACAATGCGCTTCGTCAACAGCTATCAGGTTTACTTTCATATACCTGATCCGCTCGCGCACCAGTTCGGATAGTAGACGCTCGGGCGATAGGTACAGGAACTTAACTGAACCGTAAATACAGTTATCCAATGCCAAGTCTATCTCCCGCAAACCCATCCCTGATACAATGGCTACGGCGTTGATGCCTTTGGCTTTCAGGTTTTCTACCTGATCTTTCATCAGCGCTATCAGAGGCGATATTACGATGCATATTCCCTCTTTAGCTAATGCAGGCACCTGGAAACAAACAGATTTACCACCGCCAGTAGGTAACAGGGCCAAAGTATCACGACCTAATAAAACAGACTTGATGATCTCAGCCTGCATCGGCCGGAAGCTATCGTGATTCCAGTACTGTTTTAATATTTCCTCTATGGTCATTATTAGTTCATGGTAGATGGTTCATGGATCATAGTTGATGGTTCATAGATAACCGTCTGAAGGCAACCAGGAACAAATTTGTCATCCCTCACTTGCAAACTACAAACATATTCATTCAAAGTCAGAGACTTCGAATGACCTGCAAAAAAAATAGCGATGATTAAATCATCGCTATTTTTGATAGTTGAATACCATGAACCATCAACTATGATCCATGAACCAAAAATTTATCTTTTTTCCGCGTCAACGTACTCCCGCTCAGTATCGCCGGTGTAGATCTGGCGAGGGCGACCGATTGGTTCTTTGTTTTCTTTCATTTCTTTCCATTGTGCTATCCATCCCGGTAAACGGCCCAGGGCAAACAGCACGGTAAACATTTCTGTTGGGAAACCTAATGCACGGTAGATAATGCCTGAATAAAAGTCAACGTTCGGATATAATTTACGCTCCACAAAATATGGGTCTTTCAGGGCTACTTCTTCCAACTTTTTAGCTATTTCCAGTACCTCGTCATTGATGCCCAGCTTCTCTAATATATCATCGCAGGCTTTTTTAATGATCTTGGCGCGCGGGTCGAAGTTTTTGTATACACGGTGGCCAAATCCCATCAAACGGAACGGATCATTTTTATCTTTGGCTTTGGCTATCCATTTATCGGTGTCACCACCATCATTTTTGATCTTTTCCAGCATCTCAATAACCGCCTGGTTAGCACCACCATGCAGCGGACCCCATAAGGCAGATATACCGGCAGAAATAGATGCGTACAGGTTGGCATCCGATGAACCAACTATACGTACGGTTGATGTCGAACAGTTTTGCTCATGATCGGCATGAAGGATCAACAGTTTGTTCATTACATCAACCACTACCCTGTCAACCTTGTAATCTTCCGTACGCTCGGCAAAGGTCATATACAGGAAGTTGGTCACATAATCAAATTTATTTTGAGGATATACAACCGGGTGACCCAATGATTTTTTGTAGATCCATGATACTACCGTGCTCATTTTAGCCAGTAATTTTATGATCTCCAGGTTAACTTCCTCGGTAGTAAGACCTTGTTTTAATGATTCAGGATTGAAAGCAGCCAGGGCGCCAATCAATGATGATAACTGACCCATAGGATGTGATTTTGACGGGAAACCATCAAAAAACTTCTTCATATCCTCATGCACCAAAGTATGGCGGCTTATCTGGTATTGAAAATCGGTAAGCTGCTGCTCAGTTGGTAATTCACCATAAATAAGCAAATAGGCTACTTCAATGAAACTGGCGTTTTCGGCCAGCTGTTCAATTGGGTAACCACGATATTTTAGTATGCCTTTTTCTCCATCTAAAAAAGTGATGGCACTTTTGGTAGCACCTGTATTTTTATAGCCGATGTCCAGCGTTACGTAACCGCTCAAATCCCGGAGTTTTGAAATATCAATCGCTTTTTCACCTTCTGTACCCTCAATTACCGGGAGTTCAAATGTTTTATCACCAATCTTTAGTTGTGCTGTATCCGACATAGAAAAATATTGTTGCAACAAATGTAATTAAATCTGTGTGTTATAACCACCCAGATCGTTTACTGTTTGTAAATTTTATGTGCAAATCTATTAATTAGTATCAAGTAGCAAGTATCCAATATCAAGATTTTTGACATTTCCGAATGCAGGGTTGCAGCGGTCTCAATTTTAGTAGCAAGAAGTTAGTATCAAGATTTTTAAAATTCCAGAATACAGAATTGCAGCTGTCTTGATACTAGCTACTTGATACTAAAGCTAAAATTTAATTGATCTGCTCTTTAACCTGTCCGCAGGTTTTCATGTGCTCGGGGAAGTATGGATTTTCGATGGCTTTATTTACCGATAGCCAATAGCCGCCTTTACCACTATCGGCCATAGGGCAAAAATCAACGTATATGGGAGCCGATTTAAATTTAGAACCTTTTATGAGGGTGATTACATCTTTACTCAATATCAAAAACAAGTCGCGCTGTTGCTTGATATCATTGCTGGTTGCTATCTGGTGAGCAAGCGTGGCGGTTTCTGTACAACCTTTAATACCGGCCAGTTTATCCTCAAGCATACCAGCAGTACTTTTAATGCCTTTGATATTCGATCTCAGGAACTGATTTTTGAGACCTATATAATTATTAAATACATCGGCGGTGTTGGATGTATCGGCAACTTTGGCTACAATAACTTTAGCACTATCTTTTTTGATAGCTGTTTCTTGTGCAGGTTTGCTGACTTGTTTACAGGCAGCCGCGCCAATCATAAAGCCTGCAAGTAAGGCGAAGTTAAAAAAATTGATCTTCATATGAGTATTAATTTGTGCGTATAGCCTCAACAGGATCGAGCCGTGAAGCCGAGTACGCTGGAATAATGCCCGAAAATACACCTATTGTTACTGAAGTACCAATACCTACTATAATATTCTTCAAATCAAGTACTACTTGAATGTCAAAAACAGCCTTAACACCAAAAGTTAAAAGATAAACAAGCAAAAGACCAATTAAGCCCCCCAATAAGCAAAGCACAACAGATTCAATTAAAAATTGAAGTAGTATGAAATAATTTTTAGCGCCTAATGATTTTTGAATTCCAATGATATTGGTGCGCTCTTTTACCGAAACAAACATGATATTGGCAATACCAAAACCACCAACCAAAACAGAGAAACCACCAATAATTAAACCTGCCACATTAACTACACTAAACAAACTATCCAGCGCATTAGTAAGCATAGTGGTACGATTAAGCGAAAAATTATCCTCCTGCCCGGGCCTCAAACTCATGATAGAGCGCATCAATCCACGAAGCTCGCTTTCTACATCGTCAACCGGGATACCTTTTTTTCCTCTTACAATAATCTGTGGCTGATATTTTTCGGCTTGCACATCAAGCAAATTGTGCGCAAAATTAAGCGGCAGCAAAACCTCCTTATCGGTAGATATGCCCAGCATGTCTTTCCCTTGTTTGGAGAATACACCTACTACAGTAACGTAACGGTTCATTACTTTAATCTGTTTACCTACGGCATCTCCCGCCGGAAACAAACTTTCGGCTATATCAAAGCCGATATTAACAACAGGGGCACCTGTTCTGGATTCCATTTCGGTAAAATACCTGCCGCTTGCAAAATCAAAGTTCCAGGTTTTATCATGATCCTTTGAAGCGGCATCTATCTGAGCACCTTCAACGGTATTGCTTTTATATTTAATGGTGCGGTTATCTATAGATATCTCGTATGATAAGGCTTCGGCGGTTTGGCTGCGGCGCTGTAACTCCTCAAAATTGCGCAGTTTGGGTACCGGGCGTTGTAAATATTTCCACCAGGGAAAATCGCTGCCGCCAACCCATGGCCATTTTTGGACATAGATACTATTGTTACCCAACTTGTCGACACTCTTTTGCAGGTTATTGCGCAGGGTATCTACCGCCGAAAAAACCGCTATTATAGTAAATATGCCTATGGTTACCCCAAGCAGGGAAAGCATGGTGCGCAGTTTATTTTGTCTTAGCGCATCATAAGCAAACAAAAAGCTTTCTCTGAAAAGTTTTAAAAATAGCATACAACTTATTTTGATCTCGATGGTTAATCATTCTGTTACACGGGCTTACAACCTACAGGCTGTATCATATTTTTGTAAAATATGTCCGCATGGAATATTTAGTTTTTTAGACGATATTACAGCTGTTAAGTTACATTCTTTTTATATATAAACTGAATAATATGCCAGCCATCTTGTTCATAAAAAAATCCGTGAAACTAACAAAAAAAATTAATACATTTGCGCCCTGAAAATTCATAAATACAAGCATGAAATTATCTCAATTCAAATTCAATTTACCAGAATCATTAGTAGCACACAATCCATCTGCCACCCGCGACGAAGCCCGTTTAATGGTTTTACACAAAGATTCAGGAAAAATTGAGCATAAAATATTTAAAGATGTACTTGATTATTTTGATGACCAGGATGTAATGATCCTGAATAACACCAAGGTATTTCCTGCACGTTTGTATGGTAATAAAGAAAAAACAGGCGCTACTATTGAAGTATTTTTATTACGCGAACTCAATAAAGAACTGCGTTTATGGGATGTACTGGTTGATCCGGCCCGTAAAATACGCGTAGGTAACAAATTATATTTTGGTGACGACGATTTGTTGATTGCCGAAGTTGTGGACAACACCACTTCACGTGGCCGTACCATCCGTTTCTTATTCGATGGTACCGACGAGGAATTCCGCAGAAATGTGGAAATCCTGGGCGAAACACCGCTGCCAAAATACATCAAACGTAAAGCTACAGCCGAAGATAAAGAGCGTTACCAAACCATTTTCGCTAAACACGAAGGCGCTGTTGCCGCCCCCACTGCCGGTCTGCACTTTAGCCGCGAGCTTATGAAACGCCTGGAATTAAAAGGTGTTGATTTTGCCGAAGTTACCCTGCATGTGGGTTTAGGAACCTTCCGCCCGGTTGAGGTAGAGGACCTGACCAAGCACAAAATGGATTCTGAGCAATTCATCATCGAGCAAAAACAAGCTGATATCGTAAACCGTGGTATCGAGCGTAAAAAACGCATTTGTGCCGTAGGTACTACTTCTATGCGCGCCATTGAATCGGCAGTATCTGCTGGCAAAACACTGAAAGCTGCTAACGACTGGACAAGCAAATTCATTTTCCCGCCGTATGATTTCAGCATCGCTAACAGCATGATCACCAACTTCCACACACCGGAGTCGACTTTATTGATGATGGTGTCTGCATTTGGCGGTTATGAGTATGTAATGAATGCTTACGAAGTTGCCGTTAAAGAAAAATATCGTTTTTACAGCTATGGCGATGCCATGCTGATCATCTAAGCTTAGATGTAAGATATCAGATTTGAGATACGAGAATTTCTTGTATCTCATTTTTTTTGCTTTAGATTTGGGAAACTTAAGCATTTAGTCATCCTGAACTTGTTTCAGGATCTCTCAGGACGGTTACCGCTATAGTAAACCTTACATGTGGGATGCCGAAACACGTTCGGCATGACTATACGGAGCATTAAAATGAACGAACAAAATCTCACATCTCCAATCTCACATCTCCAATCTCAAAAAAACTACGCCATTATAGTAGCCGGCGGAACAGGTACCCGTATGCAATCGGCTGTTCCCAAGCAGTTTTTGCTGCTTAACGGCCTGCCTGTTTTAATGCATACCATACTGGCTTTCATGCAATCGGCTATCAAACCGGATATTATTTTAGTTTTACCAGCCGCCTATCATAATTACTGGAGAGAGCTTTGCCATACCCACCAATTTGACACCCCTCATCAATTGGTTACCGGCGGCGAGGCTCGCTTTCATTCGGTAAAAAATGGGCTTGATCTGATAGCGGCTGATGATGACACTTTAGTAGCCATTCATGATGCGGTACGTCCACTTACCAGTGGTTATATTATTGAAAAATCTTACCAACAGGCCCGGGAGCACGGCAGTGCTGTTGTAGCTGTTAAAAGCCGCGATTCGGTTAGGCAGCTGATCAATAACAGATCTGTAAGTTTATTGAGGGATCAGATCTACCTGATACAAACCCCGCAAACTTTTAAGGCGGGCTTGTTAAAAAAAGCCTACGAACAACCCTATAGTGAAAACTTCACCGACGATGCCAGTGTGGTTGAACAATATGGAGCCGAAATACATCTTACCGAAGGCAGTCATCAAAACATCAAGATCACTTTTCCCGAAGACGTAGCCATAGCCGAACTGCTTTTAAACAAAAAGCCACAGGCTTAATACCCGTGGCTTATAATTTTTAGTTGCATGAGCAGGTAATTGCTATGCCCTGCGGATAATTCCTAAAAGCACGGCTATAATGGCTATAACTAATAAAATATGGATCAATCCGCCAACGTGACCGAAGAAAAACCCAAATATCCATCCTATTACCAGGATAACGGCGATAATGTACAATAGACCTCTCATTTTGATGTGTTTTAAGTGATAAATATTTTAGGGTTATTACTAAAATCATTCCAAAATGAGCTATTAACAAAAAAACCCTCCAAAAGAGGGCTTTTTATGCTGTTAATATTCGTCTTCGTTAAAAAAGAAATCGTCTTTTGTCGGGTAATCCGGCCATATTTCTTCGATGTTTTCATACGGTTCACCATCGTCTTCCAGTGCCTGCAGGTTTTCAATAACCTCAACAGGAGCTCCTGAACGGATAGCATAATCAATTAATTCATCCTTTGTTGCGGGCCAGGGCGCATCTTCAAGGTGAGATGCCAGTTCAAGTGTCCAATACATGTTTCTCTATTTATATTTAATTTCAGTAAATTTACTTTTTCGCAAAAGTATAACATTTTCTATTGGAAAATCAAGATTTTTTTTCACATTTTTCAAATGCGGGGTATCCATTGATTTTCAGGTATTTTATGCTCGTTTGCAATTTTACGTGCTAAAACAAACAGGTAATCGCTCAGCCTGTTCAGATAAATATTCACTTTTTCATCAACCGGGCTTTCCTCAGCCAAATGAACTGTTATCCTCTCGGCCCTGCGGCAAATACATCTTGCAATATGGCAAAACGAAATGGTATTATTCCCTCCTGGCAAAATAAAATGACGCAATTCAGGCAATTTTTCATTCATGGTATCCATTTCCTGCTCCAGCAATTCCACATCCGTCAAATGCAGATCAGGAATAATCATTTTTGACCGTTCCGGATCGGCAGCCAATGAGGAGCCTATTGTAAACAATCTGTCCTGTATCTGCTTCAATATGTCCTTATCATGGTCAGAAATCTCCTGATCGCGGATAAGGCCTATATAAGAGTTGAGCTCATCTACCGTTCCATAACTCTCAATCCGTATATGATGTTTGGCTACCCGGGTTCCTCCTATTAATGATGTAAACCCTTTATCACCCGTTTTAGTATATATCTTCATATTTTATCCGGCAGCATTTATCCTTTAAGTTCAATATACGTGTATATATTTTGTATTGATACCATTGTAGTATAATTTTTGCTAATAAAGTGTAAATTTTTAAATGATAGGCTTTAAACTTGCATAAAATGAGAATCAAGAGATAAGAGTAAGGAATCAAGAGAATATTACAGTAACGAATACGTTTTTATCTTACCTTGATTCCTTACTCTTATCTCTTGATTCTTCTTAAAACAAATACTATGAAATCGATCATATTATCATCAAAACTCGTTATTATACCTTTTGCAGCACTGGTGGTCTCGGCCTTTAGCTGTGGCAACAGCAATGGCTCCAAAGCGCCTGCTACTACAACCGCTGCTCCCGAAAAAGTCGCATCCATATCCACCCTGATCAGCGAAAAACAGTTCAATGATCTTTTTCCGCAGCGCGATAAGTTTTATACTTACGCCGCCTTTATCAAAGCAGCCGACGAACTGGGACAGATAAGCATAAAAGTTACCCGCAGGGCCACATCAGTTTACCAATATATACGCACCGATAAAAAAACAGGCAAAACAAGTACCGTTCGTCAGGATGTGGATTGGAACGAGGACTGGGCTAAAAAGAAACCTGACAGCACTTTCACGGTAGATTATGGTAATTTCTGTACGCAATTTAGTACCGAAGCTAATAAAAAGGAATTGGCGGCCTTTTTTGCCCATATAGCCCATGAAACCCGCCATGGTGTAAATGCAACCTATACCGACGGATTGATGTTTATTCATGAAAGCAACACCAGCCAGGCCTATATTTCCGAGAGCGACGAATATCCGCCTGTGGCTGGCAAAAAGTATTATGGTCGTGGCCCCATGCAGCTAAGCTATAACGGCAATTACGGCCTGGCTTCTACCTGTATATTTGGCGATTCCAAAATTTTATTGAACAACCCAGACCTGGTGGAGACCGACCCTGTAGTGGCTTTTAAAGCCGCCATTTATTTCTGGATGACTCCCGAAACGCATAAACCATCGGCGCATGATGTGATGACCGGCAAATGGCAGCCCAATGCTGTTGATAAAGCAAAAGGCCGCACACCAGGCTTTGGCATGACCATCAATATTGTTAACGGAGATGTAGAATGCAATAAAGGCGAAAACATGTACAACATGAACGACCGTATCGGTTTTTACCAGTTCTTTTTAAAGAAACTGGGCATTACCGATACCAACTGCGCCTGCTCATGCGGCAAAATGGAACCGTATAAATATTAGGGCGTATATTTACACATGCGTTTTTTTCTTTCGATAATTATCCTGTTAGGTTTTGGCCTTTCGGCATGGGCGTTGCCTATGCCTGATACTGTTAAATCGGGCAAGCATATTCCAGGTCGTCCTGCGTCAATATGTATTATTGGCGATACGGCCAATGTAAACACCACTGTTAAGGCCGGACTGGTGATGATTGGCGGCGGCAGGGATGTTGACGAGGCCTTTAAATGGATGATAGACCGCAGCGGCGGCGGCGATGTGGTGATCATCCGCGCATCGGGCAAAGACGGCTATAACCCTTATATCTATAACCTGGGTAAAGTAAATTCGGTAGAAACCCTGAAGATCGATTCGCGGGCATTGGCCAATAACGATACGGTAGCTTACATCATCCGCAATGCCGAAATGCTTTTTATATCAGGCGGCGATCAATCCAACTACATGAACTATTGGCGGGGCACCAAAACTATGGATGCCATCAATTACCTGCTCAATGTAAAACACGCGCCCGTTGGCGGCACCAGCGCGGGCTGTGCCATTATGGGCGGTATATATTACAGCGGCGAAAATGCCAGTGTTACCGCCGAGCAAGCCCTGACCAATCCCTACAACCCATTGGTGAAATTATATCATGACGATCTGTTGCATGCCCCCTTCCTTCAATCAGTTATTACCGATCAGCATTACATCACCCGCGACAGGCAGGGCCGCCATGTGGCCTTTTTAAGTCGTATTGTAAAGGATTGGAAACTATTTGCCAACGGCATAGCAGCCGACGAGCACACCGCGGTTTGCGTTGACGAAACCGGTCATGCGGTGGTATTTGGTACCAGTAAGGCCTATTTTTTATTGACCAGTAACCAAAAACCACCAGAAACATGCGAACCGGGCAAGCCTTTAACGTGGGATAATAACCACCAGGCTATCCAGGTGTATGAAGTACAGGGCTCAGCAACCGGCAACGGAAGGTTTGACGTAAGCAATTTTAACCCCACACAGGCATCAGGCGGGAAGTGGCAATGGTGGTGGGTAGAGGCTGGAAAATTAAAGCGGCAGGAAGTGCAGTAAAGTACGGAGAGCGATACCAATTACAAAGGTAAGGCGTCATGGAGCTCCGTCGAAGCATGGAGGCAGGCCTCTGCACGCAAGTCCTCGACGGTGCTCAGACTGACAGCCTTTTTACTCAGCTAACCTACTTCAACACCGCTGGCAAAATATACTGCTGCATTATTTTATCAACTTGCGGATGTGCGTAGGGTTTGTTATAAGCTGTAGCGGTAACAATCACTACCAGTGGCACATCGGTAAAAACAAATATTTTGTTGCCCCCATTGCCAGAGCAATAGAATGTTTCGTACGGTTGATTATTGACGGTGTACGTTTTGTTCCAGAACAGGTAACCATAATACCCCTCGCCTACCACATCTTTTGGCAGGCTAAGATATTTGGTGAACGATTGCTTTACCCAGCTTGCCGGGATAATCTGTTTACCGTTCCAGGTTCCATTGTTTTTATAAAGCTGCCCGAATCTGGCATAATCCAATGAACGCATCTGCAAACCACCTGCGGTACTGGGAACATGCTGCGGAGAATACGACCATTGATATTTTGTTATTCCCAATGGTTTAAACAGCTTTTCGTCCGCGTATTTTTCTAAACCACCGGGAGCCGTTTTATTGATAATATCGCCCAACAGCATGGCCCCGGCAGTAAAATAGTTCCATTGTTTACCGCCTGTTTTAGTGCTGTCTACACGCAGATCCAGCGTAAATTTTGCCCAATCGGGCGTAGGGTACATATTTTCTTCGTTGCCGGGCGAATCGTTGTCGTTATCGTCCCCGTCAAATATCGAGCTCATGGTGAGCAGGCTTTTTAGGGTGACACCTTCTTTACTGGCTGAGTAATTGTTGAATTTTTTGAGATCGTAAAAATCCTTGAGTGTTTGGCTCTCACTTTTTATAAAACCATCATGAATGGCAATCCCCATCATAGCCGAAGCAAAGGTTTTACCTACTGAACGCGGATCATGCAATGAATCGCGGGCACTACCATTAAAATATTCCTCAATCAACAGTTTCCCATTTTTGATGACCACTATACTGGTAATATCTTTCAGTTTGTTTTGGACAATTAAGCCATTCAGTTCCATGATCTTTTGGTGATCAAATGGTTCACCAGAAACAGGCCAGCCGCTATTGACTTTTATAGTCTGTATTTGAACAGCTTTCGCATCGGCGGGCGGCACCACAAATTGAAGCTCGCCACTGGCAATTACTTCACCAGTTTTTAAATCGGGGATACTAATATACGGGCGCACCTCTATTTTCAATAAATGACTGCCTGTATTCAACGCGTCATCACCACCACGGGCTATAAAACGATACCAAAGCCCTCTTCCCCAGGAATCCTCGTTACGGTTACTGATCAACGGAACGCTTATAGTTATTTTGGTATTTTTGGTAGCCGGTAAATTGGCGCCCTTGTTCAAATTTTCCTGGTAGATCTGCCTGCCATCAACATAAAAAGTGAACTGAAAATTCCCTTTATTCAAATCGTCTACAATTAGAGACGGATTAAGCTGATGCTGGTAGTTGGTTAGGGAATTGGCAATAAAAAGCCTGATATACAAATTGTTTTGGGACCTGGCCTCATATGTACGGAGTAGATCGGCCTGTTTAAGCCTTTTTAAATCGATAGTATCGGCCAGGAAAATTACTTTTCCTACGTTTGCCTTGTATACGGGTAACGGGATAAGTTCGGGCTGGGTAATATTACCGGTTTGGGCAAACGAATAGCTGACAATCGCGAAAGTCAGAACAAAAAGAATATAACGTTTCATTATTTTTTTTCTTGATTCCTGACTCTAAAAGTCCTGCATCTTCTTTACACTTCCTCTACGCGCCTGTTTACGGTTTGTATTTCGGTATTGGCATAGTCCTTCTCAACCAGTCCATCGCGCATACGTACAATGCGGTGGGCATGCAGGGCTATATCTTCCTCGTGTGTAACCAGGATAATGGTATTGCCTTTGGCGTGGATATCTTCTATGAGCCCCATGATCTCGATGGATGTTTTGGTATCGAGGTTACCGGTAGGCTCATCGGCCAGAATAATAGATGGATTATTGATCAAGGCGCGCGCTACAGCCACACGTTGGCGCTGACCACCCGATAGCTCATTGGGTTTATGATCGATACGATTGCCCAAACCCACATTTTTAAGCGCGTTGGTGGCACGCTCTGTACGGGTCTCTTTGTTAATACCGGCATAGATCAATGGCAGGGCTACGTTATCAAGGGCGGTATTACGGGGCAGTAAGTTAAATGTCTGGAAAACGAAACCGATCTCGGAGTTACGCACTTCAGCCAGCTCATTATCGCTCATGTGGCTTACATTAATACCATTCAAAATATATTCGCCTTTTGATGGCGTATCCAGGCAACCCAGAATATTCATCAAGGTTGATTTACCCGAACCTGATGGACCCATCAATGCTACAAACTCACCTTTATTAATATTCAGGGTAACTGATTTAAGCGCGTGGATCACCTCGGCACCGATCACGTATTTACGCCCGATATCTTTAATGGTTATTAATGGTTTGTCAGTATTCAATGGCTCCATATATATTTTTAGTTTTGACTAAGGTACACTTCTGAATGTTACAATAATTCAAAATTAAAAAGTCAAAATTCAAAAACGAATAAGCAGGTTTCGACTTTTTAATTTTGAATTTTGACTTTGCAACTTATTTCTCGATCACTTTGGCAACCAGGAAGTAGTTTTCATCGTGTTTTGGAGCGTTTTCCAGCGCTTCCTGGTGGGTTACCTGTTGTTTTACCACATCATCGCGCAACACATTAGCGTCGCCAGTCATGTACACCAGGGGCTCAACACCGGTTGTATCCAGTTCATTCAGTTTTGCCATAAAGTCAAGGATCTTACTCATATCCTTGATCATTTCCTGTTTTTCTGTTTCATTAAGTTCCAAACGGGCCAAGTGGGCAACTTTTTCAACTGTTTCTTTATCAATGGTCATGCCTGCTGCAATTTTTGTTTAATAATAGCGTGAACCTCATCGCGTAGTGCATCAGCGTCATCTAAAGTTAAATGGGCCGTTTGGATGGGTTTATGTACAAATATATCACAAATTCCGGGTCTGCTGCCAAATTCAAGGCCGGTATCCCAAAGTACCTTCCAGGTATCGGGACAACTGATCGGGATGATGGGAACCTTCATTTCGATAGCCAGCCTAAAGGGGCCATTCTTAAAAGAGTGTAACGCGGGCGGATAAACATCGGGAATAGTAGCCTCGGGAAATATTACCATACTTACTCCCTCATTCAATTTTTCGGCTGCTTTTTTAAACGCCCGGAACGACGACATTTTACTTTCCCGGTTTACAGTGATATCAATAGTATTAAAAAAGAAGTTCAGTATAAAATGGCTTCGAAGCTCCTCCTTAGCCATAAAACAATGGTTATTGCGCAAATGCACACTTATGGCCGATACATCCAGATTGGAAGTATGATTAGGGCATATGACATAAGTGCGGCTCCAATCAATGGGTTCTTCAAAGGTAGCCCGGTAAAATATGCCCGAGCTTGCCGAACTAATAAAGGCAATAAACTGGCGCAGCTTATTGATGTATTTATAAAGACCAGTTTTTTTTGATAGCAGAAACAACACCGGCCAAAAAAGTATAAAAAAGAAGCCCACACTATACCGGTAAAAATAAGTGTGTATCCTTTTTAATGCTAATTTCATGGCGACCAAAATTAGAAAAAATACTCACTTAAGCGCAAACCAAACTGATTTGTTAAATATCCACACCTTTCATCCGTATCAGAAATAGAAAAATTCCTTACTTTCGCAACCTATGGAAACTGTTGTTAGTGGCATCCGTTCAACCGGAAATCTGCACTTAGGAAATTACTACGGAGCGCTGCAAAATTTTATAAAAATGCAGTCGGAATATAACTGCTTTTTCTTTATCGCCGACCTCCACTCGTTAACCACGCACCCTACTCCTGCCGATCTGCATACCAATGTAAAGCAGGTTCTGGTGGAGTACCTGGCTGCCGGCATCGATCCGGATAAGGCTACTATTTACGTACAATCAGACGTACCCGAGATATCCGAACTATACTTATATCTTAATATGAACGCCTATTTAGGCGAATTGGAACGCGCTACCTCTTTTAAAGACAAGGTGCGCGCCAACCCCGATAACGTGAACGCCGGTTTGCTTACCTACCCGGTATTGATGGCCGCAGATATTATCATCCATAAAGCCACCAAAGTGCCCGTTGGTAAAGATCAGGAACAACACCTGGAAATGGCCCGCACCTTTGGCAACCGCTTTAACAGGCTGTACAATCATGATTATTTCCCCGAGCCTTACGCGTTTAGCTACAGCGACAACCTCGTGAAGATCCCGGGACTTGATGGTAAAGGAAAAATGGGTAAATCAGAAGGTGAAGGCAATGCTATTTTCCTGGGCGATACCCCTGAAGCTATCCGCAAAAAAGTAATGCGCGCGGTGACCGATGGCGGGCCAACCCTTGAAAACCAAACCAAACCACAGGAGATCCAGAACCTGTTTGATCTGATGAAGGTTGTTTCATCGGCCGATACTGTGGCTCATTTTGACAACCTGTACAATACCTGCAGCATCCGTTATGGCGATTTGAAAAAACAGCTGGCCGAAGATATGATCATCGCTACCGCCCCTATCCGCGATCGTATCAACGCCATTGCCGGCGATGCCGCTTACCTGAGCAAAGTAGCCCAGCACGGTGCCGATAAGGCCCGCGAAAGCGCTGCAAAAACCATACGTGAAGTAAGAGAAATTATAGGTTTCAGGAAATTTTAATTGTCTGAATCAGGATTAACAGAATTAAAGAATTTTCAGAATTAGCTTGTAAAAGATTTTTATAATTCTGATGATTCTGTAAATTAGGAAAATTCTGATTCAGAAAATTACAACGAATAACGTATGCACATAGCTATTGTAGGAAACATAGGAGCGGGCAAAACTACCCTCACCGAAATGCTGGCCCGGAACTATGGATGGGAACCATTGTTTGAAGCTGTTGACAATAATCCCTACCTCGAAGATTTTTACAGCGACATGAAACGCTGGAGCTTTAATCTCCAGATCTATTTCCTGAACAGCCGTTACCGCCAGATAGTTGACATACAAAAAAGCGGTCGCAATATTTTGCAGGATCGGACCATTTATGAGGACGCCTATATTTTTGCCGAAAACCTGCATGATATGGGTCTCATGACTACCCGCGATTACGAAAATTATCAATCCATATTTGATAACATCACCGAGTTTATTAAACCACCCGATCTGCTGGTATATCTCAAAGCCTCCGTACCCACCCTGGTAAGCAATATACAACGCCGGGGCCGCGAATATGAGATCGGCATCCGCCTGGATTATTTGTCCAAGCTGAACGAGAAGTACGACAAATGGATCAAAAACTACAAGCTGGGCAAGCTATTGATATTGGATAAAGACAATCTTGATTTTGCCAACAATACCGAAGACATGGCCACCATTGTTCAGCTCATCGAACGGGAAATTAACGGGCTGTTTTAGGATGTTGTACGTTTGACGTTGTACGTAATACGTTCGATATGAAAAAGCTACTCATTATTGCTTTATTGCCGCTTTTGTTTGGTTGCAAGCCCAAAGTAAATAATGAGCCCAAATTAAATGCCAATGGCTGGCAGGATCTTGACCTCGGAGCTTTCAAAATATCGATCCCTCCAAGCTGGAAATATCAACAAGAACAAGGTAGGGATTCTTTTGTAGGGGAAATTAAAGCCGCTAACGCGCTGTTCTCTTTTGATTTTAGCAGCATGGGTTACGCCAATAGCTTAATAGAAACAGAACAACAATATTTAAAACGTGAAGTGTGGCAATATAATTGCCATTTTTGTAAGTCGGGTGTTACCTATGTAAATAACCAGACACCTGACAGGGATACTAAAAAAAATATGCATATTCCCACCTCTAAACAGAAAGCCAAGTACCCTGAAGCCGATTATATTGTTGATTTAACTTATAAAGACAGTACTGTTTACATCCCCATTGAAATACCTGCTGAAATAAAAAGCCATCATATTCAACTTGATACAACCGAAAAGTACATTATCAAAACCATCTGGCCAAAAGTTCCTTCAAAAGGAATAACGGGAGTTTATTATCAAAGCAGATCATCAACATTAAATTTTCAAATGGCTGCCCACAATTTGTCAAAACAAGATCAGGACCTGGCTTTGCAAGCTTTTAAAACCATTGTAATTAAAAAATGAAAGTATTAGGTATCATCCCCGCCCGTTACGCGTCGTCCCGTTTTCCGGGTAAGCCCCTGGTTGATATTGGCGGCAAAAGCATGATACAGCGGGTTTATGAGCAGGCCAAAAAATGCAGCAGCTTAAGCGAGGTGGTTGTAGCTACCGACGACGACCGCATATTTAACCACGTACAGGCTTTTGGTGGCGTTGCCGTGATGACGGCTGATACCCATCAAAGCGGCACCGATCGTTGTGCTGAAGTGGCCCTGTTGCACCCGGAGCAGGATGTGATCATCAATATACAGGGTGATGAACCTTTTATAGATCCCGAACAGATCGGCAAACTGGCGACCTGCTTTACCGACAAGGAAACCCAGCTGGCAACCCTCATCAAAAGGATCAAAACTGAAGAAGAACTGTTCAATACCAATTCGCCCAAAGTGGTGGTGAACAAATTATCCGAAGCCGTCTATTTTTCACGCTCTGCCCTGCCACATATCCGCGGTCAGGAGCCCGAGAACTGGCTGGAGTTTTATACTTTCTTTAAACACATTGGTATATACGGTTACCGCGCCGATGTATTACAACAGATCACCAAACTGCCCGTATCGTCACTGGAAAAAGCCGAAAGCCTGGAGCAACTGCGCTGGATAGAGAACGGTTACCGCATCAAAGTTGCCGAAACCGAACTGGAAACTTACGCTGTTGATGTACCGGAAGACCTGTTGAAATTGAAATTTGATCAGTAAAAATCCTGCTTTAACGCTTCTCATCCAATAGTTCATGTACAGAAGGTTTTTCTCAAACATTATTTAAGTTGTCATTTCGAACGAACCACAAGAGAATTGAGCATTGGAGGTGAGGAGAAATCTTCTAAAAGCAGATACTCAGTTATGCTAAGCGTATAAGATTTTTCGCTATCGCTCAAGAGATAGTTTCTCCTCGCGCCACTATTTTTCCCCAGCATACTCGTTCGAAATGACATTTTCCATTAATCCTGCTCAATACAATTTAATCGTTTGATTAAAATATGGCATTCATATAACACTATGGGGTTAAACATGTAATAACTTTGCCTTTACATTAACCACACAGTGCTATGAAATCCCTATTGAAAAAAGCCGCTATTTGCATAGCTGCTACCCTATTTGCATTAGGTGTAAAGGCGCAAAGCCAGGATTATGTGATCACAACCAAAGGCGATTCAATACCATGCACTATCAAGATCCCGCTAATATCCTGCGGTGATGGTAATTATAAAACAAGCTCCAGTGCCCCGGCCATCAAGATAAAACCCGAAGAAGTTAAAGAATACTATATCAGCAAAAAAAATACCCTGTATCGCTCTGTTACTAAAGAAGGAAAAACCAAACCCGAGTTCCTACTTGTTTTGGAAACCGGAAAAATAAGTCTGTACGAAGAAGCTACCGAGGTTTATGTAAACAATACCGTTACCACGGTTACCAAATGGTACGTCAGCAAAGGCTCAGATATCGTCCGCCCTTTAAAAACCGACGATGTATTTATGTCTAAATCAAAAAAGCAGCGTAAGGGGGAGTTTACAACATTGATCAGCGATAATCAGGAGGTTTATACCCAATACACCGCCGAAAACAAATTCAGCTTTAAACGGATCAGAAACCTGGTTCAGCAGTATAATACCACAAAAAGTATTTAAAAACACCCCCAATATACCATCAAGTTAAAGGGCGTTATAAACCCCATCGGGGTTAAAGCTTTGTAGAAAAAAGTCTCGGTTTCAAAGCCAGTGCCGTAGGTACTGTACTCAGGTTGCATACCTACGGCATGCTAAATTTTATGTTTTTTTTCTACAAAGCTTTTACCCCTACGGAGTATATCCGCGCCATTGTTGGTGTTGTCACCAACAACTTATTATCATCGACCAAGCAGGATCTGTCGTAATTGCCCCCGTTATTTGTCGGTTTTTCCCTATTCTATTATCTATATTTCCCTGAGATTTGTATCGCATACAAAGCAATCATTTTAATTAAAATAAAACCAATATGGGAAAGATAGTATTATTCATGCACGCGTCGCTCGATGGCTTTGCAGCCGGTACAAAAGGCGAAATGAACTGGATCCATGTAGACGAGGAGATCTTTAATTTCGTTGAGGAAAGGATCGCGCAGACCAATACGGCATTATATGGGAGGGTAACCTTTCTGATGATGGAAAACTATTGGCCAACGGCAGCGGAGCAGCCCGGTGCAAGCAAACACGACAGGGTACACGCCGCCTGGTACAAAACCGCGCATAAAGTGGTACTATCAAATACGCTAAACCAGGCAACATTCACCAATACCACGGTACTTGGTGAGGACTATGCTGCGGCCCTTAGTAAATTAAAAGAGGAAACAACAGGAGATATCCTGTTATTCGGAAGCCCTACCACAGCACACTCCCTTTTGGCAGAAGACCTGATCGATGAATGCTGGCTTTTCGTTAACCCGGTATTGTTGGGTTCAGGGATTCCGGTATTTAAAAATATTAAAGAAAAACAGTCGTTAAAACTCCTGAAAACGCACGTTTTTAGCTCAGGTGTAATTTGTTTGCAACACGAAGTGCAGCGCGAAAATTAATTAGTAAAAAAGTCTGCCTTCAACCGAGGCAGACTTTTTTGTTTCCTTCAGAACACACTCACCCATCGCCGTTGTTGGTGTTGTCACCAACAACAATCTACACGAGTAATTAACCAGAACGTATAATGTTGGTGACAACACCAACATTGGCGGAGAAGGCTTTAAAATGCATTTTATTCCTGCGCTCGTTTGCAACCACAGATGTTGGGAAGAAGAAAAAAGCGGGAGGATGTGCGATTCCCCTCTTGAGAGGGGTGGAGGGGTGTGTTTTTCTGCTTGATGAACACACCCCTGCTATTGCGCAATCCCGTGCGCCCCCTCTCAAGAGGGGAATTTTTGTCCACGCAGGGTCTCCTCTCCGAGAGACCCTGCGTTTAGCGTTGTGCAGAGAAAAACCCTTGTTTACTTATTACTCCTGTCTGTTCAGCAAAGCTGCAAACTTATTCCCGTAATCATCCAGCTGTGCCTGGTATTGCTGATGCAGGGCGGTTTCTTTATAATTTTTGGTGGTATCGGCCAGTCCGTTCAATACATATAGCTGAAACTGCACCTCATTAGGATTCAACGCTTCGGGCTTGTTCTGCAGCAGGGTATAATTATAAGCCAGCTGATCGGTCAGATAGTCATCAATCCCCTTTACATAACGGTTGGCCAGCTCCTTATCATTTAGCTTGTAAGCCACTTGTGCCAGTTGCAGTTTACGATGCGCCGAGTCGATATTGGGGTTGATATCGGGCATTTCCTGGTCAAATTTATGTAGCACATTCAGCGCCAGATCGTTCCGGCCATCCTTGATCAATCCCTGGGCCAGGTCATGGAAGGTTGTCTCCATAAAAGGATAAAACTCAGTTTTGGCCACCGGGTCAAGATTCCGGGCATGTTTAAAATTGCCGAATTTGAACTTGGTCATCACATTATTATAGGCCACCAGGCTGTTTACCTTGCCCAGCTGGTTTTGTACAGATGTATCGGCTTTAAATGGTATCAGATGATATACAAACCCTTCTTTATACAAATAAGGCTGTAAGCCGCCCATGCTCTCAGGCGAATACCCGATACTAAAGCAAATAGGCCTTTTCCAATTATTATGGGCTATAATATCCATAATGGCCAGGTTATCTTTAAATATATATTTGCCCGGGTACTTCCACTCCATTTCCTGGGTGAGTTTATCTTTTTGCTGCGCAGTTATTACGCCGTTTTTCAGCACCTCATCCGGGTTGATACTCATTTTAAAATTTTTTGTGGGCAGATAGTTCATGGTTTCGCCGCTTTGATACTGCACCTTGGTACGACTATCGTCCGAAGTGATAAAATCAAACACTTCCTTTACATCTACCGATCCCGGTATTTTGGCATCGTTGTAGGCAATTACATCGCGCGTACCCAGCCTGTATTTTTCAAAGGGCATGGTTAAAGGCAACGGAGCCGATTGGTTCATGGGTTTATCCATTTGGTGTATATACCAGTCCATCCCCAGCAAACTATTACATACAATACGCACATCGGGCCTGATGCCTTCCACCTCCTGGTCGTACCAAAGCGAATAGGTATCATTATCGCCATAGGTAAACAGGATAGCATTCTTGGGGCACGATATCAGGAAATTATAGGCCATGTCATGCGGAATCATTTTGGTGGAGCGGTCATGCGCCCCCCACTCCTGCCGGGCCAGCAGTATCGGGGCAACCAACAGACAAGTTGCCACCGATGCCAGCGCAGCACCGCGGGCGTTTACCCTGCGGCGTAAAAGATCATGAATAGCCAGTACCCCCAACCCTATCCAAATAGCGAAGGCGTAGAAGGAACCCACGTACGAGTAGTCGCGCTCGCGCGGTTGCAGGTTTACCTGGTTAACATACAATACAATGGCCAAACCGGTAAAAAACCAAAGCAGGCCGATTACAGTAGCGTCGCCCCTTCTTTTTTTGAAATGATAAACCATTCCTAACAAGCCAATAACCAATGGCAGGGCGTATAAAGGGGTATAAGTATTTGAGTTGATGATAGATTTAGGTAGATGACGCGCACCGTCAAACAGGCCCGATGTCCAGTTGCCATCCGTTGATGCGGTACTGGTTTGCCCATCAATGTCATTGTACCGACCAACAAAGTTCCATAAAAAATAGCGCCAGTACATCTGGTACATCTGCCAGCTCAGCATCCACCGCATATTATCGGCAAAAGTTGGGCTTTGCCCATCGGGCAGGTTAAGCCATTGCTTATAAAATTGTACGTTCTGGGCAAAGTCCTGGTCGCCCTCGGTGCTGTGCATACGGGGCATAATGGTGTTATGATCAAACATATAGTTTTGTTTCTTTCCGTACATCTCGTAGCGGTTGCGGCCCTTGCGGTACAAGGCGTTGCCTTCGCTCTGATCAATAACCTTGGCGTCAAACATGGGGCCGTACAGCAGCGGATTATCACCATACTGAGCTCTGTTAAGGTAATTGTTCAGGGTAAAGGCGTTATCCGGATGCGTGTTGTTCAGGTTGGTATTGGCGGTAGCACGGATAGGGATATACATAAATGACCCGTACCCAAAATAGATAAAGGCCAGGCATACTAAAGCCAGGTTTAAAGCAGCTTTTTTATGTCGGATGCTATACCTGATAGCGCCAACCAGCGATGCAATGATAGCCAGAAAAACAAACGCCGCCCCGCTGCCAAAACCCAAACCCAGGGTATTTACAAAAAACAGATCGGCATAAGCAGCTATTTTGATGGTGTATTCCCTGATGCCGTATTGCACCAGGCCCAGGATCACAATGCTGATCAGAAATACTACGATGCTGCTTTTTATAGTAGGATTTTTATATCTGCGGAAATAATAAACCATAGCTATGGCCGGTATCGTAAGCAGGTTAAGTAAATGGATACCGATAGAAAGGCCCATAATGTAGGCGATGAGTACTATCCATTTATCGGCGCCGGGTTCATCAGCATGGGCTTCCCATTTCAGTATCGCCCAAAACACAACAGCGGTACATAGTGATGATAGGGCGAAAACAATAGTTTCCACAGCCGAAAACCAGAACGTATCGGTATAGGTAAAAGCCAGCGCACCTACCAAACCGGCGCCCATAATGGCGATCATTTGTGAGGAGCTGATGTCCTGGTCTTTAGTCACCAGTAACTTTTTTGCCAGTGCGGTTATCGTCCAAAACAAGAACATGATAGTTGCCCCACTCGCCAGCGCCGAACCCAGGTTGGTAAAATAAGGCACCTTAGTAGCATTACCGAAGGATAACAGCGAAAACAATTTGCCCAGCATGGCAAACATCGGGTAACCGGGCTGGTGCGACACCTGTAAACGGTAAGCACAGGAAATAAACTCGCCGCAATCCCAGAAACTAACAGATGGCTCCAGGGTTAAAACATAGGTGGTAAAAGCGATAAGGAGGCAAAGCCAGCCCAACAGGTTGTTGATCTTATTGTAGCGTATCATAAATAAGGTTGTAAAGTTTAGTCATATGTAATTGAACACCAAGTTCGGGCTAAAGGGTTAAAAGTCCATGCACATTAACATTCCTTAACATCTTTTAACAGATTTTAACATATTGATTTTAAGGAGATAGCATATATAAGAAGTTTGTCATGCTGAGGAATGAAGCATCTATTAACCGATGTGTATTGTACATTTGTACAATGCAACAACAACATAAATAATATATTAAAAATCAGTTATTTATAAACATTATCATTCGTTATTCATAAAATAAATCACCCCAAATCTTTCTCCAATTAACTAATTTTCAATACCTTGCTTACTGAAACATATTTAACCTATAATTTAAACCAACTTTAATACCTGCTTAATATTCACCTCATATTCACATCAACCTTATTTTACATGTATGTTTATTAAAAAATGGTCATGCGCTATAGCCCTGCTGGCTGTGGTAGCTGTTGGCTGTAGCAAAAAGGATAGCCCTGTAGTGCCCAATCCACCAACGCCGCCAACATCACCCGTAAAAACAAATTATAAAAAGATTCAAATAGATTCGGTACGCAAGGTTCTTGAAATTGAAAAGTATAAAATTGTAAGAGACAGTATTTGGAAAGACAGCTTGGGCATTAGCTTTTTTGTATTAGACAGTGTTTCTGAATTTGGTGTAACTCCTAAAAATGAAGATGGGGTATATCCCGGAAGTTTATTTGCTGTTGCTGATTTAAAAAAGCTCGCTTTTACACCCATTACCAACTATGAAAAATTACCAATAACAGTATTTACCGATGCGTGGAACGTAGATAAGTTTTCAGACATCATCGTTCCTTCTAAAAAAAATGCAGACGACGCGCTATCCAAAATAATCTCTTCGGCAAAAGGGCCCCGAAAACAAATTAACGGTCAGTCTTCAGGCAAAACGGAGTTTACCGATTATACTTTAACCGCAAAATACTTGCTGGGCATTGGGGATGGGTTTGGTTCATTATTAACACCCAAACTCCAGCCGGGAACAGCTGATATTCAAAAGAAAACAGGACTCATTCTGTATTATATTACTTCCTATTATTCATACCGGATTGATGGACCAAATGACCCTTTTTTCAATAAAAACCAATATCCGGATCTGGCCGCCAGATCGGCCGTGGTCGGCGGTATTAATTATGGAAGGATCGGTATGGTTTTCCTGGAGTCCGACTCTTCGTGGACAAGCCTCAGCAGGGCAGTTACAAGATTTACAGACGATAAGGGGCAACCGACCCAAAATGATATAAGCATTCTTAAATCTGCCGCAGCACATGTTTACTACAAGGATTTAAGCGGAGAAAAGCTCATTGATCAAAATAATTTAAACGGTTATGACAGGATCATGGAATTTAAAAAGATCAACGCCTTATATAACGATAAGGATAAAGGCGTTCCCATTTCATTTTACCTGCAGTCGGTAGCCAATTTTGGTATATATTATAATGTTTTTGTCAGGCCGCTGGTATATCGCGTCCATTAACATGGGTTGAAGAGATAGTCTGTCAAAAGGCGAGTTATACTCTCCGATATTTTGAATATATAAACAGCCCGGCTTTTCTGATCAAAAAGAAAAGCCGGGCTGTTTTGTCAAAGGAAAGCTAAATCCCCCAAACTTACCGTTTGGTATGTAGCTATTTAACCGTTAATTTTTAAAAACTTTTTAAAGTTTTTAAATCCATCAAAAATTTGTAAAAAAGTGTTAAAATGGGTGTTTTGAATAAAAAACGATCTGTTTTTGAGTTGCTTCCCCCCCGTTTTTGACTAAAAAAGTGTTAAAATTTAAGGTTTAAAAAGTTTTTTTAGGATAGTATCAAGTAGCGAGTATCAAGTATCAAGATTTTTAACTTCGGTAGTAAGAACACCAATAGTAGATCCAATGGTCTTGATACTTGATACTATCCTCCCCATTTTTCTGAAAAAACAAATCATGGAACCCAAAATTTTTCCTACTTTTGTATCCCGTACACAAACAATTGGTGCCGCGTAAAAAAGGTACCATTTTACACAAAATCATGACTAAATATATTTTTGTTACGGGCGGCGTTACCTCGTCGTTAGGAAAAGGTATTATCTCAGCCTCATTAGCCAAATTGCTTCAATCACGCGGTTATCGCGTCACTATCCAAAAGTTTGATCCCTATATCAATATCGATCCGGGAACATTAAACCCTTATGAACATGGAGAGTGCTATGTGACCGAAGATGGCGCCGAAACAGATCTGGACCTTGGCCATTATGAGCGTTTTTTGAATACCCCTACTTCACAAGCCAACAACATTACCACCGGCCGTATTTATCAAAATGTGATCAATAAAGAGCGTGAGGGCGCTTTTTTAGGTAAAACTGTACAAGTGGTACCACACATTACCGATGAGATCAAAAGAAACTTCCGCATACTGGGCGAAAACGGTGAATATGATATCGTGATCACCGAATTGGGTGGTACTGTGGGTGATATCGAATCGTTACCGTATATTGAGGCGGTAAGGCAGTTCCGTTGGGAGGTTGGTTCGGCCAATTCCCTGGTGATCCATCTTACCCTGATCCCTTTCCTGGCAGCAGCCGGCGAATTAAAGACCAAACCAACCCAGCACTCGGTAAAAATGCTGTTGGAGTATGGTATCCAGCCAGATATACTGGTTTGCCGCACCGAACATCACCTGAACAACGACCTGCGTAAAAAAATAGCCTTGTTCTGTAATGTGAATATTAACGCGGTTATCGAATCGATAGATGCTTCAACCATTTACGATGTACCATTGCTGATGCTGAAAGAGCAATTAGACAAAACCGTACTGACCAAACTTAAACTACCTCACAAAAACGAGCCCGACTTGGAAAGCTGGAAAGATTTCCTGGGCCGTTTAAAAAACCCTACTGCCGATGTACGTATTGCTTTGGTAGGTAAATACGTGGAATTACCTGATGCTTACAAGTCAATCACCGAAGCGTTTATACACGCCGGGGCCAAAATGGAGTGTAAAGTAAGGGTTGAATATATTCCGTCTGAACAATTAACTCCAGAAAATGCTGTCGAAAAACTAAAAGGCTTGCATGGTGTACTGGTTGCCCCTGGTTTTGGCGAGCGTGGTTTTGAGGGCAAAATACAAGCCATACGCCATGTACGCGAAAACAATATCCCTTTCTTTGGTATATGTTTAGGCATGCAATGCGCTGTGGTGGAGTTTGGCCGTAATGTTTTAGGACTGGAAAATGCCAATAGTACCGAAATGAACCCGGAAACACCATACCCGGTGATCGGTATGATGGAAGATCAGAAAAACATCACCAACAAAGGTGGTACCATGCGTTTAGGCGCCTATGCCTGCGATATTAAAAAAGGCACTAAAGCGGCTGCCATATACGGAAAAAACCGTATTTCAGAACGTCACAGGCATCGTTATGAGTTTAATAACGAGTATCTTAAGCAATATGAAGCTGCCGGTCTTACCCCTTCAGGTATCAATCCGGAAAACGACCTGGTAGAGATTGTGGAGCTAAAAAACCACCCGTTTTTTGTAGGCGCGCAATTTCATCCCGAATTAAAATCAACAGTTGCTAATCCGCACCCACTTTTTATTAACTTTGTCGCCGCTTCGCTGGCATATGCCCGCAAGAAGTAATAGAGCAGATAAGATACCATCAGACGGTATGGATAAAAGAGCGGGTGTACCATAATTACATCTGGCCTACAGTAACATACCTGCTGATGATAACTCTAAGCTATATATAGCGGCTGGGCGTGTATGAGGATAGCCCCGATCTGCTAAATAGAGATGGAAATTTAACAGTGATGATCAAGAATTGATAAGTGATCATTCGATACAATAGATAATGGACAAAAATACATTTACAGGATTATTCCTGATCATGGCAATTATTGCTGGCTCAATTTACTTTCTGAAGCCATCTGATGCCGAACTTAAAAAAGAACGACTGGTACAGCAGCAGGACTCTATAAGAAAGGGTTTAATTAAAGCGCAGACAGCCGCGGCAAAAGCAGCCAAAACAGATACCAGCAAAGCCCATGTAGTTGACTCGGCCTTGTTAAAAAGCCCTTTTGGAGCAGCTTCTGTCGGCAGCGAAAAAGTGGTAACCTTAGAGAATAAGGACTTATTGGTAAAACTGAGCACTAAAGGTGGCAAAGTTGCTTCTGTTGAATTAAAAAACTTTAAAACCTTTGATAAAAAGCCGCTTATACTTTTCAGTGGAGATCAAAATCATTTTGGGTTAAATTTTACCGCAGGTAATACACCAATCAATACCGACAACTATTACTTTACGCCAAGCGCACCGGAACTTAAAGTTGCCGAAAAAGATTCAGCTTCGGTAACCTTGCGCTTAAGCTACAGCCCTACCCAGTACATTGATTATGTGTACAGCTTAAAGGGTACCGGCTATAAACTGGGCCTAACCATTAAGCCAACCGGGCTTGATGGCGTTATCAACAATAGCGGTAACATCAACCTGAACTGGGCAGCCAGCCTGCACAAACAGGAAAAGGATATGAAGCAGGAGCGTCAGTATTCAACCGTTTACTATTTTAATACTGAAGGGCAAGTTGATTATCTGAGCGAAACCAAAGATGATCAGAAAGACATCAGCGATAAAAAAATGGCTTGGATAGCCTTTAAACAGCATTTTTTCTCGAACGCATTGCTGGTTAAAAACAGCATAAGTCGTTCAAATTTAGCTGTATCGACCGATGTTGCTGATACTTCGGATGTTAAACAAATGAAGGCCGACCTGACCATTGCGCGCAGTGCCGATGGCAGTGTGCCCATGGAGTTTTACTTTGGCCCTAACCGCTATTCTACCTTAAAAGCTCAGGGATCAGAGTTGCAAAAGCTGGTTAACCTGGGTTGGGGACCATTAAAATACATCAACCAGTTTGCCGTATTACCGGTGTTTAACTTTCTGAACCAGTTTAACTGGAGCTATGGCTTGATCATCCTGGCTTTAACCATCCTGCTTAAATTGGTATTATCACCACTTACTTATAAATCATATCTATCTATGGCTAAAATGCGTGTGCTGAAGCCGGAGATGGACGAAATTAAAGCTAAAGTTGGCGAGGATAACCCTACACTTTTACAACAGGAATATTTAAAACTGTACAAAAAGGCTGGTGTAAACCCACTGGGTGGTTGTTTACCACTGTTAATTCAAATGCCGATAGTGATCGCGTTCTTCCGCTTTTTCCCAAGCTTGTTTGAGCTGCGTGGTCAAAGCTTTTTGTGGATGCATGACCTTTCGACCTATGATTCGGTGATCACCTTCGCGCCAATAGCCGGAGTAAGCCATATCAGCTTAATGTGTTTGCTGATGACCATATCAACGTTGATCTATACTTACTTTAACAACCAGATATCGGGTGCTACAGGCCAGATGAAATACATCGGCTACATCACCCCTATCGTATTCCTGGTTACCCTGAACAGCTATCCTGCAGGTTTGAACTATTACTACTTCCTGGCCAACATGCTTACCTTTTTACAGCAATACCTGATCAAATTCATGGTGGATGATAAAAAGATCCATGCCCAGATCCAGGAGAACAAAAAGAAGCCGGAAGAAAAGAAAAAGAAATCAGGTTTCCAGGCCCGCATGGAAGAAATGATGCGCCAGCAACAACAAGCTAAAAAATAATTTTTTTGACTTTGAGACTCTGAGATTTTTGGACTTAGGACTGAAAGATAAAAGAGACAATAGAAAAGCCCTGAAAGATAAATCTTTCGGGGCTTTTTGTTACGCATCTTTCGCTGCTGACGGGCATCTGTGAGTTGACGTTAAGCGGGTGATTTTTATGCAAAAAGTGGGTTTACACTTTTTTGCATAAAAAATTCACAATAACTTTATTATCAGATACATAGCTAAATGTAAACCCTAAAAAGTGTAAACCATGTAAACCCACTTTTTACCAATTAAGTAAACTCGGGGCTATACATACATTCGTGATTGAATTATCCGCAGCTCCTTTAGCTTTATATCTTTCCTTCAAAAATAAAAAAACACTAAAATAATTAGCAAAATGTATTACATTTGAAATATGTATGCAATTGTCGATATTGAAACCACCGGGGGGCATGCCAGCGCAAATGGCATTACCGAAATTGCCATATGCATACATGATGGTAAAAAGGTGGTTAAGCGTTTCCAGTCGCTGGTAAACCCGCTGAGGGAGATACCGGTTTATATCAGCGCGTTAACCGGCATTACTAACGAAATGGTACAGCAGGCCCCTCCGTTTGAGGATGTAGCCGCCGATGTTTACCACCTTATCCATGGTAAAATATTTGTTGCCCATAACGTTAATTTCGATTATTCATTTGTTCGCTACCATTTAGCCGCGGCCGGATACGATCTGCAGTGCAATAAACTGTGTACTGTACGCCTGGGCCGTAAAATATTACCTGGATTACCTTCCTATAGTCTGGGTCGCCTATGCAAGCATCTGGGTATTGATAACGAAAGCCGTCACCGCGCTGGCGGCGATGCCGAGGCCACTGCCGAGCTGTTTACCCTGTTGTTGAACAGCGATACGGAAGGACATATTAAAGGAGCGCTGAAACAGGGCTCTAAAGAGCAGCTGCTCCCTCCTAACCTTCCTAAAAAAGATATCGACCAATTGCCGTACATGCCGGGTGTATATTATTTTCATGATCAAAAGGGGAAAGTAATCTATGTAGGTAAGGCTAAAAGCCTTAGGAAGCGGGTAAGCAGCCATTTTACCGGTAATAACCCGGGATTGCAGCGACAAGAGTTTTTACGGAACATACACCAGGTAACTTACCAGGTTTGCGGCACCGAACTGATTGCTTTTGTATTGGAGGCCATCGAGATCAAACGCCTGTGGCCTAAATATAACCGCTCCCTGAAACGATTTGAGAATGCTTACTGTCTGTATGCCTTCGAAGACCAGCGTGGCTACCTGCGCCTTGCAGTGGATAAATACCGCAAATACAGTAACCCGATATATACCTGTAACTCACTGCTTGATGGATACAACCTGCTTAATAAACTTATTGAGGGTTTTGAGCTATGCCCTAAGCTGTGTTTTATCCAGAAAAATAATGACCCTTGCGCCAGTGTAGCGGGCATATCCTGCGCCTGCGAAGGCATTGAAACTGTGGATGATTACAACCATAAAGTAAATACCGCTATTGACCAATTAAAGCAGGCCTTACCTACCTATGCCATCCGCGATGAGGGCCGCACAGGTGATGAACATAGCTGTATATTGGTTGAAAAAGGACAGTTTTATGGCATGGGTTATATCTCCCATTATTTTGATGCCGATAATATCCAACAGCTCAAAAACTACCTGACCCCATACCCGGGAAATGATTACATCAAGAATATCGTATCTAATTATGCCAGCCGCTATCCGGATAGGATGGTGGTGTTTGCTTCCTGAGTAGATTTAACTATTTTGCTGTATTATAATTAAAAAATGAAAAAGATACTTTTCCTGATACCCTGCTTTTTATTTTGCTTAAAATCCCACAGTCAAAGCATATCATTTAATAACCTCCTGCATCTTTTAGGTGAAAAAGATGTAGAAGCCTATATCACCTCAAAACCCTTTAGTTTTGTAAAAAACGACGGGCCCTTTCCTGAGGATCGATATTTCAAAAACGCGAATACACCTAATGTAGAAATGATCGGCTACGAGAAAGCTCATCATTCTGTAAGGTATACTACAGCAAATAAAGCTTTTATGATCGCCCTGATCAAACAAATTAAATACCCGCTTATTCTTAAATCCGACGATCCAAACTCTTCTTTATATTATCAATTCGGAGATACACAGATGATGATCATGATTGATATTTATAAAAAGAAATCTGAGGCCTCATTGACCATGTATCGAAAATAATCCGGCCTTAACTTTTGATTACACGCTGTATCTCATCCAGTTTCATCAGGGCCTCTACCGGTGTAAGGGTATTTACATCCAGGTTATTCAGGGTATCACGGATTTTTACCAGTACCGGATCATCTATGGAGAACATCTGCATCTGCACGGCTTGCTTTTGCACTTTTCGGATACTCTCCTTAATATGTTCGCCACCGGTACGCTCGTTTTCCAGTTTTTTTAATATCTCATTGGCACGGGTGAGCACTTTTGGCGGCATACCAGCCAGTTTGGCCACATGGATACCGAAACTGTGCTCACTGCCGCCAGGCACCAGCTTACGCAGGAAAATGATCTGGTGACCAACCTCTTTTACCGAAACATTAAAGTTTTTGATGCGGTTAAAGCTGTTGCTCAATTCGTTCAGCTCGTGATAGTGGGTAGCAAACAACGTTTTGGCTTTGGCCGAAGGGTGATTATGCAAATACTCGGCAATTGACCAGGCAATGGAAATACCATCATATGTTGATGTACCGCGACCGATCTCATCCAGCAGGATCAGGCTACGATCTGACAGGTTATTCAGAATGCTGGCTGTCTCGTTCATCTCTACCATAAAGGTTGATTCGCCGGATGAAAGGTTATCCGATGCACCTACACGGGTAAATATCTTATCCACCAAACCAATAGAAGCTGATTTAGCAGGCACAAAACAACCCATCTGGGCCATTAGTACAATCAAGCCGGTTTGCCGTAACAAGGCCGATTTACCCGCCATGTTGGGGCCGGTAATAATGATGATCTGTTGCGACTCCGAATCGAGGTACACATCATTGGTGATGTACGACTCGCCCAGTGGCAGGTTCTTTTCGATCACCGGGTGACGTCCACCCTTGATATCCAACTGTTTGCTATCGCTTATTTCGGGCTTTACATAATAGTTTTTGATCGATATGGTAGCAAAGTTAAGCAGCACATCCAAACGGGCTATCAGCTGTGCATTCAGCTGTATGGGTTTAATATATTCAGTAAGCGCATATAGCAGATCGTTATATAAACGTGTTTCCAGTGCCAGTATTTTTTCTTCGGCACCTAATATCTGCTCTTCGTATTCTTTTAGTTCGGGGGTAATATAGCGCTCGGCATTCACCAAAGTTTGCTTACGGATCCACTCCGATGGCACTTTATCACGGTGGCTGTGTGTAACCTCCAGGTAATAACCAAATACGTTATTGAACGATACTTTGAGCGATGGAATGCCTGTTGCTTCGGCCTCACGCTTTTGTATCTCCAGCAGGTATCCTTTACCCCCAAAGGCTATCTTACGCAGCCTGTCTAACTCTTCATCGATCCCCTCGTTCATTACTGATCCTTTTACTATCATAACCGGTGGCTCAGGATGCAGCTCTTTTTCTATCTTTTCGCATATCAGCACACAGGGGTTAAGCTGTTCGCCAATAGCCCGGAGTGGCTGACTCTCTGATGTTTCAGCTATTTTTTTGATAGAACCGATAGCCATCAACGCTTTTTTTAGCTGGCATACCTCACGCGGATTGGCTTTTTGCAAACCAATTTTAGAAATGAGCCTTTCCAGGTCGCCTATCTGGCGGATGTATTGCTGCAGCTCCTCACGCAGTTCCTCCTGCGCTATCAGGTATTCCACTACACCCAGGCGGTCGTTGATCGGTTTTATTTCTTTCAGCGGCATCACTATCCACCGACGCAGCAAACGTGCTCCCATGGGTGAACTGGTTTGATCAAGCACATCAACCAGGGTCTTAGCATTCTCATTAGCAGAACCAATTAACTCCAGGTTGCGGATACTAAACCTGTCGAGCCACAGATATCTATCTTCCTCAATACGGGATATAGATGATATATGCTGTAGATTACGATGTTCGGTCTCGTTGAGGTAGTGGATAGCCACACCTGCGGCGATAATACCCAGGTTAAGTTTATCAATACCAAAACCTTTGAGCGATTTTACACCGAAATGCTTTAACAGCGTTTCGTTGGCATAATCACCGCTGTAGGGCCATTCGTCAAGCGCATAGGTATAAAAACGATCGCCATAGGTATCCTTAAAATCCTTGGAGCGGCTTTTGGGGTAGATAACCTCACTTGGCGAAAAACTTTGCAACAGCTTATCAATATAATCGCTGTTACCCTGGGCAGTCATAAACTCCCCCGTCGAAATATCAATAAGGGCAATGCCTATGGTATTTTTTTCAAAATGAAGCGACGCCAGGTAATTATTGGTCTTTTGGTGCAGTATATTGTCATTGGTAGCCACACCAGGGGTAACCAGTTCCGTAACTCCCCGTTTTACAATGGTTTTGGTAGTCTTTGGATCTTCCAGCTGATCGCAGATGGCTACACGCTGACCTGCCCTAACCAGTTTTGGCAGATAAGTCTCTAATGAATGATGCGGAAAGCCAGCCAGTTCGATATGCGTGGCGGCCCCATTGGCCCGGCGTGTGAGCACAATGCCCAGGATACCCGATGCTTTAACGGCATCTTCGCCAAAGGTTTCGTAAAAATCGCCCACACGAAATAGCAGCAGAGCTCCGGGATACTTAGCCTTTATGGCGTTGTATTGCTGCATTAAGGGGGTTTCTTTGGTAGTGTCTTTAGCCAAGCGGTTACTCCTTTTATTAATCGGGTAAAGTTAATGCATTGGCTGCGCATTTACGGGATTGTGGAAAAGTTACAACGTTGTGGATATTATCAAAACAGAGGTCAATGAGCATCAGATCACCCCTCATAAACAGCACTCAAACACATTAATAATATCTGCCCGGAATTATACGCTCAACCCACCAGGGTTTTCTGATCAGTAAAAGGAGGCATAGTTTTGATTTTAACCGCTATGTAGCGTTCTATAATATCATTATAAATTTCCTTATCACTGCCCGCTATCAGATCAGTAGTTACACAAATACAACTGTTCCGGATACCCTCGCCCTTTACAGTAAAAAAGATCGACATACCCTGCCCACGCATTTTCCCACAGCTGATGTCTGTAACATCTTCCCAATAAATAACTTTGTTTTCAATATGATAAATCAACTTTTCATGGTCGATCTGCAAAGCGGCTTTATCTTTCAGATCGTAAGTAAAGCATTGCCTGCAATAATATACAGCTATAGCACTAAGAACAGCTATCACCGGCAAAACACCAGGCCAATTATAAGCGTTAATATCAACAACACATATAAACGCAATAGCAAAGGGTATAATGATACCAACAAGCCATAAGGCTTTACTACATTTATAAATAATGACGTTCATTTCAGGTTTTACGGTAATACTAAAATAAAAAAATTATTGAAAATAAAAAAATATTAATGTCAATAATACAGTTTTAAATATTAGCTTCTATCAATTGGTTTACAAGTACATATACGATAGGCATTGTACATCGGTTTGCTCGTACAAAACTTTTTTTTCAACTTAATTTATACCCTTAATCACAAACAACTTTTGCCAGATACTGTTAAAGCTAAAAATTTACCTTATGAGCAATTTAAGACTACTAAGCGAGGAACAAAGTAACCGGATCAGGCTTTTTTATAAAACCGGTTTCCCTATCGGGATTATATTTATACTCGCGTTCGGTATCCCGATAAGTATTGTTGCAGCTGCTTTTGCGGGTATTATAGCGGCCATGGCTGTACTGCTTTTAATTGCCGTGGGTATTTATCTTATTGTCAAAAAACGAAATCAAAAAATAGCTCATGCCCTGGAGGTATATCAATACGGAACCGAAGAAGATATATATTTCGATTCCATAGAACTAAACTATAGCTACGAAGTAAATGGCCGGCCGCAACAGATCATTAACATACGACGCCGTGACGAGCTAATACAGGTTAAAACCTTCAGCAACAGAGTTTGTGATGCTTTCAGATTACCATCGCAAAAGGCCTACTTTTATGACCGGTACCCTGAGATTGTTTTGCCCTCTTCTATATTTTATACCGCTTTTGATAACAAACAAGATCCTCCTCAAAAAACCAGGAGCGTAAGCATTTAACCTCTTCTTACATCGCTCCAAAACTTTTTAAACCTTAAATTTTAACACTTTTTTAGTCAAAAACAGGGTAAAAACATTTCACTTTTGGGCATTTTAACTAAATTTTAACGCCATTTTAACACTTTTTAACAAATTTTTGATGGGTTTTAAAAGCTTTAAAAAGTATTAAAATCCAATTCCTGATTTCCTGATACGGAGCCTTATTTCCAATTTCATTTGGAATTCCAATTCTTTATTAATTACTTTGAATTACAAAGTACTTTTTAATGACAAAATCATATCGATATTTTTCACCCGCACTATTGCTTTTATTATTGGAGGCTATAATTGCCAGGTACGTGCATGACAACATCATCAGGCCGTATGGCGGAGATTTCCTGGCCGTACTATTTCTTTATTGCCTCATCAAAAGTTTTTTTAATATGCTGGTGCTTAAAGCCGCGATATACGCTCTGCTGGTAGCTTACACTATAGAAGTTTCGCAATATTTTCATCTAACCCACTTGTTGGGATTGCAAAATTCAAAAATCATCAGGCTGCTTTTAGGCAGTTCCTTTTCATGGATGGATATCCTATGCTATACCTGCGCCTTTGTACTTATCATCATCATTGAACAATGCCGAACCCAGCCAGTTGCAGGCGGGCAAAAAATCAGAAACCCTAAAAAATTAAATCATGGAATATTTTGTAGATGAGCGTTCTATAGTACGTAAGATCTGGGGTAAAGCCGATACCATCCTGTTTATTTTCGCGGGAGCTGCGGCTGAGTTTTCCCTGAACAAGGCAGTCGACTGGCTATATTTTACCGGTAAACTCCCGGCCGATCCGCTGGCCAGGCTGTTCTCTACTGTAGCCTATTCACGCCAGATCATTTTTTCGGAACGCGACGCGGCTCTGCGGGCTATTGACCAAATTACGGCCATTCATCGGGGTGTTGAAGCCGGCCGGGGAACACAGATACCCGACTGGGCCTATCGGGATGTGTTATTCCTCCTGATCGACCTTTCTATCAGTTCCTACGAACTGCTGGAACGCCCCCTTACCTTGCTGGAGAAAGCCCAGACTTTTGCCGTATTTAAACGCGTGGGCACCCGGATGCAGCTTACCGGCTTGCCTGCCACCTATTCGGAATTTCTGGATATGCGCCGCGAGCACCTGCGGCAAAACCTGGTTCGCAGTGAGTTTACTGCCGACCTGTACCGGCAATACCGCCGTCATTTGGGTGGCGTACGTTACCAGGTACTCAAACAGGCGCAATTACTGGTGACACCACAAGAGGTTCGTACGCATTTACGGTTAAATACCGTGGCCTGGTTACGACTTGTACTATGGGGATACAAATTTTTAAAACTAATAAGGCTGACCTCTTTTTTACGCGATGCGCTGCTGCCCGCGACCTATAAATCACAAATTTTAAGTATGGAGTCTTGAGTCTGATTTTTAATACCTCGCAAAAAACAATCTTCATTATGGACTTTCAACCTAAACCTAACCGAAGACTTCGGGCTCAAGGCTCCAGACTTAAAATTGATCATTTTCTCACATTTGTTAAGCAGGAAGCCTTATCCTGTCTGTTCCCGGTATTGGTTTTTGCGATGCTGGCAGTTTCGCATTTATTTAAGCCGGTTATCCCCCGGTATGATTTTATGCTGATAGCCTGCGTATCGATACAAATCATCATGTACTACACCAAAATCGAAACCAAAGACGAGGTATTGGTGATCTGTGTGTTCCATCTCCTGGGCCTGGGGATGGAACTGTTTAAAGTACATTATGGCTCCTGGGCCTATCCGGAGTTTGCCTATACCAAAGTTTTTGGCGTGCCTTTGTACAGCGGTTTTATGTACGCCAGCGTAGCCAGTTACCTATGCCAGGCCTGGCGAAGGCTTAAACTCAACATCATTTACTGGCCACATCACCCTACAGCCCGCATTATAGGGGCGCTTATCTATCTTAATTTTTTCACCAATAAATTCATCTATGATGTGCGTTACCTCATCGGCTTACTCATCCTTTACTTTTTCTGGCGATCGGTAGTAATATTTGAGCTGAAAGGCAAGCTTTACCGCATGCCTACCATCCTTTCATTCCTGCTCATCGGCTTTTTTATATGGCTGGCCGAAAACATAGCCACCCTGCTCGGCGCCTGGAAATATGCATACCAGCATCATGGCTGGGCCATGGTGAACTATCAAAAAATAAGCTCCTGGGGCTTCCTGGTGATCGTGAGCTTTATTATTGTAGCCGAATTAAAGATGTTGAAAAGCGGAGCTAAAAAGCCGGTTCCGCTCCTTGCAGATGCAGTGCCCCTTTAGCGTAACACTTGCGTTAATGGAGAATATTCTATTAAAAAGTGGGTTTACATGGTTTACACATTTAATGGTCAAAACCTATTTAATGTATTCATAATCAAATATTTATAAAAATTTAGCCATTAAAAAGTGGGTTTACATGTAAACCCACTTTTTATACTTAGGGGCTACAAATGCCGTCTCCTGCTGCCGCAAGCATTCGGATCTCCTTTTTATTTTATTACGGGTTTAAAAACGATTGGATTAACTTCATACACGGCGCCACAATGAATAGTGTGGAACATTTCTGTATATTCTTCAACGCCTTCTTCTAAAATCCTATCCCTATTGTTACAAATTTCATCAGCCATTCCACTATGCGAACGCTTGGGATTATTTTTATTGATAGTTAAATACCCATAAAATTTGCCATTCCTATCCAATACCTGCGGCGGATATTTCGCATTGATATTAAACGACGAGTAATCACTCGTTTTACTGCCATAAATACCGTTTTCATTCCATATAGATTTGGCGCTATGCGTAGCGCCATAATCACTGAATTGACTCCATATCGAGTTTAATTCATCATTCTCGATATAGCTAAGGTAACCTAAAAACTGATCGTGATTTTTACCACCGTACAATTTTAGCTTGGGTTGCGCATTGATGTTAAATGCTATAACAAGCTGTAATAAGATGATAACGGCCAGTGATTTCATGAATTGATTCCAATGTAATTCTACAATATTTATTTATCCATTGCTCCTGCTGCTACCACAAGTGTCTCGCGTGTGGTCATATGCATGGAATTAAACCTGTCTTTTATTTCCTCCGGACTTGCTGAATTTGATTTTCGTTACTTATCTCTATAGTTGGTTTTCCCTTATACTCAAATACTTTCCCGGTCACTTTTACTAATCTGTTTTTGCCTTTAAGCAAAAAGTCCGGTTCGAATTTATTGATATTGTTTTCTCCTCTGATCATGATCGTAAAATCCTGATTAGGATAATCGGCTCCCATAATTAACAAAACCATATTATTGTCAACAATTCTATTTACAATACTCCCCATGGTGATTACCGATTTGTTGTAATATTTTGCGAGGTCTTTGGAGTTTGCCTGTATTAATCCTTTTATCTCGAAGGCACTGTTATCAGGCTTTGCAATTATCACGTCGGGGAGCGATGTGATATGTGTTGTTGGATTAATAAAGTCAACCTCATGCATCATATATCCTCCCCTATTGGGTTCAATCAGAAAAATGGCATAATCGCGTCTATCAGTAGTATCAATCCGTTTTGATGTAACTATTAAAGTACGAATGCTGGTTAGCTTTATGGTGTTTAGCTTTTTCTTATCAAGAAAGATCCCATTATCTTTTCCCTCAATATTATAAAAAAAGGTTGGTTTCCCGCCATACCTAAGACAGGAGCATTCTATAGTGTAATTTTTATATATTGAGTTTTTTTCACTATTGATACTCCACATCCGATTGGCAGCAGATGTTTTAGCGGTATCGAGTAAATAGAATAAGGAATCTATTTTTTTATTTTCTTGTGCGAACGCATTAACTGAAACAAAGAATAAGATAATAAAAAGTAACTTCTGCATGTTAAAATGATTTATTGTGACTAATTACAACCGCTCGTTGGTAATTTATCTATAGTAGCATTCAAATTTGTTATATTAAAAGTATTAAGATCTGCCGCTGTGATGCTATACTTTGTTAACAATGAGTTGAATTCCGTTTGTAGTTGTGCTTGTTGAGCCGAAGTCCCGTCCCTTCCATTATCTAATCCAAATAGTGTGGCCATTTGATATTCCTTATCTGTATGTGCTCCATTATCCCATGTTTTTAATGCAGTTACAGCTTTATCAAAATAATCAGCTATCATATCAAGATGGTTTGAGTAATTAGGAGGAAGACCATTTAAAGCTATCCATGTATCGATTCCATAAAACCAAGAATCACCCGTAGGATACCCATGTGTTATCCCATCTACCCCAGTATTAACGCTATAATTAATATAAGCATGTAAAGTTTCGTGTATAGCTGCAGCTGCTATTAATAATCGGGAGCTATTTTTTAGCATACTGCTATTAAGTGTAATAATAGAGGATTGACCTATACCAGAAGTTGGGTCGAGGCTAGTGTGACCTAATTCAAAAGTTCCACTTGATGAAGTTGACCAAGACAAAGCCCCATCCTGCCAAGTTAGATCCGGTTTACTTGTTTTTGTAAATGCCGCCACTAAATTTGTATAAACCCCACATTCTCCTAAGTTATTTATAATCAATTTTACCGCACAAGGAAAATGTTTAGCTAAACTATCAGTTTTAATAGTAAAAGGCGTATTTGAATTCACTGTACACGGATTACTTGATGGAGGCTCAGGTGGGGGGAAGCCCGGGTCCGGTGATCCCCATGGCGGGTTCGGATCAACAATATTTACCTGTTTGGTACTATTAACCGCTGTTTTGCCCGGTGAAACAGCATGTACGCCGGCACAAGGGTCAAATGGGCTGCCGGTAACGGTTCCGGAACCGTCTCCACTATTGCCACCGCCGCCGCCGCCCCCACCTGTAGGTATATAAACTTGTTTACAATCCACACCGGTATAAGTTGTTATAATGTAGGTACCCGTTTGGTCCCATAAAGAAATGGACCATGCATCGCACTGCTCTACAAACATATTGGTTTTTATGGCCTGTACCTGTTTTGATCCATCAGTATTACCAGAAGACGATGCCTGGGTTAACAGGCGACCGGCGAGCGCCCCATTTTTATAAAACCATCCGCTTACTATTTTACCGCCCGGGGTAAAATACAATACTGTTCCGCCAAAGTCATCATCCTTTTTGTTGTATTTATTATTGCTGAGTTTTGCCGGGTTATTTTTGATGTAGGCAGAGTCGGCTATTACCAGCATGATAAATGCGCGGTAGTTTTCGCCCTGTTTTAAAATGAGGTAGGACAGTTTACTGTACTCTTTTTTAAAGTATTCATTGGTTTGCAGGTTTTTCAAATCGGCCTGTACAGGGGCAGCCGGGTCAATCGGTATCTCTAAAACGTCGTCGCTAAACCGGTGATAGCCTACAGCACTACCCCAATCAGCTTTTGTATTTTTTGCAAAATTTAAGGGTGTGTAATCATCCGCATTTACGGCGCTATTGACCGATTTATTGACGGTAGCAGTCATATAGGTATTGTTATACCAATTTTTGGCCTGTAAAACAGCCGGATCGGTAATGGCGGACTGCTGTTGTTGGGTGCGCGCATCTTTTTTACAACTGTTAATGGTAGCGGCTATTAATACCGTAAAGGCAAATAATACCAGGTAGATTTTTTTGAGCACGGGTTTAGGTTTCATCGCTTCAGCACAAATTTAATTCATGCCAAACTATATATTATTTATATATACAACATTTCGTTTTACCAAATATTCGACCAATTATATCTTTTTGCCGTTAAATACCCTATTATACAGGGCAAATACCCTATAACTGGCGCATGCCTGGCTCGTATGTTCGATTGGTATATAAATCAGATGCACACGCGACATGCTTGTGATAGCAGGGCTAACGCTTGTCCTATTCCTTAAACCCCTTCCTCCTCTTCCTGAGGGAAGAAATCGCACAGGGCTTTGGCTTTTGACCGGCATATTGAGCCGCGTTGAAGCATGGCAGGCAGCGCCTCTGCGAACGAGTCTTCGACAAGCTCAGACTGACAGGCCTACTTTATTTGTGATTTCCGCAATAACCCTTCCATGGACTATCGACTATGGACCATGGTCTATAGACTATCAACCCCAAACCTATCTGTAACATTTTTGATGCCCGGCCAACTGCCATAATAAGCCCGGATACCTTGCCGTTCCTGTTTAAACCAATTCGCTATACAACATGAATAAACCATACAGCCAGGTTAAAATACGATACAATACCGATAGCAATGGCCAGGATCAGTGCTGGCGCCTTATTCTTGATGGCGACGAAATACTGGTAGAATCGGTACAGATCAACGCGCCGGTTTGTACTTCCCGGGACTGGATCGAATCGGTTGGCAAATTTAAGCACCACATATCCGTAAGCAATTGCCACGTGCAGATCGATACGGAAGGAGCCGCGCTGATCACCGCTAAGCTTTAATTCGCCGCCAGTCTGCGGTTTACTATCCTGTCGGCATAATCCTGGATGAGGGCTTTGCAGTCCATCACGCCCTTTTGCATTTCGGGATTAAGCTGTCCACCAGCCAGGTTTTTCTCTAAACCTTTATCGGTAACTGCGAATATGCCGGTGATATTTTTTCCATCAAACAGGTAGGTATAATTACCCTCCATCAACTGGTAGATATTGCCCAGGGAATTGATGATCCTCGGTGTTTCGGTTGGCAGGTTGCTTACCAGGCTGCGCCCCCATGACCTGAATGGCTTGTTATAGCCTATCAGATCAACTACTGTTGGATAGATATCCATTTGCGAAGCCAGGTCTGTACGCACGCCCAGGAGCTTATAAGCGCTATTGGCGCTGTAAAACAGAATGGGCACTGCAAAGCGGTTTACCTGTTTGCTGTATTCTGGATAGTAGGTTTGGCTGGTATGGTCGGCAGTGATCACAAATATGGTATTCTGGAACCAGGGCTGCGTTTTGGCATAATTGAAAAAGATGCGCAGGGAATTGTCGGTATACTGAACGCATTTGTCAATAGCCAGCGGGCCGCCTTTAAACCTTGTCTTATATTTTTCGGGCAGTTGGTAAGGATCATGTGACGACAGGGTGAACAGCGTAGCCATAAAGGGCTGTTTTTGCTGTGTAAGCGTGCGCCCCATAAACTGGAAAAAATGCTCGTCCCAGATACCCCAGATGCCGTCAAAATCTTTATCATTATTGTATTCTGTACGACCGTAATAGTGTTGATATCCCAGGATACTGCCAAAACCCTGGAAACCCATTGAACCGTTTGCCGCACCGTGAAAGAACGAAGTCTGATACCCCATGCTATCACAAATGGATACTACCGACTGGATCTTTTGCTTGGCATAAGGCGATGAGGTAAAAGCATTCTGAAACGATGGGATGCCCGCCAATACCGACGACATGGCGTGGATGGACTGCCTGCCCGTAGCATAGGCATTGGTAAATATAAGGCTGCTGTTGGATAGTGAATCTAAAAACGGGGTGTATGATTTAAAGCCTGGGATGTTTACATCGCGGTTCATGCTGCCCCAATATTCGCGGGCCATACTCTCCAGTATAATGATCACCACATTGGGTTTACTGGCCGGATGCGAATTGTATTGTTTTAACGGCTTAAGATTGGTGGTTATATACGCTTCGTCTGTCCAGTGCTGGAGCTTGTAGTTGTTGCTGTGTAAGGTCCTGAAAACAGAAAAAGGGGTATTGAGCACAATATCGCCCTGGTTGGGTATGGTAACGTGTTTATAGGCATCCACCATGTTGATAGGCCGTGTACTATGCGCGAAATCGCCCCGGATACCGCCAATAACAAGTGTGAGAAAAATAAGGAATGAGGCTACAGATGACAGGAAATATACTTTCCTATCGGTTACCCCGGCTGGTTTTACCTTTACCTGCTTGTACAACCCAATCCAGCAAAATGAGCACAGTATAAACAGGAGGATCACATACCAGTATGCTTCGGAAAAATGAGTAAACAGCAATTTCTTGTTATTCTCATCGGCCAATACATCCAGCGTTGCTTTGGTTGAGCGTACCTGGCTAAAGCGATAGTAAATAATATCAACAAAGTTGGTGGCATAGGCCAGCAAATTGGTAACAAAATACAGGATAGCCATGCCCTTTTGAAACCCGGGCCGCGTGTTTACAGTTAATGGCAAAACACTAAGCACAATAAATAGGCTATTGATATACAACAAGGCCGTAGTATCAAAGGCTATACCGTAGTAGCATAACTTAAGCAGCGCCCAAAGGGTATCAACCGCAAACAGGTGCGTATTAAAAGCAAAAAACAACACCCTTGCTATAAAATAAAACAAATACCCCAAAAACAGCCTGTATAAAAGCACCTTATATTCGGCTAACCTTAATTTATTTTCCATGAAAACACATTGCTTTTAGTTTCTCCGGCATCAGGTCGACGGGGTATTATGATCGATCTGTATATATACCGGGAACTTTTAAAAAGCGGAAAATAAAAAAAATCAGACTAACAATTGCTTAATATTAAAATAACATTCATTTAATGACATTAGATTAGCAATAACATAGCCGAAAAGACTGTTATGCTGAGCTCTATGATAAAAGCAAAAAGCTTCTGATTAAGCATTCATCTTTAATTCCCTCCCCACGGGAGGGGGGTGTAAGGATTGTGTAGTAACAGGGAGGGGTTTATGCCGCATACAAGGCGAACAAACCCCTTCCTCCCCTTCCCGAGGGAAGGAATCGCACAAGGCCCTGGCTCTTTTGATGGCTGTGATGCTCAGCTCCGTCGAAGCATGGAAGATTGGGCCGCTGCGCGTGCCCCTTCGACAAGCTCAGGGTGACAGGCCATTTAGAGAGACGCATGTGATACGTCTCTACGTTTATTTTTTATAGAGACACATCACATGTGTCTATTTTATTTTTTATTTATCCAGATCCTGTTCAGCCATAATTCATCCTGTTCTTTTGAATCGGCTTTTAAAGTGATCTTGTAAAAACCTTCTTTGGGGAAATTGAACGTGCCTACCCTATCGTTCACAAACTCATCGGTATAACTGTCATGCGGTTCTACCACCACTTTTCCTGTTGGTTTTAATGATGCCGACAGGTTTTGATCACCGGCGGTAATTTTTACCGGCGTGGCTGTTTTTGAATTGTTATGGTAGGATATATCGGCGTTATAAGCTCCGGCAGCGGGTACATAAACCTGCCAGGTCAGCAAGCCATCATTGTTAATGATCAGGTGCGAGGGGCGTACGCCATCAAACGCTTTTTTTTTGTAGGCTGATGTTTTTTCTGATAGATTATCACCGGTCAGCGCTAATCCTCCGAATGTTGATTCGGCTACCGTCTTTTCATCCAACGCAAGTGGTTGCGCATATTGCAGCGCGATCACCGATACAAAATGATCCCCGGCAGCATCCGGCAATTGGATATGGGTATACGGGCCCGATTGCGTAAAGTTTAGGGCAACCTTACCGGCATCGGTTATCAGCTCGGCTTTTTCGGGTTTCGACAGGATGCCGGTTAATCGTAATACTTTGTCCAGCGGCCAGTTGTACACCTGCAGGTAAACCATCTGTTTGCCATCCAGTTTCTTTGTGGTTATCCGTCCCCAGTCGTGCTGATCTGGTCGCAACTGAAGCCCGGTGCAGCCATAAATCGATTCACCGTTTTTGGATAGCCAGGCGCCCATATCATCCAGCCGGGTTTTGTCTTCGTAAGGCACATCGCCATTTGCCCGCGGACCGATGTTCAGGGTAAATCCTCCGTTAAGGCTTACGTTACCTATTAACGATTGCAATAACTGACTGGTAGATTTATATTCATTCTCCAGCGCATTGTATCCCCATGAGTTGGCAATGGTGCCCGATGTTTCCCACGGATGATCGGTGTAAGCGGCGCCCAGCTGGTTATCGCCCATGGTTTCGAAACTAATACCCGGGTAACTTGCCGGAAAACCCAACCTTGAATTGATGAGACAGGCCGGTTGCAGCTCGTGTATCAGTTTAATAACCTGGTCAAGCTGTTCTTTTTTTACAATGGTGGTTTTATAATCAACCCACATATCAAACCAGATCATGGCAATGTCGCCATAGTTGGTAAGCAGTTCGCGCAGTTGAGGCAAAACCTTGCCCTGCCAGTATTTATTGTATTGTTCGTCGGTAACGCGGCCGGTTATTTCCTGGTTATGATCCCAGCCGTCAGGGTGTTCCCAATCCAACCAGTGCGAATAATAAAAGCCCAGCTTCATGCCGTGTTTTTTGCAGGCGGCGGCCAGTTCTTTCAATACGTCGCGGTTGGTACCACTCAATTTACTTAAATTGTTGTCGCTTACTTTGGAGTTCCATATCGCTATACCATCATGGTGTTTGGCGGTGATGAGGATATATTTCATTCCTGCTTTTTTGGCCTGTAATACCCACTGTTCGGGGTTTATCTTATCCCAATCAAAGCGTTTGGCCAGTTGCACATATTCCTCTTCGGATATGCGGTTACGGTAGCGGATCCACTCTGCATAGTTATTTCCGTTTCTGAGGCGCTCGCCTTTCCATATCCCTTCGGCCGCGCTGTACAATCCCCAGTGAATAAACATCCCGAAACGGGCATCGGTAAACCATTTAACTTTTTCGCTATCATTTGATACTTGTTGAGCGTTAACAGTACAAATGGAAAAGAATAATAATAAAGAAAGTAAAGTACGTTTCATCATTTTACTGAGGGGATATTTTGTTTAACAATCAGGCACGTTTATAATGGTTTATAAAAGTACAGATCGTTCACACCTTAAAATTTCAGGTATTTATCATTTGATTGAGCGAAATTGGCACAATTCAATTATTCAGGACACCTTATCTGAACTTTCCCGGTTTCCGGAATGCGGAATTATGCTTTGTATGTGGTTTGTTTACAAACCTTAAATATACGTTTGCACATCCGGGCTTATTTTATCCAGGTAAATATCCGGCTGGATGATCACAAAATGGATCAAACCGTACTCATCCTTTACCCGGTTGCGGATTCGTGAAATGGCTTCATTGATCTGTGCGGTATCCAGATCGGGTTTAAAAGCGATGATGAGCATCAGCAATATTTCGCTTGGCGACTGATAAGTTGACAGGATATGCATCAACTTTAATACATCGTCATCATGCTCCACAATTTCGGTGATGCGGGCCTTGGTTTGTTGGCTTATCCCCTCGCCCATCAGCAAACTGCGGCTTTCCCGTGCCAGTATAACAGATACGCCAACCAATAACAAACCCACCAGTAAGGAGGCTACACCATCCAAATAATCGAGGTGATAGCGGTGCCCGATGAATAAACAGATCATCACGATAAACAAGCCGATAACCGCGGCCCCATCTTCAAAAAGCACCAGGAAAGTTGATGGATCCTTACTATTGGTGATAGCCTGCCACCAGGTTTGATCGCCCCGCAATTTATTAAACTCCTTTGCCGATATCACAAACGATGTACCCTCAAACAAAACCGATGAGCAAAGTACAATATAACTCCACATAGGGTTACCCGGCACATCGGGAGTGATGATGTGGTTGATACCCTGGTAAATGGAAACACCGCCACCCAGGCCAAAAATGAGTATAGATACGATGAACGAATAAAAATACAATTCCTTGCCATAACCAAAGGGATGCCTAGTATCGGGTTTCTTTTTGCTCCGGTACAAACCCAGTAAAAGCAGCAGTTGGTTTGCTGTATCAACAAGCGAGTGTACGCCTTCAGAAAGCATGGCGGCGCTGTTACTTATGGCACCCGCCGCAAATTTGGTAACCGCAATAAGCAAATTGGCCGCAAGCGCACTGTAAATTGATTTTTTTGATGATGCCATACCCTAGCTAAATACTCATACAAGGGTATTTGTTTGGATTTATAAAAAGCGAGGATTCGTTTTTGAAAAGCAATCTTACATCATATTTATTTGGTGATAAAAATCTAATTATCAATACAATGCATAAATAATTTTCAATTAATTAAAACCATTCCCGGTTGCGCATGTTATCATATTAGTTAATTTTTAAATCATTTAAAGAAAAAACTATGAAAAATTCAAGGATAACAGCAGCAGCCGTAGCGCTTACCTTCGCGGCTTCTGTGGTGTTTGCCGGTAATCACAAGGTTGATAACCTGCAAAAAGTTAAGGGATCAAATATAAAGGCAATCACGATGGTTACAGATACCATTCCGGATAAAAAGAAGAAGAAAAAAGAACCGAAAACGCCAACTCCGGCGCCTACACCTGCACCAACCCCTACGCCTACTCCAACGGATCCAACCAATCCGAGTCCTACACCTATGCCAACACCAAGCCCGTCAACACCAAGTCCAACACCAACACCCAATCCTAATCCAACGCCTTCGCCTACGCCAAGTCCGTCAACACCAAGTCCAACGCCAAATAACCCAAGCCCATCAACGCCAACGCGTCCGGGTCAGTAATTTGGTTTTGATCGTTATAAAACAAAAAGCCCGCTGTGAAAAATTCACAGCGGGCTTTTTAAATATGTAAGGCGCCTATCGACTAATTGACACCCCCGGATATATTTTCTGATTTAACTTAAATATGAGATGAAAAACCACCTTAGTTGGTTACAAAAGTATAAGGCAAGTTGGTAAATGATCCTGATAGTATTTGTTGAATATTGATTGATATAATATTACCACTACCATCATAATTAACCTGTTTAGATGTAAATGAATAAGTACCTGTTATCACTTTTTTAACCGAATCAATGGCGGTTGTAGTAACAGATCCCGATCCCGGCTCCACGGTACCTATCTGGGTAAAAGGGCCATTAACTACAGTCTGAGTATAATAAGCAAGTTGAACTTTGTTGTTAACAGAATCAACTTTAAAGGTCGCGAATGGAAAACCAGCGGTATTTGTGCTGTTGGGTACAGCTACGCTGATGCTTACTTTTTTCTGTAAAGCAATACCAACAACAGAAAAAGTCTTGGTTTTAGTGGCAGCATTATAAGTTATAGCAGCGCTTACCGTATCCGGATTCCACGCAACACTGTTAATACTAGCAGACAGTATTTTATCGGAAGTTGTAGAAGCAGAAGTAGTTACGTCCTTTTTACAGCTTTGAATACATATAGCTGATAAAAGTAACAGCATTATAAGTTGAGTTTTCTTCATATATAAATTTTATGCAAATAACGCTTTTTAAGAAGTAATAATTACAACCGAAGTTGCTTTTTTCACATATTTTAACATTCGGCGCCGGGTGGGCAATATAATTGAAGTTTGTAAATCATCAAACAATTGATTTTAATTAAGCATATTGGGACCTAAATTTTTTAAGTATGATCAACGTTAATGAATATTTTGAAGGCGCGGTTAAATCACTGGCTTATACAACCGAACATGGCAGGAGTACTATTGGTGTTATTGAAAAAGGCGAATACGAGTTTGGCACATCAAGCCATGAAACCATGACCGTTATAGAAGGCCAGTTAGAAGCTTTATTACCCGGTGAAACTGCCTGGCAAACCTTTACCGCCGGACAAAAGTTTGAGGTAAACGCAAATACCGTATTCAAGGTTAAAACTGAAGTACAAAGTTCATACCTGTGCACCTACCGGTAAACATATAATGTTTTAGCCCTGGGCGCCTGGTAAAATAAAAAGAGGATTATTTGTAATTATGCAGGTTGTGTTTTATCTAATCGTAAAACATAGCAACCTATTAAATGGTTCACCTAAACATCATTACCAAAAATTAAAAAACAATGGATACTTCACTTATTACTACCAGTACCTCTTTAGAGGGTTATCGCGTCACCAAACATTTAGGTGTTGTTCGTGGCATTACCGTACGCAGCCGTAGCGCTTTAGGCAATATTGCAGGTGGCTTTCAATCGCTTTTTGGCGGCAGGCTTTCCATTTATGTAGAGCTTTGCGAAAATGCCCGCGAAGAAGCTTTCCAGCTTCTGGTACAACACGCACAAGCCTTAGGCGCCAACGGCATTATCAATATGCGTTATGATGCCAATGAGGTAATGCAGGGCATTACCGAAGTACTGGCCTACGGCACTGCCGTTGTGGTTGAAAAAGTGTAAAACTATGATATGTTTTGTTCAGAAAAGGGGCGGCAATTAATGCCGCTCTTTTTTTATATCCCACAATGAAGCCCTGAGATACGAAAAAACCGGCTATAGGCCGGTTTACATAAACAATATCAAAAAATACCCGTTTTTAATTAAAATACGAAAGCGGGATGGTTTTCCACATACCATTGGCCAGGTGGCCAATTAGTAATTCATAAATCAGGTAAACCGGCCAAAACAAATAGTGTATCAACAGCAATATCAGCGAATGATTATAATACCAGCTGATCATCAGCGTGTACAAGCCTAATACAAGGTATAGTATACTGGTTTCTCTTTTCTTCATTATTATTTTTAAGCTAATGTAATTATTCGGCTTAATTAGTACAATTTTTCATGTTGTAAATTATGCTGTAATCGGCTTTTGTATTGGTTTGCTGTCTGCCGGTTTTGGCATCATAACTATAGGGCTTCTGGGCAAGGGCATTGCCTCTTAACTGAAATTCAACACTCATGGTATCTTTTGAACCCTCCTGGCTAAATGTCCATAGCGCTTTAATAGCGTTGCCGTTAAGCTTACCGCTGATAGTTCCCTTACGCGCGTCTTTTTCCTTCGGGACCCAGTTCATTTTCCCGGTTACCTGGTCACCATTGATCAGTATATTAACTGTGGTGGTATCCTGGGCGGCGGTACCATCGGTATGATAAAAGCAATACTGCATATTTACAACCGGCGCGTCGGCCGCGTTGGCTAATGCCGTATCTTTTTTACCAGCGGTACCAAGGGTATCTGTGTTATTACTGTGGTTGCCTGAACATGAGGCAGCCATCATACCTGCCACAAGCAGGCAAAGTTTTATTTTTATGGCCATTTATAAATATCGATATAAGTTATGACAAATTAATTATCAAAAGGTTCAAGAAAGTGTCATGATATTTACAAACTGATTTATAGGCGGTTAGCAAAACCAGGCAATAAATGGGGCCGGTATGTATTCAACAAATATGCGTGCAGACATAATTGCCGTACAATTGCCGTAAGAAAATGAAGATACCGGAGCAGTTTTGGCGCAAATGCCGTATAAATGCCGTAAGCATGTCGCAAGGAAATTTAAACCGGTAAAATACCTTTGCTCCATATCAAACAATTAAAAAATGAAAGAAACCGACCTATCCAAAAAGATTAAAGAATTACGTATCCGTTTGGGCTTAAGCCAGGACCAGTTAGCTACCGCATCACAACTCAATTTAAGAACAGTACAAAGGGTTGAAAACGGCGAGACCGAACCAAGGGGCGATACGCTGAAACGCTTGGCCAATGCTTTAAATGTTACCCCGAATGACCTTATAGAATGGACCGAAAAGGAAGACCGGGGCTTTTTAACTTTTTTAAATTTATCTGCATTAGCTTTTTTCGCGTTCCCTTTGTTGGGTGTTATTGTACCGCTTGCCTTGTATATGCTCAAGAAAGATAAAATAAAGCATATTGATTATACAGGCAAAAAAATACTCAACTTTCAAATATCCTGGTGCTTACTGATATTTGCGGGTTATATCCTGTTCATAGTTATGTTTGTGTTTCACATTACACCTATCCACATGACTTTGGGTATCGGATCATTAGAATCGGCAATGATCGTCCCCTCCATTTTTTATTTATCAAATGCTTGTTTTGTGGTGGTTAACGCTTTCAGGAGTTATCAGGGTAAGCCAGTAGTTTACAAACCGGCTATTCCATTTTTAAGGTAATGCGCTTGCTGCGAAGGCTATAAAATGTGCGGGAAACAGGTACTTTACAATGCTTATGCAGTGTAAACTATAAGTGTTACACTACATACATTGTAAGTTGAAATTTATACTTTCTTTTCGGGCGGGGTCGATACGATCTCGCCAAATTCATTAACGTAAGCCATCATGCTTTCCAGGTCGCTACCGCCGCTATTTTGCTGGCGCTCTTGTTTACGCAGTTCTTTTTCTTCTTTCTTTTTTTGCCTGTTTTTTTCGAGCTGTTTTTTCATGAAGGTTGCTTGCGATTTAGCCATATTGATTAAAAAATTTAGTTAAACAATGCGCTACTCCCGGTTAAAACCTGTAAAACCCTATCAATTAAACAAAAGTTCTGTACCGAACTGAATATGCATGAAGAGGAGGATCATCAATTTAATTTCCGGGCAGCAACGGTATCAGCGGGGATAAAAATGAACCCTGGTCAACAAGGATTGATTAGCGGGTGGCTATATGGGAAATAGCAATAAATTTTCCGTTTGTGATACAAATGTACGATTTTTTGGGGAAAATCACGAATGTGTTCATCCTGAAAGTTTGAAGGCGCCCCTATCTGCTATTTGAGTTAAAAGCAACTCGCTGCGGACAACAGTACTCCAAACCCAAAATCACATCTTTTTTTTATATTGCTGCCTCAAATCCCAATTACCTATTATGAAACGCAGAAACTTTGTGCAAAACTCTGTACTGGCAGGTGCATCACTATTAACAACCGGGCTTTTAAAAACAGATCCCGCGGCAGCGGCAACCTCCGCCCCCGATAACGGTAAACCTTTTCATTTAAACTATGGCATTCATGATGGTATGTTTAAAAACCATGCCGGCGACGATTTTATTGATCAGATCAAATTTGCATATGACCAGGGCTTTCGTAGTATTGAAGATAACGGGATGGCCCGCCGGCCGGTTGATCAGCAGAAAAAAATTGGCGATACGCTGGCCAAACTGGGCATGGCCATGGGTGTTTTTGTACAACCCGGTTTAGGTAACGATACCAACCTGCTGGCATCGGGCAAAGCCGAATACCTGGATAAGTTTATTGCCAGCTGTAAAGAAGCCGTTGAGGTGGCCAAACGCATCAATGGTAAGCTGGTTACCGTTGTTCCGGGCGATTTTGTGCGTAACCTGCCCATCGGTATACAAACGGGCAATGTAATTGAAGCACTAAAAAAAGGCACCGCCATTATTGAACCTCATGGCCTGGTAATGGTACTGGAACCCCTGAGTGATAATCCCGACTTGTTTTTACGTACGCCCGATCAGGCTTATGCCATCTGTAAGGCGATAGGCAGCCCCTCTTGTAAAATTCTGTATGATATGTATCACGTACAGCGCAACCAGGGTAATATCATCCCCACCCTTGATTGGGTTTATGACGAAATTGGTTATTACCAGATTGGCGATAATCCCGGTCGTAAAGAACCCGGCACGGGCGAGGTTAATTACAAAAACATATTCAAACATATTTATGATAAAGGCTATAAGGGCGTGCTGGGTATGGAACATGGCACGGCAGGTGCCGGTAAAGAAGGCGAGCTAGCCCTGATCAAAGCCTACCGCGAAGTCGATAGTTTTATATAACCGGGCTAACTATAAAAGATGAAAGTAACTATTCCGGTGAATAGTTATGATTTGTTTAAATGGAATTTTCAAGAAAGGGCGTGTGCGATTCCCCTCTTGAGAGGGGTGGAGGGGTGTGTTTTACTGAGCTGATGAATAAACACACCCCTGCCACCGCGCAAATCCAGCACACCCCCTCTCAAGAGGGGAGCCAACACACTTAAAACAGCATTCAATGAATAACAATGTATATATGAATAGTTACAGATGAAATATAAACTTACATTTCTGTTATTGCTAACTGTCAACTGCCTGCTCGCCCAGGACACCGTATTCGCCCGTAAAATGGTGGATACTTTAACTTCGCCCTGCTTTTGGGGCCGCGGTTATACCAAAGATGGGGTACACAAGGCAGCCGCTTTTTTAGCAGGCCAGTTTAAAACTTATGGTTTAAAACCTATGGACGACAAAAACTACCTGCAGGAGTTTAGCTACCCGGTGAATACATTTCCGGGAAAAATGAAGGTGGCGATCAATAATGTAGAGCTCAGGCCAGGTGTAGATTATATTGTAAGTCCGGATAGTAAAGGGGTAACCGGCGCGGGTAAGCTGGAGCAGGTTGATAGTACACACTTTGTTGATAAGGAAAATCGTGTGGTGCTGTCGCTCCAAGATAAACTCACCTGGTCTGTTGAAGGCAAGGTACTTGATTATACACTGATACAGATGGATAAAAAGTCGGTGAAACAAACACCGGCTTCTATTCAGATCGATATCGAGAACCAATTAATCCCCGATTATAAAACGGCAAACATCTGCGGCATTGTCAAAGGCACCTCCAAACCCGACTCGGTATTGGTTATCACCGCGCATTATGATCATTTAGGGGGCATGGGTGGTAATACTTACTTTCCGGGGGCTAATGATAATGCCAGCGGGGTTACACAATTGTTAAGCCTGGCCAAATACTATGGCGCCCATCCGCAGTGCTATAGCATGGCTTTTATCTGCTTTTCGGGCGAAGAGGCCGGGCTGATGGGCTCTAAATATTTTACCGATAATCCTTTAATTCCATTGAAAAATATCCGCTTCCTGATCAATTTGGATCTTGACGGCACCGGTATTGAAGGCATAACTGTAGTAAACGCTACCGTTTACCCCAAAGAGTTTGCTGCTTTGAAACAAATTAACAGCCAGGGTAATTACCTGGTAAAAGTAAACCCGCGCGGAAAAGCCGCCAACAGCGATCATTATTATTTTACAGAGAAAGGAGTCCCCGCTTTTTTCATATATACCCTGGGTGGCATCAAGGCTTATCATGATGTTTTTGACATCAGCAAAACTTTACCGCTTACCGAATATGCCGATCTGTTTAAGCTCATCCTGAAGTTTAACAGCAGCCTGATGCCTAAACAACGTTCTGCACTATCAGCTAATTAACATGTTCGTGATTCCAGGCGCCCGGTGTCTCCCCCCCCTTTATCATGCAAAATTTCGGCTTTTGTGTTATCTTGAGTCTTGATTCTTAACTCCTTCTTCTCTATTATGCTCGAACTTAACTTCACCCCGTTTCCTGTTCTCAGTACCGAACGTTTGATACTGCGCCGGTTTACTTTTGACGACGCGCCCAGGCTTTTTGAGCTGCGAAAAGATCCGGTTATTATGCAATATATATCCCGCCCGCTCACAAAAACCATTGATGATGCCATTAACCTGATAAAAGTTATTAACGAATTACTAAGCGGCAATAATGGTATTACCTGGTGCATTACACTTAAAGGTGATCATGAGTGCATCGGCAGCATAGGTTTTTGGCGTATTGAGAAAGAGAATTACCGGGCCGAGATAGGATATCTCCTAAATCCGGCCTACCAGGGTATGGGTATCATGCAGGAAGCCATAGAAACCATTATTAATTACGGTTTTGGGCCCATGAGGCTGCACTCCATACAAGCTAATGTAAGTCCGGGCAACCTTGCTTCGATAAAATTGCTTCAAAAAAACAGCTTTGTAAAGGAAGGACACTTCAAAGAAAACCACTTTTTTAACGGTGTATTTGAAGACACTATAGTTTACACGTTATTAACAAAAAATTAAATATGTTAACAAAATATTTACTTCAGGTATTTTGATTTAAAAATTTTTAATGCATGTTTACAGCACAATTACCAATTATAACTAAAGCCGAAACAATTCGGTTTAAATGGGGTTAACAATTATTAAAAACAAAAGAACTTATCATGGCAACAGAAAAAGGAAGCGGCATTACCGCGTATTCAGTAAAAACCAAAACTAAAAATGTACCAATGATCGATCCTGTTATCGACGTAAAATCAGGAAGGTACATAGCCACTGGAAAAGATAGCGCTGGTAATAAAATGGCAGCTATCATGGGCAAAGCAACTGCCGAAGAGCATATCAAAAACGGTAACGCCAAAAAAGGCACTGGCTGGTAAATAGCACAATAAAAGCCCTGGTATCAATAATATCAGGGCTTTTATTATAAATCTATCTCTCCCCTCCTGTTTTCTTCAATTTCGCCCGGCTTCAAAGGGCATTATCTAATAAACTTTAAGCTAAAATTTTACTTACTAAACGATAGTCAATTATTTGACTTTTAGCCTACTTCGGGGGGTTTTACGCAAAAAAAATGGGTGAAAACACCTATTTCCCTTCATTCTCATTTGTTTTAATTTTGTAGAACCTGTTAATTAAAAACGAATGAGCCGATGTCTGTACGTATTCTTTGTATAAAAACCGATGCTAAACTGCACAAAAACCCTTATGTAGCTATTGATTCATTAGAATGGGTAAATGAACGTATTAATGTAAAGGGAGTTACCGAAAGGGCAAAACTTTATGATTGGATAAAGGATGCCGATGGGGATGCCTATATTATTGATGAATATGGCAATAAAACTTCGCTGATCCCTGCTCTTTGTCCGGATGGTAATAAATACGTTAAAACTGTATCTGACGAGTCAATGCCGGATTATTTATTAGCCTTGCCTCAAAGCGCATAAGTTCTGTTTTAAATAATTACCCGTTCCACCTTTTAAACGGATTTACCGATAAAGCCGAATTGTAATATTTTTTGTCGCCGGTAACTTCAACAGTGACCCATGGTGGCAACTTAAACGTTTCCGTTTCATCTTCCAGTTCAATTTCCGCCACCAGCAAACCCTGATTTTCACCCAAAAACTCATCAACTTCCCAAACTTTACCTTCATAAGTAATGCAATAACGGGTCTTTTCCAGCTCTGACGATGCAAAGTTATTCAGCAATTCTCCCCCCTCATTCACGGGGATGGTATATTCATATTCCAACCGGCTGAAACCTTTTGTTTTGCCTTTAATGGTTATATACCCCAATTCGTCGGTAACACGCACCCGGATGGTTTTGATATCGTCACTTAAAATATATCCCTGGCGAAAATGTTTACCCACGGGTTTATGAAGAAGCTGCCACTGTTCGTGATCAACCAGGAACTTGCGTTCAATTTCAATAGCCATAATTTTTATACCTGAGCGGTAAAGATAGAATGAAACAACATTTATTTTAAAGTTATCATACTGCTTTTTTAACCGCTATCACAATGCCGGTGGCCCAGCATTGTTTGGTAAGTACCAGGTCAGTCCGTTGTTCCAGATCTTCAACTAATTTTATAGCTTTTTCGTGATGGCCATCGGGCCAGTTGGGCTGGGGCAGCATATCATCAATAATATATAGCCCACCCGGGTTAAGCATGGCTATGGCCTCATCAAGCAGCAAATATTTACCGTGCCAGGTATCAGCAAAAATATAATCAAATTTTTGATGCTTGTTTTGTTCAAACCAGTCGGCGCCATCAATGCAAACCAGTTCTAATCGCTTATCATCACCCAAAAACTGATTGGCAATGGCTAAAAAAGGGGCATCGTTATCAATGGAAATAAGTGAGGACGCATTATCCATCCCATCCAATATCCATGAAGTGGATAAACCTGTACCCGTACCCAGCTCCAGGAATTTACCGCCAGGCTTTGCAGCAGCCAGCGTTTTTAGTAAAGAGCAGGTTAAAGGATCAGATGCCATGGTAAAACCCGATTCGATAGTGGCTTTATCAATATCGGTATACGATTGGGGATAAGGTTGTTTGATGTCCTGGTTCATGGGATAGCAGTTTAGATTATGCTTGTTTACTTTTACAAGTATAACCAACAAAATCATAACTTAAAACAAATTAAGATATATTTTATACCAAAAACCACTTTAGTATTTTGAATTTAAAATCAAAATATCAATTTCAGTAATAACGGGATCACAATAATGCCTATGGTTATCAAAAAATACTTGCGGTACAACTCCCCCCTGCTATCGCGATATATTCTTAAAAGGTTGTTATAGCGTTGATTATAAAAAATCAGTAAATAATTAAGTATTACAAAAGGTACAAAAAAAGTAAACGCTCCTGCAAAAAAGGTATTCAGTGCCCGCTCCCGGAAAATATTCAGGCTCAAAACTACCGGCACGGCGCGGTGTGTAATTATCCGGATCAGAAAAATAAAGGTTAATAAATTGATACCCTGCAAAATAGACATTGGAATTATGGTAAATGCTTTCCAACTGCCCTGCTCTCCTTTTTTGGATCTTTCTACCGTAATAGCGTCAACCCATATCCTGTAATATGTATCCAACATGGTCAATAATTTTTGATTCCTTTATTATTAACCTAAACACCAGGCATAGGTTTTAATAAATGTTGGCGACTAAAATCTAAGGCCGTACAAGCCCGTTAATTTTACAACGCTGCATTTATTTTTTATTAAATGAAGGCAGGATGTATTTACTGATCAGCTCATCTGATGGAGATTTGGAGTTATAATTACCGCCGGTTATGGCAACAACCAAGTCCTGATCTGGGAAAATGTATATTTTTTGACCACCGTTACCCTGTGCCGCCTTGCCATAATAACGTACACCGCCATCGGCGTCGAGGTATTTTAGCCACCAGAGATATCCATAATCAACACCCTGTACTACGGAATGTTTCCGGAACGATTCTGTTACCCATTCGGCAGGAATAACCTGTTTCTTATTCCAGACTCCTTTATTAAGATATAACAGGCCAAATTTGGCCATATCGCGCGGGTGCAGGTAAATTTGGCAATATTCATTAATATTTGACCGGTCGGGTTTAAAATTCCATTTGTAACCGGTAATGCCCAGCGGACCAAAAAGATTCTTTTGGCCATATACGGGCAGATCCATATGCGTAGTTTTCTCTACTATCCGGCCTAAGGTGATGGGATTACCAGAGCAGTACCGGCCATCGTTACCCGGCTTATCGATCATCGGCAGATCGAGCGTAAACTTCACCCAATCGTCAGATGCGTCCATGGCTTCCTCAGCACCTGCCGATTTGGGGTTACTTACATCACAATCCAAACCGCTTTGATTGGCCAGCATATTTTCAACAGTAATTGTTTTCTTGATATCGGTATTATTGGCCAGGTTGTATTCCGGAAAATAAGAAACCACCCGCTCGTTTTTACTCTTGATAAATCCCTGGTGAATAGCAATGCCGGTAAGTGCCGATACGATACTTTTAGTTGCCGAGCGCATTTCCTGCAGGCTATCTTTGGTATACTCGTAAAAATACTCTTCAAATACCAGTTTGCCGCCTTTTATAATTAGAACGCTGTGCACATTAGGGTATTGGCCGCGCACAATTTTGTTCATCATTTTATCAAGCAAAGCGGTGTCCAAACCAACTGCGGTGGCATCTCCAGGTTGCAAACCATCCTTAAATTTACCTGGAGTAGTATATTTATACTGATAGGTTTTAACGTCGGCACCCATTTTAGGATACCACATTTTTGGCGAAAATTTAACACTGCGGGCAATGAGCCTATTAGTATCGTTACCTTTGGCGTATCCTATGATCTGGCTGGATGAATTCCTTAAAAAAGTGATCTTATTTTTGCCAACGTCTGTAAAAACATCTTTATCCGCGCTTTTTAATGGATAAACGCTTAATTTAATAATAGCAACCAAACAAGTATCAACCGGCGAGGCAGCGATTGTTAACTTATCCTCCTTACCATATTGGTAAACACCTTCATACTCTTTTAATTGCTGATAGCTTATTTTATAGGATCGTTGTGCAAATGCGAATCCTGTTGTTAACAAAAAAAAAAATGCGAATAAGGAGGTTTTTAGGTTTCTCATGTTTCAGGGTTGGTTGGGGTTTGGTTTAGTATGGCTATCGTAAATAAGGGCGTTATATGTCCCTCATTTACGTTGCTAATATTAGCCATATTTATTATTTATACCAAACCACCTTTTGTTGGCTCTGATGTTCCTTTCCAATAATATCCCGATACAGTTCGGGTCTCCGGGCCTTAATATACCGGTAACCACCAGCCATTGTTAATTGATCAGCACTTATATCGGCTATAACAAATTCATTATCCAGCGACCGGCACTCAGCTATAATATCGCCATAAGGATCAATAATCATAGAGCAGCCATTTTTAAGCTGATCATCGTCCATACCTATAGGGTTGGAGAAAACTGCATAAACCGCGTTATCATAGGCCCGGGCGGGCAGCCATTTCATGAGCCAGGCGCGGCCTTTAAGGCTATCAAACTCCCCGCGTAATTGTTTGGCGTTGGCAGTTTTATCCTTCCAGAGTGTGGCATCAACAAAACCGGCACCGGGACGGGTAGATGGCGTGCACATGGTTACATGCGGCATAAAAATAATATCGGCGCCCAGCAACTTGGTAGCCCTCACATTTTCAATAATGTTATTGTCATAACAGATTAAGATGCCGCATTTCCATCCCAAAATTTCAAAAACGGTATAGCTATCTCCCGGTTGTAAATGCGGGTTGATGAATGGATGCAGCTTGCGATGTTTGGCAACCAGGCCATTTTTATCAACGCACACATAAGGTTTAAACAGGTTATCATTCTCGTCTTTTTCAAACAGACCGGCCAGTATAATGATGTTAAATTCCCGGGCATAAGCAGTAAGTTCGGCTATACTTTCTCCTCCGGGTACCACTTCGGCCAGGTCAAGCATCTGCTGTTTATCCAGGTGCCGGGCAAAAGTATAACCGGTAATGGAGCATTCATGAAAGGCGATCACATCAGCACCCTGCTCCGCCGCTTTTTGCGACATTTGTTTGATAACAGATAGATTATAAGCCTTGTCGCCACTTTTGTTTTCGAATTGCGCGGTAGCTATTTTCAGATTTTTCATAAGCCTTGTGTTTATATACAGCAAAGCTATGCCTGCTTTTAAAGACCACCTTGTAAAAAACCGACAATCATGAAAGCTGCTATACCTGCATGAAATTAATAGCCAGCAGCTTATTGGCTTTGTAAGCCGATGGGGTTATCCCGATATTCTTTTTAAAATGGTTATTCAGATGTGCCTGGTCATAATAACCACTCTCATAAGCCGCATCGGCAATTCTTGTACCTGGCGAACTATTTTGGAGGCTCTTTAAAAAATACTGCAGCTTTACAGTGGCCGAGAAGCGCTTAGGACTTATTCCAATATACTGGTTAAACCTACGTTCAAGCTGTTTTTCGGTTATGGGTAGTACCTCCAACAAATTGGAGATAATTATATTGCCCCTATGGCTATCGATCAGCTTTAAAGCGGCTGTAAGGATTTTATCGGGGTATTGCACATTGGCCAGCTTTGCGGATATAAAGGCTTCAATATGGCCAACTTTACTTTTGATATCAACAGCGTTCAAAACCCTATCCTCCAGATCCGCTCCATCAGTTTTAAAAAGCTCGTTTAATTTGATGCGGCAGTCATTCAATTCAAACGAGGCCATACCCAGCAAAGCATTAATACCATAAGGCTGTAATACAACTACCAGTATACCTAATTTACCTGTTGATATGAGGTTTTTGTATTGCGTTATCTGCCCGTAAACAAAACTACGCGAGTGGGCATATACCTGCCCTTCGGTCTGTTCAACCATCGGCGATTTGAAATAAAAAACCATACCGGGGTTGCCATCTGAGAACAAACGATAATTCAATTGCCCACCGAAATCGTTTTCCAACAACAAATAATGTTTAACAATATGGGAAAGATGTGGCGATGGGGGTATTTGCATAACAAACCTGGCAAGAAAGTAAAATTACATTTTTTAATTGCTAAAACTCCAATCAGCCTTATGATGTTGTACACATTAACAATGTTTACACGCACATGATTTTTAACCCGCTGCTCAAAATCATCTTGAATTGAATACCTTAGCCCTATCTTATTATAAACATCCTATGAAACCATCGTGAGCCCCAGCTCCGCAAACAAATTACGCTAATGAAAATCAAACTCATCCTTGCCTTACTTATTTTATCAAGCACACAGGTCTGGTCTCAGTCAAAAAATAATATATCCTTGTACTTTGGAGCAGCTGTTAATGATGTAAACATTCACAGCGGCGGTGGCGATTACGATTACAAATCAAAAAGCGGAAGCATTGTGGGCTTTGGGTATACCTATAATTTAACCAACTCCTTTGCCCTGGAAACAGGCTTGCAATACTCCAGCAATAAACTTTTGTTAAGCAATAATGTTCCGGCCAAAGGATATGTCATTAGCACGGGCAGGGCTAAACTGATCACTATACCTGTTTATGGAAAATATACTTTTTTAAAATACCTGTATGTGAATGCCGGGGTCCTGGTCGACTTTGATTTTGGTCACGATAATGATACCGGGATAAATGAGCAAAAAGGCATAGGCGCAGAGATAGGCATTGGGGGTAAATATAGTTTTGACCAGATAACTGTTTTTATAAACCCGTTTTTTGTGGAGCACCGGCTGATAGGGTTTAATCGTAACGGCCAGATTAACAGCCTGGAAAACGCCGGTGTAAAATTTGGTGTGGGGTACAGTTTTTAAGGATTTCCCTTAACAAAAAATCAAGCCGCATAATCGACTCCCCCAACAAGTAACAATGATGTTATGATGCTCCCCTGTGCAACATATTGGTTATAACTTTTCGTTGATACATAAAAACCCATAGTTTTGCATGTTGCCTGTGCCGCAAACGGATAAATTGAACAGCATTCAAATTTACCCCGATTGTAAAAAAATGTTAAATGGCAAGCCCGTTCGGCACGCTGCAACCCTAAATGTTTATATTAGCCCCAGTTAGCCGCTTTATATTATATTAATGATATCAAGAAAATTTTTACTCATCGTTTCCCTGTTATTCTCAATTAGTTTTGCTGCTTCGGCACAACAGGATAGCATCCCTTTAAATACGCTTATTCAAAAAACTGCGAAATTTCAAAGCAGTTACCCTATCGAAAAAGTTTATCTGCATTTGGATAAGCCCTATTATGCCGTAGGCGATACCATTTGGTTTAAGGCCTATGTAACGGTCGAAAAACATCAGCCATCAGGTTTAAGCGGTATTGTTTACGTAGATATCATCAACAGCCAGGACTCCATCATGGATAACCTGCGTTTGCCGGTTAAAAACGGCTTTGCCAACGGAAGTATTACCCTCACCGGCGATACCTATAAACAGGGGCCCTACCGTATCAGGGCGTATACCAACTGGATGCGCAATTTTGATCCGGATTACTTTTATGATCATACCATTAATGTAGGTAACGCCATCGACAACCAGGTGAATACTTTTATCAGCTATAAAAGTTCGGCCAAAAAAGGAACGGTAAAAGTTGATGCGGATATCCTTTATAAAGATCCTACAAACACGCCTTATGCCAATAAAAAAGTAAGCTGGCAATTGGTACGCAACGGCGATGCTATAACCAAGGGCAGCGGTCGTACCGATGATAAGGGCCACTTACAGGTTGATATACCCGAAAATGAGGCTGCTACCATTACATCCAGTTCGTTGGTAACTGCCATTGATATGGGCGAACGTAAATCGGTTACCAATTCATTTTCTTTAAAAGGAGCGGTAACCGCTTATGATGTACAGTTTTTCCCCGAGAGCGGACAGCTTACTAATGGCATACGTTCCAAAATAGCCTTTAAAGCTATCAACTCTAAAGGATTAGGCGTTGATGTAAAAGGCACTATAAATGACGATCAGGGTACGGTTATGGCCAGTTTTACCTCCGCGCATTTGGGTATGGGCGTATGTGCCTTCACGCCCGAAAGTGGCAAAACCTACACCGCAAATGTTACTTTCCCCAATGGTTCTACGGGTACTTATAAGCTTCCGAGGGTACAGGCTATGGGTATAAATCTATCAGTATCCAGTCCCGATGCCGATAACCTGAACGTTAAAATATCGGCCAACGAATTATTTTTACAACGCAAACAAAATAAGAGCTTTTACCTGGTGGCACAAAGCGGCGGTGTTATTTACTATGCCGCCCAAACCGTATTGCAAAATGCCACTTATACCGCCAATGTACCCAAAAACAAGTTCCCTACAGGTATTGTACAGTTCACCCTGTTCTCATCAGGAGGTTACGCCTTGTGCGAACGCGTTGCTTTTGTACAGCATAACGACCTGCTGAACCTGGCTTTAAAACCCGATAAACCATCGTATACCACCCGGCAAAATGTGCGGATAGCAGTATCGGCAAAAAACAGCGCCGCCCCTGTTGAAGGCAGCTTTTCTGTAGCGGTGCTTGATGATACCAGCGTGCCTACCAGCGAAGACGCGGAGTCGACCATATTAAGCAACCTGCTGCTTACATCCGATCTGAAAGGATATATCGAAAAACCGAATTATTATTTCAATAAACCCGACCAGGAAAAACTGGATAACCTGGATATATTGATGCTTACCCAGGGCTACCGCCGGTTCTCATACGAGGATATACTTGCCGATAAAAACCCGCCTATCTTCATCGCACCAGAGCAGGGCATCGAGGTATCGGGTATATTAAGAACCAATACAGGCTTACCGGTAGGCAAAGGCAGTATACGTCTGCTGATACCAGATCGTAATTTTTCGGCAGAAACCATAACAGACCTCTCGGGTAATTTTAAGTTCAGCAATGTGGTGGTGATGGATACTTCTAAAATAACCCTGAGCGCCCGTAATAATCCGAATGGCAAAAATATGGTAATCAGCGTGAACGGCGAATTGTATCAGAAATTAACCAAGAACCCCAACCAGCCCGACGAAATTGTAAATATCGACAGCGCGATGCGCCCATACCTGGATAACAGCCGCAGGCAGTATCAAAACTCCCGCGTGTTGAAAGAGGTAGTAGTTAAATCAACCAAGTTCGAGAAAAAACCAAGCCATAACGACTATGGTACATTTGCGGGTTTGCCCGGCCAGGCCGATCATGAAATATCTGGCGACCAGTTAAAGGATTGCCCCCTGCTGATTAACTGTTTAAGCACTATGGCTTTTGGTTTAACTTATGTAGACAATAACTTTTATATCACCCGTGATTATAATGCAGGTAAAAAAATACCTGTGCAGATATATGTGGGCAGTATGCCGGTTGATGTGAACTTTTTAGCAACCATTACCGGTGCCGAAGTAGCATCTGTAGAAATATTTCTGACCGACGGCGTGAGCGGCATTAACCGCATGAATCAAACCAATGGTATTCTGTTGATCAATAAAAAAGTGATCAAAAAGCAAAAAATAACAATGGCCCAACTGCAGGCGCTTATTCCTAAGCAAAACGTGGTGACTTTTGCCGTACAGGGTTATAGCAAATCCAAAGAGTTTTACATGCCAAAATATGATGTAACCAAACAAAGCTCGCTTGGTGCCGATCTGCGTAACACCATTTACTGGAACCCTAAAGTGATAACCGATAAAAACGGTGTAGCCTCATTCAACTTTTTCAACAGTGATGCCCGTGGCTCATACCGCATAGTTATTGAAGGTCTGGATGCCGAAGGCGATCTTGGCCGGCAGGTAATGCACATCCAGGTGAAATAAACCTCACCCCAACCCTCTCCAAAGTAGAGGGAGTTAAAATAAAAAATTTATCAAAAGCCCTTTCCCTTGGAATGGGCTTTTTTGCATCTGGCGCGATAAGTATTCATCCGCAAATGTGTATATATCAATAAGAATTAATTTCCTTATATTAGAATACACATAAACTTATCATTATGGACATTTCTCACATTAACTTGCTGGCTGTAGTTGTGGCCGGTATATCAGCATTTTTAGTTGGCGGCATTTGGTACTCTCCCTTGCTGTTTGCCAATCCCTGGATGGCCGATAACAAATTCACCACCGATGAAGTAAAAGCCTCCAACAAGGCCCGCATCTTTGGGTTTTCGGCTATATTTTCCATCATCATGGCAGTTAACCTGGGCATGTTTCTGGCTGATGCCAAAACCGATGTATCCTGGGGTGCTACAGCTGGTTCACTGGCCGGGGTCTGGACCTTCTGCGCCATTGCCATACAAGGCCTTTTTGAACTAAAAAGCTGGCGACTGATTTTTATTAATGGCGGCTACAGCCTGGTATCGCTAACCCTCATGGGCACCATTATAGGTTGGTGGAGATAGACGATGAGAAATCCCAAATCTAAACCCGAAATCCTAACTTTTAGGAGCCAATATCTAAATTTACAATATGGATGCAAGGACGCAGACTATACTGAATTTGTTTCATGAGTCGTGGACAGAAACATTATTGCGATATGATGATCTCATCACCAATTACTCCGGTTTTGAACGGTTTAAACCTTTAAGAGAATTTATTTTAAAACTGCAGGTACAGGGCGAGGATAAATATTTTCGCATTGGTACATCAGTGCATTATCTTATTATCTCCAGATCAGTAAACCATGGGCTACGAACGGATCAAAAGTCCATCAAAATAGATGTAATAAATGAAAATGATTATTACGTAACATTTCGGGATGATACAGTAACCTATCGGGAATACCGGCTCCAAACTCTTGATGATCCCCGAATGTACAAATTACTCAAAACGCTAAAAGATACGCTTGTAGATTAATTCTATAATGCCGTCTACACGCGATGATGGTCTGCCCTCCAGTTTCTGATAGCTCTTTTAATTTCGGCAGGTGAAAGATTTTCTTTTATCACCTTTTCTGTTAGCGGGATCAGCTCATCATCTGGTGCGAAACGCAGGGCAGCTATTTGGGCTATGGTAAGCCGGCTATCCAGCGGCTGGCGTGTGAGTATAAAATAACGCAACCCTTCTTCGGCACGTATGGCCCTGTCCTGCGCTTTTAGCGGGAACATACGCACAAACAAGCTCATCAACAAACAGCAACCAAAAAGCAGCAGGATAAGCAATGCACTCAATAAATTGGCCGAATGCCATTGCAATACTACATTAACGGCCGAAACGATCAATCCAAAAATGAGCATGGCGCTCAGCAAATAATGAAATCCTATAACGGTGCGTTTGTGATTGGCCAGGTTTTGTGATGTCATGGTTTATTTTTGAGCGAAAGATACCACTAAATTAATATCCTTGCTCTTTGCTCCAAAAATCCTTATTCCTAACTCATTATTACAATGGTGTTATAATATTTTTAAACAATGCAGCCATATTTGAGTTGATTTTAATAACAACAACTTACACTATGGCAAACACATTTGAAAAAACGTTCACATTAGGTGGCGATTTCACCATAAACCGCCTGGGCTATGGCGCCATGCGCATCACAGGTCAGGGTGTTTGGGGGCCGCCTAAAGATAAGGATGAATGCATCCGTGTACTCAAACGCGCTGTAGAACTCGGGGTAAATTTTATTGATACCGCCGACAGCTATGGCCCCAATGTATCAGAAGAACTGATAGCCGAAGCGCTTGCACCATACCCTGCCGGATTACTTATCGGCACCAAAGGTGGTTTCCTGCGCACAGGCCCTAACCAGTGGAATATCGATTCATCCCCTGCTCACCTGCAGGAAGCCCTCGAGGGTAGCTTAAAACGCCTGAAACAGGACCGTATCGACCTATATCAACTCCACAGGATAGATCCTAAAGTACCCGCCGAAAAAACCTTCGAGTTTTTACAAAAAGCGCAGCAACAAGGCAAGATCAAACATATCGGCTTGTCAGAAGTAAGCGTAGCCGAGATTAAACATGCGCAACAATTTTTCGAGGTGGTATCGGTACAAAACATGTACAGTGTTGATAACCGCAAATGGGAAGCCGAACTGCAATACACCCGCGAACAAAATATCGCCTTTATACCCTGGTACCCACTGGGCGGCGGTAATGTAAAAGGCGAGCAGGTTTTACAGGGCGTGGCCGATAAACACAACGCCACCATTCACCGGGTAGCTTTGAGCTGGCTGTTGCACTATGCACCCAATATCCTGCTTATTCCGGGCACATCAAGCGTGGAGCACCTGGAAGATAACATGCAAGCAGCCGATATCAAGCTTGACGAGGCAGATATGCTTATACTCGAAAGCTTGAATGACATCAAATAAATCACCCTATAAACCGGGTAAATAAAGGGATGCCATAAAATACGGGCATCCTTTTATTTTTGTATTATAATCAAGTACATGAAGAGTAAAGAAGAGATCCTGAACAGCTATAACACCACCGGCAACGATGGCCTCCCTGAGATATCAGCGCCCGACCTGTTGAAAGCCATGGAAGCCTACAAAGACCAATGGGCCGAAGCAGCTTTTATCGCGGCCCGCCAGCTAAAGGATAGCGACTCCGGATACGCGTTTGTCACCTACGCAGATTATGCCAGCCATGCCCTGCAGCAGATTCGCCAGCAAGAGCAAAACCACGACGAATTTGCCGAAGCCATCACCCTGGCCGCCAACAGTGTATTACCACATTTTATACCACACGACCGCTCGGCACAGGAATTCTCGTTCAATTTTGCCATGCAGGGTAAAACCTATACCGCCCTTTATAAAAAAGATGCCGAAGGTTACTGGCAGCTCAACAGTTGGACCGCCGCTATCTGATATTCCAACGATATCGTAGATAACTCAGCCCGTCTATCTTCCGTTTTGCACCTTAAAGTTATTTCTCTCCCGTCAGCAGAACAGCTTCGGGCGAAAGTGGGCAGAACAATGGTGGCCTTGTGCCGCTGTATGGGCATAGCGAACCTTACCTGAAGCGGGGATAATGAGCGAACGAAGTGGAGGTAAGGTTTAGTCCCGATAGCTATCGGGATGGTTCTGCCCGCTTTGCAGGGCTAAGGCCTTGTGCGGCAAAGAAGCATTTCTGCTGACAGCTTTTTTAGTTACTTTTGTGGCGACAAAAGTAAAGGCCCTACCGCGGCCAAGAGCGAGTATACGACATACATTTACGCTCTGTATAGTATGCGATTGCCACGCTTCGCTCGCAATGACATGATTTTGATTATCCTCTCCCTCCCTACAACACCGCTACTTTAAACGGCTTCACATCAACAGATTCCCATACTTTTTGGGTAATGTAGGGTTCGTTCTGTTTCCAGGCTTCCAGGGCTTCGTCGGTTTCAAACTGCATGATCATTACCGAGCCTATCATATTGCCTTCGTCATTCAGTAAGGCTCCTCCCTCTATGTAGTTGCCATTTGCTTTCAGCACTCTCACGCCATCTAAATGATGGGGACGCACATCCATACGACGCTGCAATGCGCCTTCGTCTGTATAATCATATCCCGTAACCAGGTACTGTTTCATGTTTTAATTATTGAATTATTGATTTAGTGAATTAGTGATTTGCAGACATTGCCTGCTACTGTAACTTAGCCAACAGGCGGCAAGCGGTTCTGTTTGCCTGTATTGCTATAAAACTATACATTTAAACCTCCTGCCCGGTTAGATTTCTACCCTAAAAAATTAAAAATTTCTATTTTAAATTTATTTTATAAATGTATATTTGACAATTTTTACAATATTTGTTATTCCAAAATAACTAACCTGAAATAATGAAGAATACTTTGCAGCAGGAATTTGCTAAAATTTATAATAAAGAGGCCGACGCCACCTATTTTTCTCCTGGTCGCGTAAATCTTATCGGCGAGCATATCGACTATAACGGGGGCCTGGTAATGCCATGCGCAATAACCTTTGGCACTTACCTGTTAATATCGCCTAATGAAGACGGCGTTTTTCGGTTCAGGAGCTTAAATTTTGATGATAAGGGAGATATTCCTGTGCAGCAGCAATATGAAAAAAGTGGTGATGAATGGTTTAACTTTCCTATAGGCGTAATTCATCATTTTGGTAAAGACGGTCATCAGCTAAAAGGCCTGGATATGCTTTTTTATGGCGATATCCCAATCGGCTCGGGCTTGTCGTCATCAGCCTCTATAGAAGTAGTTACGGCTTATGCCCTCAATGATATTTTTAACTGCGGTTACTCCAAGCTCGACCTGGTAAAATTGTCAAAATCTGTCGAGAATAACTTTATCGGTGTAAACAGCGGTATCATGGACCAGTTTGCCGTTGCCTTTGGCGAAAAGAATAAGGCTCTTATGCTGAACTGCGATACACTGGATTACCAGGCTGTCGACAGTAACCTGGGCGATCATGTGCTGGCCATCATCAACACCAACAAACCCCGTAAACTGGCCGAATCAAAATATAACGAACGCGTAGCAGAATGCCAGGAAGGCTTGAAAGCCCTGCAACAAGAGCTGGATATCAATTACCTGTGCGATATCGACGCCGAAACTTTCGCCAAATATCAGCATCTTATTAGCGACCCGGTTGTACTAAAAAGAGTTAAACACGTTATTGAAGAAAATGACCGTGTAAAATTGGCTGCCGTTGCATTGGCTGCTAATAATTTACCCGAATTTGGCCGGTTGATGTATGCCTCGCATGATTCGCTGCGCGATCTGTATGAAGTAAGCGGCGCCGAACTGGATGCCGTGGCCGAATACAGCAAAACCAACCCTAATGTAGCAGGTGCCCGTATGACCGGTGCTGGTTTTGGCGGCTGTGCTATAGCGCTGGTTAAAGCTGATGCATTTGATGATTACAGTGCCGGAATAACCGAATACTACACCAAAAAGATCGGCTATGCTCCATCCGTTTACAGCTCGCTGATCGGTAATGGCGTAGGTTTGCTGAATTTGCTGGTTAATTAATACTTTTGCGCTTATTGATTGGTTCATAGTTGATGGTTCATAGATCATAGTAAGTAAGTGGTGAAGCCATTAACTATGAACCATCAACTATGAAGCATGAACTACCAACTATGCGCAAATTAAAGTTAGATGAGCTGAACCGGGCTTCGGTTGATGAATTTAAGGCACAGGATAAACTGCCTGTAGCTGTAGTGTTGGATAATGTGCGCAGCATGCACAACATTGGTTCTATTTTCCGCACTTCGGATGGCTTTGCGGTAGAGCAGATCTGTCTTTGTGGAATTACGGCCCAACCTCCGCATCGTGAAATTGAAAAGACCGCACTCGGTGCAACACAATCCGTAAACTGGACTTATTTCGCAACCCCTTTACAAGCAGTAGAACAACTGCGTAAAGATGGTTACCGCATTATAGCCGTTGAGCAGGCCGAAAACAGCACCATGCTCAACGAGTTTACTCCGCTCGATAACGAAAAATACGCCCTCATCTTCGGCAACGAGGTAAATGGCGTAAGCGACGATGTGATGCAAAACATCGACGCCTGCATCGAAATACCTCAATTTGGCACTAAGCATTCTTTCAACATTGTAGTATCGGCAGGGATAGTTCTTTGGGATTTCTTTGCCAAGATGGCAATGTAATTATAAAACAAACCTCATTGCTGCGAGGAGGAACTACGTGGCAATCCCCTACTTACAAAGCGGCTTTGCTAATTGGGGATTGCCACGCTACGCTCGCAATGACATAGTTTGAAATAACCAGGATGTGACAACTCAAATAACCACCACCAAACGCTTACCCCCATCAACCTCCAGACCCCAAAGCTCGGCGATGTTTTCCAGTTTTACGGTGATGGTGTCTACCTTGAGCTTTCCTGCTGCTGCCAACGCAAACATTTCGGGTAAAATCAAGCTAAATAGCTGGCCAACCTGCGGCTTTGACCAGGCGCCAAGTCCCGAACCCGTCAACTGTAAGTTGACACTGCGGAGATTGGCTGCCGATAGCTGGATCAGATCACCCGTCATAGCACCGATGGACACATATCTTACCCTGTTGGTAAACGAGCCATTACCTTTTACACAGGCCAGTATCATTTCGGCCGTATGTCCCCACAGGTAATCAATGATTACATCAATAGGTGTGGTGGAGTGAATCGCTGCTAATCGCGCTTTAAAATTTTCGTCACCCTGTAGCACCGAAATCGTTTCGTCGGCACCAAGCGATAACAGATCGTTCAGCGAGGCCTGGTTTCTGCCTGTCACGATCACTTTTTTAGCACCATAGTGTTTGGCTATCTGCACGGCCACACGTCCGGTAAACCCGGTTGCCCCGTTGATCAACACCACATCGCCCGGCTGAATATCTGCCTTAAATTTCAATCCCATGGCTGCACCAATTACAGCATTGGGCAGTGCGGCAGCTGTGGCATCATCTACCCCATCCGGAATTTTTACGATACGGTCTTTATCAATTAAGGCTTTTTCGGCCAGCATACCACTTATGCCCATGCCATATACCCGCGTTCCGTCTGCCAGTAAACAAACACCATCGCCACCTATTACTCTTCCGCTTGCTTTTGGGGCATCACTCGAATAATGGTTGCCACTGGCCCTGCCTTTATCCAGGTGCTTTATAGCCACCGCTTTTACCGTTACCAGTGCTTCATCATCGTTTTGAGCTATCGGCTCCGGGAAATCTATGTATTGGGGTAATTCCCCTTTTTGATACATTACTGCTGCTTTCATTTTTATTTATTTGTTTACACAAAAGTAGAGCGGCTGTTGGCAGCGGACGATAACATTTGTTATCAAATGCAGGAAATAAAATTGGCCAAACGCGTCATTGCGAGGAGGAACGACGTGGCAATCCCCTACTTACAAAGCAGCCCTACTTATCGGGGATTGCTATGCTGCGCTCGCAATAACGCTCTGGGACAACGTCGTTTATGCGTTATGTATTTTAGCATAAATTGTTATTAAATTAGCGGACCCATGATCTACGAACTATCAACCAATAAAAAATGAACGCCCTTGCCAAAAAGCTGCAGATGAAACCTAATACCCGTTGGTTATTACATAACGCACCGGCCAACTACCTGGAAAGCCTGGAGCCTCTGCCCGATGATGTGGATATTGTACACCACACCACGGGAAGCTTTAATGGCATACAGTTGTTTGTTACCAACAGTGTGGAATTGGCGGATGAATTGAAAGTGATCGTTCCTTTACTGAAAGGTGATACCTTATTCTGGATCATCTATCCCAAGAAAAATTCGGGTATTACCAGTGACCTGGAGATGATGAGCAGTTGGGATGCTCCGGCGCAATATGGTATCCGCCCCGTAGCTTCTGCCGCAGTTAATGAGGTATGGACGGCCCTCCGTTTTCGGCCGGTTGATCAGGTAAAAGTTTCTGCAGGCCGTAATGACGCGGTACGGAATAACGAATACAGCGCCTATATTGATGTAGATAAAAAAACGGTAACCCTGCCCGATTATATCAGGGAAACGCTTGAACAACACCCGGGCGTACTGAGCTGGTTTCAGCAACTGGCTTATAGTCATAAAAAGGAATACGTACTATGGATACTCAGCGCCAAACAAGAAAAAACCCGGCAGGACCGTTTGGCTAAAATGGTAGAGATGCTGTTGGCTAAAAAGAAGAACCCCTCGGATAAGTAAATGATTTCTCTAATCATGTTCTCGGCTGGAGGCCGGGTAATGGTGGTCACTCGGCTGGAGCCGAGCGACGACAGTGGAGTTATTTTTCAGTTCCCTCCCCACGAGAGCGGTGCGATGGATGGCGCGAAGGCAGGGAGGGGTTTAGCCAGCATTGAAACCCCTTCCTCCCCTTCCCGAGGGAAGGAATCGCACGAGGCCCTGGCCTTTGACGGCCTGTCATCCTGAGCGCCGTCGAAGGATCGCGCGTAGAGGCCCCGCCCACCATACGTCGACGAGCTCAGCATGACACCCGTAAATAAAAAAAGTCATTGCGAAAACCACAATGACTTTTTTTAAAGTCCCCCCTTCAGGGGAGATTTAGAGGAGCTTCCTTACGCCAGGTTCCTACCCGCGTTCACGATGCCATACACGGTACGGATCACGAGCTTATCATATATCTCAATGAGTTCACTGTCCTCGCTGCTATTCAGCTTCTGCAAGGCATAATGTTGGATGATCACGAGAGGTAACACAATCTTCTCGCGGATGGCGATAGAACGGCGCTCAACCGGGTATTCCTCCATCAATACGGTGCTACCGGTAAGGTCGAGCAGCATTTCGCGGGTCAGTTCAAACTCGTTCTTCAGCATTTTCCAGAAAGCGCCGAATTTTTTATCTTTCTCCAGGTATGCCGTTACCCTGAAATCAGATTTCGACATGGACATGGCACAATTATCCAGCATGGTTTTAAAGAAACCTGAGGTTCTGTACAATTCTTTTATTTCGAGCCAGTTACCGTTGTCTTTCATCTTTTTCAAAGCGGTACCAACACCGTAAAAACCGGGGATGCTCTGTTTCAATTGGCTCCAGGAAGTTACAAAGCTGATGGCGCGCAGGTCTTCCAGTTTCAATGGTGCACCGGCGTTACGTTTGGTTGGACGGCTACTGATATTGATACGCGACAACAATTTAAGCGGACTGAATTTTTCCAGGTACTCTACAAATAATGGATGCGCACGCAACGCCATAAACAGCTCATAGCTTTCGTTGGCCATATCTGATATCAGGGCTTTATGCCTATTATCCAACAGATCGTTATGATTAGGGTGCAGGGCTGATATGATACCCGCGTTGATCAACTGCTCCATGTTGAAACGGGCGGTTTCTACCGAGCCATATTGCGAGCTTACAGTTTGTCCCTGTATGGTCAATTGGATATGATCGTTAGCTATCTCGTTACCCATCGAAGCATAAAAACGGTGCGTTTTGCCACCACCACGAGCCGGTGGGCCTCCCCTGCCATCAAAAAACGCCAGGCTGATATCATATTTACGAGCCATAGCGGTCAGTTCAACTTTGGCTTTATATATCGACCAGTTGGCCATCAGGTAGCCACCATCCTTGGTACTGTCAGAAAAACCAAGCATAATGGTTTGCCTGTTACCGCGCTTTTTCAGATGTTCGGCGTAATATGGATGTGTATATAGCTGCTCCATGATCTCGGCCGCGCGCGACAGGTCGTTCACGGTTTCGAACAATGGCATAAAGTCGACACTCAGGCTGTCTTTTTCCCATCCGCTCCATAAAAACAGGTCGATGAGCTGTAAAATATCAGATGCCTGCTGGCAGTTGCTGATGATAAAACGCTGACAGGCCTTTTCGCCATTAGTCTGCTGGATCTCCTGCATCAGGCGAATGGTGTTCAGCGTATCCTGCGTCATGGCATCCGCATCAGAAGGGCAGTGAAAATCGGCTTCGTTAAAGCTAATCTGTTTTAATTTCTCCTCTTCGCCCAGGTCGGCGTAACCTTTAACAATGCCTGTTTTGATGTTTTTTAAACTATAATCAAATACGCTACGCAAAACGCGGCTGTCCTGACGGATATCCAGCGTGGCAAAATAACAGCCAAACAGGCGTACCTTCTGGATCAGGTTTTCTACAATATCCACAAACAAGCTGTCGTGATCGGTAATGATGGTTTGCTTGATAGATTGCAGCAGGCTCAACAATTCGCCTTGCAGATTTTTAGAATCGGGATGTTCGTTGGCATTTTTGTACAGGATCTTTTCCAGTTTAGCCATGGCCTTTTCAACCCCGCGGAAGGTGATGCGGCGTTTAAGTACCCTGAAATCACGATAGTAACAACGGAACAGGCGCTGACGTAAAAAGCTGGCCACCTCTTTGGTGGTTTGCGTATTTACATTAGGGTTACCGTCTCTATCGCCGCCCGGCCAAAAGCCAAGCTCCAACACACGACTGCTGGCGGCATCAATATCAAACTCCTCTTCGAGCTTGGATTGTATGCCCGATACCGCATGATAAAATATATTTTCCAAAAACCACGACAGGCTGATGGCCTCGTCAACCGGTGTTGGTGATGTTTTATTAAAGAAAGGCGTTTTGCCCAACTGCTGCAGCAACACATCGATATTGTTGATATCGTTGTTTTTTACGGCTTCAATCAGGTCGGTCATAATGCCCAGTACCGTGCCAGGGTAAAATTGGGTAGGATGAGCGGTGAGTACCAATCGTAACGAAAAATCTTTGAGTTTTTTGCTGATCTGCGCACGGGTTTCTTCGCTGTTGGTGGCTTGAGCCAACAAACTTTGCAGGTTGCCCGAATCATCAAACTTACCCAATTTATTAAAGGATGAATCTTCAATAGCATCAAACAAAACCACCTGGCGCTCGATATACTGGATAAAGCGGAACATGCGGTTGATCTGCTCGCGGTGGTCGATATCGGGTACATACTTTTTAAAGAACGACTCAATGATATCTGTTGGTGATGCCTGCTTACCGGCGCCCTTTTCGCAATGTGAACTAAAAAATGGCAGCAAAATACCAGTATCCTTTACCTGGTAAAACGGTAATGTTTGAAATAAACTGTTATACAACTCAAACCTGGTAACAACCTCGTTGTTAAAAGCTGTTTCCCGCTGACTGAGTTTTAAAGTTAATGACATAGCTCAAAATATAATTGGGTAAAAATTGATTGGTACAGGCTATTGCGCAAAACCGGGGGTGAATTTAATTATCTAAAATTAAATTTCAGCTAAAAGTAGCGAAATTAATAACAGTATTATGAAATTGATATCAAATTTACTAAAACAAGTCAAAAAAATTAAATTATTGTAAATTTGTAGCCTGATTTAAAATCAAAATGCCATTAAAGGATTTATGCCGTTTAACCATAAGCAAAGATTTTTATAACTTGCTGCTATATTGCCCGGCCGCTGCCAAAAACAAACATTACTTTGATGAATATTAATACCAGGGAAATAAAAAGCTTTTTTTACAGCCAGTATTTTTCTGACGGTTTACGGATCACAGCAGGTATATTACTACCCTCGCTGATATTGCTGGAGTTTAACCTATTTGATTTGGGGCTGACATTTAGCCTGGGAGCACTTTGTATCTGTGTAATTGATAATCCCGGCCCGGTAACACACAAGCGCAACTCCATGGCTATTGGTAATTTATGTCTTTTTCTGGTAGCAGCCATTACGGGTTTTGCCCGGCTTAACTTATATACTCTTGGGCTCGAGATCACTCTTTTCTCGTTTCTGTTTTCGATGTTTACGGTTTATGGTAACCGGGCCGCATCTGTAGGTACATGTTCGCTGCTCATCATGATATTTATGATGGATAAGGCTCAACCACCGGGCAATGTATTGTGGTACAGCGCCACTATCCTGGTGGGCGGTTTATGGTACATGGCTTTCAGTTTGATATTTTTTGGAATCAGGCCCTATCGCGCGGCACAGCAGGCATTGGGTGAGAATGTGGCCGATATCGCCAAATTTTTAAGGATCAAAGCCGATTTCTATCTACCTGAGAAAGATATCGACGATAATTACCGGAAACTGGTGTCGCAACAAATACAGGTAAGTCAGCACCAGGATGCCGTACGCGAACTGCTGTTTAAAAGCAGGGTATTGGTTAAGGAATCAACCGGAGCCAGCCGGATACTGGTACTTACCTTCGTCGACCTGGTGGATATGTTTGAACAGATCATGGCGACTCACTATGATTACAGCGAGATCCGCGAGCGCTTCAAAGACACCGGCATCCTGAATGAGATTGCCCGCATACTGCAACACATGGCCGATGAAGTTGACGAGATAGCCTATATGGTACTATCAAATGCCCGGAACCGCCATGTTACCGATTTCAATCTGGAGTTGGAAAAGTTAAAACTTAAGATAGATGATATTGGTAAAAGCAACCAGGAAACCAGTAACCTGGTACTCAAAAAGATCCTGATCAACCTGCGCGATCTGGGCGACAGCATTAATAATATATATAACTATTACCATTCCAAAACCGCCCCCAAATCAACCGAGTTACGTGGTGATGTAGAATACTCCCAATTTGTTACTCACCAGGATTATGCGCCGCATATCTTCTTTGATAACTTCACGTTAGATTCGGGCGCGTTTAAACATGCCCTGAGGGTATCATTGGTTTGTTTGGCAGGTTTTATTACGGCCAAAACAGTAGCCCAGGGGCATCATAGCTACTGGGTGCTGCTTACCATCATCGTGATCCTGAAACCCGGTTTTAGCCTATCTAAACAACGTAATTACCAGCGGCTTATAGGTACTATCTGCGGTGGGATTATTGGTATACTCATTTTAACTTTTATACCCGATAACACCGCGCAATTTATCTTTCTTATTGTGTTTATGATAGGCACCTATAGCTTTTCGAGATTGAATTATGTGGTATCGGTAATTTTCATGACCCCATTTGTGCTTATCCTGTTTAAGTTTTTAGGCGTAGGTTTATTGAACGTAGCACAGGAACGTATTCTGGATACCTTTATCGGCTCGTCTATAGCCTTTATAGCCAGTTACCTGATATTCCCTACCTGGGAGTTTGACCAAATACAGGAAACCCTGCGCGATGTAGTAGTAGCCAATATCAATTACCTGATCACCATTGCCGAAAGCTTATCAGGCAAAATAACCGGGACCACCATATATAAACTGGCGCGCAAAGATGTATATGTAAAATCGGCCAACTTATCGGCGGCTTTTGAACGGATGACCTCCGAACCTAAAAGCAAGCAACGTAAAGTAAAGGAGGTACATAAATTTGTGGTATTGAACCATATTTTATCATCGTACATAGCCAATATAGCTTCAGGATTGGTTAAAAAGGAGTCGCAGTTGCCGCACACCGAAGCACTTAAACTGGTTAAAAAAAGTATATCGGTATTAAATGAGAGCAACAAAAAACTTCAGGGGCAAGCTATTGAATTTAATATAGGAAAAACAGCCACCGCAAGTGATACAGAAAAAGTTGAATTATCAGCAGAAGACACTTTATTGAGAGAACAATTAGGATTTATTAATAAGATCAGTTACGATATAGCTAAAATAACTGATAACATCCTCCAATAAAAATGAAGCTAATTATCGGCTGTGGGGACTTACCCGTCTTAAACTAACCATTAGCTTTCTTTGCAGAATTATTACATTTTTTAACGCAGTGTTTAACATATTTCTTTGTATACACTTTGTTATTTTTAGCATGCTTAGTACTCAAACCGGGTTCACTAAAAAACAGCCCACCGGTGATCGCCAATAAGATTAAAGTTTTCATGTTTATCACTTTGGTTATCTATATGACGGTTGAAAACACCAAAACGTTACAACTTCACTTAAAAAAAGTGATTTTAGCGCATCCATAGCCATGTAATATACTATAACGCATCGCATAGCCACATATAAAAAAAAGTCAGTGACCTCGCGTTACTGACTTTTTTAATTAACTATTAACTGACCAAATATCTTAACGAAAACTACTTGGCTTCTACAAACATAATGTGTAAATCAAAATAAGAATATGTGAAAATCACCGATAAGTGGTTATGTTATTAAAAACAACAAAAGTGATTTGAAATGAATCACTTTTGTTGTTTAATTTCAAATAAATACCTCAGAGTTAATAGCCTGGATTCTGAACTAAATTAGGGTTTTTATCTGTATCGTATTTTGGAATAGGAAGGATTACGTAATCAGACCCATACGCCTGAGCAGCAATTACGCTGTGGGCTGGTATTCCTCTACCTGTACGCAGATAATCAAATTCGCCCTGTCCTTCAAAAGCCAATTCGATACGTCTTTCTGTTAAGATAGCATTAATCAAATCAGTTTTGGTTGCTGGCGCTATAGCTGCCGCGTGTGAACGCGATCTAACCTGATTGACCAAAGTCACGGCGTTAACATCTACTCCTCCAGCTAAATTAGCTAGTGCTTCTGCTTTTATCAAAAGGATCTCAGAGTACCTCAATACTGGTACCCAATCAGCAACACCAACATACTTAGCAGTCCAAAATGCACCTCCTTGTTGAAGGATCATGTTTTTATAACGCAGGTCAGTCGTAGTATCCATTAAAGAAACATATCCTGTACTTACCTGAATGTCGCCTCTTTGATCAGGATTGTAGTGCTGACCAAGAGCATTGTTAGTATTCGGATTGTCAGCACCATTCATAGCCACGGAGAAAATGCTCTCTTTGGTAGTATAAGTACGGAAAGGAGTAAGCGGGTCAGGATTTAAAATATAGCCGCCAGCTATAACCTTATCTGCATAAGTGCTTGCCTCGGCATATTTTTGTTCATACAAATATACACGGGCTAATAAAGCTTGTGCTGCGCCTTTTGTAGCTCGGGCAACGTTTGAAAATCCTGGATCACCATAATTAGCCGGAAGCTTAGCCTCTGCATCCAACAAATCTTTCTCAATTTGAGCATATACGGCCGCTACGGTTGAACGAGGTAGTTGATTCGATGAATCAAATGGAGCATCTGAGCTGGTTAACACCAATGGAACACCCGGATGAGTTGCCCCGGAAGTAAATTTATAAGGCTGTGCCCACATATTTACCAGGTAAAAATAGTTCAGAGCCCTGATAAACTCGGCTTCTCCATTGTATTGACCAATTTTCGCCGCGCTAACACCACTAGCGCTAGTCAGATTTTTCAGGAACAAATTCACCTCCCCTATTGATCTGTACGCTCCTTGCCACGCGCCAGCAGTATATCCTTCACTTGAAGTTACTGTTACAAACTGGGGTAGCGGGTTAAAATAAGCTGGGGGATTTACATCAGTGCCTCTTACGTCAACGTATATCAATACACGGCCACCAAAAAAGTTAATATTCTGCAATTGGTCATACATACCAATAGCGGCTTTTTCAATTCTATCCGGACTTGAAAAAACAGCATCAGGGGATAAACTGGTTTTAGGGTCCTGAAATAATTGTTTGCGGCATGAGCTTGCAGTAACTGTAATTACAGCACCTAATGCAATAATACCTATTTTATATTTATTGAAATTTTTCATCGTTTTCTCTATTACTGTTTCAAACTTAGAATGAAGCATTTAAACCTAGTGTATACGTTCTTGGATTTGGAATTGCACGATTGTCATAACCTGTAGCAATATTCGTATTGACCCTATTGCTGTTAACTTCTGGATCAACGCCGCTATAGCCGGTTATAACAAAGGCATTATACACCGAAGCAGAAATACGCAGACTTTGTAAACCTATGGCTGATAACGCACGCCCTTTTAAACTATAGCCAATTGAAGCTAATCTTAAACGAAGATAATCGCCTTTTTCAAGGAACCTAGTTGAAGCTTGATTAGCAGTATTATCCAAGCTTGATAAACGTGGGATATCCGTTTTCTGACCTGGGGTAGTCCAACGTCCCAGTATTCTCGCATCATTATTCTGGAAGTAGTTAGTTAATAAACCTGAATAAGTTGAATTATATAAATAGTTACCGCCTGAATATACCGCAGAAACGGTTAAATCAAAATTCTTATAAGTTAATGTGTTATCAAAACCACCAAACCATGTTGGGTTACCGGTTTTTCCATTCAGATATTGAGCATCGGCAGAAGTTATTGCGGTAGTAGCAGTGCCGTCTTGCCTGGTGTATTTTTGAGTTAACTCGTTGTACATTTTTATGCTACCATCGGCGGCATACCACATTGGAAAACCGGTTGCCGGATCCACACCGGCCCATTTGATCAGCTTATAAGTTCCTAACGAACGGCCTACGCTGGCAACTGTACCTGCAGAAGTGATATCTGCATTATTGTTGGATTGTACCAGACTTAAAACTTTATTAGAAACATGGGTATAATTAAGCGATGATGTCCAGCTAAAATCTTTTGATTTAATATTTACTGTATTAACAGTGACCTCAATACCACGGTTGCGCATATTACCAATATTGGTAGCAATAGTTGAATTTGGTACACCTACGGTATATAATACAGGTGCGTTTAAGATTAAACCATTAGTAGAATTGTTGAAATAATCGGCATCTAAAGTAATGCGATTGTTCAATGCTGCTAAACTAAAGCCAACATCTGTTTTTAATGAGGTTTCCCAGTGTAAATTAGCGTTACCTAATTGACTGCTTGAAAAACCACTTAATGCTGCATATAAACCACCGCCATACAAGGTTCTGGAAGCATAAGGATCAAGGCCACGTGAGTTACCTACTTTACCATAACTACCTTTAATTTTCAGGAAATTTATATACTTATTATCTTTAAAGAAATCTTCTTTTGACACGATCCAACCAGCCGAAACACTTGGAAATTTACCCCAACGATAATTGGAACCAAAGCCAGAGAAGGCATCCTGACGATAAGAACCTTCAACAAAGTATTTATCATCAAAAGTATAACCTAAACGCCCAAAGTACGATTCTAATCCTGTTGTGTTGATCGTCCCGCCAGAAGCTAACAAAATGTCGCTTGTAGTAGATGGATCAATACCGCTATACGTATTATCAATAATGTCCTGAAAGAATGGATCAACAAAGTTGTTTGCTGATGCAAACGTTTGTTGCTCTTTGGTAAACTGATACTCCATACCTGCTGTCGCAGTAATACGATGCTTCTCTGCGAAAGTATGATCATATGAAGCATAATTTTGCCAAACCCAGCTATTACGGGTTAAGTAGTTATCCTGAACTAAACCAGCGTAGGATGATCCAAGACCAGAAAGAACCGGGTTACTATATTGATCCTCGAAAGATTTCTGAAGATCGACACCATATTTGGAGGTGATTGATAATCCTGTTATTGGCTTTATTTCAACAAATGCATTAGCCAATACTTGCTCAGGGGTAAGATTATTCCTTTGTAAAGCAACCACCGCTAAAGGATTACTGATACGGTTTTGAATAAGGCTGGTACCTTTAAGGGAGATAATATTGTTACCTAAACCAAGGTAACCAAATCCTTCTTTTGCGCCGCTACCAGTTATATTATATCCGGCTTGTTGTACCGAGCCAGCAGGATTATAAGGAGAAACTGTTGGAAATGCATTATAACCAGAAACGCTGGCACCTGCCAGGTAGGCATCTGTCAACACACCATTGTTCATTGATCTGGTATACTCCAATTGCACACCAGCATGAACATATTTGTTGGGTGTTAAGTCCATATTAGTCCTCACCTGGGCAGTTCTCAAACGATTGCCGAACAAAATACCCTTTGCATCAGAATAGCGAACTGATGAATAATAAGTGGCTTTATCGGAACCACCTGATAATGCCAATGAATTATCAGAAGTAAAACCTGTATTGAATATTTCTTTCATCCAGTTAGTACGGTCAGGTTGTCCGTCACCATTAATATCGCTATTTACTGCTACAACAGGAACATCATTAGGACTAGCATACCCAAAACGTGCCGAAGCATTTCTAACCTTTTCGTTATTAATAGTGTTAAATTCATCGCCGGTTAACAGGTTAGGCACTTTACTCGGACTTGACCAGCTTTCTTTCGACTCGAAAGTTATTTTTGCTGAACCTTTTTTACCTTTTTTGGTAGTTATAATAACTACACCATTTGCTGCACGCGAACCATATATCGCACCTGCACCTGCATCTTTCAACACATCTATAGACTCAATATCATTGGGGTTGATTAATGCTAATGGATTAAAGCGAGTTCCGTTACCACCATTAAACTGGCTTAGATTGTCTGACGAGTTCATTGGAATACCATCAATAACAAATAAAGGCTGAGAACTTAATGAAATAGAGTTAACACCACGAATGCGGATGCTATTTCCATCAGCCAAAGTGCCACCAGCCTGAGATACTTGGACGCCCGCGGTTTTACCACTCAGTGCCCTATCTAAACTTTCAACAGGCTGACTTGCTATTGCATTCCCAGTAACGTGGCCAATCGCACCATTTTGCTCACGAACCTGCTTTGCTCCATAACCAACGACCACAACTTCGGTCAATTGGCTTTGAGCCGAGCTTAAAGAAACCTTAAGTGTTGTTGCTGTTCCAATAGTTATCTTTTTGGTTGTGTAACCAATGAAGGAAAAAGATAACGTATTAACGCCATTTGGAATGGAAATTGTAAATTTTCCTTGGGCGTCTGTTTGTGTGCCAGTTGTCGTTCCCGGTACCCCAACTGTAACTCCTGGAATCGGAAGTCCCTCTTCCTGTGAAGTTACCGTACCCCTAATAGTTCTATTTTGTGCAAATGCCATTGAGACTGTGCAAAAAAAACAAACTATAAACATTTTAAGTAATTTATGTTTCATACTTTTTATTAATTATTAGATTATACTTTTTTTAATTTCCCTACGTTTCAACTTAAATAAAAAGCCGATAAACCAGTACAAGTCATGTTCCCAGCGAAATTTGCCGTACTTTTGTAAGTATGAATTTAGTTTACAGGAACTTGTGTAAATGATAGGTTTGAATAAGGATTAGTTTTCTTCATAATACAACCTCAACTAATATTTAATTAAGGTTAATAAATAAAGTCCGGTCATGTATCCGGCGGGATTTGTCTTATTTTCATAAAATATGGATTTGATTTGTAGAAATTTGAGCAGATAATAAGGATTAGTTTTTTTATAATATTATAACCTCCAATTAAAATCTAATTAAGGTTAACAAACAGCATCTGGTTATGTATACTGTAGGGTTTGCTTTATTTTCATAAGTATGAGTTTTGCAGAAATTTGAGCAGATAATAAGGTTTAAATAAGGATTAGTTTTTTTATAATATTATAACCTCCAATTAAAATCTAATTAAGGTTAACAAACAGCATATGGTTATGTATACTGTAGGGTTTGCTTTGTTTTCATAAGTATGAATTTTGCAGAAGTTTGAATTAATGATAAAGTTTAAATAATCGATAAGGTTTTTGTATTAAGACCTTTAATTATTAGAGGTCGATTAAAAAATTATAACCGGAGCAAAATACGCATCCGATAATCTATTTTTCTATAAAAAATAAATATAAAAAAAATAGAAATATTAACAATTAATAAGTTAAAATAAAATCCCGGGAACTGTAAAAGCGCCCCGGGATTTTATTTAATAGCATATAATTATTTGGTAGCCCACCAAACCGGTGTGGTTGATGGAACCGTACCTGGAAAGTTAAGGTTAGAAACTAACTCTGTATTTGGATATAAGAACCTTACAGGTCGTAAACCAGGACCTAAAATTGATACTTTTGAAACAGTAAAGAATGTTGGGTAACCTGTTCTGCGAAATTCAGTCCAGGCTTCAAAACCCTGCGTACCATTCATGGCATAATACTTTTGGGTAATGATCCGTTTAACTATAGTATCCTGAGGTCCAGTTAATTTTGCATCCGGAGCTCCTGTAATATAGGTAGCAGCATCGCCTGAGGTAAGCCCTGTTGCAATAAAACTGGCGTTAATACCATTTGTAAATAAAGAATTTACGTCGCCAGCAGCGAAACCACGAGCCACTGCCTCAGCTTGTAAAAAGTAGCTTTCTGATATCGAAATAAACTTAACCGGCGCTAATGCTGATGCATTTAGTTGAGGATTACCCGCAACCAATGCCGTAGGAAGGGATACTTCTTTGTTAGGATTAGAAAGATAACCGCCCTGTGGAATAGTTGCGATAGTATCCTCTCCAGCAAGCGGATCGTAAAATTTAAATAACCGTGGGTCATTGTTACGCACCATGGCATTAACAGCCGTAGCACTCGCTACCAGATTCTGAGTTTTTCCAAGTATAGGCGACGCCATTTCGTTATAAAGCGGGTTTTCATTACCACCTATACTGTTATAGCTCATTTGGGCATCGTTAGTTAAAAATACAGGTTTTGATTGATACAGTGCCGCAATACCAGCGGTAGCTTTTGCTGCATCTTTACCTGATATACGTAAATAGGCTTTTAACTTTAGTGTATTGGCAAATGCGATCCATTTAGCAACATCACCTTGGAAAACCATATCCTGGGTACCAATAGGTGTAAGCGTGTTGGGTATCTTCAATAGCGCTACACCTTTGTCGATATAGTTAAAAACGCTATCATAAACCGCTTGTTGCGTATCATATTTAGGGCTGCCGTTGGTTACCCCTTTTAAAGCCTGGGTAAGCGGAATATCACCAAAAGCGTCGGTAGTAATCTGGAAACCGTATGCCTTTAACAGGTATGCAATACCCTTAACATCAGAACCAGCAGATTTATTATCAATGATCAACTGCGTATTTATCAATGCACTTTGATAAAGAATTCTCCATGGTGTATCAAAATCAGAATTCCTTAATGCGTATCGGTCTGTTGTTTTGTATTGGCTGGAAAAGGTGCTTTGTGTCCAATATTGGGCGTAAAAACTACCTGTTATTTGCAAACTGTTACCTATGGCCTGTCCCAAAGCTGCTTCAACTGTAGGTAATAACAAAGTTGGATCCGCGCTCGAAGGGTTGTTGGGATTTTGATTTACATCCAGAAACTTTTTACAACCCGTAAATCCAACCGCTCCAATAAGAAACAGATATAACCATTTCTTAGTGCTAAAAATATTATTTGTTCTCATTATTAATAGAGTTATTTTTTAAAATGAAACTTTTACTTCAAAACCGTAATTGCGTACAGACGGCTGAGCAGAAAAATCAAAACCTTGTGCGTTTCCAGCACCTGCCGAATTCACCTCGGGGTCAACAAATTTATTTTCTTTTGCTGTCCACAGGAACAAGTTGTTACCATATAAACCTAAAGAGAGCGCGCCAAAAGGAGTCCCTCTTAACTGACTTTTGTTAAATGTATAAGAAAGACTTGCTGAGCGTAATTTAACGTATGAAGCATCGATGATATTAACACCAGGATTTGTACCGCTGGTATATAAATCCTGCTTATTATAAGTTACATTGGTATTTGGAACATATGCACCATTTTGCAGGTAAGAAGAATTCGGGAATATAGCCCCCATCCTTATACCACCAGTTTCTGCAGATGTACCGTTAAAGCCGGTAATATCTTTTGTTCTGGAGAACAATTTACCACCTTGTTTGGTATCAAACAATACGTTTAAAGACAATTGCTTATAACGGAAGTTGGTACCCCATGATGCTTGGTAGTTAGGGTTATAGCTACCCAGGTACTGTGCTTTTGCCGAAGGTAACGGAAGGCCGCTCGATGCACTTACAACGGTTCTGCCTTGAGCATCTGTTTGGTTGGTAACACCATAAAATTCGCCGTAAGGCTTACCAACAGCCGCTACAATGGCCATGCCGCCAACACCACCCAGTGTAACCTGATCAATTCCTGGCAGTAAAGAAACTACTTTGTTGTTATTTTTGGTATATGTTCCGTACAGATCCCAGGTTATATCATCTGTTTTAACTACAGTTCCTTTTAAACTTATCTCAATACCTTTATTTTGAATTTCGCCGGCATTTATAACTGAAAAACTATAGCCGGTTGAATTAGGAATTGGAATGGCCAGGATCTGATTTTTAGAATTGTTTTTGTAATAGCTAAAGTCGGCTGATATTCTTCCATCCAGGAATCCAAGCTCAGTACCAACCTCAAAAGAAGAGGTTTTTTCGGGCTTAAGATTGGCATTTCCAATTGTATTGGTAGCCGCTAAACCACCCACATTAGGGAAAGGGAAAGTGGTGTTACCAAAACTATTCAAAATAACTGTTGTAGCATAGTAATTTAACAACTGGTAAGGGTTTGTATCATTACCAACCTGAGCCCAGCTCGACCTTAATTTACCATAGCTCAAAACATTACCTATTGAAGAGCCTTTTAATAATTCCGAGAAAACAAATGAACCAGCTACGCTTGGATAAAAGAATGAATTGTTTTGTGTTGGTAAGGTAGATGACCAGTCATTCCTTGCAGTTGCTTCCAAAAATAACAATGATTTGTAGGAAAGGTTTAAATCGGCATATAAACCTACTAATCTTCTTTTATTGATATTATCATTAAGTACAGTAAGCGGCCCGTTACTGTTAGTTAAATTGTAAAAACCGGGTACAACTAAACCGCCAGAAGTATTTGTTGAAATTTGAGTGGTATTTTCCTGACGCTGACGGATATTGTTACCCAACATAAATGATCCGGTAAAATCATCATTAAATTTATGGGTAGCAGTTGCCATTAAATCATGAACAAATTCCGTTACGTTAAACTGATCGATCTCATAGCTGCCATTGCTTGATTGCAAGTTACCGGTTGGGCTATAATTGCCGCTTTGGGTATCTGCAGGTGCATTAGTATATTTAGGCGCTATAAATTGGCGTCTTTCGGAATATGAATCTATACCAAACCGCTCCTGAATGTTAAGCCAGGTTAATGGTTTGTACCCTAAGTTGATATTGCCTGTAATACGGCTTACATCATCCAGGTTTTTATAGTTTTGCAATATCCAATAAGGGTTAACGGTATACGCACCGTAATAACCGTAGGTGTTTGGATGTGATACACCATTGGCATCAACATAACTGCCAAAGCTATTGTATTTATTGTTTAAATCTTTTAATGCTGTAACAGGTATATCTCTTGGTGTTTGTAAAAGGTTATTGTAAACAGAAGAGTTATTTTGACCACCTGCCACTTCGTTAGCATTAATTTTGTTATAGTTTACAGATATACCAGCAGAGAATTTATTGCTAAAATCTGTATGACCGTTAAATCTCACACCATATTTATTATAGGTGTCACTATTGCCCGGCAGTATACCATTACTGTTTAAGGCATTCAATCCTAAATAAAAGGTTGATTTCTCTGTACCGCCAGAAAAGGTTAAGTTGTTATCAGCAGCATAACCAGTGGTAAAAAAGTCGCGGATATTATTCGGAAGATTAGAGTAGGCTTTTGTTTGTTGAACGCCGTCAATTTTCTGCCCCCATGGCTGAACTTTTCCTGTAAAAGGAGCACCCCAGCTACCATTTTCTCTTGGGTCATTAAAGTAAGTTGTATTCGCGTCGTTAGTACCAGCCTCTGTATAGTAACCCTGTCCGTATTGATTTTGAAAATCAGGTAATTTAAGGATAGAAGATAAAGTATTTTTTGAGCTGAAGGTTATAGATGTCTTTTCAGCATTTTTATTTCCAGACTTGGTAGTGATGATCAAGGCACCATTGGATGCACGTGAACCATAAAGAGCCGCTGCTGCAGGGCCTTTCAATACCGTAACCGAAGCAATATCATCAGGATTGATGTCATTGCCCCTGTTACCAAAGTCAACCGCTGATCGTGAATCTCCGCCACCTATGATAGTAGAGTTATCAATAGGTAAACCGTCAACAACAATCAAGGCCTGGTTATTACCAGAAATGGATGATCCACCGCGTAAAACAACACGAGAGGAACTTCCTGGGGTTGAAGATGTTGAGGTAATATTTACACCTGCTACTTTACCAGACAAAGAGTTAATGGCGCTTGGGCTTCCGCCTTGCGTTAACTCATCAGCCTTAACTGTTGGTGCAGAGTAACCTAATGATCTTTTCTCTCTTGTAATAGCGTTAGCGGTTACCACCACCTCACTTAATGCTTTAGAATCTGATATTAAAACTACATCAATTGTTGTTTTGTTTCCTACTACAAATGATTGTGATGCGTAACCTATAAAGCTAAAGATAAGCGTTGATCCTTCCGGAGCGCTTATAGTATATTTACCATTTAAATTGGTTTGGCCACCAGTGCTGGTTCCTTTTATTTTTACCGACGCTCCAGGTATAGGCAAACCGTCTTCTTTTGAAGTAACCGTACCGGAAATCGTTTTATTTTGTGCAAAGGCCATAGAAGCCGTGCAAAAAAAGCAAACCATGAAAAGTTTGAGTAATTTGTGTTTCATGCTTTTTGAATTTATTAGTATTATTAAGATCTTAATAGGTACTGATTGAGAAAGGGAAACAGTCAATAGTACCAGGGGGCCGGATGCTGATATTTTGAGAATTTCCGGTAAATAAAAAAATAGAAAATATTTAAGTAGGCGCTATTATCATAGATGTGTGTTTAATAGTTAATTAATATTATATAAGTCTGGTTCACAGCTCATACGAGTAATACAAACACAATAATAACATATACGCAAATAGGGTAATGTGCGATAATCACCATTTTGATCATTCTCACACATTACCCTATTAAAGAGAAACTTATTATTATAAATATTATTAACCTAAGAGAAACATTATCAAGCTGTTTGCCGGTATTTTAAAGGAGTAATTTTATAATGGGTTTTAAACAATCTGATAAAGGAGCTCGGGCATTCAAAACCAATAAGGTTTACTACCTCATTGATGGGATAAGCTGTGCTTTTTAATAGCAATTGCGCTCTTTTTAAACGCAGCTGTATTAAAAACTGATGCGGTGTTAGGTTAAAGGCTTGTTTAAATGTGCGCAGCAGGTGATTAACAGAAAGACACGAATGCTCGGCCAGATCTTCCAGGCTTATATTTTGATTATAGTTGCTGTATAAATATTCTTTTGCCAGGTTAAGCCGGCGCAAGATCTCTATCTTGGTGCTCGGATTTAAAAAATGAAGCTTTTCTGCCTTTTTAAATATCTCTTCGTTATAGATACTAAAGTAATTAATAAGACAATGGTGTAAATACTCATTAATCAGTAATTCATCATGCATACCGTTATCCAGGTAATGCTTAAGATGATATACATTGTGCCTGATATCACCCGTAAACGGGTAAATAGTTTCGTCAAATTCCTGGAGCTGTTTTACTTTATAACCTCCCCTGCCTACCAGGCGACTATCGGCAGTTGTCCAACAATCCTTAAAATCTTTCAAAAATTGCTGGTCAAAACTAATACTGAAGGATTGTACTGGGATGTCTGAATCGGTATCGGTTGAATATTGTGTACCCCTGTTCAATATTAAAAAAGAATCGGGATATATGGATAAATGCCGTTTACCTATATCGTAACGTTCATTTCCTGCAAAAACAAACCTCAGGCTAAAATCTGAGCTGTACTGCTGATTTTGCTTCTGGCTGCTGCTACGGCTATAAATTTTATTATTATTCCGTAATGTTTTTGAATAATCCATCATATAAAAATTTATATTTCTGTATAATTTCTTTCTTCCAGTAAAATAAACCGGTTACCTGAGGGGTCCAGAAACTCAGCCGCAAGGCCGGTGGGCAGGTAACGTGGAACTGTGGAAAAAAACACGCCCGCGGTTTTATATAAATGATAATCTTTCAAACAATCATCAGTATTTAAAATAACACAGCTCTTAAAGGCGTTGCCGCCAACAACAAGCGCAACATCCAGATTATCGGCCTTTAAAACAGTATATTCCTCACCTTCCGCAAAAAACATATTACTGATCGGGTTAAAGCCTAACTTTTGCGTATAAAAACTTATCTGCGCATCGGCGTCCTCTGCAAAAACAGGGATATATTTCAATTTCATATTGCAATAGCTCTATAAAAGATTTTATGGAAATCAACCCGATATCAATAACATTAACTAGGGGTGATAATTCTTGGTGTGGGTTGCAGCCGATCAGTTAAAACTACTGCACATACCAAAGATAAGTTGGTTGCAAAGGCAACGTATCCCCCAAATAGGGGGATTTATTTATTATTAAACTTTAACAGACATATTAAGTAAAACGCGGGAAGTTGCTCTTTTACAGCGTAAAGGCCTTTTTGGGCTAAATAAGTTTGTTTTGTTTGGCCATCTTTATGGCATCGGCACGGGAGTTAACATCCAGTTTTACGTATATATTTTTGATGTGACTGCGTACGGTTTCGAGGTCGATAAATAGTTCTTTGGCTATTTGGCTCCGGCTTTTCCCATCCCCTATCAGTTCCAGTATCTGGGTTTCGCGTCTGGATAAAGGAGACTCCTGGTTTTTTTGAAACGAACGTATAACCAATTTAGCAATATTAATGCTCATGGGGCCACCGCCGTCCTTAACTTCTTTAATAGATTCAATTATTTTAGCCGATGGCGTATTTTTAGTAAGGTATCCTGATGCTCCGTTAGCTAACGCGTTAAATATTAATTTTTCCGATTCATAAACCGTTAATATGAGCACATAACATTGTGGTAATAACTTTTTTAATTTAGGGATAGCATCAACCCCATTGGTACCGGGTAATTCAATATCCAATAGTACAACATCCGGACGGTCGGTGGTTATTTTTTTAGCGGCTTCATCATAAGAGCAGTAGGTACTTACCACCTCATACCCTTCTGTAGCGCCAATGAGATAAGCATAACCATTCCTAATAGTTTCATCATCCTCAATAATGGTTATTTTTATACTCCGATCCATCTCTTTTAAAAATTAAGCTACAATATTTTTTTAAACTTTAACTCCACCGAAGTCCCTTTGCCTTCTTCCGAAATAATGATCAGCTCGGCATTAATACGTTTTGCCCTTGCTTTTATGTTATGCATACCATGCCCCTTTGACAGGGTACTATCGTTAAAACCCTTACCATTATCTGTAAGGCGCAAACTAATCTCATCTTTATCGGCATATGCCCAGTGCAACATCACCTGCCCGGCGTCGGCGTGTTTAAGCGTGTTATTGAGCAACTCTTTGTATATCATGGTAATATTGCGGCTATACTCCATGGGCAGCTTAACCTGTTTCAGGTTATCGTCTATCTTATTAAATTCAAAATCAACCGGAACATCCTGAAAAAGTTCTATACCGATTTCTTTTATATGCAACAAAGTTTCATATAAATTATCGCTTTTAGGGTCAAGGGCCCATAAAATATCTTTGGTGCCGTTATAAAGAGCGGCTGCATTTTGTTTGATCTGGTCAACAAGACCATGCTGATCGGCCTTAGTTTGATCAATTTTAGCATTTAAAATTTCTGTAAGTATAGAAATTCGGGTGAGTTTATTACCCAGGTCATCGTGAAAATCTTCGGCTGTTTGCTGCCTGATCTTTATTTTTTCTTCCTGCTTAATAGCTTCAATGGCCTGCTGTCGCTGTATTTTGCTATGATGCCAGATATTTTGCAAACCAAAACCTATTAACACAAAAAACAATACGGCCGATATTTGAAAAGTAAGCGTTTTATAAAATGGCGGAACAATTTCAAAACTAAAGTTAGCCGTATCTGGCGAAACCTTACCATCCGGACTGATGGCTTTTACCCTAAATGTATATTTACCCGGAGGCAGCATGGGGTATTCAACAACATTATTTTTTACGGGAGCACAAAAAGTACTGTCTAAACCAACCAGCTTATAACGATATGATACACTCGAAGGATTTTTCAAATAGATACCTAAGAAAGAAATAGCCAGGTGATTTTGATTGTATGTTAACGTAACCCCATCGGTTAAATAAGAAAAGGCGGTGTCCTGACTTTTGCTTATTTGCGGCATTAACTTCACATTTTCAATAATGATATGTGGTGGTGACGGTGATTTTGTTTGTACCCGGGTGTTATAAACCATCACAGATTTTGTAGTTGCTACCCAAACCTGATGGTCTTTATAAAGTATAGCGTTTTGATTGGTTTCAAAAACGGGCTCTTTTGAACCGGAATTATCAATAATCATGAATTTATCTGCGACACTATCAAACTTCATTTGATTAACTCCTTTACCCGTACCTATCCAAACATGATCTGCCTCATCAGTTACCAGGCTGTATATAGTATTTGCTTTGAGCCCATCCTTAACAGTATACCTTTTTAAATGATTATTTTCCAGGTTCCAGACAAATAAGCCGCGGTCATCCGTACCTATTAAAATCTGGTTACGATATTTGATCATGGTAAGGATAGCTGAATTTTTAAGAAAGCTCTGATTGTACGTCTGAACCACCTTTTTATTAACCAATAACACGATGCCATTTTGCGTGCCGATAAATACAGAATCTTTACCTGTTGATACTAATGATGATGAGTATTCGGGCACACCATCCAACTGTTTAAGTAAACCTTTTTCATAATAATAGCACCCTAATGATGTGGCCAACCAGATAACCCCATTACCATCGGCCGTAATAGCATGGTAAGCTATTTCATCACTTCCCTTTATCGACCTGAAGCCTTTTTGATCATATTGCCATAATCCGGCCTGGCTGGTGCCAATCCAAACAGTTTTATTTTTGTCAGTGTACAAACATTGTATGCCCGCCAGATATTTGGAATTGGGTGGGGTTGGTATATTGCTGAGCTTTTTCCCGTCATATCTTATTAACCCTCCCCCATCGGCACCTAACACAATATGGTCGTTCCAATCCTTAGTGATGGCCATAATTATTTTCGATTCCGGCAGGCCTTGCGTACCATCAAAAGTTACATACCTGCTGCCTTCGCAACGATATAAACCATTGCCCAGGCTCCCAAGCCATATATTATTATCCCCATCCACATATATATCCGCGATAGAAATATCCGTAAGGCCGTTGGATGAGTCGTAATGAATAACGTCATCATCCATTAAACAGTAGGCGCCATTATCGGTACCTATCCAGATATTTTTGTACTCATCCTGTTCAATACATAACAGTTGTCCTTTCACGTTTGCCATTTGTTTAGGCGCATAAGGCATTACCTGATTATTATTGGTGTAGAAAAGGCCTTTCCAGGTTAGCAGATAGGCTTTTTGAGCATCAAATTTGTCAAACAACATTTTTCTTACGGCCAGTTGTTCATATTTGCCGTTAAAGGGCGTAGAATATTCCCAGCGTCCATGGTTTAAGGAATAGATGCCTTTCCCGTAAACGGCAGCGTAAAGTTTTCCTGTTTTATCAACAGCTATGGTGGTTACCTTGCTACTGTCATCAAAGGTTACCGGTTCCATTTGGTTACCGGTAATTTTAAATAAGCCATAGCTCATCACTACCCAGATAGTGCCATTTGTGTCCTGGATTATATCGGTTACAATATTGTGTTTTTGAGAAGCTATGGGTTTGTAGCTAATAATCTTGCCGGCAGAAAGCATGGCCAGTCCGTCAAGTGTACCAAACCATACGTGCCCTGCACGATCAGAAAAAATGGTGCTTACATAGTTGTTGGGTAATCCGTTTTGCCTGGAATATCCCGAAAATTCTTTTCCGTCAAAGCGGCAGGCTCCGCCAAAGGTGGCTATCCATAAACGATGATCTTTATCCATCGTAAATTTATTCACCTGCGATTGGATCAGGCCATCGTCAATATCATAATGCGCAAACGTATATTTTTGCCCTAATGCCGGAAATACCTGCACCAAACAAATGAGTACAACACACCAAAACACCCTCACCTGATATAAAAAACACTTGTTCACTTACGCGCAAATTAATAGGTTGCAGTATCACCGCAATTAAATTTCAAAATAAAGCTAAATAAAATAAAAAAAATCACCCTTTTGGGGTGATTCATTTAATATAGGGTATATTGGTCAAAATCCCCTATAAAACTTTATTATAAGATCAGTTATTAAAACTCAATTCTTAGCGGTAACATCACCGGTGGTTCCTGTTGGGGTGGTGGTTTGCAGATCCTCAAACATTTTACAAACCTGGGTAATCTTCCAGTTATTATCATCATCTCTTTCAAGTGTAAGATAATTATGCTGTATACTATCGTGATAGCTAAAATCCACCCTGGCTATCACCAGCGCATCGCTTTTAGCCAGCACTTCGTAATTTGACTGGCAGTTTTGCTGGGTGCCTGCTTCTTTTTTCATGGCTTCAACCAAACTTGATTTATTTTGCAGGATCACTTTATTGCCGCGCGGAATTTTTAATGTATAATTTTCGTCCAGGATCTTGTTAAGCTCTTTATAATTGCCGTTCATATGGCTATCAATAAAATCGCGGATCACGGCTGCGTAGCCTGCACCTTCGGTTTTTGGACCTGTATAAGCGTAGATTGATGTGACTGATAATAAACTTACTAAACAAGCCACCAAAAATTTATTTTTCATTGTGATATTTTTTTATCAAATTTCACTACGGCTGCAAAATAAAAATGTGTGTATAGCACCTTAAAAATATGCGTATAACACCCTAAAAATATGCGTATAACACCACTGGCATTAATTTAAGAAGAAACCATATTGAATAATAAATTTTGAATGTCCCAACGTCAATTTCGTCCTTCATTATTCGATACCGGGTGCTCTGTATCGAATAATGTTATGGTACTATTCAATTATAATTGAATAGTACCATTTAAAATAAAAATAGTACCATTATAAATGGCAAGCTGGTGCGTAATTTTGTTTCATGTTACAAAACATACCACTATATGACATCTGCTCGTTATCTGATATCAATCAGGATGACATACTGATAAGCCGTTTTGCGCCATACCTGGATACCCATAAAAACCTGTTTACCACCCACCGTCATTCGTTTTATCACCTGGTATTATTTACAGAAGGGGCGGGTAGTCACACTATAGATTTTGAAAGCTTTGATGTTAAACCCGGGCAAATTTATTTCATGATACCGGGCCAGGTACATTCCTGGAGCTTTGAGGGTTTTACCGACGGCTACATCATCAATTTTTCGGCATCATTTATACAATCATTTTTGTTGCAGCACGGCTACCTGGATAATTTTTCATTTTTTAGCGGTAACCTTTCTGATGCGGTGATCAATTTACCTGCCGAAACCTATGCGGCCATAAAACCACTTTTTGAAACAATATTAACAGAAGCAGTCAGTCTGGGCACCTCGGCCGCCGATATGATCAGATTATTGATGCTTCAGATATTTATCAGGGTTAACCGGGTAACCTCGGTACCTGTGGTAAATAATAATTCATCCTACAATCAAACCCTGCTCAAAAACTTTAAAAATTTAATTGAACATCATTATATCGACATCAGGTTGCCGAAGGATTATGCCGCTATGTTATATATAACGCCTAACCATCTTAATGCGGTTTGTAAAGATATGATGGGGATACCTGCCGGTGAAATGATCCGTAACAGGATTATGCTGGAAGCTAAGCGTATGCTGACTAATCCTCAACTCAGTATCAGCGAAATATCACTAAAATTAAACTTCAGTGACAACTCCTACTTTACCAAATTTTTTAAAAAGCTGGAAGATGTTACACCCGAAGAATTCAGAAAAAAATTATTATACGATCATGGAAAATAACAACTATAAATTAGCGGCATGGCCAGCTTTTGTACATGCCAAATGCCCGCGCTGCAGGCGTGGTGATATGTTTGCCAATGGCATGTATGGCTTTCGCGGACAGGAAATGCATAAAACATGTTCGCACTGTGGCTTGGTTTATGAGCGGGAGCCGGGCTATTTTTATGTGGCTATGTTTGCCAGCTATGCGCTAAATGTTGCCGAAATGGTAACGATCGCGGTTGCCATCAGCGTTTTAACAGGAAGCCAAAATCCATGGTTGTATGTTTCTGTTATACTTACTGCAGCGGTAATACTTTCGCCATTTAACTTCAGGTACTCCAGGGTTATGCTATTGTATTGGCTTACCCCGGGTCTGCACTATCACCCCGAAATGAGCCGCGACAAAACAAACTGATTTTTTGATGACGATGATGATAAGCGTCGGTGGGTTTTACCTTCCGGCGCTTTTTTTATGATCTAATAATCTTGCCATGATTAAACTATGACGCACACTTGTGGTCATAACTATGTATAACATCTATATTTTTTGAACCATGAAAGCACGATTTAACATCATAAAGAAAGACCTCTATAATGTATTTGTAATGGGTAATGCTGATGAGCAGCAATTAGCAAGGGTTTATTTTTTACTAGCCATTCCTTGTTTTGCTTTACTCTTTACATTCGGTCAATTTCCTAAGTTTTAAGTACTATTTATTAATCCCGGTTTGCAGCAACATGATCTGCAAACCGGGTAAAAACAAGACAGCCATTATATTGCTATAATGACCGCTTGCCAACTGTTTCCCTAATTAAACTAACTAAACTAAAAACGACTATTAATATTTATTGTGCATACCGGCTTAAATGATTCATAACCATTTGCACATTTTTAATATAAAAAACACTATTAAAACCACATTGATTATCCGTCCACCTTTTTGTTTTTAAAAGACTTCGGTAGTCAAAATTGGTGATCGTAGGAAAATCTCCTTTAAGATCAACCTGTGCTACACTATCTGCCTGATGATCCTGTTGCTGCTTAATTTCAGATGGTTGGCTATTGAATGTTTTTATTTCACTATCTGAAGTAAATATTCTGGCACATGCCACGAGTATAAGAGAAACGAAAACTAAAATTAAAAAGTGGTAAAAAAGTTTCATAGTAAATAGCTTTGTAAATGTTAAAGGGGCCCTCTTAAACATGAATCCAAAATTAATCTTACTACAACTCAAATAACAGGGTGATAATACGGTATCGCCTACGTATTTCTACGCATTTTTACATTCCATGAAATAAACTATTGATTTATTGATAATAATTAATGATTAAAACCATTAATTTATCAAAATTAAAAAAGCCTACGAAGGTAAGTAACCACAGTGTTTTTCTTAGAGTGGTTTATTGATTACTAATAAACTTTTGGTCAAATTTTACCGGTAACCTGCAGCCTGCAGGTCAAATAATTCGGCATAACGGCCTCCTTTAAGCAATAGCTCCTGATGGCTGCCTATTTCTATCAGCTCTCCTTTTTCCAGCACCAGTATCCTGTCGGCCATGCGAACGGTGCTAAAACGGTGCGAGATCAGCACTGCTGATTTACCTTTGGTTAATTCGGCAAAGCGCTCAAAAACATTGTATTCGGCCCGGGCATCAAGGGCTGAGGTAGGCTCATCCAAAATCAGCAACTGGGCATCGCGCATGTAGGCCCGTGCCAGGGCAACCTTTTGCCACTCGCCCCCAGATAACTCAACCCCATCGGCAAAGCGTTTGCCTAATTGCTGATCATAGCCACCAGGAAGCTTTGCTGCCAATATATCTGCCAGGCTTTGACGGGCCGAGTTTTCGATAAGCGGGCGGTTTTCCTTTTCGCCTATTTTACCAACTGCGATATTCTGCGCAAAAGACATCTGGTAACGCAGGTAATCCTGGAAAATAACGCCCACATTAAGCCGCAGATCAGCCAGGTCATATTGTTTCAGGTCGATGCCATCCAGTAATATGCGCCCTTCTGTTGGATCGTACAAACGGGCCAGCAGTTTTACCAGCGTGGTTTTACCCGCCCCATTTTCGCCTACCAGCGCCAGCTTTTCGCCCGGGTATAACGTGAAATTCAAATGGCGGTTGGCCCACCTGTCGGAGTTAACATAACGGAAACCAACGTTTTCAAAAGTAAAACCCTGTTGTATAGTTTTAGGGAATGGCAACGCATTTTCTGCCAATTTGATCTTGGGTATGATTTCAAAAAATTCAAAAAAATCGCGCAGGTAAATAGCACCCTGCGATACTGCCGTAAAACGGGTTAAAATACCTTCGAGCAAAGCACGCAACTGCCTGAATGAACCTGCCAGGAATGCCAGTTCGCCTATAGTTACGCTACCATTAACCGTGCGTACAATAATCACCAGGTAAGCCGCATAATAACCCAGGCTGCCCAACATGGCAAAAAACGTACCCCATAAGGATCGTTTTATGGCAAGCCGTTTATTATCGCCATAAAATTTATCAGACAGGAGTCTGAACCTGTCGATAATAAAACCCGAAAGATCAAATATCTTTACTTCTTTGGCTGTTTCGTCGCTGGCCCCCAGGTAACGTACATAATCAAGTTCGCGCCGCTCAGGTGTTTGCCCACGGGTTAGCGCGTAGCTTTGATCGTTAAAATATGATTCACCCAAAAAAGCGGGGATAATAGCAATAAGCAGCAACACAATAAGCCAGGGATTAAAAGCCATTAATCCAGCAGCCAGGAAACCCATGGTAATGAGGTCCTGCACCTGGCTCATTACTTGCGAGAGCAATATGGTGCGGCCTATGGTTTGCTGCCGCGCCCGTTCCAGTTTATCATAAAATACCGAATCTTCAAACTGATCCAGATCCAACGTAGCGGCATGCCCCATGATTCTGACAGAAGTATAGTTGCTAAACAGATCGCCCAATAGGCTATCCATCAGGGTGATGGCCCTGCTAAGAGCATCAGTTAATATGGCCAGGGCAAACTCCAACCCTACCAATTGCCACAGATAGGTCATGTCCTTAACGTGCTCATGGCTCACCATAACCACCTGATCGATGATCAGCTTGCCCACATACAACAGCCCCAAAGGCATGGCCGAACGGATGATACGCAGTAAGGCATTTACCACTGTCATCCAGCGACTGGTTTGCCATACCAGTTTAAAAAAGGCGGGCAGGTTACGTAAGGCCTCAAAACGTTCTTTTAAGGTAACTTTAGTATTAATGGTATTTTTTGGTGGACGGTCGGTCTTCAATATTATCTTCTTTCTTATTGGTAATAAGCGAATTTAACCAATTAGTGCCCTCCCCACCAAAGAGGGAATTTATTTTACACTGAGTTGTTTTTTCATAAACCACCAGTCAAAACCATAACCCAGTTTTTATTACTTTTGCCGGCATTATGACAACTACACTACACAATCAATTCGACAGTATAATTTTTGATCTTGATGGCACCCTTTGGGACAGTACAGCCAACGTGGCCCTGGCCTGGCAGGCAGCTATTTCAAAAGTGGATTATATTGATGAACTGATGACCGTAGAACGTGTTAAATCCATCACCGGCATGACCTACGATGCCATTTTTGATAAACTATTCCCCAATCTTGATACCGAGCAACGCAAAGAAGTACAAGCCCTTTGCGCTGTTAGCGAATTGGAGATATTGCATACCAAAGGCGGTGAGCTTTATCCGCAGCTGGAAGAAACTTTGAAATACCTGGGCACCAAATACAAACTGTATATAGTAAGCAATTGCCAAAGCGGCTATATCGAGCTGTTCCTGGACCTGAATAATATGCACGCGCATTTTTTAGGGCACCAATGCTTTGGCACCAAAGGCAATCCTAAGGCTGATAATATTAGGGATATTGTAAATGTTCATCAGCTTAAAGCACCAGTGTACGTAGGCGATACCATGGGCGACTATACCGCAGCAAACCAGGCCGATGTGCCTTTTATTTTTGCCAGCTATGGTTTTGGTAAAGTACCCGATGGAATGGTAGCTACTATAGACAGTTTTAGCGAACTAACGGAATTACTATAATATCCCTATATTAAAAAACGGGTGTTTTTTTCCTTACTTATTTTCTGTTGCTTTGATCAGGGTTTCCATCTGTATGATTTGCGATGACAGCGATAGCAAACATATCTTTTAAGCGGCAGCCAAAACAAAAATAATTTTACTAAAGGGCCACGTGGTATGCGACTAACGCTGGTATTATTACAACGCTTACAATAAACATTATGTGTATGGCTTGTTCGCCGTGAAGCGATGGAAAGAATGGGTTTTTCTTCAATTTCAACAGTCATGGTCAGCTAATTAAGGGGGTTTTTTACTGCCCGACTGAAATAAAACTATCAAAAGTGCATAGTTATCCAATAAGTTCACATTTCAATCGAGGGGCGACTAAAGTTAACTTAAAAATAATAAATTCTATAGCTTTTTTTGCCTAAAAAATAAAATCAATATTATCCATCAAGCAATAATTGCATAAAAAGCAGGTCGAGCCACCGATTAAACTTAAATCCAACCTCTTTAAAGTGCGCAACTTGTCTAAAACCCAACGACTGGTGTAGATGATAACTAACCTGATTTTCGCTATCGATACCTGCTATCACCGCATGAATACCATTCTTTCGTGCTATATCAATAAGCGGCCTGAGCAAAAGTTTGCTGATACCTTGTCCCTGAAAAACCGGATCAACATAAACGGAATGTTCAACAGTATAACGATAACATGGCCAGGCGCGAAAATGCCCGTAAGTACAAAAACCGGCTATTTTGCCGCCCGTTTCTGCCACTAGCACCGGAAAACCGTTATTCACTCTTTCCTGGTACCATGCCTGACGCATTTCAAGCGTATGGGGTTCTTCGCTGTAAACCGCGGTTGTATTTAATATGGCATCGTTATAGATGTGCAGAATGGACAGCAGATCACCCTCATTCGCGTTTCTGACATTTATTATACTGTTCATCATTTACTTATAAATCAAAACACCCCAAACTTTAGGTAAGGGGCGCTTTCGATATTGTTTTCGGATTAACCTTTTTTTTCTGGAGCCGGGCTGCCCGCGCCTGGCTGACCTCCCGGAGGCATACCGCCAGGGGCTCCACCTGCGGGAATAACTACTTCGGGGTGTGCGGTACCGCGGTGACAGGTATTACAGTTAACACCAGATTGCAAGATCATGCCTAATGAATCTTTTTTGGCGTGAAAATATTTCTGGTTTATTTTATTCATCATCTTAAACATATCACGGGCCATTTCCTTTTCAGGTTTAGCATCGCTTGCCCAATCCATTTTTTTGGTTTCCTCGTTACGCACATGACAAAAGTTGCAATGTACCCCTAAGGAGTGCTCCCACTCTTCCATTACTTTATGAAGATTATCGCCAGAAATATTTTTCGGCAACACTTTCAAGTTTTTAAAACCCTCATCCTGCGGCTTTTTAGGGGTCATGGATGTCATGGCACCTAATACCACAATGGATAATAACCCAACGGTAGCAACTATTTTTCTATTAAAAGGCATTATTGTCATATTTAAGTCACCGAAAATAACTATTAACTTTTAATGCCACAACACCGAATTCCGTAAAAAAGGTAATTTTTAAGATACATTTTATGGAATCGGGATTCGGGGGGAGTTAAGAATCGAGAGCCAAGAATCAAGATGAACCTTGTTTTTCGTTTATTTAAAATGTTTTTTTTTATCTTGATTCTTGACTCTTGGTTCCTGATTCTTATTCGGCATTAATAACCGGCCAGATCAAATAGCGGGAAAGCAATTTTTCGCTGATGGCCCATAGCCTATTCCGCGACTCACTGTCCGTCGCGATAACTGAAGTTTTGGCTGCCTTCTTTTTTATAAAATAGGCTCCATTATGTTTTTCGAGTTTTGAAGCGGTAGCAAGGTATATGATGGTTTGGGCTCCTTGCTCAGCAGTTATCATAAACGGGCGGGCAAGTAACATCATTATTTTATTGAAACCTTTGAGCATGGCCCCAAAACCCGTTTTTACCAAACCCGGATGCGCGGAGAATGGCAGGATACCTTTATCTGCATATTTTTCGGCCAGCGACTGGGTGAAATAAATATTGAACAGCTTACTCATACCATAAGCCTTCATTGCGTTATATGATTGTGTCCACTGTAAGTCATCAAACTGGGGCTTGCTCCATTTATGCGCTTCTGAACTTACGTTTATAATGCGTGCCTGTCCTTTTTGCAGCAAGGGCATAAGGCAGTGGGTTAGTAAAAAATGGCCCAGGTGATTAGTGGCCAATGTCATCTCAAATCCGTTCTTGCTTATCTGGCGTTCTTCAAAAACGCCCCCGGCATTGTTGATGAGTATATTAATGGCAAATAGTTTTTCTGTTAGCTCGTCTGCAGCTTCGCGCACACTTTGCAAATCGGCCAGATCGCACCGTACCACATATATTTCTTTATTGCCGGTTTTACCTATTATTTGATTTTTGAGCCTTTCGCCTTTAGGCGTATTACGCACCAGTAAATAAAGCGCGTGCCCTTGTGCTGCCAACGCCAAAGCGGTTTCCTCGCCTATGCCCGATGTTGCACCCGTAATGATGGTTGTTTTTAAAGCCATACCCCCTACCCTCTGAAAAAGATAACTTTCAGATTTGCAAGATACTTGTTTTTTTAGCCCATAACTTGCTAAAGAGGGATTTTTTTGATTGGCATCAATACTTTTACAATTCTATTGAAATACTCAAATTTTATTATGCAGGTTTTCCTTTATTATTCGCTTCTTAAACTCTTCACTGGGTTTGCCAATGCCGCTTTAACGGATTGAAAACTAATCGTGATAAAAGCTATTATTATTGCCGTTAAGCCTGCCAATACAAACACATACCAGCCAATATTGATGCGGTAAGCAAAATCTTCGAGCCATTTATTCATGCTGAACCATGCGGCCGGAATAGCTATAGCTATAGCTATAAGCACCAGTTTGATAAAGTCTTTTGCCAGCAGGCCAATAATTTCGCTAACGGTGGCGCCCAATACCTTTCGAACACCTATTTCGCGGGTGCGCACTTGCGCCGTAAAGGCGGCTAAACCTAACAAACCCAAACACGAGATCATGATAGCAATACCCGCAAAATAATTAAACAGGGTTCCTTCCCGTTGTTCGCCTTTATAAAGATTGTTAAAAATATCATCCAAAAAGGTATAGTCAAAAGGGTATTGTCCATTGTATTGTTTAAACTGATCCTGGGCAGCGTTAATAGCTTTTTGCGCGTTACGACCATCTGTTTTGATATACATGGAATTTAAATCCTTTGTATAGTAAAAAATAGAAGGTGAGATCTTCTCCCTCATGGAAGCGAAGTGAAAATCTTTTACCACACCTATTATGGTGCCATTAGTTTTCCACATCCTGAATCTTTTCCCTATCGGATTTTTTAAGCCAATTTCTTTAACCGCTGCCTCATTTAAAATAAAATGGGTTGAGTCGGCCACAGCTCCAGTAAAAACAGCTCCCTGTGATAGTTTCATTTTAAAAAAGGACATAAAATCCTTATCAATGGCCATAGGGTGTACAATAAATGTTTGATTAGCCGCTTTACCATCCCAATCATTATCGCCCGAGACGCCGCCAAGTCTTACAATGTTGGAGTTGGACCGGGTAACACCCAATACGCCTGGCTGTTTTAAGAGTTCGGCTTTTACGGCATCATAATGTTTGGCCATATCGCGCATCCAGAAAGCAAATACATGACTTTTATCATAGCCCAACTGTTTTGACCGGATAAAATTAAGCTGGCTGGTGATCACCATTGTGCCAATGATAAGTATAACCGAAAATGTAAACTGGGTAACCACCAATATTTTCCGGAAAGTAACATCACCAATCCCGGCAGAAACTTTACCCTTTAATGCTTTAAGCGGCTCAAATGACGACAGCAACAAGGCAGGGTAAATACTTGATACAATAAGCGTACCCGATATGGTTGCCAATATAACCATCCATACATGATAATCATTCAGGTTAAATACCAGTTGTTTACCCGATAGTTCATTAAACGCCGGCATCAGGGCATAAATAAGCATGATGGCCAAACCTGCGGCAATTAAAAACAGCAAAGCGGTTTCTACAATAAATTGCAAAAACAAGTGTGCTTTTGCTGCCCCGATAATTTTACGCATGCTGATCTCTTTTGACCGCAGCATTGATCGCGCGGTTGAAAGGTTTACATAATTGATACAGGCAATTACCAATATTAATAAGGCTATAACAATAAATATCCTTACAGTGCTTATGCCGCCATCGCTACCATCAAGATGATATAAGTGCATTTTGGTTAAGGGTAACAATAAATATTCCACATCAGTATCTTCTTTTTTATGGCTGATGTGAATGTCAAACAACTTGGTCTTTAAGCTTTGCGGAGCAATATCGGGGTTAAGTAAAAGATAAGTTTCATAATTAAAATTGCTAAAATTGCTATTTACGTCTTCCTTGTTATCCGTGAGTTTTTTGTTGATATGGTAACTCATCGGCATGATCAGATCCATATTAAAGCTTGAATTATCCGGAAAATCGTTAATAACACCGCCTACCGTAAAACTGGCTTTATCATCAGCTATAATTACTTTCCCCATCGGGTTTTCGTCCCCAAAATATTTCTTAGCCGTTTTTTTGGTAATTACCACGGTATTATCGTTTGCAAAAGGCTTTGCTGTATTGCCCTGCACTAATGGAAAGTCAAAAACCGAGAAAAATGACGGATCGGCAAAAACAACGTTCTCATTACCAAAAACTTTATCCCGGTATCTGAACATCGAAAAAAATTCGTTGCCTGTGATACGTACCTGATCCTTTACGCCCGATAATTGTTGCTTGGCCAGCGGCCCCATCGGGGCAACATCCTGCGTCCAGATCTGCCTGCTGGCCCCGGTACCGCCAAAAATTGCCATTCTGTAAATATTAGGCGCTTTTTTGTGAAAGCTGTCAAAGCTTAACTCGTTCTGCACCCATAATAATATCAGTATCCCGATAGCCAGGCCAACAGTTAAACCAACGATATTGATAGCAGAGTAAAATTTATTTTTTAACAAATTACGCCAGGCGGTTTTGAGATAATTTTTCAGCATTGTACAAATTTATATCAGCGTGCCTGCTAAGATTATGCCATTCGCATAAACAATTAATTATCAACCAATTAATACAAAACGCATTATAAAGCTCCGTACGGATATATTATAGTAATTGTTCGGATGCGGACGGTTTATCATATGTTAGGTAAACGTAAGGTAATTGGAGCATGCTTGAAAATAACCTCGGTGCCTCTATTTCGAAAAAAGTAAAATAAATTTGGACATCTACGAAATATTCGTAGATTTACGAAACAATCGTAAAAACAATGGAAAAATTATCGCAGCAAGAGGAAGAGGCCATGCAGGCGGTGTGGCAGTGCGGCCCCGGTTTTATAAAAGATTTTCTGGATCAGCTGGCAGAACCCAAGCCTCCTTATACCACCCTGGCATCAACGATCAAGAACCTGGAACGCAAAGGCTTTTTAACAAGTGAAAAGATGGGTAATTCACTCCGCTATATTCCTGCTATTAAGGAAGAGGAATATAAAAAACGCTTCATGAGTGGTTTTGTGAGCGATTACTTTCAAAATTCATACAAAGACCTGGTTACCTTTTTCGCCAACGAAAAAAAGATAAGCGCCAGCGATTTGCAGGAGATCATTAAACTAATTGAAAAACAATAAAACCTAATACCATGCCAGCATTGTTTGTTTTTTTACTCAAAGTAAATACTGCTCTCTTGCTATTTTGCGCCGGCTATTACCTGGTGCTCAGGCCACTTACTTTTTATACGCTTAACCGTATTTATCTGCTTGCAGCCATCGTTTTTGCCAGTGTTTACCCATGGCTAAACTTTTCGGCATTTATACAACGGCACGAGGAACTGGTAAAACCGGTACAAAAGGTGGTTATCAACTGGCAGGCACCTGTACAAAATATGGTAAAGCCCTTAAGCCAACCCGATTACTGGCGCTGGGCCGAGGTTATTTTCTGGTTAGGCGCTTATATACTGGCCCTTAAACTGGTAGTGCAATTATTTTCGCTATACAGATTATATAAAAGCTCCAAACCGGCCACTATTAACAACCACCAGGTGCGAATTATGGATAGAGACGCAGCACCTTTTTCTTTCTGGCAAAGCATTTTTGTAAATCCTTCAAAACATGAACCCTCAGATCTGAAAGCCATATTGTTACATGAACAGATACACGTGAACCAGTGGCATACCGCTGATATATTACTGGCCGAAATAAGCAGTATTTTCTATTGGTTTAACCCAGGCATATGGCTCATGAAAAAGGCCATCCGAGAAAACATAGAATTTATAACCGACCGCAAGATATTGAATCAGGGTATCGACAGTAAAACTTACCAGTATAGCCTGGTTTCGGTAAGTTTTAATAACCGGCAACCCGGTATAGTGAACCATTTTAATATATCAACCATCAAAAAACGCATTATCATGATGAACGCTAAAAGATCTTCAAAAATAAACCTCACCCGGTATGCCTTCCTGGTACCCGCGGTGATTACTTTGCTGCTGGTATTCAGTATATCAAAAGCCGATTTTGCCAAACCAATCAGGATAAAACTGGTTAACGTGGTTAAACCGCTTCAAAATATGGTTACTATTGCAGCCTTACCCAGCCCTGTGGGTAAGATTTTGTTCCCTAAACCAAAAAAGGTTAGCCGCCAGGCAGCTAAAACTATGCTGGTTGTAAAACCGGATACCATCAAAAAAGTACTCGTTATCAGAGATAAAAACACCAGGGACTCTGTAGTTTATTATATCAATGGTGTAAAAGGCAGCCTAAAAAATGTAGACCCGGATAATATATCAAACGTTACTGTTTTAAAAGGCGACCGTGTAAGTGACTTGCCTCCATTTGTTAACCCGGATGATGTAAAAAATGCAGGTGTAGTGGTGGTTGTTACCAAAGATTCGCCCGAAGGAAAGGTATACTTGAAAAAATCAGATAATACATCTAATTCTGGTACGGTTTTATTAAGAGGCTCCTTAAATTATAAGCCACTTCATAAAAATTCATCTGCATCTACTGTAAAGGCCTATCCTCCAGCCTCAGCTACTACAAGCACTAGTGTAAGTGTTGCCCAGTTTGCAACTACTGTTGATACTGCTATAAAGGCAAACGTAAAAAACAATACAAAGGCCCACATTATAAGGGTTTCATCCTCTTCGAGCGTATCAGTAGATGGTAAAAACATCTCTTCTCAAAACATTTCCGTAGATAATGACAAAGGCATGCATATCGCTTTTGATAAGGATAAAACACCGCTGGTTATTATAGATGGAAAAGAAGTGCCAGCCGCTGATATAAATAAAATAACCCCTAATGCAATTGAAAGCATGACTGTTAGTAACGACGAAAGCACCCTAAAAAAATACGGTAACAAGGCAAAAAATGGGGTTGTACAGATTGCAACTAAAAAGAATACTGAATAAAGATTGTCTGAAAGGCTATTATACCTAAGGACTTTCACAGAGGAATCCAGAGGCAAAAAGTGGGTTTACATAAAAACCTATTAAACGGTAAAAAATAAAACACAAACACCTAATTATCAACAATATAATACAGTGTAAACCATAAAAAAGTGTAAACCATGTAAACCCACTTTTGGGGTAAAATAATGGTTTGCATGTCAAAATTTATTATACCAACTAACTGGCTTCGGCCAGTTTTTCTGTTTCCAGGAGGGTAAGCAAGGCCTTTTCGGCCTGGTTAAGTTCGGTGGCTTTTTCATCCTTAGCTTCATCAAGGCCGCTGATGTATTTAAACAGGGTACCATCCTCATAGCTTTTGATCACCGAGGGATGCACGTAATACTTTTTACAAACCGAACGGGTATTACCCAAAGTAACAGCCACTTCGTCAATTACGCTGATTATTTTTTTACGGCACTCGGTTACATTAGCAAATTCACCGGCGGCTTTAAACGCGTATAAGGCGCTTACACTGCCTGCCCAGGTACGGAAGTCCTTGGCTGTAAAATCTTCGCCGGTAATTTCTTTGAGGTAATTATTAATATCGCCAGAGTCGATACTGTGCCGTTCGCCTGCTTCATCATAGTACTGAAAAAGCTCTTTTCCCGGAATATCGCGGCACTGCTTGATCAGTCGGGCCAATTTTCGACTTTGTAGGCTTATTTTGTGCTGAATACCCTTTTTGCCTTTAAACTCAAACCGGATAGTTGCCCCTTCAATTTTAATATGCCGGTTTTGCAGCGTGGTTAATCCAAAAGAGCCGTATAGTTTTTGATAGGATTCATTTCCTACCCTGATGCTGGTCAGTTCCATCAGGCGTACGACAAGCGCCAGTACTTTCTCATGACCAAGGTTATGCCGGGCCAGGTCCTTATCCACTTGCTCACGTATCACAGGCAAATAAGAAGCGAAAGCCTGTAGCCGATGATATTTGGATTGATTGCGTATCTGGTTCCAGCCCGGGTGGTAACGGTATTGTTTCCGCCCGGCAGCGTCGATCCCGGTAAACTGCAAATGACCATTTTCATAGGGCGATATCCAAACGTTGGTATAAGCCGGAGGGATCACCAGATGGGTAAACCTGTTTATCAGTTCCTTATCTTTTACCAGTTTGCCCTCGGCATCGTAGAAACTCCAGCCTTTTCCCGATCGTTTACGGGTATAACCCGGTGATGAATCTGATACATACCTTAAACCAACAGCCCTCGCGCTGACCTTAGGGTCGCGACCAATTTTTTCCAGTTTTCGCAGCAATCGGTTCATAATGATCAACAACAAAGGCTTTATAATTAAGTTTTGCAATGGTTAGTAACGACTTAGGTACACAAGCCAACTTTTACTTAATAATGATGTTTACATTTTATAAACTTTGGTATTGTAACTAATTTCACATCAAACAAAAAACCACCAACTTATGAAATACAATTTTTTAGGCAACACCGGTTTGCTGGTTTCTGAGCTTTGCTTTGGCACTATGACCTTTGGCGGTACGGGTTTGTACGAAGCCATTGGTAAGGCTCAGCAAAAAGAGGTTAATGAGATCATGAAAACGGTTGTTGACTCGGGTATCAACTTTATTGATACCGCCAATGTATATTCCTTTGGCGAGTCCGAATCGCTGCTCGGCCAATCTATCAAAGACGTGGGGCTCGATCGCAACCAGTTGGTTATTGCCACCAAAGTACGCGCTTTTTTAAACCAGGGACAAAACAGCGGGGGCCTATCCCGGTACCATATATTTCAATCGGTTGATGCCAGCCTAAAACGGCTTCAGCTTGATCATATCGACATATTGTATGTGCACGGTGTGGATTATCATACCCCGGTTGAAGAGATCATGCGCTCATTAAACGATATTGTTTTAAGTGGTAAGGTACGTTATGTAGCCGTATGCAACTGGCCCGGCTGGATGGTGATGAAAGCCATGGGTATTGCCGAAAAAAACAGCTGGAACAAATTTGTGGGTATGCAGTGCTTTTACTCATTGGCAGGCAGGGATATTGAAAGGGAGATATTACCGGTTGCCATTGATCAAAACATGGGTATGATGCCCTGGAGCCCGCTGGCCGGCGGCTTTTTATCGGGCAAGTTTACCCGGGATAATCAAAATGCCGAAGGATCACGCAGGGCAACCTTTGACTTTCCACCGATAGATAAAGAAAAAGCCTATAATATAATCGATGTCATTATAGAGATAGGCAAACAGCATAATGTATCGGCAGCGCAGATAGCCCTGGCCTGGGTACGCCTGCAAAAAGGTATCACCAGTACTATCATTGGTGCAAAAAATAATGATCAATTGCTGGATAATATCAAATCGACCGAAATTACATTATCTAACGATGACCTGAAAAAAATTGATGAGGTAAGCGCACTCCCGGTTGAATACCCTGGCTGGATCATTGATTATCAGCACCGCTTCAGATAGGCAGGTGAGTTAATGAGTTGTGAGTAGCGAGTTTTGAGGGCCATTACACAGCTTAACAAAAAAGGGAAGCCATGATGTAGCTTCCCTTTTTGTGTTAGATAGTAAAATTATAAGCCAAATCCATAAGCTATGCGTAAGGCAAATATGCCCAGGTGATCTTCTTTATGAGTTAAGTAATCATAATGAATACCAAAATCCCAATGTTTAGTGGCATAACCTAAGTTAGGCGACAGATCTAAACGATGAGGGCCCCAGTCCGGACCTTCCAATTTCTCAAAGGCAACACCAATTTCGCCGCCTACATATATATTGGGCAGAAAAAACTCTTTAACACCCGCTTTTATAGGTATCTCACCATAGCTTTGATATCTTTTGTCCTGTCCGGGTATTTTTTTCGGAAAGAAGTGATAGCCCCCGGTAGTAAAGGTGATAGCCAGATCGTTAGTAACACCGTACTGCAGGCGTGCGGTTCCGCCAAGACTAAAGTTTGTACCCAGTTTGGCAACTCCAGTCGGCAGACCCGATTCAATACCTAAGCTTAAAACAAAGTCTTTGGCTGGGGTAGTTTGTGCTTTTACGTTGGTTGCAAAAAACAAAATAGTTGCCATAAAAGCTACACCTATTAGTTTTGATAGTTTTTTCATTTGTAATGATTTTTAGTAAACAATATTTATATACATTACTATCTCATTTACAAATAGGTTGCCTCATTCCTAATTTATTTTTTCAAATAAGGCAAAAAGAACCTCACAAAGGAAATTTTCGCCACAGGCAACCTATTACCAAAACCCTTCGTATTTTTTGTAACGATCATCATTTAACAGAGGTTATATATCAAACCAAAAAAGTACTGACATGAAAAAAACTATCTATCCCGCGCTAATTATATTATTCATTAGCGTTTCGGCTTTTATCGCGGCAACAACCTGGAAAGTAAAGGATCCTTATGAAATAAAATTTTCTAACGGTAAGATACACGGAGAGTTTCAAGGCTTAAAAGCCAATATTCAGTTTGATAAAGCGCATCCTGAAGACGCGAAGATTTCGGCAACTATCGATGCCACTACTTTAAGCACTGGCTTTTTTATTAAAACCAGTCACTCTAAAGACGCTATCGATGTTGACCATTATCCTACTATCAGCTTTACATCAACTGCCGTGAGCAAAACCAGTGCAGGTTATGATGCCAATGGCAAGCTTACCCTAAAAGGTGTTACCAAACCTATTACCATTCATTTTACGTTTGACGACAAAGGGAATGAAGGTATTTTTAAAGGCGATTTTAAAGTGATCACCAAAGATTTCGGCATTACCAAAAACGGCTCGCCCGATTACCTGGATATTGCCTTGAGCGTTCCGGTAACCAAATAAGATATTCATGAACTTTGAGTTATGAGGGGGAAAGTGTGTTAATAACTCAAAAAGAAGGCCCGGAGCTTAAAACTCCGGGCTTTTGATTTTACATAGTTCTTATAAACTCTTTAACACTTTAATAACGTGTTCTACCTGCTCTGGGTGAACATCCAGGTGAGTTACAAAGCGGATACGGTGTTTATCCGTGTCGATGGCTTTGATACCATGTATAGCCAGTTTGGCCAATACGGAAGTTGCAGGCTCAACGGTATCAAAAAGCACAATATTGGTTTCCACAGGCAATACATTGCTTACCCAGGATAATTTGCTTAGTTCTTCGCCTAAAATAGCGGCATGGGCATGATCAATTTTCAATCGCTCTACATGATGATCCAACGCGTAGATACCTGCGGCTGCTAAAAAACCTGCCTGGCGCCATCCGCCACCCAAAACTTTACGGATACGACGTGCGTATTTAATGGTTGCCGCATCGGCCAGTAAAACCGAGCCTACAGGCGCACCCAGTCCTTTTGACAAACAAACAGATATCCCGTTAAAGTATTTGCCGTAATCAACTGCTTTATCGCCGGTATGTGTCAAAGCATTAAATATACGTGCGCCATCGAGGTGCAATTTTAAGTCTTTTGTTTGACATAGTTCGGCGATAGGCGCAATATCGGCCAGTGTATAACAGCTGCCACCACCCTTATTTACTGTATTTTCCAATACCACTAAGCTAGTATGCGGGTAATGGATATTTTCGGCATTGATCTCAGGTGCTATCATCTCGGCGGTGATAATACCCCGGTAACCATTTAACAAACGAGTAGATACACCCGAATTGAAAGCGATACCCCCGCCCTCATAACGGTAAACATGCGCGGTTTGGTCGGCTATCAGCTCATCCAGGGGCTGTGTAAAGCATTTAATAGCTATTTGGTTGGTCATAGTGCCCGAGGGGCAAAACAAGCCTGCTTCCATCCCAAAAATAGCTGCGGCTTTATTTTCCAGTTCGTCAACGGTTTCGTCTTCGCCAAAAACATCATCGCCTACTTTGGCGCTCCACATGGCTTCGAGCATTCCGGGTGTCGGTTTGGTAACCGTATCGCTGCGTAAATCAACAGTTAATTGCATGGTAATTTTTAATTCCTATTTTAGATATTCAAATCTAAATCATATAGGTACAATTTTACTATAATTGTGTATTTTATGTGTTACAGGTACACAGCAATCATATTAAATTTCACAAAATCACGTTCTTCGTTTTTAAACTCATTATGCGCACAACTATACTTCTTTCATTGATCGTATTGAGCTTCACATCGGCACAGGCTCAAAAATGGCAGCCCGGTACTTTTACTGATGTAAAAGGCAACCGCGAAACCGGCTTTATCAGGCTTAACCCTCCCGGGAAAGGACCTATAAAAGATGAAGGCTTTATTGAATTTAAAGAAACCGAAAAGAACAATCCCTATAAATTAAGCGCCAGTGATTTGCGGTCATTCATCGTAGCTAAAGATAGCTTTGTAGTGGCCCATGCCCCTCAAAATAGCGCCTGGGGTAAAGAGGAGACCGATTTTGTAAAAGTAGTGATAGACGAACCTACCAAACTCTATGTAGCAGAGGGTGGCAAAGGCAGCGGCGGTGGAAGCGGCTTTGGCATTTCGCCTGGTGTTGGTCTGGGTTACGGCACCGGTGGCTATGGTGGTGGCGTAGGCGGTGGTATTGGGATATCACTTGGTGGCGGGCGTGGCCGTAAAGGTGGTAAAACAGTTTATTATTATGGCACCAATACTGCCGAAATGAAACAATTGACCGACGAGAATTTTGAGGACATCATGACCGACATTATGGGCGATGACCCCGATGTGGTTGAAAAAATACATGCTCACCAATATGGCTTAAAAAATATAGATAAGCTGCTGAAGTATTATAACGAAACAAGGCTTAAAAGTGCCGCGCCCTAAATAAGAAGCGTCAGGCCGAATTTATTTCGGCATCCCACACGCTAAGCTGCGTCATATATGATTTAATATCCTAATGAGATGCTGAAACGAGTTCAGCATGACAGTGCTTTTTCCTAATCTATCTTGATGCCCTTATAATATTCTGCATTCTTATAATCTTTCCGGAGCGGGAAACCCTCCCAGTCATCGGGCAGCAATATCCGGCGCAGATCGGGGTGGCCTTCAAAAAATATACCCAACAGATCATAGGCCTCGCGCTCATGCCAGTCGGCGGTACGGTATACGGTGGTTATGCTTTTAAATTCGGGCAATTCGGCGCTTTCCCTGTTGTGTGGTTTGCTCACTTTAAGTGTGAGCTGTGTTTTATAGGGTATTGATGCCAAATGGTAAACCACACCGTAACGATTATCCTCATCATTGTAATGCACACCACTCAGGCTCGACAAAAAATCGAAATAAGTTTTATCGTTATTGCGCAGCTCCAGGCATACAGCCGTAATATCATCAGGTTTGATCAACAAGGCAGGCTGCAGCCCGCCTGTTTCTTCGCCTGTAATTACAGTTTCGCCAAATTTTTGAATAAGCAATTGCTTAATATCGTTAAACATCATGGTGCCAAACGTACTTTTTTCCAGCTTTTTTTATCAACTTTTTTATACAGGATCCGATCGTGTAAACGGCTTGAACGTCCCTGCCAAAACTCAACCAGTTGCGGGTTCAGGATATAGCCACCCCAAAATGATGGTTTGGGCACTTCCTTACCTTCATATTCTGCTTCCAGCTCGCTCCATTTTTTTTCCAGACCTTCACGACCTTCGATCTCCTGGCTTTGCGGCGAAGCTACAGCCCCTATCTGGCTGCCTTTTGGGCGCGAATGGAAATATCTTTCGGAATCTTCCTTGCTCAATTTTTCTATCGTACCCTCAATACGTACCTGGCGTTCCAGTTCGCCCCAAAAAAAAGTAATAGCTCCCTGTGGGTTCTTGGTGATCTCTTTGCCTTTACGACTTAAGTAATTGGTATAGAATATAAAACCATGCTGGTTAAACCCTTTTAATAATAAAATACGAGCTGATGGCTTTCCGTTGGTGGTAGCTGTTGCCAGCGTCATGGCATTGGGTTCATGCAATTTTGCGGCTAAAGCTTCGTTAAACCATTGTTCGAACTGATTTATTGGGTCGCCCTTGGTATCATTTTCGGATAATGTAGCGGCAGTATAATCCTGCCTTAAATTTTGTATTTCCTGCTGATTCATTGTATGCAAACTTACAAATTAGTATCAAGTAGTTAGTATCAAGTATCAAGTATCAAGACAGTTTTTAAAAGTAACATTTACAATATAAATGCATCTTAATACTAACACCTTGATACCGAAAGCGGGTACAGAAATTTTAATTTAATAATTGAACATATTTTTATTATGCTTGTTGTACTTTTTAAAAACTGAACCTTATGTTAAGTCCTATACCTGCCGCCGCGGGGCGTCTGCTTATTTCGGAGCCTTTTATGATGGATCCGAATTTTAAAAGATCGGTTATTTTACTGACGGAATACTCTGCTGAAGGTGCTATGGGGTTTATTTTAAACCATCACAGTGAATATATGCTGGGCGATGTATTACCTGATGTTTCTTACTCAGAAATGCCGGTTTATGACGGCGGACCGGTAGCCAAAAACACTTTACATTTTATGCATTGCTGCCCCGAAAAAATAGAAGGTGGTATTGAAATAGCCGAAGGGATGTTTTGGGGCGGAGATTTTGAACAGGCAAAGGAATTAATATCCAACTACCAACTGACAGAAAACGAGATCAAATTTTTTGCAGGATACTCCGGCTGGACCTCACAACAATTGGAAGAAGAAATACTACAGGACAGCTGGATAGTAGCCGAAAAGTTCAAATCAGAAACATTATTTTCCAATGACGAGCAAAACCTATGGAAAGAGGTTGTTATAGGCCTGGGCCAACGTTATGCCCACATAGCCAATTTCCCGGAGAACCCGGCTTTGAATTGAGCTTTTAGATGAGGTTTTACGTTGGACGTGTTACGTTATATGTATAAAAAACGTATAACGTAACACGTAAAACATATAACGTTCACTATCCTTCCATTTCCTTAGCAGAATCTTCTACTTTTTTCTTAAGATCTTCTTTAAAGTTGATGAGGTTTTTAACCAGGTATTCATCAGCCGTAGATAATATCTGCGCGGCAAGGATACCGGCGTTTTTTGCCGCGTTAAGGGCCACAGTAGCCACAGGGATACCATTTGGCATTTGCAATATAGATAGTATCGAGTCCCAGCCATCAATAGAGTTGCTTGATTTTACGGGCACGCCGATTACCGGCAGATGCGTTAACGATGCAACCATACCTGGCAAATGCGCGGCACCACCGGCGCCGGCAATAATCACCTTAATACCCCTATCAGCTGCAGCACGGGCATAACTGAACATCCTGTCGGGCGTACGGTGTGCCGATACTACGGTGATCTCATAATCAACACCTAATTCTTTTAAAACATCAGCGGCATCCTGCATTACGTTTAAATCCGATTTGCTGCCCATAATGATGGCTACTTTTGGTTCTTTCTCTAAGTTCATAGTTGATGGTTCATGGTTCATGGCAAAAAATCGTCAGATTGAATTTCGGAGTGCTGTGATCATTTTTACCAATACCTCATATTCATTATATAGTACGTTAAAATCCTCTTCTTTCAGATAGGCTCTTCTTCTTGCGATAAATAAACAACTAACAACTTCTATCGCAGATCTTAGTGAGTAGCCTAAAAATACTTTAAAAACAGCTTTGCTTTGCCCTGTTGAGCCTTCGGCAATATTTAGCACTACCGAATCAGCGGCCCTTTTTATCTGGGATATTAGGATATATATTTCTTCTTTGGGAAAGGTTTTAGTCAACTGGTTGATTTGTTCATCTAAGTCCATGGCCTTCTGCCACACCTGGAGATCTTCAAACCTAAATGCCATTTATCTTTTATTTATTGAATATCTAAATAACCTGTTCTACTATGAACTATGATCCATGAACTATGAACCAAAACCTAACTAATCACCTTCAACGTCTGCTGCACTAATCTTGCTTTTTCGATGGCTTTTTTCCGATCGGCATCAACAATGGTTACGTGACCCATTTTGCGGAATGGCTTGGTTAAGGCTTTTCCGTATAAGTGTACATATACACCCGGAATTTTCAATATTTTTTCGATGCCCTGGTATATGGCCGGACCTTCATAACCTACTTCACCTAAAATATTCACCATAATGGCATTGTTGAGGCAGGCTGTATCGCCCAGTGGCTGGTTAAATATGGCCCTTAAATGCTGTTCAAACTGCGAAACCACATTGCCTTCAATAGTTTGGTGGCCGCTGTTGTGTGGTCGTGGAGCCAGCTCATTCACCAGTATTTTACCATGCTTATCTAAAAACATTTCTACCGCCAGTATACCTACAATTTTAAGACTCTCAGCAATCTTTTTGGCTACCTGTTCAGCTCGTTCCAGTATTTCGAATGGTAAGGTTGATGGCGATATCAGGAACTCAACCAGGTTGGCCTGTGGGTTAAACTCCATCTCCACTAAGGGGAATGTGCTTATGTCGCCATTCTCATTCCGGGCTACAATTACGGCTATTTCCTTTTCAAAATCGATCCATTTCTCGATCAGGCTGGGTTCTTTAAACGCGCCTGATAAGTAGCTTTCGTCGGCTACTTTATAAACACCTTTACCATCGTAACCGTCTTTACGCAGCTTTTGAATGTACGGGAATGGTATAAAGCTTTGCTGTAATTGCTGTGGCGATGATATGATCTGGAAATCGGCCGTAGGGATACCGTTTTCTTTAAAGAATTGCTTTTGCAAACCCTTATCCTGTATCAGCCGGATAATCCGCGACTGCGGATAAACCATCACGCCCTCTTTTTCTAATTGTTCCAAAGCGTCAACATTCACCTTTTCTATTTCGATGGTGATCATGTCTACATTTTTACCAAAATTGTAAACAGTTTCATAATCGCTCAGAGAGCCTATAGTAAACTCATCACAGAGTTTACGACAAGGCGCTTCCCGGTCGGGATCAAGAACTTTTATGGTAACATTATAATTTATGGCCTGTTGTATCAGCATACGACCAAGCTGGCCGCCGCCCAGGATACCTAATTTTAAATCTCCGTAGAATGCTTTCATGTTGAAGATGCAAGTTTACCTGAAATCTTTCAAAAAGCCATAAAATGCTTAAAACATCTATAGCAAACTACCGCTTTTTAACCAGCAAATAATAAAACACAGCGTGTACAACCAGGAATATGCCACCTGTTATGAGGTAAACCATTCTGCCGGCAGGAGTCATTTTCATGCTCAGGGCGGTAATAATAAACACTACCGATCCGCCAAAATACAGCAGAAAACGTACAATGCGGTTATTCCAGTATTGTGGGTTAACCAGGAACATGGCAGGCAGGGTCATTACAAAAATGATGATATTTAAAAAGGTGACATTCTCCATGATCTTAGGTAATGTCTTGGTATAGTCATCGCTCTTTTGCTCTATATTGTAATAAACGCATACGGCAGCTATAGACAGGATAACTGAGAATAAGAAGACCCTGAAAAGTTGTTTAGGAATTGTTTTCATCTTGATATCAAATATAATAAATAAGCCCGGTTATGCGCCGGTATTATGGCTGCAAAGAAACGCATATGCGCCCGAAAAGCTTTAATCCTATTGTCACAAATTGGGATACAGTAAGCCTTATGTCCCCCGAATACCCCAAAAACAGCTACCTTAGCGCCGTTTTTACATATAAATACACGTTCTATGAAAACCAAAATAGCAGTAGCCAACGGCGATGGGATAGGTCCCGAGATAATGCAGGCCGTACTTAAAGTTTTTGAGGCCAATGATGTACCATTGGAGTATGAATTTGTGGAGATGGGCAAGTCGTATTTTGATGCCGGGCACTCCACCGGTATGACGGCTAAAGCAAAGGAAACTATTGAAACCCTGGGCATATTGTTCAAAGGCCCCATGGAAACACCAAAAGGTAAAGGCGTAAAAAGCATCAACGTAACCGCCCGTAAAGTTTGGAATACCTATGCCAACCAGCGCGATTTCCGGACGCTGAATGGTGTTGATACCGTTTTCTCCAAAGCCGGTATCCCCATCAACCTCACCATTATCCGCGAAAACATTGAGGATACCTATGGCGGCATTGAGCATTTGCTGACTTACGACGTTGCTGTTGGTCGCCGTATTATTACCCGCCCGGGCTCGGCGCAGGTGATCCGCTATGCTTTTGAAATGGCCAAACGCAAAGGCTTAAAAAAACTAGCCTGCGGCCATAAAGCCAATATCATGAAGCTTACTGATGGTCTTTTCCTGGAAACTTTTCAGCAGATAGCCAAGGAATATCCTGAGATTGAGGCATCAGACATTATCGTGGACGACCTGTGCATGAAGTTGGTAACCCGCCCGGAGACGTTCGAGGCCATTGTTTTAACCAATTTACAAGGCGATATCGTATCAGACCTTTGCGCTGGTTTAGTAGGTGGATTGGGCTTCGCGCCATCAGCCAACATTGGCGATAATATATCCATATTTGAGGCCGTACACGGTACCGCTCCCGATATCGCGGGCAAAGGCATAGCTAATCCTACCGCTCTATTGCTGTCGGGTATTTCGATGTTACGCTTTTTAGGTTTCTCCAAAAACGCGGCGGCCATAGAAAATGCGCTGCTGTACACCCTGGAGCAAGGCGTACATACAGGTGATTTTGGCAACAGGTCCATCCCCGCGTCCAATACCAATGCCTTTACCGATGCTATTATTGCCAATATAGGCCAGGTACCGGCCAACGGCGGTGTTTTTTCAAATCCCGATTTTGAGGCCCGCGTGAGCTATCTGCAACCCATAAAAAACAAGCTTACCGTTACCAAAAACATCAAAGAAGAGATGATTGGTGTAGATGTGTTTGTGGAAGCACGGGTACAACCCAATGAGCTTGCCGAAATGGCCAAAAAGGTACTGACCGACAATTTTGAACTGGTGATGATATCCAATCGTGGCACCCAGGTTTGGCCTACAGGCTCCATTTATACCGAGCTGGTGAACGAGTACCGCGTACGTTTTGAAAAGAAGGCCGGTAAAGAGATCACCCAGAAAGAACTGCTGCACATAGCGGCCAATTTTTCGGAATTGGCCAAAGTTTGCTCTGTGGAGTTTCTGATGAATTTTGATGGTAAAATTGGCTATACGCTGGCACAAGGCCAATAAGCGTCTGCCTGCACTCATATAAAAATAGCCTGTGATTGATCACGGGCTATTTTATGCCATTTAACTACTAAGGTATATCAACCAAAAATTGATAAAAAGTGGGTTTACATGGGTTTACACTTTTTAAGGTTAACATTAATTTAATTAATTGATAATCAGATAATTAAATTCTATTTTGCCAGATTTTCTCAAAAAAGTGTAAACCGTGTTTTTGGGGTAAAAAGGCTGTCATGCTGAGCGTCGTCGAAGCATGGTGGCCAGGCTTCTGCGCCCTACCCTTCGACGGAGCTCGGGGTGACAGCCCACCTTTTGAACATTTTCATCCATTCTCTTACATCATAGGGCATTTCATCATGGGAAGGGGTTTCTTTGCGCGATGATAATCCTGTTTCATAAACCCCTTCCCCCCCCTTCCCGCACTATTATTTAAGTTAAGGGATTTTTCAAACCCCATCGGGGTTAAAGCTTTGTAGAAAAAGTCGATTCCCTTTCAGTGCCATAGGTACTGTACTCAGGTTGCATACCTACGGCATGCTAAAAGATTGTTGTTTATTTTCTACAAAGCTTTTACTCCTATGGAGCATCTTTAATTAATGGCATTATTCCTTCCCCACGGAAGGAAGCGCACGGGGCTTTGGTTTTTTGATCGGCTGCCGTGCTGAGCTCCGTCGCAGCATGGTGGGCAGATCCTAATAAACCGTGTAATTCGCCCCCATTTGTGTAATTCGTACAATTTTTACTTCCCTCTTTCTTAGCGGTTTATACATGAATTTTAATTATTTAAAAACCATTCATTGTAATTATAAGTTATAAATCTACATAAATCGAAATGAACTATTAATTTAAACGATAATTTATAAGAGAAACTGCTACTCATTTACATGCTAATTACTAACAAAAACAAAAGAAAGATGAACATGAAAAAGTCAGTTTTAATTGCTATTGCATCACTTACTATCGGTTTTTTATCAACCAATGCAATTGCCCAAACACAGCAACAAGACACAACTAAACGCGATACAACTAACAAAACCGCTCCTGCCTCAACTGCTGCTCCATCCGCAGCATCGGGCGATGTGGTTGGCGTACTTTCCAGCTCTACCACCTTTGCTCCTATGGCTCTGGCTATCAAAAACGCCGATCTGGAAGCTACCTTAAAAGGCGCCGGACCATTTACCGTTTTTGCGCCAAATGATGTGGCCTTTAGCAAAGTACCCAAACCAGCTATGGACGATTTGATGAAGGATCATGCCAAGCTGGCCAAGGTTTTAAAATATCACGTAATAGCCGGCAAATACACCAAAGCCGACATCATCAAGGCACTGGGTGCCGGTAAAGGTAAAGCCATTTTAAAAACCATCGATGGTGATACGCTAACCCTGTCGGTTAATGATAAGAGCAACCTGCAAATCAGCGATGCTAAAGGTAACTCGGCCCTGGTTATATCATTTGATACTATGGCCAGCAACGGCGTTATACATGGTCTTAACGGGGTGCTGTTACCTCAATAAAAGTTCGTTTTGTTTAATTCTAAATCCAAAAGAGCCATGGTATGCAGGTACCGGGCTCTTTTTTTATTGCAGTTGATGGAGCTTCCATGTCTGGCGGCTGAGTTTATAAAACAAAAGACCTTCAATAATTTCGCCATACTCAAAATTGTTTCTCTCTAATAATTTAACCGACTGCTTATGAACCTCTAAAGTGAAAGCAGTAATCATCTCCAGCCGCATATCATTAAAACCCCAGGCAATTACCCGCGCAATAGCTTCCTGCATAATACCCTGTCCCTGCATTTCAGGAAACAGTTCATACCCTATCTCGACGCTGTTATCGTCATTATTTAAATTCCAGTAACAGATAGTACCTATTAATTTACGGGTAGTTTTTGATTCTATAGCCCAGTACACGGCCTTATTTTCAATCACATCCTGTATCCTATCCTTAATAAACCGAACAGCATCGGCAGGCGTTTGAGCTGCTTTACGGCCAACAAAGCGGTTAACCTCCTCATTGCTGCGCAGGGCAAATATGGCATCCTTGTCGGCAACCGATAATGCGCGTAACAACAACCGTGATGTTCGTAATTCCGGAAAATGCTCAGGGAATTGCATGCTCATTATTTTTTTGATAGGGCAGCAAACTTACCCTGCTTCAGGTGCCTGTCGGCTATAAGGGCGATGGGCAGTCCAAGACAAATGATCAGGATGGCTATACCGGTTACCAAAACAGGTAATTTAACCACAGGAAATGCTTTCTGTGTTATGGGGATAACGCCCAGGTTCATGATGATCCAGGCGGTAAAACCATACAAACATGCAATGAGGTAAGCATTCCGGAGCCCTTTTTTAAAGAAAGGGTACAACAGGTAAAACGCGCTGGTAAACAAAATGGCTATCAGATAATGAAATACTACACCGGCCACCACCATTTCGGCCCCGCCTTTAAAAGCAGCCTTACCAAAGGCGGCGCTGGCTATAAATTTAAAGATAATGGCAGGCTGTATTTTGTAGTTCAATAACAGGGCGGCTAAACCATCAAGCGTGCCGGTTATTAGCCCAATACCCAAAATATTGAGCACAATGTTATTTATACGAGGTATAGTAGCTTTTTCTTTTTGCATCAGGAAATTTGATTTGGCTAATTTATGTTTTTTATAAAGTTACGATATGAACATTATTAATTTATTTTTTGCGTTTAAGTAAATTTTTGTAACAGATGCTTATTTTTATGGCAATGAATAATAGCACCTGCCTTATTGAGGTTCCGGCTTTGCTGAGTAAAAAAACGAGCAGGATACTGACGTTTAAAACAGAAAGCCTGATCATCGAAAAACCCACAGGTATAAAACCGCCCGATTTTATACCCGCAGCTACCATTGCAGGTTTCCGGTATGGTGTTAGTTGGGTGCGCGGCTATGCATTTACCATTGGCAGACAGTACTTTATTGAAATTCAAACCGATCAGCAAAAAGTCATCAGCATCAAATTGGGCAGTTATTACAGCATCCGTAAAAAGCTGTATGACCAGCTCTGGTCAGAGATCATTCATCAGTTGTGGCGCTATTACTTTGTAAACCAGTACAATTACTATTATGATCTGTACAAGATAAACCAGGCTTTTGAACTTTGCGGCATTTATTTTCATCCCAATGGTATTGGCTGGGATGCGCTCAACATTTTGCAATGGAACGAGGTAGGTATTAGCAGCTACTACAATTATTTCATGATCTACAATCGTAAAAACAAAAAACAATACAAAAGCCGCAGTTTTGCCAAAGACTGGAACGCCGTGGTGCTGCAAGCTGTTTTGAAAGAGATAGTCGACGAGAAAAAAGTAGTGTTCTAATTGTTAATTTCTTACCTTCTCAACACTTTTTAAACCTCGGGTTTTAACAAATTTCTATTCAAAATTGAGTCAAAAACAGCTTAAAGTCCTTCCAATAATTTTCATTTTACCGCTTTTAACAAATTTCAATACGGTTTCGGCAGGTTTTAAAAAGTTTAAAAAGTATTATTTATCGGCTATCAAACACCTACATACCAAACGGTCGGTTTTTTTTTCGTTTAATAAAACAGCCCGGGGCGCTGTTAAAAGGTGCCCGGGCTGCTGATATAACTATACGAAATTTCTGGTGGAGTGTTGATGACTCCGATAAAATCTGTTTGTGCATTATATATGCTAACTGAAGAAGGTCCTTCGTTACTCAGGATAACAAAAATGGTGCTAAAAGCTCCCAACTAACTTACCCTTCCAAAATCATAACTTCATCGGGGATGATCGATTTGCCGCCTTCGGCTTTCTTTTTGGTAAGATTATCAACCCTGCGCATTAAAAGGATAGCGATGATGGAGATCGCGACAATGACATAGCCTACTATGTTATAATGTTGCAGCGGGGCGCCTTTGCCCGGCTGCGTTACAATCATGCCCGCAACCGCGGCGGCAACACCACCCGCAATTTGCTGTAACGAGGAGTTGATGCTCATGAAGGCGCCACGATCGGCCATATCGGGTATGGCGCTGGTTAAGGCCGATGATGGTATCATCCTGCTCATTACGCCCATCATCATTAATATATTGTAAAAAATAACCAACGGAAACGCGGTAACTCCCAAATTGGTATACAATACACACATCAGCATCATCCACACGGTAGCCATTGTAAATATTTTAAACTTGCTTATCTTATCGCTTAGCTTACCCACCACTGGCATGATCACCAATGCGCTCAGGCCCGATATCATAAACAGGATAGGCAATTGTCCGTTGGTTAGTCCCAGGTTATTGATAGCGAAAGCGCTGCCGAAAGGCATCATCATAAAGCCACCTATAGACAGCAAGGCTGTAGCCGCAAAGCCTACGCGATAATTGCTTTTGGTAACCGTGTGTAACAAATGTTTAAAAGCCGTTTTTTCGGTTTTTATGAGTAAATGCGCTACCACGGGTTTCATTTTAATGGCTATTAAGGCTGCAATGCTGATGCTTAACAGGGCTACCATCCAAAATGGAGCTTCCCAACCCCAGGCGTTGGCTAAATAAAGACCGATAGGCACGCCAAGAACCTGGCTTGCACCAAAGCCCATCTGTACAAAACCCATCACCCGTCCGCGTTGTTGCAGGGCAAACAGATCGGTAATAATAGCCATGGATATAGAGCCTATAACCCCGCCAAACAGGCCGGTAATGATACGCGCGGCAACCAGCACGGCATAAGATTGCGCCAAACCGCAAAAAACAGTACCGGTAATAAAGCCCAGGTAAAAGAACAGCAGCAGCTTTTTACGATCAAACTTATCGGCAAAGCCAGCGGTTAGCAAGCCTGATATACCCGCGCTAAAGGCATAAGCAGATACTGCGATACCAAAGGCCGAGGGTTTCAGGTTAAGCGATTTCATCAATATATCGCCCAGCGGCGACATTACCATAAAATCAAGTATCACGGTAAACTGGGTGATAGCCAGCAGAAATATAATGAGTTTTTGGTAACCTGTAAAAGCTACCGGTTGTTGGTTATCCATAATGTACTTTAAGTTAGTTCACAGCATTGATAGCCGTGATGATTTATAATTTCAATAATTTGTGTATGCGACAATGTTTCTGATATGATGCGCAATACATAGTCGCTATCCTCCATGTCGATATTCCAGCATTGTACCGCGGGATGCTTATCCAGTAGTGTATGCAGCAGCTGCTTACCTTTATGGCTGCTGATGTTGGTTTTAAACAGCAGGATATGATTAAAATTTAAAGCTGTTTCCATCAGTTTTATTTTTTTAAGGATTTCACAACCAGGTCAAACGCCCGCCAGAGTACCTCGTCGGTCATTTTAAAGGGCTTGCCACCAAGGCTTTTCCCCTCAATATCAAAGCGGATAAGGTTATATAAAGTACCGAACGCTATTGACCAATACACCTCAAAAGGCATGGTTTCTATTTCGCCACGCTCTGTAATATTGTGCATAAACCTGGTCATGGCGCTGATGAAGCCGGGCATAAAGCCCGAAAGAAACTCTTCCTGGTAACTTGAACTGCGCAGCTGATCAAAAAACTGGTTCATCTTAGGCTTTTCCCTGGCGTAACGGTAACGGTTTTCCCATTGTTTACGCAAGCCCTGTTCAAAAGGCTCTTCCGGATCAAAGTCTCTGATAAAAAATTCTTCCATCACCCTCAGCTCCTCCATAGCCACTTTCATGATCAAATCGTCGCGGTCTTTATAATATATATAGGGCGTACCTACCGAAATTTTACAAGCCCTGGCCAGTTTATTCATACTAAAGCCTTCTAAACCATCCTTGATGATGAGCTCGATAGCTTTTTGCTTTACCAATTCTTCCTTGTCTGTATTCCTTGATCGCATAACGATACAAAGATAAATAAATATTCATTCATTTATAATGATGTTTTATTTATGTGACTATTTTGACAATTAGAAAGCATACGTTTTTGCTCCTGACGGGAGATTCCGGGAGTGGTAGCTCATGATTAGACTCAGGAGAAGTTCTACGCGGGATGATCATCCTATTCCATAAACCTCTTCCTCCCCTTCCCAAGGGAAGGAATCGCACAAGGCCTTGCTCTTTGAATCCTCAAGTGTGGGAGTTCTTAACCTTTGTCGAAAAACACTATGGTCAATTTACCATAAGGTAACATTACCGCTTTACTTTTAAGTGTAAGTATGGACCACCATTTAAAACAAAAACCATGAAAAATTTAAAATTGAAAGCATTAGACCTGGGTGCCAGCGAAGTGCTGAACAGAGCTCAATTGAAAAAACTGACAGGCGGTGCCAGCGGCCCAACCTGCAGCATTAACCAGGGTGGCTGCAATACCAGCATTACCTGTGCCGGCGGCGAAATATGCCGTTGTACCGAAAACCCATGCTGGTGCGGCTGCAGGGGTTAAGCTAAGGTTCCCAGACTATTTTTCCCCTCCTCTCTGGCTCTCGCTGAGAGGAGGGAGCTTAGACAGAAGCAGAAACCCCTTCCTACCCTTCCCCAAGGAAGGAATCGCACGAGCCAGAGCTTTTTTAGATCGTGTTTTCCAGTTCCCTCCCTTGGGAGGGGTGCGGTTGGTTTGCGCGATGGCAGGGAGGGGTTTATACGTGCGGCAGATTAACCAATTTATTAAACTCCGCAGTCGCTCGGCTCCAGCCGAGTGACGACTATTTGCAGGCCTTTGACCTGCTAAACAAATATAATCTTGCTTTTTACAGCGGCCGGAGGCCGGGTAATAATCGTCGCTCGGCTGGAGCCAAGCGACTGCGGGAATTTTTAATTAAATTTCTTCATAAAATGCAAATACAGTAAAATCGTGCTTTTCATTTTCACTGTACTCATTCACTAATTTAATTTTTAAATAAATCAGCAGATCCGGGATGTGTGTCTGGCTATTAGTTTCTATATCATCTAATAACTCCAGCTCCAATTCTGAAGGAGGAGAGGTGTAATAAGCCGTTAAATGGATCTGGTGCATATCCAAATCGACATCAAGATATATACGCCTTAAATTTTCAGTTATCTTATGTGATAGAAACCTGAGAACTGTCCGGTACAATTCAAATTTTTTCTCTTCTTGTGTCATATTGTATTTTGTCCCCTGCTGGATTTTACCCATCAATATAACAACCGTCATCATCATATCTATCCCAATTAACCGATGGCTTTATACTTTTGATGATATCATACTCGAATATAATATCAAAGTCCTCGGGATTTTCGTAATTACAATGCGGGCAAATATTATTTTCCAGGGCTCCATTACATATAACCCGGGGTAAGTTGGGCTTGCCCCTATCGTAATATGGTTCTGCTCTTTTAATTTTGTCACCAAGTTTATACTCATATTGCCAAACCTCACCAAATTTAAACTGTACGCGGTACATCATTACACCACCGCAATTGTTACAATTTGCCTGAATAGTCAATATGTTAAATGCGCCCATAGCCTGTTAAAAAACATTTAAAGCTTTATTAACTCTTTTATATATGAATAGCTTTCTGCGGTCCGTTTTAACTTATCTCCAATATCGCAAATCAGCAGATAAGTTGCCTCAGTTATCTCGATATCATATTCGTGCATTTGTATGAGGATATGATCAAAACACAAGCCTGTTTCATTGTATTCAAGAAACTCTTTCGCGATTATGATAGCTTGATTATTTAGTCCGGATTGTTCGGCTACATCCAGTAATGCTTGTAATTTTTTTTTAAGCTTGTTCACAAACCACTTCATTCTGCTTACCCTCTCACCCAATGTTCCTGCTCAATTTTCTTTTGCAGTTCAAGGATGGAGCCGATGAGGGCCTCGGGGCGGGGTGGGCAGCCTTGCACGTATACATCCACAGGGATCACTCTGTCCACGCCTTTTACAACATGGTAGCCATGCTGCCAGTATGGACCACCGCAATTGGAGCAGGAGCCCATCGAGATCACATATTTAGGGTCGGGCATTTGTTCGTACAGGCGTTTAATGCGCTCGGCCATTTTAAAGGTAACGGTACCGGCTATGATGATCACATCGGCCTGACGGGCTGATGGGCGCGGAAATACGCCAAAACGATCAAGGTCATACGTAGATGCCATCGACCCCATCATTTCAATAGCACAGCAGGCAATGCCAAAGCTCAGGGGCCACAGGGATGACAGGCGCGCCCAATTAAGCAGATCGTCCAGTTTGGTTACTACAACACCGCCGCTTTCACTTGTTATATCACTGCTCATTTCCTGGCTTTTTAAAGGTGGGTTTAAACATGGGTTTGCGGATAGGCGCGGCTTCGGCAGGTGCTTCGGCAACGGCTGCTTCGGCAGCTACAGGCTCATTACCCATGCTAAAGGGTTTCACCACAAATTTCCCTTGCTCCATATTTAATTGTTCGTATAAAGATGCGGGAATGGTGACATCGGTTACAGGTACTGCGGGTTTGGCTTTTATCCATTCCAGGTCGCCTTTGCGCCAAACGTACACCAGGCCCAATATCAGGATGCCTAAAAACACAAACATTTCGGCCAGCGAAAACCATCCCCAGCGGGCATCCTGCGCGATGATTTCATGACTGCCAAATACCGTTGCCCAGGGAAAAATGAATACCATTTCTACATCAAACAGCAGGAATATGAGGGCAATCACATAAAACCGCGGATTGAAGGGCAGCCAGGCATTACCGGTGGGTTCTTCGCCGCATTCGTACGAGGTTAATTTTTCGTAATTCGGATTTTTTGGAGCAAGCAGGCGGTTAATAAAAAATATAACACATACCATAATTATTCCGGTAATCAGGAAGATGAGTATCTTGCCAAATTCTGATATTTGCGAAACATCGGTCATGACTACAAATTTAACAAAACAAACCCATTTTGATGCAATAATTATTGGCGGCGGCGCCTGCGGACTCATGTGCGCCGTACAGGCGGGCTTTTTGGGCAAGCGCACGCTGATACTGGAAAAGGCCGATCGTGTGGGTGCCAAGATACTGATCAGCGGGGGCGGCCGCTGTAACTATACCAATTTGTATGCTACCGATCAGCAGTTTATATCGCAAAACCCGCATTTCTGCAAATCGGCATTTTCGCAGTGGACGGTGGAGGATACCATCAGCTTTTTTGAAGCTTATGGTATTGAAGGCAAGGAGAAAACACTGGGCCAGCTTTTCCCGGTGAGTGATAAGGCTAAAGATGTGGTACAGGTTTTTATTGATCTTTGTGCCGATATGGATCAGGAGATCTGGTGTGATGCCGAAGTAAAAATGGTGGAGAAAACTGCCGATGGCTTTACCGTTCGGGCCGAGGTTGATGGCCGGCAGGAATACATCAGTGCGCCCAGTGTGGTGATTGCGGCGGGTGGTTTGCCTATCCCCAAAATGGGCGCTACCGATTTTGGCTTGCGTACGGCCCGCAATTTCGACCTTAAAATTGTAGATACCGCCCCTGCCCTGGTTCCGCTCACTATTACCGGGAAAGATCAGCCCTGGTATGAACAGCTAAGCGGCAACAGTATTTTTTGCCGGGTTTGGAACGACAGGATCAGCTTTGAAGAAAATATACTGTTTACGCATTGGGGACTGAGCGGACCAGCCATCCTACAGATCTCCTCCTACTGGAAACCCGGCGAATACATCAATATCGACCTGCTCCCTAACCAAAACATTGCTGATCTGCTGCTGCAGGAAAAAGAAGCCAACGGCAAAAAAATGCTGCTGGCCTACCTGGCAGGCCTTTATACCCGCAAATTTGCCGAGGCCCTGAGCGATAAGCTGCCCGTGGAGAAAAACCTGGCCTCGCTCACCAAAACCGATATCGAAAACATCAGCGAGCTGATACACGAATTCAAAGTAAAACCTGCCGGTGACAAAGGGTACGACAAAGCCGAAGTAATGCGCGGTGGCGTATCCACCGACGAATTATCCTCCAAAACGCTGGAAGCGAAGAAAGTGCCCGGTCTGTTTTTCGGCGGCGAATGCGTGGATGTTACCGGCTGGCTGGGCGGCTACAATTTTCAATGGGCCTGGGCCAGCGGTTTTGTGATAGCGCAGAATCTGTAGGGTTGTCTGAATCAGAATTTCCAGAATTTTAGAATTAACAGAATTTTTCAGTTCCCTCCCCACGGGAGGGGTGCGATGGGTACGTGCAATGGCAGGGAGGGGTTTATGCGCGATGCAAATTTATATGGTGTAGAAACCCCTTCCTCCCCCTTTCCGAGGGAAGGAATCGCACCAGGCCCGGGCTTTTATTTTCAAGCCAAAAATACAAGCCATCCTCAACTTATTTCAGGATTCCACAGGACAGGTTGACCTTCAGGCTGTACACCTTGCATATGGGGTTCCGAAACAAGTTCGGCATGACTTGGGGAGGTAATCAGAAAATCTTTTAATCTCGAAAATCACGGTTCTGACAAATAACGTATAAGATCTCTCCTCGTACCTCGTTCGAGATGACACTTATTGCTATTCTATCAGCCCAAACTGTTTCATATGATGGGTAAAGTGCTTACCGTGCCATATAAGCCATTCATGGTGATTCATGGGACCGAAGCCACCATGGATAGCCACGATGCCGGGCTGCTCAAAATAACGGTCAAAGGCTTCCAGTTCTTGCATCAGTTGGTTAACGGCGTTTGCTATATTGGGGTACTGGTAATACTCAGGGGGCTCTTGAAAAACTACATTTCGCCCGATCTCCTTGTCGGAGTATACCATTAGCTGTTTCATTTGGGAAGCCTTGTCGGCCGGCTGCTCACAAAAAGGTGTTTTTTTGCCGTTTGTCCATTCCACCTGGTCAACCAGGTGCTCTACCATTTGCTGTGCCTTCATTTTACCCCAGATAGGCGTGGTATCCGGATCAAGTGACAATAATAATCGGCGTAGTTCTGCCCGGTTGTTGATATCAAAAAACTGAGCCATAATTACTTTATCGTTCAACAATTTCATAATTCCGGTATTCGCCTATGCGCCAGCCGGTCAGCTGTTCAACCCTTTGCAGGAATTTACGGCGAAAGGTCATGTTTTTACGAAGCGCCTTGGTGCTGAAATCGATCTTCCAGTTGGTGGCGGCTATACGTTTTTGCATGGGCGCTGGGTGTGTACCCGTAAAGTGCACCAGCTTATCGGCATTGCCATAGTCAAACTCATAGGTTTCGGGCAGGTTTTGCTCCATCCAGGCATCGTCGTGATAAAACTTATTGAAATTTCGGATCTTATTATTCAAGCCTTGTGGTGGTTTGGCCCAGCCGTAATGATAGATGTATGCATCGATGAGTTTTACCTTAATCTTACGATCATTAAGCCGGAAACCTTGCGCATCGCGATAAGCGCGGATACCTTTAATATTCTTCACCAAACGGATTTCGCGGCGATACCAGCGGCGCGAATCGCCATAATAATCATAGGAACCATAAAAGTGCAGGTATTTAAACAGCAGGCCCTCGATGTTTGGTTTATTCAGTGCCTCCTCCATTTCTTTTTTAATGAGGGGATGATATTTTTCGTGCACGGCCTCATCGCCCTGAATGTAGAAAGCCCAGTCGGCATCGGGCGATATGGCATCAAAGGCCTTGTCGGTTTCTACGGCAAAAACCCGTCCGCCATCTTTCAGGGTATCGTCCCAAACCGAATCAATGATCCTGATCTTGGGCGAGCCAATAGCTTCGATCAACTGGCGCGTGCCATCATCAGAATTTCCGGACATCACGATAAACTCATCGCACAGCGGCAAAATGGAGGTGATGGCTTCAACAATGGGGTAATCATTTTTAACCGCGTTTCTGATAAAGGTAAATCCGGATACTTTCATTAAGCCAAAGGTATTTAAACAAGGGGTAATTTTGATAAAAAGTAAGATGATATTTGTTGAAGCTAAATTTACCTTGTGCATTTTGTTCACTCAATCTTCATGTTATTTTACAACCTTCAGTTGTTATTTACGTAATACAGTTAAATATCCATCTGCCTCATAATTTTAAAGAAATCAATTAATTATTAAGCTAAAGGTTTAATCTTTTACTAAACCCGTATCGTCCCTGCAACCAATTTACATATGGATATCATCAGAAGAGATAACATTACTTATGAGGAATTTATGGAAGAGCATTATAAACCCGGCATACCGTTGGTGTTTACCAATGCCGCCAAAGTGTGGAAGGCTAACGGATTGTTTAGTCCCGATTGGTTCCGGGCCAATTACCCCGACCGTAAAACCGATTGCCGGGGCACCACCTATACTATGCAGCAGGTGATGGATATGGTAGAGGCCGCTACCGAAGATAAACCCGCTCCCTACCCCATTATTTTTGATATTCCAGCAACCCTGCCCGAGATATTGCCCCTGTTGGATCCGCTGGATCTGAACTATGCATCGCCCAACTGGCTCAAAAATAAAATGTTCAGCGTTGGCAAATGGGGCGGCGCTACCGAAATGTTTGTGGGTGGCCCGGGCGGCAGGTTCCCCTACATGCATATTGATTATTACCACCTGAATGCCTGGATAACGCAATTGTATGGCGAAAAGCGCTTCACCGTTTTTCCGCGCGGACAGGAACATATGCTTTACCCCCGCCCGGATGATCCATGGCGCTCGGAGCTCAATGTATTTGAACCCGATTATGAAAAATACCCGCTGTTTAAAGATGCCACGCCCATAAATTTTGTGGTTGGCCCCGGCGAAACTTTATTTATACCCTTTGGTACCTGGCATACGGCTTATTCGCTTACGCCAACCATTTCGGTCGCTTTTGATACCCTCAACAGCAAAAATCACAAGGAATTCATGAAGGATGTATGGACCTTTAAAAAACGCGACAGCAAGCTGAAAGCTGTAGCCATGTACGCTTATGCGGCGCTGGCTACGCAAAGCTGTAAAATTGGGGAGGTGTTGAAAGGGAGGTAGCAGAGTCGACTCACCCCGACATCGCTGCGCTCGCCACCCCTCTCTCCGCTTCGCGCATAGAGGGGGCTTTACTTCTTTTTTGTCATCCTGAGCGAAGCGAAGGATCTGTTGTTCATTATGCAATCGCAGAATAGATCCTTCGTTCCTCAGGATGACAAATTTCTTTTATAACTTTTCAATTCCCTCTATGCGCCAAAGGCGGAGAGAGGGGTGGCGAGCGCAGCGATGTCGGGGTGAGTCGACTATATACCCTCTAAAGACTACAATTTTTATAGATTTTTATCCCGATAAAACCAAAAAAATGTTGATTTTTGAAACCTACAAAACAGCATACAACATTGGTGATCACAAACCCGAAATACGAAGAAGCTTTAAATAACTACCATAAAAAAATAGCGGAAGCCAGCGTGGAGGATATGGTGCTCAATATGGGCCCGCAGCATCCGTCTACACATGGCGTTTTGCGTTTGGAGCTGATCACCGATGGCGAAATTGTAAAAGAGGTTATCCCGCATATCGGTTACCTGCACCGCTGTTTCGAGAAACATGCCGAATCATTAACCTACCAGCAAACTATTCCATTTACCGACAGGCTGGATTACCTGGCATCCATGAACAATAGCCATGCTTTTGTGATGGGTGTGGAACGGATGATGGGCATTGATAAAGATATCCCCAAACGGGTGGAGTACATCCGCGTGCTGGTATGCGAACTCAACCGCATTGCATCGCACCTGATAGCCATTGGCACTTATGGTATTGATATAGGCGCTTTTACCCCTTTCCTGTGGTGTTTTAGGGACCGCGAACATATTATGGGTATGCTGGAGTGGGCCTCGGGCTCGCGCATGCTATATAACTATATATGGGTGGGCGGTTTATTTTACGATCTGCCGGTAGGCTTTGAGGAACGCTGCCGCGAGTTTGTAGAATATTTTAAACCTAAAATGGCGGAGCTTAACCAGCTGCTTACCGATAACCAGGTGTTTATATCGCGCACGGCCAATGTGGGTGTGCTGCCATTGGATGTGGCTATTAATTATGGCTGCTCGGGCCCCATGCTGCGGGCATCGGGTTTAAAATGGGATCTGCGGCGCATTGATAATTATTCTGCTTATCCCGAACTTGATTTCGAGATCCCAGTTGGCACAGGCTTAATGGGTACCGTAGGCGACTGCTGGGACCGCTACAAAGTGCGTGTGGATGAGATTGAACAATCCCTGCGCATAGTGGAGCAATGCCTTGACCGCCTGCAAAACGAGCTAAAACGCACCCCCGATTTTGACCCGCGGGCTAAAATGCCGCGTAAAATAACCCCCAAAGCGCAGGATTACTATGTGCGCTGCGAAGGCGCCAAAGGCGAACTGGGTTTTTATTTTATGGCCGATGGACGATCGGAGATCCCTACCCGTGTAAAAGCACGCGGACCAAGTTTTAACAATCTTTCCGTATTACCCGAAATTTCCAAAGGCGTACTCATCGCCGACCTGATAGCCATTGTAGGCTCCATTGACTTTGTACTGGGCGAAGTGGACAGGTAACATCAGTGTCACACTTTGTCATCCCGAGCGCAGCGAAGGATCTATTATTGAACATGCACCTCGCATAATAGATGCTTCACTTCGTTCAACATGACAATTTATTTTATATAGAAATCCATCAAACAAAAAAAGAGGTCCCTTACGGCACCTCCTTTTCAATTATTAATTTTTATTGGTTGGGCAAATTATTGATTGTAAACTTTAACCATGAAAACATAGTCTTTAAGTTTTTTCAGCTGTTGCTTACGGCTTAAACCAGCCAGCGTGTTTTTGGTGCTTAAGGTTAATGATTTACTTAATGAATCTGAAGGTATATTCTGGATAGCTTTTAACAGGTATGCTGATTTTACAGCAAATGCTGCTCCTGCTATCTGTGTTTGTTTAGCGTTGATGATACCGATCACATTACCTTTCTCATCCAATAACGGACCGCCGCTGTTACCCGGATTAACAGGAATAGAAACCTGATACTCGGTAGTATCACCTTGATAACCGGTGGCTGATGTTAACGCCCCCTGTCCAAAAACAACCTTACCATCCGGATAACCAAAAGTAATTACGTTTTCGCCAAGGTCTGTAGATGAGCGCTTAAAGTAATAAGGTATCGCACCCAAACCTGTAAATGCATTATCATTGATCTGTAATACAGCGATATCATTTACAGGTTCGGTATAAATTACTTTACTGTGAAAAGATTCACCGGCAGCGTTTTGAACATATACAGAATCGGCGTCTTTAATGACATGATAATTGGTAACAATATATCCGTTTGACGAAAGCGCGAAACCGGTACCTCTGAAATTACCGGGGTTAGATGGCCTGGCTTTGGGTTTAACAGGTAAATTATTAATAAAAGTATTTGCCTGACCTTCCAACTTATCTGTTTTATACTTAAGCCTGCCTACTTCCTGGCTCAACTGCTCAAAATTCGATTCATGATTATTCAGTTTACCGGTAAAAAACAGCGTACCCAAAATAGCAAAAATAGCTATAGATGCCGCTACAGATATTTTGGAGTGGTGGTTGCGCCACATACGTACTACCCAGGTTGGATGGATGGTTACTTCCTCTTTCAGGGCGTGCACATCTATCTCATCGTGAATAGCGTTCAGGCGTTTTTCCAGCTCCAGGCGTTCGCCGTATTGTTTTAGTAAACCAATAAACTGCATGTGCTCGGTAACCCGGCTTTCTACAGTCGCGTCGTTTTTGCGGAGCAATTCAAACTGGGTACGTTCGTCGGCGGTCATGCTGCCGTCAAAGTACCTTTCAATTAATTCCGTAAGTTGGTGATCACTCATCTCTTTGCTTTCCTTCCTTATTTTTGCTGAAAAAACAGCTTTTTGAGCCTTTGCAAGCATTTATATTTTTGTGTTTTGGCATTATCGGCATTGGTATAGCCAAAACGTTCGCAGATATCCTGCATAGATCTGTTATGTATATAAAAGTCTTCCATAATGGTTTTGCAGGGTTCACCCAGCAATTGCAGGGCACTTTCCATTTTTCCAAACTGCACATCCCGCTCATTATGGTCGTCAACCTCTTCGTCAACAGGCAGGTACTCTTCAAAATCACGAATATCGCCTCCGTACCTGTTCATGTGGCTCAGTCTTTTAAGCCAGAGCCTGCGGCAAACCGAATAGATATACGTTTTAAGCTTACTGCTCAGTTCAAATTTGCCCGACTTTATCTTATTATAAAGAACGATGATCGCTTCCTGATATACATCTTTGGCATCATCCTCATCCCCGTTGTTATTGATAATTAACTGCAGTATCATCGGAAAATAGGTAGTGTATAACTTTTTTAACACTATCTCCGAGTTGTTGAGTATACCAAGAACTATCTCGCTATCTGTTGGTGCCGAAGCTTTTAACTCTTTATTCACTCTTAATACTATTTATATAAAATTGTAACCCATCATCATAAAAAATAATTTACCTAAAATAAATCATTAGCATCAACATGGATATTTAGTGTTGTAACAATTATACGCCCGAATGTTCAATTCGTTTTTTAATACCCTAATTTCAACAAGGTAACCCATCGCCTCCGCCCCTCCATTTTTTTTATAAGATGGCAAATCTGCAATAAAAAAAACCGGCCTCAAAACATTTCGTCAATCGCCGGTATTCGCAGGTCATCTCCTTTAATGTAAGGCTAAGGTTACCTTTTTATTTCCACTGTATTAATACCAAAAAAACAATTAAAACTTAAAACGTACTAAAATGAAAAATTCAATCAAAACCGGTTTAGCCGCGTTAGCTATCGCTATTTCTTTTACCGCTTGTGGTGGCGATGCATCAAAAACACCTGTCGATTCTGCTAAAACCAACGCAACAAAAATTGATTCAGCTAAATTAGACTCGGCCAAAACTCTTGCTGCCGATTCTGCTACCGCTGTTCTTTCTGATTCGACTAAAAAATAACCGAAGAATACAGTAAAAAAAAAGCCTGTTTACTTTTCCCTTGTTTATCAATCATTTATAAACAAGGGAAAAATATTTTTATTTTTTTTAAAAACTTGGGTTACCTTTTTTACATACCGGTATTAATACCTGAAAACGATCACAAAATATTTAAATTTTAAAACTCACAAAATGAAAAATTCTTTCAAATTAGGTTTCTTAGCTTTAGCTATCGCTGTTTCTTTCGCTGCTTGTAAAGGTTCTGGTTCAGCTTCAAACGCTGATTCTGCTAAAGCTGATTCAGCTAAAGTTGACTCTGCAAAAACTGATTCAGCTACTAAAGTTGATTCTACTGCTAAAGCTGGTGCTGCTGCTGTTGATTCAACTAAAAAAGATACTGCTGCTAAAAAATAATTATACCATGATATAAAAGTGCTTGAAACATAAATTTCAATCGCTTTTTATTGGTATTTTAGTTATTCTTTAACTTAAAAGGTAACCCGTGATTTTTAATTAAAAATTATGGGTTACCTTTTTTTGTTTTAGGTATTAACAAGAAAACTATATAATCACTTATTAAAAATTAAACATGAAAAATTCATTCAAACTTGGCTTTTTAGCCCTGGCTATCGCTGTTTCATTTGCTGCTTGTAAAGGTTCTGGTTCAGCTTCAAACGCCGATTCAGCTAAAATGGACTCAGCTAAAATGGACTCAGCTAAAACTACTGCTGTTGATTCGGCTAAAGCTGACACTGCAAAAGCTGACACAGCTAAAAAAATGTAATTTCTCATTTTTTAGAAACAAAAAAACGCCCTGGCTTACCGGGGCGTTTTTTTGTTTCCTTAATTTTGTTGCGTAAAACAATTTGGATAGATATTACTTCATATGATAAGTTTAAATTATATGAAATATTCCGAATGGCAATCACTCAGTACAGACGAACGCAAAAGCATAGGCTGGCACCGGCATCCGCATATTAAAACTGCTACACTTTTCAGCATCGCTTTTATTATCGCTTTTATAGCTGTGGTTTTCGGCATCAGTAAAAATAGCATGGTACACCTTAACCGTAAGCCCACTGCACAGGAAGCCTTCAATATGGCCAGGGGTATTGTAAAAGATCATCTGAAACAACCTTCAACAGCGCAATTCCCAGGTCATGATTTTAAGCCGGTGATTGATACAGCCAACAACAATTACCAGATCCGGTCGACCGTAAAAGCTTTAAATATTCAGGGCAAAACCATAAACGCGGAGTGGGTTGTGGACATGCATTACACCGGCGGCGATTGGTCTGAAAAAACAAGCTGGCAGGTTAAATCAGTAAGCATATCGCCCGACATCAATTAGCAAACTTATTTCCTAAAAAAAAGACCAGCTGTTTGGCTGGTCTTTTTTTTAGGAAAGGCAATAATTATATTTCTATCGAACCTGGTCGCGCAGCGCTTTTATTTCATCATGAGCATCGAGCAGTTTATCCAGTTGTGCACTCACTATCTGGAGTAAGTGGGCGGGCAGGGATTCTTCTTCCAATGCTTCACGATAAGCTTTTACAATAGCATCTTCTCCAAATTCACATTCCTCCAGTATATCGTGTGTATCATGAGCGGTGAAGGCAGCTTTAACATCAAACCACGTTCTGTGAATTTTACCACTGGTGCTTGTGCTGGTATCTATGTCTTGTCCTAACACCTGAATCTCGGTACCCAGTTCAATTTTAAACCGGTGGCTATCGCCGATGAGCGTAGTGAAAAGATCCTTAAGCCCACCCTCATTATCTTTCAAGTCTTTCAAAGCGCGTTGATACCCCTCAATGCGATCATTATTAATTTGTACCAGGTCATTTAATATCCCGGCTGTTGCTTGTGCATTTTCCATAGTTATAAGTTTTATACAAAATCAACAGCACAAAGGTTAAATTGTTTAATTTTAAATAAAAATATTATCCTATTTATAAATAAAATTCTATGATTTCCCTCTGAATAAAGAGATGATCCAAACTAATATCAAGATAACTACGATTACAGCTACGATACCCGCAACCGCGCCGGCTTTAAAGATCCCTTCAATCACCGAACAGCCGCTCAAGGTGAACAGTAGCAGGGTAATAAATATCAAATGTGCGTTTTTCATATGTTGGTTATTTGTGATTATTTGTTTAACTATACTATTTACTACACCACTGCCCTGTTTTTTGTTTGCCATGAAATAAGATGAAGGTAGCTGCGCTAAAAAAGACGACCCAGAAGTTAAACTTTTATACTGTTGATTAAAAAAATAGACTGCCGCTATAATTTAATGTTACACCAAATATTGGAACGATTTATGCATACAGCTTAGATATAATTAATAAAAATTTTAATTAAACCTTCGGGCGGTTTAACAGTCGAAATGAGCAACGTTGGAAAAAATAATCCGGGTGAACAATGTATAAGTGATTAGGATATTAACTATCAATTAGCCAAAAAATAATTTTCAGTATTAAAATATAGATTTTGCTAATTGAAAGTTAAAGCTTACATACTTATAGTGCATGTTTTGATCAAACACTAAAGCTAACTGAATTAATTTACATAAATTTGCATTACATTTTCCTTAATAAAATATACCTAATAATATGAGTTTACAAATACAGCCAAATATCCATTGCGAAAATTGCATTAAATGTGGTGCACGTCCACAAGTTCAGCAAATAAAAAAGTATTGGATCATTTCATGCCCTAATAACGATTGCAAAAATATTGTAAAAGACGAGATCGTTAATTTTGCGGCCTGGAACAGACTGAATAAAACCAACACCAATATTAAGCCTAACCAAACGCTTAAAAAAATAGCTTAAGTATCAGGCTTATAGTACTGCATTACTAAAAATTAAGTAAAACAGTACGGCTTTTTAAGGCAGATAAGTATTTTTACCCCTTACTTATAAAGCCATGCTCAAGATGCTTTTTTCAATAAACAATGCTACCGTAAGATTTCTGACCAACACCCTGTTCAATAATCTTACATTCAAGATAAATAAAGGCGAACACTGGGCTCTGATAGGCGAAAGTGGTTCAGGTAAAAGCGCTCTGCTACAAACTATAGCAGGGCGCTTTAATATTACCGGAGGTACCATCAATTACTATTTCCAGAATGATGTTTCGGGATTGCAGGTGGCGCAAAATGGCCAAAATCTGCACAGCAAACTCATATCCCTGGTTGAACCCAAACACCATTTCCGCAACCTGTCAAACACTACTGATTTTTATTACCAGCAACGATACAATTCCTCAGACTCCGAAGATGCCTTAACTGTTAATGATTACCTGTTATCGGTAAAAAGCATTCCGCGCCCTGGAATACACTGGACGCTGGAGAATATCCTTAGCTTGTTAAACCTGCACGCCTTACGCGATAAGCAGCTTATTAAGCTCTCCAACGGCGAAACCAAACGTTTAATGCTGGCCGCCGCCCTGCTTAAAAATCCCATATTATTACTGCTCGACAATCCCCTGACCGGTTTGGATGTAAAAACCAGACAGGAGTTTAATGGCATTATTGAGCAGATCACCGCGTCGGGTATCAGCATTATCATGGCTACCTCTGTACATGAAATACCCGAAGCCATTACCCATATAGCCGTTTTAAAAGCCGGCGAAATTGTTCATGAAAGCACCAGGGAAGCCTTTACCCCCGAACTGTTTGCGACAGACACATCAGATCATATTGACAAACAGGAACTTGCAGAACTACTCAATATCAATAAAAACCCTGTTACGTTTAACCAGGTAGTAACCATGGATAAGGTACATATTCAGTATGGCGACAAGGTGATATTGGATAATGTAAACTGGCAGATAACAACGGGCGACAGGTGGGCACTACTTGGACCCAACGGCGCGGGTAAATCAACCCTGTTGAGCCTGATCAATGGGGATAACCCGCAGGCCTATGCCAATAACATTATCCTGTTTGACAAAAAACGCGGTACCGGCGAAAGCATATGGGATATTAAAAAGAAGATCGGTTTTGTATCGCCCGAGCTGCACCAGTATTTCCCTACCGATAACAGTTGCCTGCAGGTAATTGAATCGGGCTATTATGACACCCTTGGGCTATTCAGGCCAAGTAACCCCGAGCGGGCGGCCATTGCTCTGCGATGGATGAAAGCCCTGGAGATTGATCGTTATGCCCGCACCCTTTTAAAAAACATTCCGGCCAGCGCCCAGCGTTTATGTTTACTGGCCCGGGCGCTGATCAAAAACCCCGCTTTGCTTATTTTTGATGAACCCTGTCAGGGCATGGATGATCATCAGCAGCAGCATTTTAAAAACCTGGTTGATACCATTTGCAGCCTGAGTAATGTTACCCTTATCTACGTAACCCACTACCAGCACGAAATACCCAACAGTGTTGATAAAGTACTGCGACTAGATAAAGGTAAAGTAGTTAATTAGCGTGTACAATAAACACTACATGCGCTGTAGTATATCCCCGTCATTGAAAGTTAAATTTTACATAATAGTTAAATTAAACTTTATTAATTCTTATCAATTTTTTCTTTTAAATGCCATTTATTCATTCATTTTGTTCATTAATTTAAACGCTATATCCTTCTGATAAAACACACGTAATAAACCGTAAATTACTTATTAGTTTAATAGCTAATAAGAATTATCTGCTATTATAAACCTGTGTTTTATGAAGAGCCTTTTACGTTATTTGATATTGCTGCTGATACTGCTTGGCTTACAGGTAACAAATGTAAAAGCGGCTAATAAATCATGGGCAGGCGGAGCCGCGGGTGATGTGTCTAACTGGAATAACGGAGCTAATTGGCAGCCGGCAGGAGTACCCACAGCCGCAGATGACGTAAACATTGGTGCGTTGCTTTTTTTCACCAATCCTCCTATCGTAAATGCCGGGGATAACGTATCCTGTGCGTCCATTACGTTTGGCGTGATACTAACTTTAACCACTGTACCTTTAACAGTGAACGGCACCTTAAATGTAACCAATTCCATTACCCAGCAACCAACTTTATTAATTTCCTATTCGGTTCCATTATCCGGTACCGGTACCCTTAACTGCGGTTCTATCCAAATTAACAATAATTCAAACCCCGGTAGCGCTTTATTAGGTATCTTCCCGAGTTTAAATTTTATAGTAACTCTTCAAAATTTAAATGTTAGTGGAAACGTAACTGTTAATTCAACTACTGTTGTAGCCCTTGTTATCCCATTGGGGGAAATTGACGGAAGGTTTTCATTAGTAAGCGGAACTACTACTATTGGCGGACAAATACTTACACAAAACACCCTGTTTCGCATACTCGGCCTCAGCAATAGTGTAGGAAATCCCGTATTTAGTATCGATCCTCCTACTGGTTCCACTGCTACATTAATACTCACCAATGCAAATCCTATCAATACAACACCTGTTTCCGGATCAACGTATGCAGGCTCTATCGATTTTTATAACAGCACAGGAACAGGGCAAGCAACCGTTAATTACGCGTATCCAGGTGCAGGCATACAAACGGTATATGCAACAACCGGTATTAGTAATTTAGATATAAGCCCGGCATTATATCAAAATCTGACATTTACAAGCACAGGTAATAAGCGTCCTACTGTTACATCCGGCTTGCTAACCGTTGCCGGTAATATAGATAATTCTGCAAGCTCGCCTATTGATTTTGTTACCAATACCAATACAGTTCAATTAACCGGTCCGACTGGTATTACCCAAACCATCGCCGGTGGGTCATATGTCAACACAGGTTTGCCCGCCTCACCCGTTGGTACTGTATTCTATAATCTTACTTCATCAGCCACAACTGCAACCTTAAGCGGACGTAATAATATAGCCGCCAAGGGAACTTTGGCCTTTTTAAAGACGAACAACACTACCATGAATGTGGATGCTACAGCATCCAATAGCCTCACCCTATTATCAAACAGTACCGGCGACGCCAGTATTGCCAGTTTAAGCGCCGATGCCAGCGCCGTCGCCATCACAGCCACGGTTACCGGTACCATTAACGTACAGCGCTGGGTAAAAGGCGGTGGTGGATCAACCGGGCCGCGCCGTTATATGCTTATTTCCTCGCCGGTTGCCAATGCTTCGGCCAGTACATATAACCTGCAGCCATTTTTTGCCACTACCTATATTACTGGTCCGGGTGGTACGGGCAATGGTTTTGACACCTCGCCTCAGAACAACCCATCCGTTTTTATATATGACGAAAATGCGCCGACTACACCAAATCCCAATGTAGTAACTGGCAACGAATTTAAAGGCTTTGCTACCATGAACGAAACCGTACCCATGGGCAATGGTGTAGAATTTTATTTCAGGGGCAGCCGTACGGGTGTGCCTGCTTCTACGGTATTTCTGAGCCCCTTCCCTGCTCCTGATAATGCTACGTTAAATTTTTCGGGCGCTGTGTATAAAGGCGCTGGTACAAACGGTGCTTTCACGGCAAGTATAATTAACTTCCCTGCCACCCCACCACCTTATTATAGCTCATCGGCGGTTACACTTTCAAACAATTTATCACGTAATAGTTCGGCATCAACAAAATTGGGACTTAACCTGGTTGGCAATCCTTATCCATCGGCAATTGACCTGCAAAAGGTTTATTCTGTTAACGCTAATAAATACAAGTTTTACTATATGCTGGTTAAAAACGTAACTACTGGCCCCAATAGCTTCTCCACTAAGTATGCTGTTTATGACGCGACGAATGCAATTATACCTGCTGGAGCAAGCAGATACGCCGTATCCGGACAGGGCTTTTTTATAGTTGCCCCTACCACAACTTCAACGCTAACATTTGATGAAACTATGAAGGCGCCTTATACTTCATATTCTTCAACCAGTCCGGTGTTTAATGTGATACGTAACCCATCTGTGGTGGCTAAAACTTTGGCGGTTAGCCCTGATAAAAATGCGACGCAGCAAATTGCCGCTTCCAGCTCACCGGCATCTGCCGAAACCGTTACAGACCCTATGCCACGACTGCGTTTAGAAATGATGCGTGATACCAACATCCTGAACACTGCCGACATTGCCTTTGATAAAAACTCCAGTGCCAAATTTGTACCTGGCGAAGATGCGCCATACATAGCGGCATCAGGCCAGGGTGACTTCTTCTATTCACAATCGGCCGATTCTGTGGCCTGTTTTGCAAACTATACCGCAAACCTGGAAAAACTAAAACGCATCAATTTGTTTATCGCGTTTTCGACTTTTGGCCAGTACAAAATTACAGCGCCCGTTAAATCAAACATCGACGAACGCTATACCATCTATTTAAAAGATAAATACACCAACGATTCCCTGGATGTGGTACACAACCCGGTTTATACTTTTAATGTTGATCAAAACCCGGCCAGTTACCCACGCGACCGCTTTTACCTGAGCATTGGCATCGCTCCGGGGCATGATTATAAACTGTTGGACTTTAGCGGCACAAAAATAACAAGCGGTATACAACTTACCTGGAAAACCGATAATGAAAGTCATTTTACAGGCTTTGCGGTTCAAAAAAGCATTAACGGGGGTAAGTCGTTTATGATGATCGATAGCCTGCAATCAACCGGAGCCGGGAATTATAGCTTTACAGATCCGGCGCCGGGTACCGGCCAGATCACTTACCGGCTGGCGCAGAGCCTGGTAACCGGCGATATGCAGCTGTCAAAAAACCTGGTATTTGATTACAATAGTGATTTGAATGTTTTAAAATTTATGGTATATCCTACAAGCACGGCCCAGGACATCCACATTAAACTGGGTAAAACCTACACCAATAACATCAAGATCAATATTATAAGCGCCACCGGCGGCATGGTAAAAACCTTAACCTCTGCCAACACCGATTCGGTACAGGAAAACGTGGCCGGGCTTATTAAAGGACTTTACATTGTAGAAGCCATTGATACCAACACAGGCAAACGCATCGGCAGCGCCAAATTCTTTAAACAATAATAAATCCAAAAACCGGTTTGTTATAATTTGGCAAGCCAAGTTGGTCTGTTTCTTTAAAAATTGACTAAAAGCCCTTGTCTTGTTCATTTTATTCATTCAAAAAGATGTCTTTAGGCAACAAAAATGAAACTCTGACGAAAGTTTGGTCGTATAAGTTCTATATTATAGAAGCTTAATATACAAAACATTGTTACTTCAGAATCTGCCAATACGCTTACCCAAAACTCTTCTTTTTGTTATTTTACTGATATTTATCCAAAGCCCCAGCTTTGCTACGATAACCTTTGACTGGGATGGCAGCAACTCCACGAGCTGGACAGTGAAAGCTAATTGGACCATCACTGCAAACAACGGCGAAAATTTAACCAACGTAAATTACCCGGGCGAAAGCAGCAGCCGGACTACTGATATTGTGAGGCTTGGTGTTAATACCGCCGTTAGCGCTTTTGCTAATCAACCTGTGCTTGGTGCAAGTGTAACCATAGCATCGCTTACGTTCGGTTCTGCCGTAAACAGCAGCACCCCTGCCGGTACTATATTCTCAGGTTCAGTTTTAACCATCCAATCGCCTGCCGTACTAACCGTAAGTGGCGATGTGGTTCAGAATGTGAGCTCAAGTAGTACAACTATATTTAATGCCATCAGAGGATCAGGCTCCATAGCCTGCAATAACTTACAATTGGGCATCAACAATACCACCAAGGTATCTAATTTGTACTATTTAATAGTGGAGCCTGCTGTTTTTACAATTAACAATAACGTTAATATATATGTGAATTGTTCATCGCAAAATGGCAGTGGTATCAGGCTTGAGGGGGGTACCATGACCATCAACGGACAAATAACTTTTACCAACAGTGGTAACAGTACCATCAATAACTCCAGTTACTTTACCGTAAATGCACTCACATCCTATAAAGGAAGCAATAATAACACAGCTACCAATCCAACACTTGTACTTAAAAGCACTACTCCTGTAGGTGCTATACCCGCGCCTTATGCCTCCTGCAATTTTTATGGCGACCACGGTGGTAAGGCAACTACTATTTACCAGGGAGCAAACCCACTGATTTTCACATCTGCTTATCCAGGTTTCGGGCCTGGCGGCGGCCCTCCCATCGCTTTCCCGAATACAAGCCCTACTTATGACAACCTGGTTATACAGGGCAGCGGCACCGCGGTAATAGGAGGACCAGGCGGTAGCAATCCGGCATATTTAACTATTGACTCTACATTAACAACAGCCAGCAATACTACATTTAATACGGTTAACACCACTACTATTATTGGCGTTGTAAGTACCGGAACAGGAGCCAAGTGGACAAACAATACAGGGATAACTGTTACCGGTGGTGCAGGAACTATTGATATCAATGGCTCATTAAGTAATGCCGGAACCATGAATATGGGTACAGGCAACCTCAATATAGCTAAAGATTACAATAATACCGGTGTATTTACGCCAAATACCACTGCTATTATCACTTTTGATGGTGCCGCCGGACAAACTTTAACTGATAAAACCACTGCAGGCACAAAATTCAACAATGTGTTTTTCACCAATGGTTCAACAAGCGCCACAGGCAAGCGGATGATAGGAGGCAGTAATTTTTTTATTAATCCCACTTATACCATCAACGTAAACGGATCGGGTATATTGACGGTAGAAAATACGCCTGCAACCTATACTTCGGCCCTAACGTTGCTTTCTACATCTGCTGGTGATGCCAGTATCGGCAACTTAACCGCCGGTACCATTGCTGGTAAAATTGAAGTACAGCGTTTTATAAAAGGCGGCGCCCGCAGGTATATGCTTATTTCATCGCCGGTTGCCGATACTACCAATACCGCTATAAGCAGCACCTCCAACAGCTACAGCCTGAAACCAATCATATTACCGGGGGCGGCAGGTACCAGCACCATTGTTACCGGGTTAAATGGCGCTGCTAATGGTTTTGACAGCGCCCCGGCTACGGGTAACAGTCCCTCTGTTTTTGTTTATAATGAAAACGCGCCAGGCTCAACAGACCCTAACCAGGTGGCCGGCAACGAGTATAAAGGGCTAACCAATACCAGTGTATCTATACCCATGGGTAACGGTATATTGCTTTATTATAGGGGAAGCCGGGCCCTGTTAAACGCGGCCACGGGAGCGCCTTTTGTAAAACCCTTCCCCGCTGCCGATGATGGCACATTAACGTTTTTCGGATCGGTTATCAAGGGAACTACAGCTACCAACTCCCCCATGACACCTACTATTATTAATTTACCCGCCACCACGTCAGCAGACGCGTCAACATATCCTTTAACAGGCACTGCCTTTAATCTCAACACGTTATCATTTCATACCACAACTTCAACGACAAAAAGAGGGTATAATTTAGTAGGTAACCCGTACGCCTCTGTTATTGACCTGGCCAAAGTTGGCGCCGGTAATACCACCTTGAAATTTTATTACTTACTCATCAAAAACGCTTCGACCGGGCCAAACAGCTCATCCACACGGTTTGTGCTATGTAATACAACTAATACGGCTTCACCGGCTGTAGGAACCGGAGGCAGTCAATATGTATTATCGGGGCAGGGCTTTTTTGTGGTGGCACCGGCTGCAAATACCAAGATCACCTTTGATGAAGGCATGAAAGTAGGCTACTCAACTTATAGCGGTACTACCCCGCCTATTTTTAATGTTAAAAAAGACGGCCCTGCTGTTGTAAAAACACTGGCTGTTAATGCCGGTCATGATATTAACCAGGCAGCCAGCTCATCAACTACAGCAGCATCGGCCAATAGCGATACCACCCCTTGGTTAAGGTTGGATATGATGCAGGATTCGAGCACTTTTAGCTCAACTGATATCTATTTTGATAAAAACGCCCAAACAAAATTTGTTCCTGGTGAGGATGCACCTTACCTGGCTTCATCGGGCCAGGGCAACTTCTTTTTTTCGCAAACGGCCGATTCTATAGGATGTTTTGCCAACTACACCACCCAGCTGGAAAAAATAAAGCGGGTGAATCTTTTTATTGCCTACACCAACTTTGGTACATATAAACTTACCGCGCCTATAAAACAAAATATTGATGCACGCTACTCCATCTATTTAAAAGATAAGTTCACGAACGACTCTTTAGATGTGATACATAACGCAGGATATACTTTCAACGTAACCACCGATAAGGCCAGCTATGCCCGCGACAGGTTTTATTTAAGTATTTCTATAGCTCCCGGTCACGAATATAAATTGCGTGAATTTAATGGAGTTAAACAAACCACCGGTATAAAACTAAACTGGCAAACCGACAATGAAAGTAATTTCACGACGTTCGTTATTGAAAAAAGCACTGATGGCGGCAATTTATTTATAGCTATTGATAGCTTACGATCAACCGGGGTGGGTAATTATAGTTATACCGATATAACACCCGGCAGCGGCCAGGTACTTTACCGTTTAAAACAGGAATTAGTAACAGGGCATACCGACGTTTCGAAAAACCTAACATTTAACTACCTCAATACAAATCCTTTAAGGTTTGTTGTTTACCCCAGCACTGCTTCGCAAAGCATCAACATCAACTTTGGCAAAACCTATAGCAACGCTATTAAGGTGACTATCGCGAACACATCCGGAGCGCTGGTAAAAACCATAACAGCCAGCAATACCAATTATTTACAGCAAAATATTGGTAACCTGTTGAGCGGCCTTTACGTAATAGAGGCAGTTGACGAGTCTACCGGAAAAAGGATCGGCAGCGCTAAATTTTATAAACAATAACACCACCATGAAATTAACTGCCTTTGTAAAAACTATGTATAAAGTTTTACCGGGGATATGTCTTTTATTGCTAACCAGTAATTGTTTTGCCCAATCAGATCCGGGTGGTGGCCTTTGCGACGGAAATGATGGTGGGCCCGATGGCTGCCCATTGGATACCTGGGTAATTGTATTGGTAGTGATGGCCGTTATTTTTGCTGTTACCCATTTACACCGCCAAAAAAAATCCCTTCAGGCTTAACCAAAAAGGGATCTCTTCATTATATTTTCTTCTTGCAGGAATGAATGTGAATGTGTTGTTGGCCTTATACTTTTCGTATTTGCGATGGGCTGATCTGGTTTACTTGTAATTGTTTCAATACACCATCAACCACTTTAGGTAATTCGTCGAGCGTTCTTTGCGGGTTACGCAATTCGCCTACACCAAAACCTCTCCATACTATACGGCCGGTGTTACGGTCAATCAGGTCAATAATAAGGGTACCCTCTTTGTAAGGCACACGGGCATAAGTACCGCCGTAGCCGTATGGATAGCCCCAGCCACCCCAGCCGCCGTAGTAGCCGTAAAATCCGCGTGACCGCCAGCCCCAACCACCCCAGCCGCCCCAACCGAAGCCGCCATAATAAGCCGGATAAAATTCTGTTTTAACACCTCTGCCGGTAATAGTAGAGTAGCTTACCAACAGATCGGGATTGTTTTCCTGTAGTTTTAAGCCTTTGTTTTGTAGTGCGAAGATGGTAGCATCTTTCACCCTTTCATCAGCGATTTCTTTTTTAACAACACCCCCTGCCTTGTTACTTGTTTCGGGTGCTACCCAGGCAAATGTGCGGTAAGATGAGAGATCGGTTTTGTTGCGGGCTGCTGTGTAGTAATTGTAACTGCTGCAAGCAGACAGGGCCGAAACCAGCAATAATACCAGCCCTGTGTAGATAGTTTTTTTCATTTTAATTCACTCCCTTATATTTATTCATTAGACTATTGAGCAAACAAAGGTTTAATTTAAATAATTATTTATTTAAATTAACTAACTGAGCGTATAACTTTTCTGTAGGCAGCCCCACCACGTTGGTATAAGAGCCATTAATGCGTTCGATACCTATCAGGCCAATACGCTCCTGTATGCCATATGACCCGGCTTTATCAAGCGGGTTATACTCAGTTACGTAACTTTCTATCTCCTGGTTGCTTAGTTTACGAAAAAACACTTCAGATACATCAAAGAAGTTGTTATAACGACCCTTATATAACAAACAAACCCCGGTAATAACCTGGTGTACCTTGCCCGATAAAATCTGGAGCATTTCAACAGCATGTTGTGGTGTTTCGGGTTTGCCTAATATCAGGCCATCTATACAAACAATGGTATCGGCGGTAAGCACAACCTCATCGGTTACGGTACCATCAAATGCTTCGGCTTTTTTACGGGCGATGTAAACCGCCACCTCCTGTGGTGTTAACCCATCGGGATAGGATTCGTCCACGTCCTTTAAAACAACCTCAAACTCCATATCCATCAGTCGGAGCAGATCCTGCCTGCGCGGTGATTTTGATGCCAGAATGATTTTGGGAATAGACGTTTGGTTCATAGTTGATGTTTTTATAGTTGATAGTCCATAGATCATGGTTCATAGTAAAAAGCTAACTATTTATACCTTGATCACGTAAGTTGATCCATGAACCGAAATTACACTTCAATCACATAGGTTACCATGAACCATCAACTATGATCCATGAACCTCCTCCCCTACCAGCTATAAGCCTGCTCGCTCATCCACTTGCCTTGTACTTTAAGTACTTTTTCGATGATATCACGGGCGCAGCCTTTACCACCGCCATAAGGCGATACATACGTGCTTACCGCTTTTATTTCTTCAACAGCATCGGCAGGGCACACTGGTAAACCGGCCAGTTTCATCACTTCCAGATCGGGTATATCATCGCCCATGTATAACACATTGGTAGCAATAATAGCCTTTTCTTCGAGGTATAAATTAAAGCGCTGTGATTTGGTATGTGTACCCATATAAACATCCTGAATGCCCAGGCTGTTTAAACGATATATAGCGCTTTTAGAGCGGCTGCCCGATATGGCACATACGTTATAGCCGCATTTAACAGCCAGTTGCAGGGCGTATCCGTCTTTGATATTAAAAGCCCGGCTTTGCTCTCCGCTGTCTGTTACAAAAACAGAACCATCTGTAAGCACACCGTCCACATCAAAAATAAACGTGGTAATATCTTTTAATTTTTGTAAAAATGACTCCAACGAGGTAATTATTGAATTAATGAATTAGTGAATTAGTGAGTTTTGAATTAAATTAAACTTAATCCACCCACCACTCATTACTTACTACTCTCCATTATTGATTATCGCGCCATTCATAAACCCAGGCCGATTGGATCTGCTCCAGGTGCCCTTCGTTTGATTCGGCTTTTGTGCCTGCAAAGTTAGGTAATGATAAAACCCATTCCAGCAATTCGGTAAAACGGATGCGGTATATTTTTGATTCGTCAAAATCATCGCCAAACTTTTCATAAAGTTCTATAGCAATGTCCTCGTAATCATTCCAGTGAATAGGTAAGGCAAATTTATTGTCGCTCATTTTTTTGTTGTACGTTTTACGTGGTACGTTATACGTTCTTTTATATTCTTATGTTTATTAGCTTCACGTCAAACGCAAAACCACTGTTTAGTGCCCCAGGAATTGTGACTGATCTGGCAGGGTTACTTCTATATCACCGTCAACTATCACGCACTGGCAACCCAGCCGGGAGTTAATACGCGGATTTACAGCCCTATCAATAAAATCTTCCTCTTTATCAGATATTTCCTGGATGTTATCCATCCCTTTATTTACGTAAATATGGCAGGTACTGCATCCGCAAACACCGCCGCAATTATGTTGTAGTTCTATGCCGTTTTCCAGGCAAACATCCAATGCAGATTCTCCTTCGGCTATGGGCAGTTCAACTGGTTCGTGCCCTTTTTCCTCGAAATTTATCTTTATTTTAAAAACGTTCATTTAGGCAAAAGTAACAAAATTACTTGTCCCCGTGCCCTTCATTATTGTTTTTGATAATACCCTGACTTAATAAAGTATAAAGCTCCTGCCAATGCGGCTCAGTCTTAAGCATTTGCAGATGCGCATTCATGGTAACGCGATCGTTTCGTACAGCAGGACCGGTTTGTACACTTGCAGGTAATTGTGTCTGCACTTTCTGCGCTGTTTCCAGTATCAACGGTTTCAGCATATCAAAGCTCAACTCGTGCGCCGCCAGTAACTGTTGTGCTACCGCATATAGGTAATTGGGGAAATTACAGGCAAATACCGCGGCCAGATGCAATATTTTACGATCGGCTGAGTTTACATCATATACATTATTGCTGATCGTGGTGGCCAATTGTTTCAGAACGGCTTTGATATCATCATTAGCCGCTTCTATACATAAGGGCACAGTCCAAAAATCAACTTCTTTGATTTTACTGAAGGTTTGCAGCGGATACAGTACCCCTGCTTTATCTGTAAAAGCCAGTATATCATTCAAATTGGTTGAACCTGATGTATGTACTATCAATTTTTGATATCCGGCCAGTGTTTTTACCATTTCTATAATGGCATCGTCCTTAACAGAAATGATAAATATATCGGTATCGCTGTTTATAGTTGCCAGGTTATCAATAGCTTCGGCGCCAACATGATAAGCCAACAGGGCGGCATGCTGGGCATTGCGGCTGTACACCTGTATTATACGATGGCCCGCGTTTTTTAAGGCCGCGGCCAGGTGCGTGGCCACATTGCCAGATCCGATCAGGGTTATACGCATACTATTTTTACAATTTAAATATTCTGTAATCTATTGTAATTTAAATATTTCTGTATTTTAGCGATCATCATCTCTATCTACCTGCTGCCTATGAAAATACTTAAAGTAAGTATCATCATTATCATTTTCCTGTCGGGAGCCTCGGCCCTGATATTATATGGATTTTACGAATATAACAACAAGGAAAAAAAAGTTTTAACCGACGCCGATCGCAAAAATATCGATGGCAAATTTATTAAATTAAGTCAGGGCATTACGCATTATCAGCTGGAAGGACCTGAAAATGGCGAAGTGGTGATATTGGTTAATGGCTTTAGCGTTCCGTACTATATCTGGGATGGCACCTATGAGTTCCTGGTGAGGAATGGCTACAGGGTATTACGATATGATATGTACGGCCGGGGCTATTCGGACAGGCCCGCGACTGTTTATGATAAAAACCTGTATAACACTCAATTGCTCGACCTGATAACCGCCCTCAAATTACAAGGTCGTGTAAACCTGGCCGGTATGTCATTTGGCGGCCAAATGATAACCAATTTTACCTGCCAGCACCCGGCTATCATCAACAAAGTGATCCTGATTGATCCGGCTTATGAAAGCTTAAAGCCCGGAGCCCCCCGTTATGTTACCCTTTATAACGAGGCTGTAAACTCCAATAAGCGGGCCAGGGATCAGCTGAACGATTTTTTGTACCCTAAAGAGCATCCGGGATGGGTAAAACGCTATCTGCCGCAGATGGAGTATAAAGGTTTCCGCCACGCGCTGGTATCAACCATGTATGATTATGACCAGCACGGCAGGCAGAGCAACCTATGCCTTAACAGCGCCAATAAACCGGTATTACTTATCTGGGGCGAAAAAGATGGTGTTGTACCTTTCCGCTACAGCGACTCCATCCGCAATGTATTGAAGGTTGATTTCTTCCTGGTTAGAGGAGCTGCTCACCTGCCGTCTGTTGAAAAACCCGATACCGTGAACAATAAAATATTATCGTTTTTAAAGCAGCGGTAAAGATTGGCACTGGTCTACACCGCAAAAATTTTGTAATATTAGGTAATGAACCCTAAGTTACTCCTGTTTTTATTTTTATTGATGCATCCTGGCAGCTACGCCTGCAGCCGGGAATTGAGTTGTGGATTGGATACAATCAAACATCATCAAAAGAAACGGGTTTATACTCCGCATGTACAATATACCCGGTCACATACTAAAGGTTACAAGCCCTGGTTTGATGACTGCAAATTTAGCAACCGGTATAGTCTGCAACAGCGGCTAAAGCAATATCCTTTTACTCAGGCAACCAAAATTCTGGTAGTGTCTTATGCCGGCTCCGATGATAATTCTCCATTAAATCCATCCCATCTGGATGAACAGCATTTAAAAGGACTGGTGATTATAAAAAACCGGTTGGATTACTCAACACTATTAGAAATAAGAACAGCAAATGACAGCCTTATACGGCGATTAACCAATATCATTTATAATTACGATTATAAGGTAACCATTAATGATAAAAACGTTGCAGAACCTGGGCACTCTTGTTATAATCCGCATAATGCTTTTATATTTCTCGACCGCCAGGGAAATGTAATTGATTATTTGGAGGTTTGTTTTGAATGCGAAAATTATAAATCAATGCATGACAAAATATTTATCGGGGATGATTGTAATCAGAAATACGAAATGCTTAGAAAATGTTTTGTTGACCTGGGCATAAAACATGGCACACAGCCTTCGTCTCGCAGAAAATAACGATATGCATAAACCCTTATCCATGAAAATAAAATTACTCACCTACCTGCTCCTGCTCGGCAGTTGGAGTTATGGTTTTGCCTATACACTTACAACTGATACCGTTAAGCATCAAAAAACAAAATCTGTAAAAAACCCGGCTACCAGGAAACTCACCATCCAGGAGCTTGAAAAGATGCACAAACCGTGGTTTGATAATTGCACCTTTACCAACCAATACACACTTGGGCAACGTTTAAAAAAATATCCTTTTTCAAAGGCGGCAAAAATACTGGCGGTTTCGTTTCGTTGCCTCAATGTACCAGATGCCCCCTCAATGCAGGACAGTTTAAAAAAAGGCCTATTATCGGCCAAAGCAAAAAAACTAAGAGGCGGCCTGCATATCGTCAAAGACAGTTTGGATTATGTTACCTTACAGGAATTTAAACAATTAAAGCAGGACCAGATCAACCAGCTTACCAATATCATTTATAACACTAATTACCGAAAAACAGGTTTCAACACCATAGAAGGAGCCTCTTGCTACGATCCCCGTAATGCCTTTGTATTTTTTGATAAAAAGGGTAAGGTTTATGATTATCTTGAAATTTGCTTTGCCTGCCAGCATTACGCATCTAAATCAGACAGATTAGATGTGGGGGTTGTATGCACACAAAAGTACGATATGCTCCGCAAGTATTTTATAAATATAGGCGTAACCTATGGTACGATAAAAAACATGAAAAGGAATTAACCATCTCCATATAAACTAACTATGGCATTAAGCATCACCGGCTAAAACCGGCAATACTTAATAACCATAGCCATATTCAGCACCTACCTACGGCACTATGCTCCATAGTTCGGCATCGTATTGATTTTCGTACCATTGCTCTAATTTTGTGCCTGGTGTAGTATTGCTATTGGGTACGTTAAGCGCCAGCAGACTGCGGCGGCTAATAATTTTGAAATAACCACTACCCATGTCCTGTACGCGCCATTCCTGCGCAGTACCGCCAATGTCGTTCCATTCAATAAGGATATTGCCCGCGTTTAATGAGGCGCCCGCATCATCCAAACATAAATTACTGGCAGCCGATTTAACTTTATAATAGCCATTACCCAAACTGGTGAACACCCATTTTTGCGCTATGTTGCCATTGTCCGTCCACTCCTGCAACTGCGTTCCTGGTGTTGTTGAACCGCTGGGCACATCCAGGCACTGGCCGGTAACTTTTGATTTGATGCGATAGGTACCGTTGGCTATAGGCATGCTGTAACTTGGGTCGATAGCGGGTGCAGGTATGGGGATCCCTTTTTCGATAGGATAACCAAAGTAAGGCACATCGCCATCCCATGAAAACTGTTGGGTCATGACCCTTCTGTCCCAGCCCGAGCCGTCGGCATTGGCGGCATGGTATACGATCCACCACTGGAGATTATCCGGCGATTTCACAAACGACGCGTGGCCCGGACCAAATACATTACCAAACTTTGAAAATGCCGGGGTGGATAGCTTTGTCCAGGATGCTTTTGACATTAAATTACCATTAGTACAGGTTAAACGGCCCAGGCAATAGTCATTTGTCCAGCTACCGCTGGCCGAGTAAATAATGTTAACTGTATTGCCGCTTATCAGTGTTTCGGGTCCTTCATTAACGGTTGGTGTACCCACCTTTTCCCAGGCATAATCGGGACGCGAAATTTCAACCCTTTCGCTATTGATAGTATAGGGGTTACTCATGGTAGCGATATACAGGTATTGCGATACATTGGTAGTCCCTTCCCATCCCGACCATATAAAATAGGTTACCCCGTTATAAACAAACGGCGAACCATCAATCGCCCACCTATCGGTAGTAGCGGCTAATTTAGCTTTATAGTTATAGGCGCCATTCAACGGATCGTTAGCATCGGCCCCGCCCTCTAAAACATGCATACGGTGGTTGTTATTATTACCGTCATCAGCCGCGAAATATACATACCAGCGCCCGCCCAGGTAATGCAGCTCGGGCGCCCAAAGATCGCCGGAGTACATTGTACCCGAGGGTGGTGTAAAAATGTAGGTTTTACTTTGCTGCAGAATGTTTTGTAACGTAGCTGATTTGGTTATCCAAAGCCGGCCACCATCCGAGCCGCAATAATAGTAGTAACCGCCAACCCGTATCACCCAGGGATCATAATAACTACCATTATCAGCCGATGGCAAAGCATTGGTAAAGATGGCCGACTGGCTGTTTCCCTTTGCTTTTGATGCCTTAGCCTCAGCAAGGGCATTAGTTTTTGATTTTTGGCAGCTGTTAAGTAGCACCAGCGAAGTCGCAGCCAAAAGAATAAAAAAGTTGTTTTTCATATTTTAAGTGGTTTTGGTTAGCATACTTAAAATTCACGAACAATGCTTTCATCTACCTCACTGGCAAATCAGCGCAACCCGTACTACTTGACCAGAAGGTTTTCCCCATCATTATGATGAACGAAACATACCCACACGGATTTAACCCAGGAAGATGTTAAGCAATAATTATTGTTTATAAATTGGTGTAGACGGCTTAAGAATAAGCCAGACAAATAAATTGATTTATTTAAAAACCACTGAGTATCAGCGTATCAATAGTTAGCAAAATCGTATCAATTTTATGGGGACCGATGGAAAGATCTTCCTTTATAATGCAGAAACCCCTTCCTACCCTTCCCGAGGGAAGGAATCGCACAGGGCCTGCGCTTTTGATCGTGTTTTTAATTCCCTCCCCGCGGGAGGGGTGCGATGGCTTGTGTTGTGGCAGGGAGGGGTTTATACGCCCTGTAACAGAGATATTCAAAAGCCTTCTCTTTTTTGGAGAGGGCTTTTGATACCTTAAACCACCTTCAATTCCTTTTTCCTACGGCGGATAGACATGAAGAAACCGATCACCATAATGATGGTACCTGCCCAGAAAAAGTTGATATATGGGAACTGGATGGCTTTCATCACAATAAATTTCTTCTTGCTTTCGGGTTGCTGGTACACCATGATCTCTACCTTCTTGTTCTCGGGTATCACCTTGCTGAAACGCAGTTTCAAGCCTGCATCATCAACTTTACGGGCAAAATCAAACACGTTGCCATTTTTAATCATGTATACCGGCACAACGTTATAGTGGTTACCATGGGTTACTACCTCCAGGTTGGCGCCAATGGCCACATCGCTGTCGCTTAGCGGGATGTTTTGTACTTTGGCTTCTTTGTTTAGCGCTTTTACTAAAATATAACCGTCACGATATTTGATGGTATCGCCGGGTTTTACTTCGTGGCTTACCGGTGTATCGTAGTTTTTATCATCATCAACCTCGTCATGAGCGCTTTCGGAACCACCCTCTGTGGCGCTGATAGCGTTTGACATGGTGATGTGCGTGTACATGTCATGAAACAGATAATGCTTGGTATCTGGTGATGAAGCCAGCTGACCTTTATTTACCTGAACTTTGGGTTTCAGCACAAACTCGTTGGTCACCTTACCATTAGCATCTACTTGTTTGTAATCAACCTTAAAGAAATGATTAGGGGCCGAGATTGAGTCGCCGGTATAGGTTACCAGGAAGTCGCCCATTTTTACGGGCTGATTGCGGTAAACTATAATATTTTCACGCGGGTTTTGCTCTTTGGCAAACTCGGGAGAAAAACCTTCGCCGGTATTGTTAATAGATATCACGCTGCTGGTACCCGCTGCTATCAGTGCGCCTACCAGTAGTAAACCAAAACCGATATGCGCCACAGCCGAACCGGCAAGTTTGTACTGACCTTTAAACGCATCGCCCAGTATTTTGGCGTTGGCCACTACCGAATATACCGAGCCCCACATTACCAGTATAAATACCGCGTTCAGCTTGTAAACGCCGGTTCCATAAACTACCAGGGCGGTTATTAAAGCCGCGAAAAGCAGGTACAGACCTGTGGTAATAAAAAAGCGGGTAACATCGGTTTTTTTATATTTTAAAAACTGCGCAATGCCAGTAAGTATCGTTACCACAAAAGCAAACGACGACTGGATAACATTGTAATGCTTAATTACATCAGACGGCGGCGCTATTTTGGTACCAAACATGGCATTCCATACCGGTACGGAAGTTACAACCAATAAATGGAAGCACGACAGACCCAAAAATACCGAGCCTACAAACATCCAAAATTCGCGCGAGTAAGTGTCTTCATCTTTTTTGGTGATGGGCAACTGTTTCCAGCGAGCCACCAGCAATACCACTGAAATGATCAGGAATATCAGCACGCTAATAACCAGTTGCCAGAACATGCCGTTATCTGTAAAAGAGTGCACCGAAGTATCGCCAAGGATACCGCTGCGCGACAGAAACGATGAATACCATACCAGTACAAAGCTGATCAATACCAGGAAGGTAGCGGTAAAGTAAGAGTGACCAGTGTTTTTATATACAATGAGTACGTGCAAAGCGGCAACCATGGTGATCCATGGGAAGATAGAGGCATTCTCCACCGGGTCCCATGCCCAGAAACCGCCAAAATTCAGTGATTCATATGCCCAGAAAGCACCCATAATAACGCCGGTGCCCAGTATCATACCGGCAAACAGTGCATATGGTATAGCGGGTGCAACCCAGTCTTTATAACGTTTTTGCCAAAGGCCAGCTACCGCGTATGCAAAAGGTACTACTATCGATGCAAAACCCAGGAACAAGGTTGGCGGGTGAATGATCATCCAATAGTTTTGCAGGGATGGGTTCATACCCTGGCCGTCTTTTATAAACGAAAGATAATCAGGATTTTGAAAGATAGGCGCTTCCAGTGCTTTACGTAGCAACAGGAACGGTGAGCTACCAATGCGGGTACCCAAAATTTCGACACCCAGTACCATGGTGGCTAAAACTATCTGCGAAAAAGCCACCACTGTCATTACGGGGCGTTCCCATGATTTGGCCCTGCGGATGAGGATATTACCTAAAACAGCCTGCCAGAAGGTCCAAAGCAGGAAGCCTCCCTCCTGTCCGTTCCAGAAACCGGATACGATATAGTAAACCGGCAACGAACGCGAGGTATAGGCCCAGGCATAATGATACTCGAAATAGTGGTTATAAATAACATAGAACAGGCATACGCCCATGCCCAGTATAGAGATAGAATTAACGTAAAAACCGATGCGGCCCATGCGCTGCCATGAGCTATCGTTTTTGCCGGCATCTTCGGTAGTAGCGAAATAATAGCTGATAAATGATATAAGCGCCGCGCCAAAAGAAAGAACGATAAAAAACTGACCTATCTGGCCGGGTAAAAGGTGTTCACCTTTAAAAACTGTATCCATATTTTAAGTCAAAATTCAAAAGTCAAAAGTTAAAAGTCAGGCAAGTATGCTTTTTTTGACTTTTGAATTTTGACTTTTAACTTTATTATATACTGGCCTGCGTGGCCTTTGCTTCTGTAATTTCTAACTTGTCCTGAGTGTATTTAGAAGGGCATTTCATCAGGATCTTGGAGGCGTGAAACTCCTGGCCAACCATGGTGCCGGTTAATACCAGCTGTTCGCTGCGTTCAAAGTCTTCGGGTTTGGTGCCTGTAAAAATCACTTTACGCTCCTCGCCTTTGTTATCCTTCATGTAAAATGAAAAGTAATTGGCATCCTTGGTGGCATCATAGTACAATTGTTTTGTTTTGTTCAGGTGCCCTACAATATGCAGTTCGCTGGTGGTTTTTGTAGCATCGCTAAAAGAACCATAAGTACTGGAGTTGGAGTAAACACTAATGATAACCGCTATAGCAATAGCGATAACTACAAGACCAAAAATTGCACTTTTCTTCATTCCGAGGCTTATATATTATAAAATAGTACGCAAAAATACAAAACATAGCGCTAATAAAATTCATTACAAGTCATATATGCTATTTAGAATTATTCTTGATAGAGAAAAGAATCAAGAATCTAAGAGTCAGGAATGAGGATTTTGGGGATTTGGCGTTGGCTTATCTGGCATCAATGGGTCATGCTGAGCTCGTCGAAGCATGGTGGGCCGGCCTCTGCGCACGCCCTTCGACAGGCTCAGGGTGGCAGTCCCTCCTTTTTAAGCCAATTTACTATATTTACTTAAAGCAATTACCATGAATAATACATGCAGACTAAAATTGGAATGGATACCGGAGGCGTACAAGGAGAATGAGGATACTTCTTCAAAATCTATTTCTGCCTCGCAAAAGTTAGTTAAGCCATTGGTAGGAGAAAAGCATAGTTTGAAAATTAACAAAGGGAAATATAAAAGATAGATCTGTATAGTTCGCGATTGCTTCGTCGTTCCTCCTCGCAGTGACATAGCGGAAGTAAGAAAACAAAAAAGGGCGGATTTTTCAATCCGCCCTTTCTATAAATTTTGTCATCCTGAGCATAGCGAAGGATCTATTCTCAAATATGCATACCAGCAAATAGATTCTTCGTTCCTCAGAATGACAAGGAAATTATTTACGGCCAAACACCAAGGTTTTGGTATGATACGGCGATTTTGTTGATAGCGCCTACCATGGCTGCATTACGCAAGGTTTCGATCTTAGGGTTGCTTTTGTATATCTCCCTGATCTCGTGATATGAGCGGATCATGGTATCTTCCAGTCCGGAGTTTACCAGTTCCAGTTCAGACGCGCCTTTGATAATGGTTGAACGCTGCATCGGGGTAAGAGATACCCCGGTGATGCCTTCTACCATGTTCACCAGGTTCAGGTTGGAGTTTTCTTCAAACCTGCGGTTCATACGGCCAAAAGCTACGTGGCTCAGGTTTTTTAACCATTCAAAGTAGGATACCGTTACACCGCCGGCATTGGCATACATATCCGGGATGATTAAACCGCCATTGGCATAAAATATAGCTTCGGCTTCTGGCGAGGTTGGACCGTTGGCACCTTCGGCGATAATTTTAGCCTGTATGTTACGGATGTTGTATTCGGTGATCTGATTTTCCAGAGCGGCCGGTACCAGGATGTCGCATGGTTGCTCCAGGCCTTCCATGGTGTTAGCAAATTCGCGCAGGGCGCCGGCATAGCCTAAAATAGAACCGGTTGCTTTACGGTGTTGAAAAACAGCTTCAACGTCAAGTCCGTCCTCATTATAAATAGCGCCTTCAAACTCACAAAGCCCTACAATGATGGCGCCAAACTCAGCCAGAAATTTAGCCGAATAGTAGCCCACATTACCAAGACCCTGTACAATAACTCTTTTACCTGCTAAACCTGGCAATAAGCCCAGTTTCTGCATATCCTCGCCAACGCTTACACACTCGCGGATGGCAATAGCCACACCACGACCGGTAGCTTCCCGACGACCAGCGATACCATGTAACGCGATAGGTTTACCGGTAACAGCACCCATAGCATCCAGCTGACCTGGGTTCATGGTAGCATAGGTATCAGCAATCCAGCTCATTTCGCGCTCGCCCGATCCATAATCCGGAGCAGGTACGTCAATACTTGGACCAATAAAATTTTTCTTGATCAATTCCACAGTGTAGCGGCGGGTGATGTTTTCCAGCTCGCTTACGGTGTAGTTTTTAGGATTTATTTTGATACCGCCCTTAGCGCCACCAAACGGAACGTTCACAATGGCACATTTGTAGGTCATTAAAGCGGCAAGTGCCATTACTTCATCCTCGTTCACCATTTCGCTGTAGCGGATACCGCCTTTGGTTGGCGATTGGTGATGTGAATGCTCAACCCTCCACGCGTCGATCACCTCAAACCCATTGCCCCTGCGGATAGGGAAACGGAAGCGGTAAACACTGTTACATGATTTAATCTGGTCTAATAAACCGGCATCGTGTTTGGTAAACTGCGCTGCGTAATCGAAGTTTTTACATACGTCGCCGAAGAAGTGGGTATCCTGATCAGCAACTAAAATATTCGTAGCCATAATTGTTATATAAATATTAAACTCTTAAAAAAGTGCACAAATTTGGTACAATTTTTATCAATATCGCAAATATTTTATTGTTAGTGTTTCAGATACACCTTATAACAACGGTACAAAAACCAAGTTTAAACAAGATAGGCAAATTATTTGAACTATTTTTCTTTTTCGATTTTTTTTAATCGACGGTCGATAGAGAACAGATAAAAGGCCAATCCGGCAAAAATTATCACTATAGTAACCACTACAACGTATATTTTACCCGAGCTGCGCAACGCGTTATCCATTTCAACCGTAACGCTTTGTTGTGCAAAAGCACGCGCAAAATTTAACAGCAGCAATACTAAAACTGTAAGCTTCTTCATTATTAATTTTCGTTCTTTTTATATTCAATTAAACGGATACGGTAACGTACCGAGGCTATCCAGATGCCCATAAAGCTCCAGGCAATAAAGGCAGGATATAATACCATACGCATGCGGTTATCCAAATCCAGCTTACCAAAAGCAGGGTTACCACCATTACCCGGGTGTAACGAATCAGTCATCCGGGGCAATACCATGATCAGTACGATCATCACCGGGAAAGCAAAAATGTTATAGATAGCCGATATTTTGGCGCGTTTCTGTTCCTCGTCAATGGAATTACGCAATACCGAATAAGCGCAGTACAACAAGAAGGCTATGGCGGCGCTGTTTTGTTTAGGATCGTTGCTCCAGAACTCGCCCCAGGTATATTTGGCCCAAAGCATGCCGGTTATCAGCCCCAGCACAAAAAAGAACAGACCTGTATTGGCGCATTCAACTGCGATAAGGTCGTACTTTTCTTTACCGGTATTTAAGTATTTGATGCTGTAATAAACCGAAATGGAAAAAACCGTAAACATGGCCATCCACATAGGTACATGGAAATAGGTATTTCTGATTGTTTCGTGAACTATAGGCAGCTTGGGCACCCCAAGCAGTAAACCGGCTATCAGTGTGTAAATAATTACGATCACTGTTAAAACCTTCCACCAGGATTGATAAATAAATTTCATATTGATTGATGGGCAAAGGTAGGTATTTTGGTTCATTAGTTTATTAGTGTCATTGGTTCATTTGTTGGTTCACTGGTTCATTAGTATCATTAGTTCATTAGTAAACACTGAAAAATTACTACGAACTGATAAAACCTCATTAGGAACCACCTCTAAGACCAATGAACAAGTGAACTAATGAACAATCATGCTAAGACCAATAAACTAATGAACCAGTGAACCAATGAACGATCATGCTAAGACTAATGAACAAGCGAACCAATGAACAACGATCAGTCCCCCGGCTCGTAATCTACGGGCAGCAGATCGGCCAGTTTAGCTTTGGACCAGGTACCTTCATAAAGCGGACTTGGGTTTGATATCACAATACCGTTCATATCAAACAAGATATAGTTACCGTAGAGGGTTACAATACTGGCTTCATAATTACCCATATCCAGGGGGCGATAAACATCCCTAAATTCGGTAGTCTCTTCCTTTTTGGTATATACCACGTATAGCAGATGAGGAAAAACAACGGCATATATCCCCTTTTCGGGTGTTTTACGCAATATTTCCATAGATTGATAGGGTAAACGGACCAGATTTTCCCGGTTCCATTTGGTAAGGTTGTTGAGCCTGTACCAGTTGGCCAGCGAATCGCGATTAGGAGCGATATCCCTGTATCTTTTGATCTTTTGTAATATCAGGCCTTCGTCGGGCCGTTCGCGGTTGAGCATGCGGGTAAAATCATGCGCTTCAAAACCTTCCTCTTTCAACCTATCTTTATATAACGAACGGTAAAAATGCTGTGCCGAGCCATAATAAGCCAGCTCACGTTTCTGTTTCCAGGCTTTCTTTTGTTCTGCCGATCCGGGCAGTTCTTCAAAAAGGGCCTTACCTGCGTATTGTATGGTATGCTCGATGCCATCACTCAAAAAGTTTTTGAGTAAAAACTTGGTGCGATATCCCAGCGCGTGGTTTTCTACCACCAAAAATTCATCCCCGGAAGCTTCCAGCTGCTGTTTGTTGCGATGATAAATCAGATTGAGTATGTGCGGATTAACTACCCGGCAAAGTTTGGAGTTTTCGGTAGTGCCAATAAACTCCCGCCTGAATTGTTCGTAATTCTTTTTCCAGTCGGCTGCGCTGCTGATCACTACTTCGCGCAGCATTAATACTTTTTGGGTAAGCTCGATATTCAATTTCAGCGGCGCGCCGCTCACCTGTATGGTTTGTGAGTAGTCTTCGTACCCAACGGTGGTTACTACCAGCTCATACTGGCCTGGTTTAACACCGCCAAGAGTAAATGAGCCATCTTCGGCTGTAACCGCGCCATAAGTGGCATTGCTTAAAAATACGCTGGCCCGGGCTATCGGGTTTTTACCATTGGCATTAACAACCGTACCCGTAATGGTAGTATTTTGAGCAGCTACCACAAAAGGGCATACTATAAAAAGAAGAAGAATGATCCAATAAGGCCGCATTAATGAGGGATAAATTTTTTTTCAAGGTACTAAAAAACATAATTTTTATGAACGCTTGATGAAATTGCCCGCATTTATTTATTGATACAAGAAAGTTACAGTGGATGCCATTATTATCTTTTGCCCATCAATCTCGCCAAAGGAAAGGGAAAAGCAAAAGCGCGGTGGTAATCACAATGGCATTAATGGCGCACAAAACACCGATGTTGCCCAGGCTCAGGCTTCTGTCTATCCCATCCATCGCGTTTTTACTGAGGCGGATAAGCACCAGGATCACGGGTATAATAACAGGAAAACTCAGAATAGCCATCAGTGTACCGTTATTACCCGCTTTGGAGGCGATGGCCGATATCATGGTGAACACGGTAGAGAAACTCAGGCTACCCAACAGCACGGTTAAAAAGTAAAACAAAGGATCTCCAAGAGTATTGGTAAAAAACACCATGTACACCAGTAAAGCCAGTATGCTTAACAGGGCCATCAGCAAAACATTGTATATGGTTTTTGACAGGATAATAGCCTGCGGACTGGCTATAGAATAATAATAAAGCAAACGACTCTTGCTCTCCTGCATAAAGCTTTTGGCTATGGCGTTAACCGATGCAAACAGCATAATGATCCAGAACAGTACGTTCCACACCACTTTGTAACCATTGCTGCCGCTAAAACCCGGGGTAAGGTTAAAGGAAATATAACAAATAAATACGGTTGATACCACGTATAACAAAACACCATTAAAAGCATATTTTGACCGCCATTCGAGCAAAATTTCCTTTTTAAGCAGGTGCCAGGTTTCGTTAACGAGTTTCATGGCGTCAAAGGTAATTATTTGGTTCATTTGTTCATGGGTTTTGCTTGTAGAATCGACTCACCCCGACATCGCTACGCTCGTCACCCCTCTCTCCGCTTCGCGCATAGAGGGGATTTTCATTTCTTTTTTCTCACCCTCTTTCCGCCGCAGGCGAAGAGAGGGTGGTCCAGCGAAGCGTAGACCAGGTGAGTCGGTTATGCGCTATACTGTTTCTCAACAAGGCTTATTCGCGCTATCACTTCTTTAGAGGGGCCCACAGCTTCGCTCGCAATAACCCGCTTTTATGAGATCGTCCTGACGCAAGCATTTGCTCAATCATTCCAATTGTTTTAAATTTGAAAAAGAAATCACATTGCCTCCGGCAATCCATTATCAACCTGTAAAAATAAAATTCATGCCCGTTGCTTACTGTAATACCCCGCTTGGCATAACCCGCATTACCGAAGAGGATGGCTTTATTGCTTCCATATCGGCCCGGGACGAGGAGTATGAAATTACCCCTGCACCAACCCCATTATTGCAAAAGGCTATTGACCAACTGGATGAGTATTTTAAAGGTGAGCGCAAGGAGTTTGATCTGCCGCTGAAACAGGCGGGCACTCCTTTTCAGCAACAGGTATGGGACGAGTTATTGCAAATAAAGTACGGACGTACCATTACCTATGCGCAGCAATCAAACCAAATGAATAGTCCGCTGGCCATCAGGGCCATAGCATCGGCCAATGGTAAAAATGATCTGTGGATAGTGGTACCCTGCCATCGGGTTATAGGTTCAGACGGCAGCCTTACCGGCTACGCGGGTGGCCTTTGGCGTAAAAAATGGCTGCTGGAACACGAGGCCAAAGTAATGGGTATCGGCCAAACCAAACTCGAGTTTTAGTACTTATACCACTACCTTTAGCAACTGGCTTATTTTTTCGTGCAGCTGATATGGCTGGAATGGTTTTGCCAACACATCATTCATACCTGCGGTAAGCGCTTGTTCCTGCTCATGCCCAAATGAAGATGCTGAAAGGGATATGATAGGGATGCTTCTTTTGGGCTCTTCAAAGTCAACACGTATAGTGCGGGCAGTTTCATAACCATTCATTTCGGGCATATGGGTATCCATTAAAATAAGATCGTATTTTTTGCTTTTCAGTTTTTCGATCAGCTTACGTCCATTATCTACCATATCAACCTCCACGCTCCAGTCCTTCAGCATTTTCGATAGCATAAACTGGTTCACCATATTATCTTCGGCCACCAAAACAGTAACATTGTTAAATGGATTAAGTATTTTATCGGGTTTACTGCTCATTTTTTCAACCGGCGCAGCCGCAATGGTATGCCAGTTGATAAAATTAAAGGTGCTTCCTTTACCTAATTGACTGCTCACGGTGAGTTCACCGCCTTTTAATTCGGCCAGTTTTTTTACAATGGTTAAGCCAAGTCCAGTACCGCCGTATTTGCTTACGGTATCTTCTTCGGCCTGTTCAAATGATTCAAATATTTTGCTCAGCCTATCGGCCGGAACACCAATACCCGAATCTTCAACGCTATACTTCAATTTAACCTTATCGTTATGTTTTTGCAATACCGATACCTTCAGTTTAACATACCCGCGTTCGGTAAACTTGATAGCATTGCTCAACAGGTTCATCAGGATCTGATTCAAACGCAGGGAATCAACCATGAGGTTTGCCGGCACATTATCCTCTATCTCCAGTATAAATTCAATATTGCTTTCATCGGCCCTGAATTTAAGCAGATCAAACGCGGCCCGTATAAGCTCGCGTATATTATTGGGTGTACGTACAATGTTAAACTTACCCGCTTCTATTTTGGATATGTCCAGCACATCGTTTATTACCCCCAGTAACGACTTGGAGGAAGTTTCGAGCAAATTGAGCATGTTTTTTTGCTGCTCATTCAGTTCGGTACGCAGCAAAAGGTTGGTAATACCTATAATACCATTAACCGGGGTACGCAACTCATGGCTCATGTTAGCCAAAAAAGTTTCCTTTACCTTTTTGCTGTATTCGGCGTTTTCTTTTGACTTGATCAGCTGTTCCTGGTAGCTCTTTTGCGGCGAGATATCGCTGATGTTTAAAAAAATGATTTTATTATGATAGGATGCACGGCACTCTACCCATATCACCCGTTTATCAAAGGTTTCAAACTGTAATTCAAAAACGGCAAAGTTCAGGTTGTCCTTGATGATCTCGCCCAGCTTTTTGCGAAACAGCGCCTGCTGGTTTTCAACCGCCAGGTTAACAATTCCTTTACCCAGCAACTCTGCCGATTTAAAACCCATAATGGTTTCAACCGCGGGGTTAATATTGCTGATGCGGAGATTTTGCGCGTCGACCGAGCAAATGATATCGGCAGAGTTTTTTACCACGATAGCAAAATTCTGCAAATCTTCGTTCTTTAGCCTGATCTCGGCCTGGGTACGCGCCAGGTGCACAAATGAATCAACCTTGGCCGATGTTATATACGGATCAAGCGGTTTGTACAAATAATCAATAGCGCCGGTACCCAAACCTTTCACCGCGTATTTAGCTTCTTTAGATATGGCGGTCACAAATATCACCATGATATCTCGTGTACGCGGATTTGATTTGAGCATTTCAACCAACTCAAAACCATCCATTTCGGGCATCTGCACATCAATAAGGGCAATAGCAATATGTGTGTCCCAGGCAATCTTGAGAGCTTCATTTGGCGATGTTGTAGAAAATATACGAATATCATCGCGCTTCAATAATGCTTCAAGCGCAACAATATTTTCTTCTCTATCATCAACAATAAGAATATTAACGGGACTCATTTAATGCTAATGTAAGTAATGCTAATGTAAGTGAATTACTGTGTATGTAAAAGTTTAAATATCTCATCTGTACGTAATATATACCGGGCGCCTCCATTGTTAATGGCCGCTGTAGGCATTTCATCCATTTCTGCATCCTCGGGATGCTGGGCAACGGTAATTGCCCCATGTCTCCTCAATTTTAACATCCCATCGGCACCATCCTGGTTGGCTCCTGATAATAAGATGGCCATACATCGATCATGGTAAACCTCGGCGGCGCTTTCAAAAGTTACATCAATTGAGGGTTTTGAGTACCAGACCGCCTCGGATACATCCAAACTAAAATACCCGCCCTTTTCAATAAGGGTATGGTAATTGGCGGGTGCTATATAAATCGTATTTTTTTTCAGAACGTCTTTATCTTCAATTTCGCGGAGGGAAATACGGGTATTCTCTGCAAAAAGTTTCGCTATTTCACTAAAAAAGTTCCGCTTGCGATGGATAACGATGATTACCGTTTTATCCAGATCATCAGGCAGCAACTTTACCATCTGGAACAATAGTTTAAACGATCCGGCCGAGCCACCCAGTAGTAATAACTCGGTGGTGCGCCAGCGGTCGAGTAAATTTTTATCAGGTCCCAATTTTTTGATAAATATTTTCCTTGTGATTGATCACTTTGAACTTTCGTTTAAAAGCTTCAGACCGTATGGTTTCTTTACTACCTAAACATAAATAGCCCAAGGGGCACAAGCTTTTATAAAACAATTCCAATATCCGTTCCTGCAGTTCGGTTTCAAAATAAATAAAAACATTACGGCAGCTGATGAGTTGGAACTCGTTAAACACATCATCAGACACTAAATTATGCACCGAAAACAGGGTATTCTGCTTCAGCTCGTTATGTATCGACGCAGCATCATACAAAATAGTAAAATTATCTGATATAGAGCCTTTTAAACCCGTAAATTGATAATTTTCGGCGTAACTTTTTATATTGCGTAAACTATATATCCCCTTACGGGCTTCCCGCAATACTTCGGTATTTATATCGGTACCGTAAATGAATGATTTTTTGCTGAGCCCTGCCTCGCGCAGTAGTATGGCCAGGGAATAAACCTCTTCGCCTGTTGAACAGCCCGCACACCATATTTTGGCATGCTGATAAGTTGACAGGTAGGGCATCACTTGTAAGCTAAGCGCTTTATAAAACGACGGATCACGAAACATTTCGGTAACGTTCACCGTAATCTCCTCTAAAAAATACTGAAAAAAATACTGATCATTAACCAGGATATGTTTCAGATCATAAAACTCCATTTTTTTCAGCTGCATTATCCTCACCACCCGCCTTTTTAACGAGGCTTTGGTATAACCCGAAAAATCAAACCCGTGTACCCTGCGTACCAGGTCTATCAATTCGGTTATTTGGGTGGATGTTATAACAACAGAAGTATCACTCATATTAACTTTAACTCTCTAACCACAATTGCATCAATGCAATAAGCCTGTCCATATCAACCGGTTTGGTGATATAATCATTGGCGCCTGCGGCTATACACTTTTCACGGTCGTCTTTCATCGCTTTCGCGGTTAAGGCTATTACCGGTAGCTTGGCCCATTTAGCTTGCTTGCGTATGTACCGGGTAGCTTCATATCCGTCCATTTTAGGCATCATGATATCCATCAGTACAATATTAATGCCAGGCACTTCCTCCAGTTTGGCAATGGCCTCTTCGCCATCGTTGGCTATCTCTACAACCAGGTCATATCCTTGCAGGGCGCTGCTCAATGCAAAAATATTGCGCATATCGTCATCAACTATCAGTACTTTTTTTCCTTTAAGAGCGCCTTTTCCTTTTGAAGGCAGTTTAGCTTTAGTAAAAGCCGGTGCAGGTTCGTACTGGGCGCTGCTCGATTCGCTGATCTTGTTCAGGAACAAGTTCACTTCATCAATCAGTCTATCTGCCGATTTATTGGTTTTTACCACCATCGCGTTGGCATATTGCATCAATCGGTTAACCGATGCCTTATCCAGTTCCATGGCTGTATTCACAATTACCGGGAGCGAGGCGAAACGCTCAACCTCCTTGATCTTATCCAGCAGATCGAGCCCGGATATATCGGGCAGGTTCAGATCCAGGATCACGCATTGGTATTCGTTTTCATGCAGCATCCTGAAGGCCGATTCGCCATCAAATGCCTGGTCAACGGTAATACCCTGTCCCTGCATCATATCTTTCAAAGCCTGGCTCTGGGCTTTATGATCCTCCACCAATAATATCTGTTTAAATTTGGTACCGCTTTGCAGCATGATATCGGCAAAAAGCTTATCCAGCGTTTCGGTATTGATCGGTTTCTTCAGGAAGCTGATAGCGCCTTCTTTGCGTACCCGGTTTGCTGCCGCGTCACCAGCCGACATCAAATGCACCGGTATGTGCATGGTTGCTTCATTATGCTTCAGCTCTTTCAATATCTGCCAGCCATCTTTACCAGGAAGCATAATATCCAGTATCACGGCATCGGGCATGTGTTCTTTCACGGTTTCAACAGCCGTAGTTCCTTCATGAACCATTACCGATTTATAACCATGGTCGCGCGCGTAATCCTGTAGTATGTGGGCAAAGTTTTTATCATCCTCCACAATCACCACTAATGGCTCGCGGTCACTATGCACTGGTTTAACCGCATGCGCCAGGGCAGCGCTTTCGGCTTTAAAGGTTTGCGCGGTTGGCAATATCTCATCTTCATGGGGTACCGTTTGTATGGCTTTCAACGGAATGGTTAGCACAAATTCACTGCCTACCCCCTGTTCGCTGGTGAGGCTGATACTGCCGCCCAGCAGCATGGCCAGTTCACGACTTATAGAAAGACCCAATCCGGTACCACCATATTTACGACTGGTTGATCCGTCGGCTTGCTGGAACGCCTCAAATATGATACGCTGCTTTTCGGCCGGAATACCGATACCCGAATCTTTAATGGCGAAACTAATAGTTGATTCTTTTTCGCCCGGGCGCGCAGTAATGGATATCGATCCGTTTTCGGAAGTGAATTTAAACGCGTTGGAAAGCAGGTTTTTGATCACCTGCTCTACACGTACCTTATCAGTAAATATGGTTTTGGGCAGGTTTTTACTAACACTGGTGGTATAGTTGATCTTTTTGTTACTGGCCACCTCGGCAAAAAGCATTTCCATATCTCCCAAAATATCGGATACTTTGATATCCTCATTTTGCATATCCAGTTTGCCCGACTCAATTTTCGATAAGTCGAGAATATCATTGATCAGCGTAAGCAGATCATTACCGGCATTAAATATAACGCTGGCATATTTTACCTGGTCTTCAGAAAGGTTCAGTGGTTTGTTGTCTTTTAGTATTCGTGCCAATACCAGGATACTATTCAATGGCGTACGCAGCTCATGGCTCATATTGGCCAAAAACTCCGATTTATATTTACCGGTTACTTCCAGTTCATCAACTTTTATATTGATGGCGGCCCGGGCCTGTTCAATAGCTTCGTTCTTTTCTTCGAGCAGGCTTGCTTTTTCTTCCAATTCGGCATTTATGGTGCGCAACTCTTCCTGCTGAACACGCAGCTCCTCTTCCGATGCCTGCAACATTTCTGTTTTGTTCACCAGCTCTTCGTTGGTAACGCGCATTTCTTCCTGTTGTGCTTCCAGTTCTTCGGCTTGTTGCTGGGTTTCCTCAAACAGGTCGTGCATAATGGTGCGGGCCTGGGCGGTATTTACAGCAATACCAATATCATTGGCTACAGCTACAATGTAATCTTTGCTATGCCCTGGCAGTTCGCCCACATAGGCTACTTCCAGCACGCCTTTTAACTTTTTATCAAAAAAGAAAGGAACAATAAAGTTTTCACTTAAGGTTTCTTTGATCACCGACGATTCCAGGTCGAGTTTCTCATTCAGTTTACCTTTAACAACCGCGGCTTTCTGATCTTGTGCAACCTGCCCCAGCCAACCTTCGGATAACTGGATCGTTTTTTTAATAAAGTCGGGATTATGGAACGCGTATGATGCATAAAGCTCCAAACGCTGATGAGTTTCGTTATACAAGTATAGCGTACCTGCGGCAGCCTTGGTGTAGGTACAAACTTCGGTAAGCACATTGCCCGATAGTTCCCTTTCACTTTGCTGGCCCTGCATTTTTTCATTAAGTTGACCTGTACCGGTGAGCAGCCAGTTTTTGGCCTCGTTTTCGGCAAGCACTTTACCCAGCTCAATATTCGCCACCTTAATTTCGGCCTCAATTTTTTTCTGCTGATCAAAAGTACGCTGTATGTAGAAGAACAGGATCAGGATAATAACCAGGAATATCAGGGAGCCACCTACAATAACATAGATAGCCGTGGTAGAAGCCTCCTCGGAGCTTTGCTTGCGGGCAGTCAGTAAATTATTTTCGGCATCGGTAACATGCACCACCAGCAGCCTGATCATGTCCATGTTTTGCTTACCATTCAGCAGCATATCGTTGCTTACCAAAAAATCAAGTCCTTTGGCTTCGCGTGTGTCGATATTGGTTTTGAGGATGGTACGCTGAGCGGCAACAAATGATGTTAAAGAATCGATCCTTTGTTGCTGAGAGGCATTATCAACCGAAAGGTCACGCATGGCCTGCAGATCAACACCTATGCGCGGCAGGGCTTCGTTATACGGATCGAGAAATGATTTCTTACCAGTAGCTACGTAACCCCGCATACCGGTTTCGGCATCGATCATGTGCTGCATCAGGCTGTTTGCCGATTTGATGATCTTTTGGGTATGATCTACCCATTGATTATCATCTTCAAACTTACGGATGCTGTTGTACGATAATACGCCAACAGCTAAAACCAGGATAATGGACACCACAAAGCCAGCTAAAACCTGCTGGCGGAAAGAAAACTTTAACATGCAGACCTTTTGTTTATATTACAAATATGTTCAAAAAAAAACTTTTTATTATTTAAAAAGGACAATAAACATTTAAGGAGTAGGTAATTGAGGAAGCCAGACTGGTGATACAGAACCAAGAGATAAGAATCAAGAATCAAGACTAAAAATGCTGTTTGCTTAAATACGTCGCCTTTAATTTAAATCAAAATTCGGGAGGAGGATTTATTGCTTTTCCTTATTCTTATCTCTTGGTTCTTAACTCTTAATTCCCTATTCTAATTCTCCGCCTCTTCGGCTACCGGCTTAATATATATATTGGGTTTGCTGCTTAGCGCGCCCAATACAGCCAGTATCGCTCCGGAAAAAAGCACATACCAGCCCCATTTAAACCGCACATGGCGGGTTAAGTAAGCATCGAGTTTTTTAAAGGGAATAAAGCTAAAAGCGGTTTGCACTTTAAAAATAGAAGCCAGCAACAACAGCACTACCAATGCCAGCGCCAACCACGAAGCTATACGAATAAGTTTTGGCTGATTTAAAAACGAAGCCGCCACGCCAACCACGGCAACCAGGGCCAGTACTAAACCATAGGGCTGGTTAAGCTGATAAACATTCCAGTTAAATAAACCAAGCGGCCGCAGCAAAGGGCAATAAGTACCGGCAAAAAGCAGCACAAAACCCAGGAAAGATAAAATAGAACTGATACGCATAAGGTAAGGTTTTTAGTATCAAGTAACTAGTATCAAGTATCAAGACCTCTTTGCAAGTCTCTTAAAACAAATGCAGCTATCTTGATACTTGATACTAATTACTTGATACCCTATACAACTAAAGTTAAATTTATTGTTTTATTTCCATTTTGTCGGCAAAGTGGGCGCAGTAGTCGCGCAGGTCTTCAACGATGTTTTTTTCGCCGGTGGCGCGTAAAAAGCTGTCGCCCATGGTTTGCAGGGTTTCATAAAAAAAGCGTTTCATTTCATCAACAGGCATATCCTTTGTCCAAAGGTCAATGCGCAAGGTATTTTTATAGCTTTGATCCCACAGGGCCAGCATCATTGATTTTACCGGCAGCGCCTCTTTGTTTTGCGAGTCCGTTGATTCCCACATAATGGCTTCCGGTACATTGTTATCATCAAGGCTTATGGTGAGCTTTATTTCAGCAGTTTTCATCCGAAAATAATTAGTGATTTATGGAGTTAATGAATTTTGATTTTTTAATCCTCTGTAAAAATCATATAGAGGACTTACTGATTAATATTTTTATAAATTTTCCGGCCGCAAGTATCTTAATTTTTAAACAAAGGGCATATAATGGGTTTGTAATTTATTTTAGCCTTGCGCCGCCATCTACTTCAAATAATTGCCCTCTTAGTGGCTTTATTCAAAAACGGGTGTCATGCAGAGCTCCGTCGAAGCATGGTGGGCGGGCCTCTGCGCTCTACCCTTCGACGGAGCTCAGGGTGACACCCCTCTTTGGATTTTTTTTATTTACCAATCATTTAACCAGCAAGAATATAACCGTTACCAAAGCTATAAAACACAGCTCTATGATCCATAACTTTTTCAACTCGGCAAAAAAGTTACGGAATATCAGATCCAGGAAAAACACTACCGCGGCAAACAGCAAAAAGATCCAGCCAATAGTGGTGCTCCAGCTTTCCAGTGGCCTGCCCGCGATATGGGCACCGTAGATCCAGATGTAAACCGCCGCCACAATAAAAAAAGTAGTGGCAAAATTCAATGGGGTAATACGTAGCTTCAAGTTAATTATTGATTTATTGAATTATTGAATTATTGATTTTTTCTCATCTGCACATTTAAAACGGCGAAGCCTTCAACGTAGTTAATCCGCACATCTGCATACCTACACATCCACACATCTATCATTATCTTTTTTTCCTTGATGGTTTACTTTTGGGATTTTGTTTGCCTACTTTGCCGTAACGGGCTTTATCCCGGGCGGCATCAAACTTTTTGCGCTGGTTAAGGGTTTTCTTCTCGTGAAAGGCGCCTTTAAAGTCGGGATCTTCCTTGCGCTTTTGCATGTCGATCTCCTTGTTCTGCTCCTGCCTTTCGTCATAACCGGTTTCCTCCACAAATACATCATCAGGGATAGTGGATACGGGGATACTTTGCTTGATGAGCTTTTCGATCTTTTTAAGATAATACTCCTCCGCGGGGCCACAAAAAGTAATGGCTTCGCCCGATTGCAGGGCCCGGCCCGTACGCCCTATGCGGTGCACATAATCCTCAATCACCACCGGCACATCAAAGTTAATCACATGGCTCACATCGCTCACATCAATACCCCGTGATGCCACATCGGTAGCTACCAGTATCTTCACCTCATCGTTGCGGAAGGAGTTGATGGAGTTGATTCTTGTATTTTGCCCTTTGTTGGCGTGCAATACTTTCACCTCCTTTTCGCCATACTTGCGCAGCAGAAATTTGTACACATCCTCTGCAGCCACACGGGTTTTGCAAAATATGATGAGCTTGGTGATATCACCTTCCAGATCAAGCAGCTTTTTGAGCAGGTTGATCTTGGTTTTCATATTAGGCACATGGTATAAATGCTGATTTACCGTTTGCGCCGGGGTAGCCTGCGGGGTTACCTCGATAATGGTGGGATATTCCAGGAAATTATTGGATAGCTCATGGATCTTATCGCTCATGGTAGCCGAAAAAAGCAGGTTTTGCCTTTTCACGGGCACCACTTCCAGTATACGGTTTATCTGGGGCATAAAGCCCATATCCATCATCTTGTCGGCCTCATCCAGCACCAGCACCTGCAGGGTTTTCGTTACGATGTGCCCGGCCAGGTAAATATCCATAAAACGGCCTGGTGTAGCTACAATGATATCAACCCCTTTATTGATCTGCTCAATTTGTGTTTTAGGACCAAGGCCGCCGTAAAGCACCACCACGCGTAAGTCGGTATTGGCGGCAAATATTTTTACGTTCTCCTCTATCTGCATAGCCAGCTCGCGCGTTGGCGATACAATGAGCGCCCGCGGACTTTCGCCCTGGGCATACTTCAGCTTCATGATAATGGGCAATACATAGGCCGCCGTTTTACCGGTGCCGGTTTGCGCAATACCCATCACATCCTGCCCGTTCAGTATCGGGGGGATGGCCTTTTGCTGTATGGGCGTAGCTTCGGTATAACCGGCATCAGCTATCGCGTTCAATATTTGCCGGTTAAATTTAAATTCTTCAAAAGTTACAGCCATGGCGCAAAGATAAGCTTTTGGGGAAAGAGTCAAGAATTAAGAATCAAGAGGTGGGGATAAGAGGCGGGAAACAAGAAGCAAGAGTCCGGATTGAGCATTGATTTGCAAGGGTAAACTCAGACCGCCTACGCTTCGCTGGGCAACCCTCTCTCCGACTGCGACTCCTTCTCCTACACGTCATTGCGAACGCAGTGTGGCAATCGCAGAGTAGCAGGGCCGCTCTGTAAGTAGGGGATTGCCACGTCGTTCCTCCTCGCAATGACGCTCGTAGATAATTTTCGCCCCCGGCATCCCTCTCTTCGACTGCGGCTCCTTCTCTCCACGCGTCATTGCGAACACAGTGTGGCAATCGCCGAGTAGCAGGGCCGCTCTGTAAGTAGGGGATTGCCACGTCGTTCCTCCTCGCAATGACGCTCGTAGATAATTTTCGCCCCCGGCATCCCTCTCTTCGACTGCGGCTCCTTCTCTCCACGCGTCATTGCGAACGCAGTGTGGCAATCGCAG
>NZ_JBQEPI010000012.1:0-189180 GCF_052045695.1 Mucilaginibacter sp. 22184
TCACGGATCAGGGCTGCAATGCGGGCGGCTACTGCCAGTGAGGCTTCCTGTTGACTGCCATAAACGCTTACCGGTAGCTTCTCGTACCGGGTCTCTTCCAATAAATTTAATCGGGCCATGTATCAGTATTTATAAGTTTATATGCTTGTTTCAAAACAAATATATCAGATATTTAGGTAGTGAGGGCATTAATTTCTCTTACTTTAATTCGCAAACGTTTGTGTAAAGTCCCTGTCCTTTGGATAAGATCTCTTATTCATTTAACTTTTGCAAAGCCCGGCAACAAATTGTAATTTAATGCCATGTTACCGTTCAATCAAAACCTGCAACAGCTGTTTACTATCGCCCAAAAAGATAAAAAAACGGGTATCGGTTTAATGTCTGGAACGTCGCTTGACGGACTCGATATTGCCTTGTGCAGTTTTACCGGTAGCGGTCTGCAAACCCAATTTAAACTGTTGCAATTTATTACCATACCCTATTCGCAAAGTTTTAAGGACGAGGTACAGCAGGTATTTGCCCGAAAAACGGCCGATCTGGAACAGGTAACTTTACTGAATGCTTTCATTGGCAATTATCATGGCGAACTGGTTTTGGAAGCTTTAGCAGGTTGGGGTATAGATACTACCGCCGTTGATTTTATAGCCAGTCACGGACAAACCATCTACCATGCACCGCAGCGGCTGCATCACCGGGCCAATTACCCGAATGCCACCCTGCAAATTGGCGATGGCGACCATCTTGCGGTAAAAACCGGGATATTAACCATCAGCGATTTCAGGCAGAAGCATATCGCGGCCGGTGGTGAGGGGGCGCCATTAGCTTTATATGGAGATGTGCTGCTGGGTAGTAAACCGGGCGAGAGCCGCATATTGCTCAATATTGGCGGTATCGCTAACCTTACTTATCTGCCTGCCGATGGCGATACCAGTCAGATCTTGTGCACCGATATCGGTCCGGGAAATACGCTGATCGATGCTGCATGCCGTAAGTATTTTAATAAGGCCTATGACCAGGATTCGGCTATTGCCTATAGTGGTAAGGTAAATGAGGATCTGCTCAGGGCATTGCTTAACCATGCTTTTTTTGAAGAAGCTCTCCCAAAAACAACCGGTCCGGAATTGTTTGGATTGGCTTATGTGGAACAGGCGCAGTTGCGCACGGGTACGGAGCACATAAAAAATGAGGACCTGGTAAGTACCTTAAGCATGTTTACCGCGGTGGCCATTGAGCATTTTATCCGTACAAATATTGAAGCGAATGACCTGCATATATTTATAAGCGGTGGCGGTGCCAGAAACCCATTTGTAGTAAACTATCTGAAACAGGCGCTGGCCGATACCCTTATTGCCGATACGGGCAGCCTGGGGATTGACCCCGATGCTAAAGAAGCTATCCTATTTGCCCTGCTGGGTAACGAGGCTTTGTGTGGTGAGCCTATGACCATTGGTAATAATCCAGCGGTGCTGATGGGTAAGTTTAGCTTTGCGGGGTAGACTTGTAAATCAAATTATCACTAATGAATTCGTTATATTTGAATTATGGGAGTAAAGGAATTATCGTCAGATGCTTTAAATGAGCAACAAGTGTTGATGTTGAGACTGCTAAAAAAGCCTCTGCCAGAAGCTGACTTTGCGGAGATCAGGCGTTTGGCCGTGAAATTATTGTCAAGGCGATTGGACCAAACTGTGGACGACTGGGAAAATAAAGAGAATATTACAGAGCAAAGTTATGATGAGCTAAGTAAATCACATTTTCGTGGCCCCTCCAAAAAGCATTAATGAAAATTGTGCCGCGCCAAAAAATATTAATGAAAGTTGTACTTGATTCCAATATACTTCTGGTTGCGATTGGAAAAAGAAGTCGCCACAGACCAATTTGGGATACATTTATAGCTGAAAAATATAACCTGATAGTTGCCGAGGAATTAATATACGAATATGAGGAGATATTACAACGATATTCAGCTCCTGGTGTAGCTGAAATTGTAGTGGATATCTTTGTTGAAGCACCCCAGGTAATATATCAACAAGTTTATTATTCCTGGAATTTAATAGAGCAGGACCCTGATGATAACAAATTTTTTGACATTGCTGTAGCTGCTAATGCTGATTATCTCGTAACCAACGACGTACACTTTAATATCGTTAAAAACCTTGATTTTCCTTCTGTGAAAATTATTTCTGCCGATGAGTTTTTGAACATAGTAAAAGGTTTGTAACCCAATCGAATAAGCTATCTGCTTTTACAAAAACAAAACATATTATTCCTTACTTTAGAATAATATGCTACCATTACTAATTGCCGAACAAATACGCCAGGCTGATGCCTACACCATAGCTCATGAGCCTATCTCGTCCGTTGATCTGATGGAGCGAGCCTCCAAGGCCTTTGTGGGCTGGTTTATCAATCATTTTCCGGATAAAAAACAAACCATCAGCTTTTATTGCGGTACCGGTAATAACGGCGGCGATGGGTTGGCCATTGCGCGTATACTGCATCAGCATCAGTATAAAAAACTAACAGTAAGGATTATTCGTTACAGCGATAAAACCACTGCCGATTTTGATATTAACCTGGAGCGCTTAAAACAAATTGATATCCCGGTAAGCGAAATAAATAAGGGTGATGAGCTACCCGATGAAAACAGCTCGATCATTATCGACGCGCTTTTAGGCAGCGGCCTCAACAAACCCCTTACCGGTGACTATGAACGCCTGGTGAAACACCTCAATGCCCTCAAAAAAACTGTTGTAGCGGTTGATGTACCCACAGGACTTTTTTGCGACGGAGAGATACAGTTGGATTCCACAGCTATTGAAGCCGACCTGGTAATCACTTTTCAGCAACCAAGAATCAATTTTTTGTTGCCCGAATCGGCACCCTATATCCATTGCTGGGAGGCGGTAAATATTGGTATCAACGAAAAGTATGTGCAATCCATCAACTCGAGTTACCGGTTTGTGGAAGAAAAGGATGTAAAGATCTGGCTCAAGCCACGCCGGCATTTTAGCAACAAAGGTACTTATGGGCATACGCTCATCATTGCCGGGAAAGCCAAAACCATGGGAGCGGCTTTGCTCAGCGCTTCGGCGGCTGCTCATGCCGGAGCGGGACTTACAACAGCCTGCGTGCCCGAGAGTGGCCTTACCGCGCTGAATAGCTATCAGCCCGAAATCATGGCCATTGTGCGTAATGAGAGTGAGTTGCCCGGAATTGAATGGGATAAATTTAGTTCGATAGCTATCGGCCCAGGCTTGGGTAAGGATGATGATGCTTTTGTGTTATTATCGGCATTGATCAAAAATCATAAAAAGCCCATCGTTGTTGATGCCGATGCCCTTAATTTACTGGCTGAACATCCTGACTTATTAAAAAAATTACCAGCCGGGAGTATTTTAACACCCCACATGAAAGAGTTTGACCGCCTGTTTGGCGAACATAAAAACTGGTGGCAACGCTTGCAAACAGGTATGGAGCAGGCTAAAAAACTAAATATCCACATCATTTTAAAAAACGATTACACCATAACCTTATCTCCCGAGGGCCGGGCTTACTTTAATTCGTCGGGGAATGCAGCTATGGCGTCGGGCGGTATGGGCGATGTGTTGACGGGAATAATTGCCGCATTGCTGGCACAAAAATACACACCGCTGCAAGCTTGTCTTATTGGTATCTATATACACGGCAAAGCCGGTGATGAATTGGCTTTACCCAATAGGTTAAGTGTGGTTTTACCAGGCAAGCTCATAACCCAATTGCCGCTTACCATGGCCAAATTAATGGCATAAAAAAAACGGTTGCAAGTATTGATACAACCGTTTTTGATTAACTATTAACTGATCTTATAAAGAACTAAATACTCAAATTTATAGGGTTAGATTCATGATATTCATCAGGTTTTTTAATCTAACTACACATAAGACGCACTAAGTACCCCAATAGTTACAAAAAAACAAATATTTCGTTTAGAATTCGGTTAAATAATTGTTAAATAACATGATAAGGTACTGGTTTATTTGCAAAAATAACCTAAAATGACTTAAATAGGGTATAAATTATGTTAAAAATTGTTAAAACTAATTGGAATGGGGGATGACTCCCGGAGACTGTAATATGATATAAATAAGAAAATTGAAGAGGATAAGGTGGATCAGAATTTACCCAAAACCACCATCTGATCCATGGTTGGATTAACGCTGCCGCCTTTTGGTTCCAGAGTTATGGCAAAGGCATCTGCAAGTGCTATTGGCTTCATCTCCTTCATACCGGTCGAATCATTTTTGGCGTCAAAAACACCAAGGTCAACAGGTTTTCCGCCAACTAATGCCCAAAGTTGATATTGGTGATCTTTATCATTCTCGGGCAGTTTGATATTACCCATATCAATCATTACTTTTTTCCTGGCTGCGCTAAAGGCAACCGTTACAACCGAGGCCGGAGTTTTAGCAGTTCCCTGTAATTTTAATAATTTGAACGACGGGTCGCGGAATATCCCCAACTCCCTGTCCATTAAGTTTACACGATTACTAAAGTGTTGATTTTGCAATTGTATAGCTTCCAGTTGGTTGTTGGATTGCTGTAGGCGCGAGTAAACACGTACCAAAGCAACGGTGCTGGCTATTAACAAGGCTAAGCTGGCCGCGAAGGCATATTTATAAAAATTAGTTTCCTTACGGGCAGTTAACTCAACTACTTTGTGATTAACCGGGTGTGGCTTTTCGGGAAAATTGTTATCGTCGCCAAAATTGGTGAGAATGCTGCCCATTACACGGTCGCGTAAGTTTTCTGATGGTTCAACGGCGTTTTTCAGAGCATATGCTTCCAGGGAGCGCTCAATTTCATCCAGTTCCGCTTTCACGGCAGGATGCTTTTGTGCCATCTCTTCTACTTGTAACCTTTCGTCGGGGCTTACATCCCCCAGAACGTAAAGTTCAAGTATTCCTGATTCAATATATGCTCTTATATCTTCCACTACTTCAATTAAAATGTTTTCTGAGTTGCTGGATACCCATTCGCAACCGTGTTTTTATGGTACCCAGCGGAACGCCTAATTCATCGGCAGCTTCCACATGTGTGTAACCTTTAAAATACACCAGATCGATTATTGATTTTTGTTCAGGCCTTAATGTCTCAACCAAATCTTTAACACCCATCAACTCAGGCTTATAAACTGTATTGTTTTGTTCGTCAATAGAATTTACGGTATTTTCAAGTTCCTGGTTTTTGTTCTGATTCTTAAAATCTTTTGATCTGATCTTATCTATAGCCAAATTGCGCGCAATATTTACCATCCAGGTAAATAAGCGGCCTTTTTCTGTGCTATAACTGGAGAAGGAGTGCCAGATTTTTACAAAAGTTTCCTGTAAAACATCTTCGGCAATGGCGGTATCAATAACGATACGTGAAATTACACCGAACAGTGAAGCAGAATACATATCATACAAAGCCTCAATAGCAATTTTTTCATGATTTCTCAATGAAAAAACTAATTGCTCTTCGGTTAGTGATATTTTATGTTTCTTACTCAACAGCGTGAATATATAAAGGAATTATCATATATCAAACAGATGTTTTTCTGCATGATAAGATGAGCGTACCAATGGGCCACTCTCTACGTATTTAAAACCTTTATCTAATCCAAATTGTTTTAACCGGGCAAACTGATCCGGATGGATCCAGTCAATTACCGGGTGGTGGTTACGGGTAGGCTGCAAGTATTGGCCTAAAGTAAGTATATGTACACCTGCGGCCAGCAAATCGTCCATAGCTTCTAAAATATCATCCTCGGTTTCGCCTAAACCCAGCATAATGCCCGATTTGGTGCGTAAACCAGCTTCTGATACATGTTTTAAAGCTTCAAGGCTACGATCATACTTAGCCTGGATGCGTACCTCTTTGGTCAAACGGCGCACGGTTTCCAGATTATGAGATACTACCTCCGGACGAGTTTCCAGCACACGTGCCAGATTATCCCAGTTACCCCTGAAATCGGGCAATAAAGTTTCTAATGTAGTATCAGGGCTTTCGCGGCGTATGGCGTTAATGGTTTCGGCCCAGATAATGGATCCACCATCTTTCAGATCGTCACGGTCAACAGAAGTGATTACACAGTGTTTTACCTGCATCAGTTTTACCGAAGTAGCTACACGGTTAGGCTCATCTATATCAACAGCCAGCGGCCTGCCAGTGGCTACCGCGCAAAACGAGCAAGAGCGGGTGCAAATATTACCCAGTATCATGAAGGTGGCTGTACCAGCTCCCCAGCACTCGCCCATATTGGGGCAATTGCCACTTTCGCAAATGGTATGCAGCTTATGTTCATCAACCAAACTGCGTACATGCGTATACTCTTTTCCAATAGGAAGTTTAACCCTCAGCCAATCAGGCTTACGTTGAGGTTGTTGGTTAACAGCTGGAACTACCGGTAATTCAATCATGGTACAAATGTAGTTAAAAACCAAATAACCCATTGTGGGCTACAATGCAAGTTTTACGAATAAATTATAATAGATATGCAGAAGCAAGGGGCAAGAATAGGGAAACAAGATAAAATACGCCTCATTATTATCATCACGTCATTGCGAGCGTAGCGTGGCAATCCCCAACTATACAGAGTGGCTCTGCTTATCGGGGATTATTAATTTTTTGATTGTTTTTTTATCGGTATTAATGAGCTCCCTCTGGTCGGTTGTCCACGTCGTTCCTCCTCGCAATGACGCGTGGCTGTGTATACTAAGAAAATGCTAATTTAAAACCGATAGTGCTTCGTCAACCGAGATCTGACCGTGTGATTGATCAAGCACGCATTCGCCATCTTTGATCAGCAATAACTGAGGCGATTCGTGATGTACCTGAAAAATGTCGGCTACCTGTTTTGACAGGTCGCGGTAAGTAATCAGATCTAAGAAATAAAGGGGCATATCTTCGGGAAGATCTTCCCAATCCAATTCAAAACGTTTTTTTGCCATCATGCTGATCGAACAGCGGGTGCTATGTTTAAATATCAGGCTGTAACCCTGGTGTTGTTTAATGCTATTCAATTGATCTGCCGACTCCAACGAAATCCAATTCATAAAGATAATGATATAGTGTACAGTGCTATAAGTAAAACTAACTTACAAAATAACACAAAAAACTCCCTGTAGCTTTAAGCGAAAATAAAAAATGACAATTACCTGTTAACGACCGCTTTTTGGATACGAACCATAAGCCGGGCATAATTTGTTGGAGCATGATGAGATTGTGCAACCAACCACCAGGGCTATAAACGCTATGTAAATAATTTTTTTCATCGTATTAATTGATATCGGTTTTACGTTGATCAGCCTTTTAAGGTTTCAGCAAGGTGCGCCATTTTTATAGCGGTAATGGCAGCCTCGTCGCCTTTGTTACCATGTTTACCACCGGCACGGTCAATAGCCTGTTGCTGGTTATCGGTGGTTAGTACACCAAATATAACAGGTTTTGAATATTTTATGGCAACATTACTTACCCCATTTGCCACAGCATCGCAAATAAAATCAAAATGGCGGGTTTCGCCCTGTATCACACAACCCAGGCATATTACTGCTTCCAGGCCACCTTTTTTCAACAACAGATCTGCACCCGAAGTAAGCTCAAAACTGCCGGGTACCGGGTATACAACAATGTTTTCGGGCAGGGCGCCATTATTTACCAGGCTTTGATAAGCGCCCTGGTAAAGTGCATTGGTGATCTCGGCATTCCATTCAGCTACAACAATGCCAAAGCGGTATGGTTGTGCTGATGGTATTTCGGTATTTGAAAAATCTGATAGGTTTTTAAGCTGTGTAGCCATTTTGTTGTAAAGTTAAAATGTTGAAATGTTTTAAAGTTGAGGTGTTACCCTTTTAAACGATTAAAGGTTGTAAAATTACAGAGATTTAGTTCCCATAACCTTACAACCTTTAAGCCTTACAACTTTTAACAAATTAAAGTTTCGCTTCGGCGCGAGCTATATACTCGTCAATATTTTGTGCTTCCGCGCTTTCAGGATATTCTGATTTTATTCTTTTGTAAGCCTCAGTTGCTGATTTATTGTCTTTTTGTTCTTCATAAACCAAGCCCAGTTTCTTTAAGTAAAGTGGCGATAAGAACTTGTTTTTAGCTTTATCAACAGCTTTATTAAATGACGAAGCCGCTTTATCATAGTCTTTCAACTCTACATAAGCATCGCCTGTACTACCCAAAGCTTCGGCAGCTACCATGCTGTCGTCGCCGCGATAGTTGTTCAGGTTATCAATAGCTTTGCGGTATTCGCCTTTGTTCAAATAAGCGGTACCTAAGTAAAAATAAGCCAGGTTAGCAGCTTTGGTGTTGCTGTAATCGGTAATGATTTTTTCAAAACCCGGGTAGCTGGCATCGCCTTTAATAGCTTTGTCCCAATCTTTTTTAGCCCAAAAATCCTGCGCAACATGCATCTGATCGGCGGCCTGAATCTCGCGAGGGCCCAAATATAATTTCAGATATAAAAGATAAATAGCAATAAGGGCAATGATGGCCCCACCTATAAATAATAGGCTTTTTTGATTCTCGCGCACGAAATTTCCGCTTTGCCCTAAATTACTTTCTGGTGCTGCAGCTTTGGTGTTCGCCTGGGTTTTTGACATTGTTGTTCTAAAATTAAGTGTGCAAAGTTACAGTTTTCAAAATTTCTGGCAATAGCTTTTGTATTAAATCTTTATGGGAGTGGTTTATTAGTTCACTTGTTCATCAATTCATTGGTTTTGATGGTATAAAAAGACATGGATTTGTATTAACCGGCTATGAAAATAAAATCCAATTTAGGCAAACTAATGAACTCATGATACAAGTGAACTAATGAACTAATTCCCTAACTTTGCCTCCCCATTATGTATTTGCAGCAACTGTCAGTTATCAATTTTAAAAATTACCAGGAGGCCGAGCTTGTGTTTAGCGCGGGGGTGAATGCCTTTACCGGTAACAACGGTGCCGGCAAAACCAACCTGTTGGATGCTATTCATTACCTGTCGTTATGTAAAAGTTATTTTAACCCTATCGACAGTCAGCAAATAAAACAGGACGAGGACTTTTTTATCATTACGGGAATATTCAACAAAAACGAGCGAGCCGAAGCAGTGGCCTGTTCTGTTAAACGGAATCAAAAAAAGCAGTTTAAACGCAACAAAAAAGATTATCAGCGACTGGCCGATCATATCGGATTGCTGCCCTTGGTCATGATCTCGCCCTATGATACCAGCATTATTACCGAAGGCAGCGAGGAACGCCGTAAGTTTATTGATAACGTGATATCCCAAACCGATAATCATTACCTGGATGAGCTGATCACTTATAATAAGGTATTGGTTAACCGTAACGCGCTGCTGAAATTGATTGCCGATACCGGCCGGTATGACCCCAGCTTATTAGAGGTGCTTGATGAACAGCTGGCGAATTCAGGCAACCGTATATTTGAAAGGCGTAAAGCTTTTATGGAAAGCTTTACCGCTATTTTTAACAGTCATTACGGTTTTTTAAGTGACGGAGCCGAGCATGTTGACCTGGTTTATGAATCACAACTGTTGCAGGACGATTTTACGGCTTTGCTAAAAAAGAATGTGGAACGCGACCGGGCACTTGAACGTACCACTACAGGCATACATAAAGACGATCTGCAATTCGGCATACATGGTATGTCAATGAAAAAATTTGGATCGCAGGGACAGCAAAAATCATTTTTAATAGCGCTTAAACTGGCGCAGTATACATTTTTGTATCAGCAAAAAGGATTTAAACCCTTATTGTTGCTGGATGATATTTTTGATAAGCTGGATGATGAGCGCGTTACCAAGCTGATGAAAATGGTATCCAATAATGATTTTGGGCAAGTGTTTATTACTGACACCAGCGTAAACAGGGTGCAGGATATTTTCAATAAAATAAACGTCGAGGTAAAACTATTTAAAGTAACAGGAGGGGCAATTGATGCGTAAAGCTAATGATAAATCGTTAAAAGAGGCCATAGACCAAATGCTGAACGTTTATAAAATTAAACGACGCTTTGACGAAACTGCTGTTGTGGCCGCCTGGCCCGAATTGGTGGGTAAGCCTGTGGCTAATCGTACCAAAGAATTATTTATCCGCGATAAAAAATTGTTTTTGCGCATCGAATCGTCGGTGATCAAAAATGAGCTCATGATGATGCGTGCCCAGATCATGGATAAGATAAATGAAAAAGCGAACGGGATATTGGTTGAAGAAGTTATTTTTCTTTAGAAAAACGAAATTTGTGTTTTACACCAATATCATCATTGATCATGGAGTAAGCAAAAATGAATATACCCGGAATGATAAAAGCCAGCTGAACCTCGGGGTGGGCTTTATATAACAAAATAGAAGCTGCTGCCAGGCACACAACGAGCAACAGGTATATGATACATTTCAGAAATAGTTTCATACAGTATAGCTTTAAAAATTACCAGGGTTAATAATTAAGGGTAAAGAAAATAATAACCCTGTAAGGTAAATCTACAAAACATATACCAAAAGCAAACAAAAAAATAACATTTACCGGCGTAATTAACCGAATTACACCGGTAAGTTACCTAAAAGTTAAAATCTTTCGAAAGCCGAAAAGAAAAAGTTGCCTTCTATATCGGCATTCTCATCAGAGTCAGACCCGTGAACAGCATTCGCGTCGATTGATTTGGCGAACAGGTTGCGGATAGTTCCTTCTTCTGCTTTAGCCGGATCGGTGACACCAATCAATTTACGGAAATCTTCGATAGCGTTATCTTTTTCTAAAATAGCAGCTACGATAGGGCCAGATGACATGAAGTTAACCAGTGCGCTATAAAAAGGACGTTCTTTATGCACTTCATAAAACTGACCAGCTTTCTCCGGGCTCAGTGAGGTATATTTAAGAGCGATGATCTTAAAGCCGCTCTTCGTGATCTTGTCTATAATCGCACCAATGTGGCCGTTTGCTACCGCATCAGGCTTAATCATGGTAAAAGTTCTGTTGGTTTTCATTGAAATTATTTGTTTTAATTAATTAGTATCAAGTAGTTAGTATCAAGTATCAAGATTTTCTGCAAACTATTAATGCCGCTTTTAGAAACTGTCTTGATACTTGATACTAATTACTTGATACCATGAGTTGCATTTTTGCTTTTTAAAATTGGCGCAAAAATAGGTTTTTACATCTGTAACATAAAGTGTTTTGAATTAAATTAGATGGTTTGTATTTAATTTATTTATTTAGCTTTGCAACTCTTTTTTAAAATTGATGTTAGACTTAGCTTCGCTTAAAAAACTTTTAGCACAGCCTCAAAAAATAGTGATCACTACCCATCATAAACCTGATGGTGATGCGATGGGCTCGTCGTTAGGGCTATATAATTATCTGATACAACAAGGCCACCATGCCAAAGTGATCACGCCTACCGATTACCCTAATTTTTTGAGCTGGATGCCTGGTAACGAAGAGGTTATTATTTATACCGAACAGTTGGAGCAGTCTGCGACACTCATTGCAGATGCTGATATCATATTTTGCCTTGATTTTAATGCATTAAGCAGGATTAATCAAATGGGCGAACTGGTAGGTGCAAGCAGTGCTTACAAAATCATGATCGACCATCACCTGGAACCCGAGGATTTTGACGACTACCGCCACTGGAACATCAATGCCTGTGCTACTGCTCAGCTTATTTATGATTTTATTGTAAATGAACTGCAGCATCCCGGACTGGTTAATAAAGATGTAGCTACCTGTTTATATACAGGTATCATGACCGATTCGGCATCGTTCAGGTTACCAAATACCACCTCAACTGTACACCGTATAGTAGCCGACCTAATTGACGCGGGCGCGGTTAACTGGCGTATACATGAGTTGGTTTATAACAGCGCATCCGAAAACAGACTCCGGTTCCTGGGGCATTGCCTGGCCAATTGCCTGGAAGTACTGCCAGAGTACAATACTGCTATTATCGCGGTAAACAAAGCCGATCTGGAAAAATACGAAGTAGATACCGGCGATACCGAGGGTATAGTAAACTATGCCTTATCCATGGCCAGCATACGCCTGGCTGCGTTTATTGTAGAGCGGCGCGACAGGGTTAAACTTTCTTTACGCTCCAAGGGCGAATTTCCTGCAAATGAAATATGTAAAAAGTATTTTAGCGGCGGCGGACACCGCAACGCGGCAGGTGGGCATTCTGAACACAGCCTGGAGCAGGTTATACAAGAATTCAAACAAATATTACCAGAATATAAAAAACTATTAATACAGTAAAAAACTAAACATGAAAAGAAAATTGATGTTATTGTCTCTTGCGGCTATAGGTTTAGCGAGTTGCAACGGTGGATTTAAGCAGGGCGATGGTGGCTTGCTTTATAATATTCACACTTCTAAGGGTGGTGCCAAAATTAAAGATGGAGACTTTATAAGTCTTAACATGGTACAGAAAACCGACGGCGACTCTATACTGAACAGCACTTATGAAAACGGCCAAACAATAAAAACCCCTATGCCTACCAAAGAACAGGCAAAAGGCGACTTGCTTATTGCAGGCGTAAGGATGTTAGGTGAAGGAGATAGTGCAACATTTAAAATAGCAGCCGATTCCATATTTAAAAAAGGTCAGCCGCGCCCTCAGAATTTTAAAAGCAAATACCTGGTGTTTGTAGTGAAAATTGAAAAAGTAATAGCCAAAGGCAATCTTAATCAACAGGTTTTTGAAGGCCGTGTAAGAGATTATATTAAATCTTTGAGCGAGGCCGTGAAAAATCAGGAACCAGCCAAGATTAAAAAATATATTGCCGATCATCACCTTACCGTGAGCAAAACTGCATCAGGCTTGCAATACGTGATCACTACTCCGGGTACTGGTGATAAACCAGCAGTTGGTGATACCGCTGTAGTAAACTATACCGGCAAATTAACTACCGGTAAAGTATTTGATACCAGTATTAAAGAAGAGGCTACCAAAGCAAAAATACCTGTTGACCCTATGCGTCAGTTTGCACCTATCCGTATTCCGGTTGGCCAGGCCAAAGTAATACCAGGTTGGGACGAAGGCTTGCAATTGTTAAACAAAGGTGCTAAGGCGATATTCATCGTTCCATCTGATTTGGCTTATAAAGATCAGGGAGTCGGCCCAATTGGCCCGTACTCTCCGCTGGTGTTTGAAATAGAGATGGTTAACGTAGTTAAACCAAATCCAAATGCACCAAAACCAGTTGTACCGCAGTTAACTCCGCCACCAGCTAAATAATTTAAAGAAATTGAATATGGCCTTTTTGCCCGCGGGCAAAAAGGCTTTTTTTTGTTGCTTATGAAACGTACTATTTATATCCTGCTGCCTTTACTGGCCTTATTTACCATAAGCGCGAGTGCTCAGCAAACAACCGATCTGAAGAAAACAGCCAATGGCGCGCTGTATAAAATATTTACCAACAATGCCGGTCCAAAGGCAAAGCTAAATGATGTAATCACTTTTAACTTTGTTCAAACTACAGATAAGGATTCGGTATTATACAGCACTTATAAATCGGGCAAGCCGGTACAGGCCCAGATACAGGCTTCACAAAACGTAGGCGACCTGATGGATATTTTTCCGTTGCTGGCCGCTAAAGACAGCGCCCTGGTTAAAGTACCTACCGATTCTGTTTTTAAAGGACATGAAGAGGCCCGCCCGCCGTTTTTTCCGAAAGGCAGTTATTTAACCTTTGTGCTTAAGATTGAGAAAATACAATCATTGAATGAAGCTATTGTGGAGCGGAATGCCGAAGGACAGAAACGAAAAGATAAAGAACTAACCGATGCCAACAACTATTTAGCTGCTAATAAGATAAATGCCATTCCAACTGGCTCTGGCTTAAGATATGTGATTACCAAACCCTCTGTAAAGCGTAAACCCTTATCTGGCGATACAGTTATGGTAAATTACACCGGCCGTATATTGAATGGCAAAGTATTTGACTCCAGCATCGAGGCCGAGGCTAAAAGTGCCGGTTTGGATCAGCCGGGACGCAAATATGAGCCAATAAGTGTAGTGCTTGGCCAGCAGCAGGTAATACCTGGTTGGGACGAGGCTCTGCTTTTACTCAACGAGGGTTCAAAAGCAAAACTGATCATCCCATCGAGCCTGGCTTATGGTGATAGAGGTGCAGGTCAGGATATACCCCCATACACTACATTGATATTTGATGTGGAACTGGTACGGGTTAAACCAGGTAAACATGCCCCGGCTAAAACTGGTGTAGTTAGCCCTGCCAAAAAACGCGTTTACAAAAAACCGCTCACTAAAAAGACAAATTAGTGAGTTGTGAATGGTGAGTAGTGAGTTGGGAAAAATAGCAGGTAAGTTAGATAAATCCTGAAAATTCACCACTCACTTCTCACCATTCTCCTGTTTACTATATTTGCACTATGGTATTAACAGACACGCATACCCATTTATATTACGAAACCATTGCCGATAAGCGCGCGGCACTCATGGAGCGTTGTATCGATAACAACATCAGCCGCTTGTTTCTACCCAATGTCGATAGGGAATCCGTGGCGATGGTGTTTGACCTGGTAAAAGCGTATCCCGATCAATGTTTCCCCATGCTGGGCCTGCACCCCTGCTCGGTAAAAGAAAACTGGCAGCAGGAACTTCAGGATATCCGCGATGCCCATCAACAGCATAAAATTTTTGCCATCGGCGAAATCGGTATTGATCTGTATTGGGATAAAACTACGCTGAATGATCAGATAGAAGCCTTTCGCCAGCAGATCAATTGGGCAAAAAGCCTTAAACTGCCTATTGTTATTCACTGCCGTGATGCCTTTAATGAAGTATATGAAGTACTGCAGCAGGAGCAGGACGAGGATTTGCGCGGGGTGTTCCACTGCTTTACCGGTACGCTGGAGCAGGCTCAAAAAGTAACGGCCCTGGGCTTTTACCTGGGTATAGGCGGAGTGGTTACTTATAAAAATTCGGGTTTAGATAAAGTTGTGGCCGAAATTGACCTTCAACATGTAGTTTTAGAAACAGATTCTCCGTACCTTACGCCCGTTCCGTTCCGCGGCAAGCCTAATGAAAGTTCATACCTGATCTACATTGCACAAAAAGTGGCGGAGCTGCACCAAATAGCTATAGATACGGTGGCCGAAATAACCACCGAAAATTCGAAAAAGCTGTTTGGTATTTAACAACATTTATTTATTGAATTTTATACAGCATACACATATTTCATGAGCCAGATACTGATCATCTATACCGGAGGGACAATTGGAATGATGACCGATCCTGTGACCAAAGTACTTAAACCTATTAATTTTGAACAGATCATGGACAATGTTCCGGAGCTGGAAAAATTAAATTGCCGCATTAAAGTTCACTCTTTTGATGAGATCATTGATTCATCAAACATGAACCCAGCTATCTGGAGCGAGCTGGCCGGACTTATCCAGTCAAACTATCATGATAACGATGGCTTTGTGATATTACATGGCTCTGATACCATGGCTTATACCGCATCGGCCTTAAGCTTTATGCTCGAAAACCTGGGCAAACCCATCATATTTACCGGTTCGCAATTACCTATAAGTGCTATACGTACTGATGCTAAGGAAAATCTGATGACAGCGATTGAAATTGCCAAATCAAAAAAAGGCGACCGTGCGCGCGTACCCGAAGTTTGTATCTACTTTGATTATAAATTGTTCCGCGGTAACCGGGCATTTAAATATAATTCTTCCAAATTCGAGGCATTCCGTTCGCCTAATTACCCTATACTGGCCGAGTCTGGAGTTCACCTGCGTTTTAGCGCCAACGATATCAGGCACCCGCAGGAGGGTACCGAGCTCATTATCCACAACAACCTGGTAAGCGATGTTGCCGTGTTAAAATTATACCCGGGCATCGGCACTAAGGTGGTTGAAACCATTTTGAATTCTGAAGTACGCGGTATTGTGATGGAAACATTCGGCGCCGGGAATACGACTACGGATGAATGGTTCATCAGCCTGCTCAAAGGCGCTATTGATAGCGGCAAAGTGATTGTTGATATTTCTCAGTGTAAGGTGGGCACAGTTGAACTGGGGCGTTACGAAACCAGCCGTGCATTGAAAGATATTGGTGTGGCCAATGGCTATGACATGACCTTTGAATCGGCCGTAACCAAAATGATGTACCTGCTGGGCATGTTTGATGACCCGGCACAGGTGAAATATTATATGGAGCTTGATTTAAGAGGAGAGATCACGGTATCGTAAGGGGTGAGTAGTAAGTAGTGAGTTCTGAGTAAAGAAGAATTACCATCACGTTATTGCGAGCGCAGCGTGGCAATCCCTAACTATACAGAGTAAATCTGCGAAGCCGTCCTGTTAATCGGGGATTGCCACGCTCGCAATGACGTGCTGGAGAACAAATTCCTCATCTCAAAATATCCTTTGATTAATAACCGCCATAAAGCCATCTTTAAACTTTTCGCTTACGGGGATATGCTTATCGCCAATGTAGATATGGTTGTCCTGGATCTTGTTAAGTTGTTTGGTATTAACGATGTAGGAGTTATGTACCCGAACAAACGGAACGGTAAGCTGCTCTTCGATATCTTTTAACCGACGATAGATCAACAGTTGATCGGTATGGGTAACCACCCTAACGTATTCCTTTTCGCCTTCAAAATACAGGATATGCTCCAATAGGATTTTGCGCAGCACTTTGCCCGATTTTACAAAAAAATACTCCTGGTCGGTTTGTGCAGGCAGTGGCGCAGCCACGGGAGCTTTGCCGAAACTGGCTTCTATTTTTTGCTGGGCAGCCAAAAAACGTTTCAGTGTAATGGGTTTCAGCAGATAATCAATTGTTTTAAACGTGTAGCTTTCGGCGGCAAATTCGGAGTAGGCTGTAGTGAAAACAATTTTGGTGTCGGATGGTAATAAACCGGCAAGCTCCATCCCGCTCAAATGGGGCATGTTAATATCTAAAAATATAAAATCAACCTTGTGTTTGTTCTCCTTTAAAAAGGCAAGCGCCTCCAGGCCATTATAGCATTTGGTTAAAAGCTGCCACTGCGTAGTTTGCCCAATCAGCATTTCCAGCAGTTTTACCGCGTTGGGTTCATCATCAATAATAATACAACTTAAATTCACGCTAAAGGAATCTTTAAAAAAGCGGTAAATGATTGTTCGTTCTTATGCGTATCCAACTCAAAATTGTTTTGGTAAAGCAAGGTAAGTCTTTTACGCAAATTAGTTATACCAAAACCATTGCTGCCATTTTGCTTCGGTTTGTCATATATCCGGTTTACGGTTTCAAACATCAGGTAATTATCCTCCTGAACCAGCGAAATTTTGATGCAATTATCAAGGCTCGATTTATCAATACCATGTTTAAAAATGTTCTCTACAAAAGTCATCAGCAACATAGGCGGGATGCGGAGATCGGGATTAAACTGCTTCACAAAAGTAAGCTGCACCTCATGGCGGATGCGTATCTTTTCCAGCTCCAGATAATTCTCCAAAAATTTAACCTCGGTATTGATAGAAACCTCATCCAGTGGGCTTTCATCTAAAAAATACCGCATAATGTCCGATAGACGCTCTATCAGGGCCGCCGTGCGGGGGGCTTCCCGGTAAGCTTCGTAATAAATATTGTTCAACGTATTGAACAAAAAATGAGGTTGTACCTGCGATTTGAGCAGGTTAAGTTCGGCCTGGCTTTTTTGCACCAGAATCTCTTCGGTTTGCTGCTTTAATTTAAAGTACGCGATGGCAATACGGAATATAAAACTAAGCGCGAATATCAATCCTCCGCTCAAAACAAATTTTAATAAAGCTGGCAGTGTCAGCGGTTCGGCTTGTCCGGCCTTGGCAAAGTAAGTATTATAAACAAGGGTGCTTACATAGCCGCGCCCTACCCCGGTAAGCACCAATAATACCAGCGCCAGTAGGCCATACAAAACATACCTGCGGGTTTCATAGAAACGGGGGTATAAAAAACGGATGTTTCCGTATATAATGATCACATAATAAACAATATATATGTTGGTATAAAACGCCCCTTCTTTAAAACCATCCATAGACGAGAAAGACAGGAAGAGTATAATATAAACAGAGATCCAGACCAACCACTGGAGCTGGGTAATAGTAGCCTTACCCTTAAACACTTGCATCATGCCTAAAATTACAAAGGTTTTTTGGTGTTCTGCTTTTTTTTCAACGGTTATGCGGCTTTATTCAACTAACCTGGAGCGATGCTCAATAGATTGATCAGTAGCGGTTTGGTTGAAAGTATGCCATGCTTGGTTAAAAATAGGCCAAGGGCAGTTGAAATGATTTTTGTCGCTAGTTTATAAACAACAGCTTTGATCATTACATAGTAATAAACTTTTTCCTTAACAATTGAATCATGAGAACTGATTGCTCCGTCTTTAAATTTATAATTACCACTTTGGCGCTGTTATGGGCTTTAATGGGCAATTTAAAACCGGTATGGGCACAAGCAGATACCATACGGGTAGCCGACAAAAGACTCCTGACACAGGTACTGAAACCAGGTAACCGGCAATACCTGGTGTATTTTCAAATGCTGAACAACAAAAAGAGCCTGCGCTTCTGGTATTGGATGCGTAATACGGCTAGCGAAAACCGCAATGGCGAAAAGGTGTTCACCATAAACCAACATTGGTTTGGCAGCGATACGTTAGCTTACCGGTCCGTATATTCGGTTAACAGAACTGCCGATTTCGCACCGATTTACCACGCGGAAACCATTAACAATAAGACAAAAGCCTATAACTGGGCGCCTGATAAAATTACCGGAGCTGATAGTGTAAAAGATAATACGGCCAAAAACTTTTCACTGGCTTTTAAGCGCCCCAATTTTAACTGGAACCTGGATATCGAAACCTTTGAAATGCTCCCTTTGGCCGCGGGCAAAACTTTTGTTATCAATTTTTATGATGCAGGTTTAGCACCACCCGAATATGTAACTTACAAAGTAACAGGGAGTGAAATATTAAGTACCTTAAATAACGACAAGGTTGATTGCTGGAAGCTTTTTACCGAAAGCGAATACCAGGGTAAGCACTATACCGAAACCTATTGGATAAGCAAAAAAGGACACGAGTTTTTACGGGAGGAGGACACTTTTGACGGGGGATATCGTTACAAGATCAAACTCCCTTTAATGACACCCGACCTGATGAAAAGGTTTAGATGATAAACAACAAAGCCCTCTCTGTTGGAAAGGGCTTTTAAGTAAGGTTTAGGATAAATAATTCTAAAGGCCGTATGCCACACGGATCGTCGCGGTACCAAAATTAAAACCCTGCTGGATGAAATGCTCATACCCGATGCCTGTATCCCATGATTTGGATGCGAAACCGATGCTTGGTGACAGGATTAGTTTAACAGGGCCACCAGGAGTTTCAAAACCGGCACCGGCTTCAGCGGCCCAGTAAAAGCCTGAACTCATAAATGACTTAATGCCGACTTTAACCGGAATAATACCCATATCATCGGGTTGGGTAAAACCAAAGCCGGGGATCTCCTGTTTTTTGCAGAGAAGTTATAGTAACCTGATGTAAAGGTGAGTGCCAATGAATTGCTCAAACCATATTGAGCACGTAATGTGCCGCCCAGTTCAAAGTTGCTGTACTTTTTAATGGTACCGGTGGGTAAACCGGCCTCAGCGCCAAGGCTCCAGCGCCATTTACCTTTTTCTGTTGTTTGGGCGTAACTGTGTGAAGCAAAGAAAGCTCCTGCAATTAATAATGCGCTTAAAAAATAACCGAATTTGTGTTTCATAATGATGGTGTTTAGTTCAGCTTAAAATGGTATCCTAATTTAAGTGTAAGGGTATTGGGTATCCGGTCACTGCTGTAATGGTCATATCTGGTGCCAATATCCAATCCGTTTTTAAATCGCAAACCTAATGAGGGAGTGTATACAAAAGAGGTTACACGGGATGTAATACCCACACCAGCTTCACCACCAATGTAAAACTGATCGCCTAAAAATAAACGCAACCCCGCTTTAATCGGTACCACATTCTTTATTGCCGGGTCCAATGTGAAATTATAAGTGCCAGGTGCTGTAAAGCTGCTGTAGTAACCGTAGGGGTAGGTTTTAAAAAAATGCATGTAACCAACCGAGGCTGTAGCTTCGAGGTTATCTATCAGGTGCCTGTTTAAGCTAACCTCGGTACCCATAACAAATTCAGATGAACCGGCCACTAAACCCGGATTAAGGGCTAAGCCTAAGTCCCAACCCTCCAGGCTGTTTGTTTTTTTGTGTGGGGCAAGTTTGCGGGTGCCAAAGCCATAGCCCAATCTGAGCCCGATGCTTTTGGTGGATTTGTCTTTGGTATAATCTTCATATTTTACGCTTAGGTCTATACCATTTTTAAAAGCCAGGCCAACAGAGGGTGACCAGAGGAATGAAGTACCCCATTGTTCAAAAGCGAGGCCGGCCCCGGCTTCGCCGCCCAGATAAAAGTTATTTGTTACAAAATACTTAACACCTGCTTTAACCGGGATCACGTTGTAGGGGCTGCCGTACTGCGGGAAGCCATCAAAATGGTCCTTTTCAAAAAAATGGGTAAAGCCGGTGGTAAGCGTCGCGGCAAAATGTTTATCAATATCTTTCTCCAGTCTGATATCGCCGCCGAGCGTGTATTTAAATGCATCTGTAGGCGCTAAACCAGCATCGATGCCAAAGCTTAAACGCCAGCTGTTGTCTGTTTGCGCCCTTGCTATGGGGCCGCATAACATCAATAGCAAAAAAAGTGATGATAAGCAAAATTTAATCTTCATGTGATATAATTATAATTTGTGTGTGTGCAGAAAGGTTAGTCGGCCGGTAAAAAATCAAGGGCTTTTTTTATAGTCAGCAGGCTTGTACCAAAGGCCAGTTCGGCCGCCTGTTGCTGGCTTTTAAGCAGGTATGATATAAATATCACTATGCAAAAAACGCTCAGGAGGCTCAATAAAAAGAATTTAAGGGTTCGGGTATCGGTATAAGTTAGCTCTTGTGGTTTTTGATCGTGGCGCAGTCGGTTGATATTGCTTTTAAGCAATACCAGTGAAAAAAGCAAAACCAGGGTTAATACTTTTGGTAATTCCTGCCATATCAATAAACTGTAGATGATGATCAGTGTGCCTATCAGTAAAAAGATCATCAGTAAAGCAATAATTGTTTCGCGCACTCTTTCCATATTGTTGTTTGAGATTGTGACAACAACTATGGTATTTACCCCTACGCTGATGGCTGAATATTTTTATTTACTTAGTTTAAGGCGATACCCCAGGCGCAGGGCAAATTGTTTGTAATTAGATTGCAGGCCATAATCTTCAAATGTAAAGCTGGTCTCCAATCCCCTCCGGAAACTGAACCCTGCAGATACAGCATACATGAGCGACCGGTAGGGTTTAGTGGCCGCCTCATAAGGATAGATGCCACTATAAGCGGTTTGGTTAAACAGGCCGAATGCTTCGCCCACCTCGCCGCCTATAAAAAACGAACTGCCGGTTTTTAGCCTCACGCCAGCTTTAACAGGGATGAGCCTGATAGGTTGCGGGCCAAGGTAGCTTTCCTGGCCAAAAGAAGTATAACCCACCGTAAAAGTACCGGCAATATGCTCGCCAAGATCGCGCATGGTAAACAATTCGGTGCCATATACCGCTTTTTGCGGGTCCCAGCCTATGCCGGCGGTAGCGCCACCTCCCAGATACCAGGCATCGGAATTATCTACCTCCTTAAGGGAACGTTTAAAAACCGAATTAAACGCGATACCAACCTCCCAGCCAACCCAGTTTTTACTTGTGTGATCTGGAGGGATGCCAACAACATCTTCGGCTTTGGGAAGATGATTGATGTTTTTATATCCGGACACATGAAAAGCGATACTATTGATGTAACGGTTAAAAGTTGGTCCGGCAACCAGGCTGATGTTTTTTGAAAGCTGCACATTGAATAATAGTTTACCCTGTAGTAAATGGCTATCCCAGGTGCCATTGTCATTAACAAAATGAAAGGCGGCTTCTGTAGAAACGTATACTTTATTGTTCAGCATAAAATCATGACCTAAGCCAAAGCCACCCATATATAGTTTACTAGCAGGAGCCAAGTTAACACCTATCAACACGTCAGTATAAAAATTATGCGTACCTGTTTTAAGGGATATATTGGTGTTGGTTAAATCATTGGCTGATAAAGTAACTCTGTAGAAACCATTGCCGATAACGTTAACCAGTCCAATGCTGGCCCCGTAAGAAGTATCGACACGGTTAACCAGGCCTATCTGTATCCCTTTAAGTTTGTGGGCTTCATTATCAAGGGCTGCTATCTGCAGGCCCGATACCTGGCTTTCGGCTTTGTTGATAAAACCGGCAAACTGTACGCCTTTAACGGTATCGAGCGCACGGTTATGTACGCCTGCGGCTTGTAAACCGGTAACCGTACCGCCTACCAGGTTAAAAACACCGGCCAGCTGCAGATACCTGGAGTTCATTCGGTTGATGTTGAACAACCCTCCAAATTCCAGTCCGTTAACCCCGGCAGTATAACCGCCCACCAGGTTAAGGGAAAATTTGTTAACCACCTGTGGACTAAACAAACCATGTGAGCTCAAACCGGGTGTAAGTGATACCTGGAAGGGACGTTTGGCAAAAAAATCGGGTATGTTGAGGCTCTGGATCCGCTGTTTGGCCGAGATGAAAAAGCGGGCTGCTCCGGTTCTTTCTACGTTACGGCTGTTATTGGCGGCCCGATCATGGTCGGATGGTTGTTGCCTGCTGCTTACAGATACACTTTGTAGGAAATTGATGGAAGTATCTTTATAATCCAGTTTACTCGCTGTCAGGCTGATCTGCCCGGGGTTATCGGCCCTAAACCGGAGCTGAAAATAGCCATGTTCATCGGTAAGGGTTGAGGCTAGTTGTTGCTTGGCGTATACACTTACATTGGCCAGGCGGGCGCCGCTCCGTTCATCGACCACCAGGCCGCTGATGGAATAGCTATTGTTTTCGTTGGTAATATCGGTATTGTTGAACGAGAGATTTGGTCGGGGTGGAGCGATAACGATATGATATTTGAGTTCTGTGATTTCATACCTGTTGTGAAACAGCAAGATAAGGATGCCGGCCACCGTTTGGTTGGTTACAGTAAAGGTTACCAGGCTGTCTTTGGGGAGCAGTTTATCATTGTATGCAAAGTAAAAGCCACCTTTTTTGCCTACCTCCTGTAATACATCGGCTATACGAGCGTGATCAAAACTGGCTGATATCCTTTTTACCAACAAACTTTGCGCCTGCGCAAACATACTGCCGGTTATCAGTAAAATAACCGGCAGTATTAATTTGACGAATTTAGGTAGCGACGTATACGTTATTATCATTAGCCGAAGCCGGTTTATTTAAGGATAATCTGGTCCTGTTTTTTTTCAATAGTTACCTGTAGTGTTTTGGTAAGTAATTCTAAAACATAATCCAGGCTAATATCGGTATTAAAAGTGGCCGTTATTTGTTGGTTAGCCAATTGCTTTCTGCCGATGACGATATGACAATTGTAAGCTTCGTTCAGTACCTGTACCAAACGATAAAGCGGTACACCTTTAGCCACAAACTCATGCCTGCGGTAATAAGTGTATAATTTGTCGGGTGTTTTTAGCTTGCTGATCTTACCTGTTTGTGGATTTACCAATGCCATTTCGTGGGGTTTAAGCACTATCATAACATGACTAAAGTTATTTGTAACCTGCACTATGCCAGTCTCTACAATTACTTCTATCAAACCATTGCGGTTTTTTACGTTGAATGATGTACCCACCACTCTTATGGTAGCACCACCTGTTGAAATAATGAAAGGTTTGGCTTTGTTGGGAGCTATGCTAAAAAAGGCTTCGCCCTTAACCAGGGCAACGTTACGCTGCTCTCCCTGGAATTTTTTAGGATAACTTAGCAAAGCATACTTGTTCAGTGTGATCATGGAACCGTCAGACAGCGTATCTGTTTTAACGATATCTTGGGTTTCGAAATGTACCTGTGGGTTCATAAATGTGGTCATGAATAACCAGCTGCCGCCTGCTATAAATAATATAGCTGCGGCTATTTTGAGCCAAAAGTACCCGTGCACGGGTATAATTATTGCCTGTGTTTTTTGCTCCGCCGCCCTTTGTTTTACTTTTTGCAGGGAAGCATGGGCATCAATATCCGGGTCGGCTGTAAAGTTTTTGCTGCTGTCCCAGATAAGTTTAAACTGCTCAAAACGGCGCTCATTGGCCATAGCGAGGGCGCGCCATTCTTCCACCTGCTTTGCCTGCTCCTCTGAAACCTCTTTAAGCAGATAACTGATCAGGAGATCATCGTTTATATGTAAAGGTTTCTTCATCGTACCAAATTCATTAATATCCATAATAGCAGTGGCAGGTAATCTGCCAGTTGTAGCCTGAGTCGCTTAAGCGCCTTGCCCATCTGGTTATCTACCGTTTTGATAGAAATACCCAGCCGAGCGGCTATCTCCGAATATTTAAGCTCTTCAAACCGGCTCATCTGGAAAACCGTGCGGCATTGCTCGGGTAAGGAATTGATTGACCGGTACAGGCGCTTTTCAAACTCCCGGTATTGCAGTTTATCAAGCGGGTGCTCTGTTTCTTGTTCCATTTTGTAAAATGTGTGTGTTTGATATTTCTGTTTTACCTTATGATGTTTAAAATAATTCATACACTCGTTATGCACCGAGCGGTACAGGTAGGCCTTTAATGAAGTATGGATGGTGACAGGGTCGCGCTTTTCCAGAATCTTTAAGAATACATCCTGTACCATTTCGTCGGCTACGGTGCTATCATTAACCAGTGTGAGGGCATAATGGTGCAGGGCCGCATAATGATCAAGATAGATCCTGTCAAAATCCTGCTCAGCTGCATCCAGCTGCAGTAAATAAGGTGTTTTATGGGTGTTTTCTGTTTGCAAAGCCTGGGTTTAAAAGTACTGTTTTAAACTTTTATTACGCAGCAGACAACAGTGCGTACCAAAACCCCTATGCCCCGGTGAAATTTTTTTTATTTTAGGTTTATAGATTAAACCTGGCAGTGTTCCCAAGGTCATACATAAACCTGTTCACCAATTGTTGGCTTACCTAAACTTAAACGGATATGAAAAAGATAATCCTGCTCCTGCTGTTATTGATGGTAACCGGCTATGCCATAGCCCAAAAAAGAACCCAGCCCCATACTTATGTCAAATCCTATACGCTTAAAAAAACGCATAGGATTGACACTCATGCAAACAATGGAATAATTTTGCAGACAAAAACTGTAAGGCAAGGAAATTTATCGGCAGCTACTGGTACCAACTATGCGCCGGTAGCTCAGTTCGATAACGGCGGTACATCAACCATAGTTAATGCCGATGGTTCTCATAGTGTTTTAATCAATGGCGGCGGCAATGTATCAACACTGGTCAATTCAGATGGTTCACATTCCACTATTATCAACAACGGAGCCACCTCAACTATCGTTAATCCCGACGGCTCGCACTCGGTATTGATCAATAGTGGGGGTAATGTATCAACACTGGTCAACTCCGATGGTTCACATTCTACCATTATCAATAATGGGGCAACCTCGGTTATTGTTAATCCCGATGGTTCCCATTCGGTAGTTCTCAACCAGTAATATAGTCAGACGTTATCCGAAATAAATAACTCCCCATCATTAGGCACATGGCAGTGCCCGCTAATATTATGCGCTGCTAAAGCGCTCTTCACATCGGCACGGCTCTCGCCGCAATGATTGGCTGTTTCAAGGTGTACTACATAAACATGGGCTTTAGGCGCGTGATTACAAACGGTTATGATATCGTTAATATCCATTACAATAGGATCGCCGGTTAAAAACCTGCCCGCACCGCCATTCAATACTATATGGGCAGGCTGATATTTGTCTAAGGCCTCTTGTACTTCGGAGCACCATACGGTATCACCGGCAATATAAATGCTGTCGCCACTATAGTTAATTATATAGCCCGAAACCGTACCCATGCGTTCACCTATTTCACCTGTTCCGTGATGGCCGCCAGTGCGATTGATCCGGATACCCTCCCAAACCAGTTCCTCATTAACAGGGGTAACATTGGTAAAACCAGCTTCGCATATCGTTTCCGTGTCAGCAGGCTGGCAAAACAGGGTGATGTTTTTGGGCAGCAGTTCACGGGCAGCAGCGTCCCAGTGGTCAAGGTGTTGTACATGGGTAACCAGCACAGCATCTGTACAGGCAATTAATTGTTCCAGTTCATCGTTGCTAATAGGAAGATCCACCAGCGGATTTCTTAACGTATTTGCTGTATTGGGGATGGGATCATAGCTGCCTTTGGGGCCCAGCATAGGATCAATAAGGATAGTTTTGCCATTGGCAGATAATATCTGGGTTGCATGGCGCAGTAATTGCAAGTTCATGTTAAAGCATTTAAATTTGATGGGGTCAAAGATCGGGCTATCGTGAGGCAAGCCCAAGAAGGTTACATTTTAGTAACCAGTTCACCATTTGGTTACCATGAATTACAACCAGTTCAGACATTGCGGACTTAATGTTACCTTAAACATACTTTCGGGTAAATGGAAGCCTATTATCCTGTACCACCTGTTCCACAACGCCGAAATGCGTTTTACCGAGCTCTGGCGCATTATTCCTAAGGTGGCTAAAAAGGTACTGCTTGATCATCTGAAACAAATGGAGGCAGATGGCCTTATCATCCGCGAAGAGAAACACAGCTTCCCGCCAGAGGTATGCTACCGTATCTCAGAAAAAGGCAAAGCCTTGGGGCCCGCGCTATCCGCGCTGGAAACCTGGGCCAATGAACATGCCGTTGATGAGGTGGAAGAGTTTAAGAAAACTGCTCTGGGGAAGTTGAGAAATTCTAGCCCTTAATTTCTAAAAAATGTCCTCTCGAATGAGTCATTCGTATAATCGACTCACCCCGTCTGCGCTTCGCTGGACGACCCTCTCTTTGCCTGCAGCGGAAAGAGGGGATTTTCCGTCCACGCGTCATTGCGAGGAGGAACGACGTGGCAATCCCCGATATACAGAGCGGACCTGTAAGTCGGGGATTGCCACGCTACGCTCGCAATGACGTATGGATTAGAATAGGGTGTTGATTTATTAACCAAAAATCCCCTCAAATGTCCTATTAACAAAAGCCAACTCCTCCGCCGAAAGCGTAAAGTCAACGGCTTTGGCATTGTCAATGGCTTGGGTGGCGTTGCGGGCGCCTGCCAGTACCACGGTGATACCGGGCTGTAACGTTGTCCAGCGCAATACGAGTTGCGACAAGCTCGCGCCTTTTTCATTTGCCAGTGGACGAATGGCTTCTAAAAACAGGTTTACTTTACCAATCGAAAACTGGTTAAAATAGCCATTGCGGTGGTCGCTATCACTCAGTTTAAAATCGGGTTTATATTTACCGGTGAGCAGGCCACGTTCCAGCGGACTGTAAGCGATAATGCCGATATGATTTTGTATAGCGTAAGGTACCACATCCTGTTCAATAGCGCGGTTAAGCATGCTGTACGGTAACTGGTTTGATGCCAGCTGGATGCTTTGCTGCGCGGTTTGCATTTGCTGCAGGCTGTAATTGCTTACGCCAGCCGCCCTGATCTTACCTTGTTTGATCAGCAATTCCAGCGTTTCCATAGTTTCGGCAATTGGGGTAGTGTCATCGGGCCAGTGAATTTGCAACAGATCGATGTATTCGGTACCCAGGCGTTTCAGGCTGGCTTCTACCTCGCGGATAATGCTATCCTTTGCCGCGTATTTATATATAGGCAGTTTGTTGCCATGATCATCGGCGGCATCAAAAAAGAACTCGCCTTTTCCATGGCTGCTTTGGTCCCATACCAGGCCAAATTTGGTGAGCAATTGTATCTTGCTGCGATCGTACCCGGCCACTGCTTTACCTATCAGTTCTTCGCTTAAACCAAAGCCGTAAAACGGCGCGGTATCAATAGTGGTAACGCCATGGTCGATTGATGCCTGTACGGCTTTTATCGATTCTTGTTTCTCATTACCACCCCACATATTACCGCCAATGGCAAACGCGCCGTAAGTAATGGTCGATAACTGCAGTTCTGTATTTCCTAATTTTCTGTATTCCATTTTTTGTGTTGCCGGTTATTATTTTACCGGCTGTGTTTTGTAAATAATGATATCGCCATTGCGCAAATGGGCAGTGTTGTTAATAAATTGCTGGATGTGCGGCTGTGTATTGTGCAGATCCAGTCCGGCTGCATCGGCCCATTCTTCGTGGAAGATGAAAGTGTTCTCATCATCGGCCTGGTGCAGATCATACTGCAGGCAGGCGGCTTCCTGGGTAGAATGGCTTACCAGTTCCAGTAAATGCTTTTTTAGCGCTTCGGCCTGGCCGGGTTTGCTTTTAATTAGCGCAGTTAAGTAAATGCTCATGTTGTTCTGTTTTTGAATTGGTGATGAAATTTTCGGTCAGGTGATCGATATACATAGGCAGGTCGCGCTCAATATTGGCATTTTTTTCAACATCGTGAAAATGCAGGCTTTTTATAGGCGTCATCCCGGTGAAGGCATTCATGCGATGAAAACCGAAGAGTACACCGTCATCCACGCTGGTTTCGTTAAAAAATTCATTGGGCAGAGTAAAAGCCTCGCGCGGGGCGTTCCATGATGAAGTTAACATGTACTGCCTGCCGTGCAGCATACCGCCTGTGCCGTAATTGATGGCCGGATTGGCTGATGAACGGCCATCACTGTGGTAAATGCCTTTGGCATGACCTTCGGTAAACACCACATCGATATATTGTTTTAGTGCATGCGGCACCTGGAACCACCAGATAGGAATATGGTAGATCACCACATCGGCCCAAACGTATTTTTCAACTTCTTCGGCCGGATCGTAATTATCATTAACATCGGTATATTTTACCTCATAACCTAGCTGGTTGCTGAAAAATTCAACAGTGGCATCGCTTATGGTTTTGTTGAATTGACCGCCGGAATGACCAAATTTTTGTCCTCCGTTTATTACAAATATTTTTTTCATGTTCTTATCTTAAATTTTGATAAGACAAAATTAGGGCGGATTTATCTACTATTTAAATAATTTAAATCATACATTTGTATCATAATTATAATAGTATAGGTTATGGTAAATTTAGAGTGGTACCGAACTTTTAAAGCGATATATGAAACAGGCACGCTTACCGGCGCGGCCGAAGCACTGTATGTATCGCAGCCAGGTGTGAGTTTGCACCTTGGTTCGTTAGAGGCGTATGTGGGTTATAAACTGTTTGATCGCACGTCAAGAAAAATGGTTTCGACTGAGCGGGGGAAGATCCTGTATAACTATATCCAGGAAGCACTGGAGAAACTGGAGTCGGCAGAGAAACATTTCCACCGTAGTACCGAAAAGGATACGCCCACCATCAGCATAGGCATGTGTTTCGAAACGTTCCAGATCACGCTGGAGCCTTACCTGGCTACGTTGCCTTTTAACGTGATCATTAAGTTTGGCGAATACCCGCAGATGCTGGCCGATCTGGATAACGGCATTCTCGACCTGATCATCACCCCGGAAAAAGGCAGTAATAAAAGCATTGAATACACTCCTTTTTCAAAGGAAACCATTGTGCTGGTTGCCGGGAAAAATATTGACTGTGGTGAGTTTGACAGGTTGCTGGCGCTGGATGATATGACCGGTTTAGAGGAATGGCTTAGTGCGCAACGCTGGTATGGCACCACCGGCGATATGGAACACTGGCTGCGTTTTTGGTATAACAACTTTAACAAGCGTCCTAATTTTAAGCCCAATTTTATTGTGCCGAATTTAAATTCGATAGTGAGATGTCTGAGCAGTGGAACAGGCCTGGCAGTGATACCCGATTTTTTATGTAAACAGGAGTTAGAGACCGGTGATGTAAAATTGATATGGGAAGGCCGCAAAAAGGTAGAGAACACGCTGTATTTTTCTATGCGTAAGAAAACCATCTATGCCAAGGAGATAGAGCGTATCAAGGAGATTTTTATAAAGGAAATGGCGTAAGATAAGATAGGGGTGCGCATGCAATGCGTCTCTGGTAGCTTATAAAAAGCATGTCATTTCGAACGAGGAACCAGGAGAAATCTTTTACGCTGTATAGGCTAATCGTAAAAAATTTCTCCTCAGGCCTCTGTTTTATCCATCGCTGTTCGTTCGAAATGACATTTTGAGAAAATGGGCTAATCAAGCTCTGTCAGCAGTCGCCTGGCTCCAGTTTACAAGTATTGGGAAGATCAAAATATTATGAAATTGATTCATGTAAACCCAACTAATTATGGGTTAACATGAAAACGCCAATAATCGTGTAAAATTATAATTAATTTGTTGATTGTAAATTAGTTATATAAATGTTAACCATGAAAAGTGTAAACCATGTAAACCCACTTTTTTAACAAAATAGAGGAGTTTTATTTCTTCCACACATTATCCACCATACGCCAAATACCCAACGGATTGGCATTCTGCAAAGCTTGCGGCAGCTGGCTATCGGGCCAGTTTTGGTAACACACCGGGCGAACCCAGCGTTTTACCGCGTTAATACCCACGGCTGTAAAGCGGCTATCCGTGGTGGCAGGCGAAGGACCTCCATGTACCATACTGGCGCAAACTTCAACACCCGTAGGTACGCCATTAAACAATATCCGGCCTGCGATGGATGGCAGCAGATCGATCAGCTCGGGATGATCGGTCAGGTCCTTTTCGGTACCCATGATAGTGGTAGTAAGCTGGCCCGATACCGATTTTAAAACGGCTATCAGTTCCTGCTCGTCGCGGCAACTTACCAGGAGCGAATAGGGACCGAAAACTTCCTCGTGCAGTAAAGGATTCTGTAAAAACGTTTCGCCGCTTACTTTGGCAATAATGGGCAATGCTTCTATATCATGTGCTGTAGCTTCGGCCTGTTCAACCAGGCTTACTCCGTCTTGTTTAAGTGCCGCATTGCTTTTCTTTTGGTAGGCGGTATGGATACCGGCGTGCAGCATTTTGGCAGGCTGTACCGCTTTGATGCCAGCGCTTAAATGCTCCAGAAACTCATGCAGGGCCGGGCTCTCAACCGCCAGCATCAGGCCAGGATTAGTGCAGAATTGCCCCATACCTAAGGTTATAGAGCCTGCATATTGCACGGCCAGTTCGGCTGTATTTTTTTGCAGGGCATCCTGTAAAAATATCACCGGGTTAATGCTGCCCATTTCAGAGAATACAGGTATCGGATTTTCTCGTTGTGCCGAGTATTCAAACAAGGCCTTGCCGCCCGCGGTTGAGCCGGTAAAACCCACCGCCGCGGTATGAGGAGCCTGTACCAGCGCCTTGCCACTTTCAAAAGAAGTACCATGGACATGCTGAAAAACATCGGCAGGCATATGGCAAATGGCTATAGCTTTTTTTATGGCCTCATACACCATTTCAGATGTTTTGGCATGGGCCGGATGGGCTTTTACGACCACCGGGCAGCCTCCGGCGAGGGCACTAGCGGTATCGCCTCCGGCTGTAGAGTAGGCAAATGGGAAATTACTGGCTCCAAAAACAACCACCGGCCCCAAGGGGATCAGCATTTTACGGAGATCGGGTTTGGGCAGTGGAGCGCGATCGGGTTGTGCGGTATCAATGGTGGCCTCTATCCAACTGCCTTCGCGCAGCATAGTGGCAAACATGCGCAGTTGACCGGTGGTGCGGGCCCGCTCGCCGGTAAGGCGGCCTATGGGCAAGTTTGTTTCTTCGGATGCTTTTTGCAGCAGTGCATCACCCAGGGCTTCAATTTCCTGGGCTATCGCGTCCAGAAAGGTGCTCTTTTCTTCGATGCTCTTTTTCCTGTAGATTCCGAACGCGGCGTACGATCGCTGCATTACCTGGTTTATTTCTTCGACACTTGCTTCTTTGAATGAGTTAGCCATAACAGATGTTTATAATAATAGAGATATGGTCGGCATGTACGCCGCCGGTATTTTAACAAAGATATTTAAACAAGGTTCAATAAAGTTCATCGAAACTATCCTTTAATGTTATGATTTTGGCCTCTTGATAAAAGGAGGGATTGAAGCCCATAGGGGAACTGAATTTTACTTGCTGCTAAGCAGGCTCCACCGGAGCATTTGGAACACTTTTTTTACTTTATAATTAAAGGTAAGTGCATTTTTTTGAAACAGATAAAACAGCAGGTTTTGCCAGGCAAACAGGATGTCAGTTTTATTCATTGCTAAATATAAACAGCAATACACAGAGTCGTCAAGGCATTTTTGATAGGCTGGGGTTTGTTTTACCGCATTACTTTTTGATAAAAATTTGTAGTGATAGCTGTAAAATTTATAATCATAGTTTCGGGAACTAAAACCACTTTCGCCATAGTTGCAAATATTAATATCTACATACCTTGTTTGGTATAATTTACTGGTAAATACTTTTAATGTGAAATGATAATCGGCTGCTATTTTAAATGAGTTATCGTAGATGCCTAACTCGTTAAAAAGGCTTCTTTTGTAAAAAACACTCTGATGATGCAGGCCTCCTGTTAAAACCTTCTCCACCGTATTATAAGCATATTTTGTGTTTGACAATTGGCCGATAACATTGCCATATATCAGGTCGCAGAACTCGTTGTTTAACTGCTGATGTATAATCTGTAATACTCCTTTATCAAACAACATATCATCACCGCCCATAAAATATAGCCAATTGCCTTCAGCTAACCGTATACCCTTGTTCATGGCATCATAAATACCGTTATCTGGCCCAGATAAATATTGAATGGGTAATCTTTTGGCATAATCGCTGATGATAGACGAGGTATCATCTGTAGATAAACCATCAATAATAATTACTTCGTAACTGCCGAACGTTTGATTCAGAATGCTATCTAAAGCAGCCGATAGTGTGGCCGCACTATTGAAAACTGGTATTATAATGGAAAAGAAGGGCTTATCTGGCATAGATTTAATAGCGAACTAATGTATAAAATTATTTACTTTAGTTCGCTATCACCGGCTCAACTATGATTGATAAATTGCCTGTTTCTGCTATTGTTGTAGGGTATAATGAAGCCCGGTTGCTGGAGCAAGCATTAAAACCCTTGTCTTTTTGTGATGAGATCTTATATTTTGACCTGGGCTCTGAAGATGACTCGAAAGAAATAGCTTCAGGGTTCGGGGCCAAAGTGATCGACCATCCCCGGGTTGATAGCTGCGAGTGGATACATGCCAAATATTCCAGGTCAACAAAACATGAATGGGTATTGATTACCGACCCGGATGAGGTGTTGAGTGAGGAATTGGTGAATGAAATTCATTATATATTTAATGGTGGAGTGTCGTTGGATAATGTTGGGGCCATTAGTTCGCCCTGGATCTTTTACTTTAAAGGAAAAAGGCTTTATGGTACCAATTGGGGAGGTATAAACCGGCGGATATTGTTGGTGAATAATAATCGTTTTGAATTTCGGGAACTTATCCACCTCGGGCGAAAGGTGAAGGATGGCTATACTACCTATGATATTGCTTTTAAAGGCAAAAACTTTATTCACCATTACTGGATGATAGGTTTCAGGAAACTTTTTGAAAAACACTCACGTTATCTGCGTAACGAAGGTGAGGCCCGTTTTAAAAACGGGATCCGGAGTACACCCCGTGAAATAGTATTGCAACCATTCCGGTCGTTTCGCAACAGTTTTATTTCTGCAAGGGGATATAAAGATGGTTTTACCGGTTTCTTTCTTTCCTGTTTCTGGGCTTGGTATGAAACCAGTGCAAAAATCCGCAATTATACTTATCAGAAACAAACAGGTAACTAACTATCCTTCTTCAGTTATTAGTTTCCTTAATTTATAGTTACAGCAGATGGGCTTTACTATTGCTAATAGCACAGCTAAAGTAAATTTTTTCGGAAAATATACTGATTATGATGGAATACGTGTTAATTTTACACCTGTAAAAACCATTAAGCCGGTATCTGCGTAGTTATACTAAATTGGTTAAAGATTTTCCACTATAAGCGGTTATAGTTTTTGGAAAGCAAGTGTGTTCCGGGGTAAAACCCGGAGCGCATTTTGTTTTTAAGGGGAATAAATTAAACCCCGCGGATGCAATATAATATGCTTACCTTTAAACCATTCCTTTCTACTACTGAAAAAAATTCTTAGGCATTGCCATTTTCTGACACGGTGATAATTAAGTTTTAGCTAATAAAACAATACCAATACCATCATGAAAATGAGCAAGGCAATTATTTACCTTCTTATTGAGAATAGGGTTATTTTACCCTGCATTGCTGGTGTTGCTGTAACAAGCAAAGCAAATAAACAATGATAATAGACAAGCAAGCAATAGAAAAACAAACCCGTATGTATATGTTCGATTTGTTGAATACCGCCAAAGAACATGGTTTTAAAGGAGAAGATAATTGGGAATTAAGTATGGTTACCGATACTGAACGGATAAAAATTCAGAAGGATTATTATCCAACTATTGCGGCCAGGATATTCCCGGAGATATTATTGCAAGTTTTTCATACGATTAAGTCAAGGCTTAATCAGTCAGGTTACCCAGAAGATCATAAAGTAGTAACGCGTACTGTTTTGAATGAAGAATTAACATATCTGGTGGCATTTAACCCTAAGCGGCCTCGCACCTAGTAAAATGATAATGTAGCCGGTTTCACCAGATGCAGCAGGTTTAAAAGATAAAGGGATGGATGGTATGGAAATTTAACTTGATGAGTCGGGCATCAAATTAAATGGAATGATGGTCAGGTGGTTACCGTGTGCTTTCAATAGTATATACAAAGCTATCCGCTTTATAGTATCCCAAATTATATTCAATTGGCCGTTCTCCCTGATCAAAAACAAATCTTTTTCTAAATAACACAGGGCTGCCAACGGCTACCCGCAATTTTTCGGCAATAAAAGTATTAGCTGATTTTGCGCTGATCTCCTCTTTTGATAAAGTGGCTATAACGGAATGGTCCTGTTCCAACATTTCGTATAAGGGTCTCTTAAAATCTTCATCGCCAGTAAGACCAACGCGCGGGTGAAAATAGGAGGCAAAATAAACAAAGGGCTCATCAGTACGACCTCTAACCCGTTCCATTTTTAATATTTTGCGATCAGTTTTTATTTCAAAAAATTTTGCCAGCGCTTCATCTGGGAATACCCAGGTAACGTGCAATTCAAAATTCTTGATAGGGATTCCTCTTAATGCCATTTCCTGCGAAAAGCTCAACCAGTTGTTTGATTTTGAGCTCACCGCTGCCTGGGCTACTTTAGTGCCGAATCTTTTTTTGCGCACTAATAATCCTTCAAAAACCAGTTTGTTGATAGCTTGTCTTAAGGTTGTACGTGATATGGCCAGTTTTTTGGCAAGATCCACTTCATTTGGCAAAAGTTTACCTTCCTGGTACTCTTCCTCTGCTATCAAAGTTCTTAAAAGAGCTTCAGCCTGTACGTGTAAAGGAATAGGGCTTTTATGATCTATAGTGTATTTCATTTATTAGCGTAAATTACAATAATAACCATTTTATTCAACAAGTTTATTTGTTGCTACATAAAGACGGGCTGAAACTGTTTTTAGTATTTGGCGGCTATTATTTTCAAGTATAAAAATAAATTAATTAGAAATTACTTCTATAATCAATTTATTTATATGTTTGTACATAATAAATGGTAAGCCCACTGATTATTAATAATTTTTATGAAAAAGCTCTTTTAGGTTTTTTTGTTGGCATAAACTAATATGTATGTACATTATTACAAATAAATGAATAGCAATTCCAGCCATCCAAATACACTCGTTCCAAAGAAGACTATATACAAAGAGTTTCGAAAAACCTCACAATTTTTGATGCCTGTAAGGTTAGTTGCTAAGGACATTGCACAGGATGAGTATGATGTTTATCCGATATGTTCATTAGAAGCAGGTAAAGTTTTTAATGGATATCATTCATTAGCCAGATATATCATCAAAAAAAGAACAGTGATCATTGATGGTTACGTCGGCGTATTTTGGAATACAATAAAAACAGCCTTAAATGAATATTTTACAGAAAATGGTTTAACCGTTAATTGGGTTGAAACTTCAACGTATTTAAAGCCACAACAGGAAATTGCGACTTTAATTGAACCATTTTTAGGTACCCCCGAGGCTGTTTGGGGAACCAAATGTACTCTGTTGCTTCATGATCTGTATCAGTTGGATAACTTTACGGGACAATTACCCAATAAGGCCACGGATATTAATATTGTGATAGGTTCTGGAGCTGCGTTGAGTGGTTGGGATGCCCCCGTGATTTATGTTGACCTTCCAAAGAACGAATTACAATTCAGGATGCGGGCGGGTGCCATAACTAATTTAGGCGCATACGAAGTTAGCGAGCCTTTTTCAATGTATAAACGCTTTTACTTTGTTGATTGGGTTTTGCTAAACAACCATAAAAAACAAATACTTAGTAAAATAAGCGTTATAGCCGATGGCCAATGGCCCGAGGATATTAACTGGATATACAAAGCCGATCTTGCAGATGGTCTGAACCGTCTCAGCCAATCTGTTATCAGAGTTAGGCCGTGGTTTGAACCCGGCGCCTGGGGTGGGCATTGGATACGCGAACGTATTAAAAATATCAATAAGGATGTAGTAAACTATGCCTGGTCTTTTGAATTGATTGTGCCGGAGAATGGCCTGGTGTTTGAAAGTGACGGTTATTTGCTCGAAGTATCTTTTGATTTCCTGATGTTCAATAATCAGCAAGAGGTGTTAGGTATTCACGCGCAAAAATTCGGCGACGAGTTCCCTATCCGGTTTGATTTTCTGGATACATATGATGGCGGCAATTTATCTATCCAATGCCATCCTTCATTAAAGTATATACAGGATAATTTTGGTGAAACCATAACCCAGGACGAGACTTATTACATATTGGATTGTAAGGATAAAGCCCAGGTTTACCTTGGTTTTCAGGACAGCATTCAGCCTGTAGAATTCAGATCGGTGCTGGAAGCCAGTCAATGCGATAACAATGAAGTGGAGATCACCAATTATGTTCAGGCCCATACAGCAAAAAAACATGACCTGTTCCTGATCCCGAACGGTACCGTTCATAGCGCCGGAGCCAATAACCTGGTACTCGAGATCAGCGCTACACCGTATATATTCACATTCAAGATGTACGATTGGCTTAGGCTTGATCTTGATGGTAACCCGCGCCCGATTAATATTGAGCATGCCTTTAACAACCTCAATTTTGAGCGTAAAGGTGAAAAAGTACAGGCAGAACTTATTTCTAAACAAGAAATTATCGGGCAAGGCGCAGACTGGGAACTGGTACATGTACCAACCCATCAGGAGCATTTTTACGATGTACACCGAATAGAATTTGATAAAGATATTACCGTTGAAACCCATAATCAATGTCATGTAATGATGCTGGTTGAAGGATCTGCCATTACCATAAAAACAGCCAACGGGACAGAACAAACTTTTGCTTACGCCGAAACCTTTGTAGTTCCGGCAGCTGCGGAATCATATACATTAACTAACCTGGGTAAAAGCCGTGCAAAAGTTATTAAAGCCTTTTTAAAATGAGCAAAGTGATTGTTTCTGAAAATAATACGGTCGAAAGATCAAGCAAGATTTATCTTTATCTGGTATGCCTTGTGGCTGCTCTTGGCGGATTTTTATTTGGTTTCGATACGGCGGTAATTTCGGGGACGATAAGCCTTGTTAAGCATGATTTTAACTTGAACGCGGTTAGCGAAGGCTGGTTTGTAAGTTGCGCGCTATTAGGTTGTATCATGGGCGTTAGTCTTTCAGGTAAATTGAGCGATAAATATGGCCGCAAGATTGTACTGATCATTTCTGCAATGCTTTTCCTGGCATCGGCTTTGGGTTGCATGTTATCAAATTCATTTACTACCTTAATTGTGTTTAGGCTAATCGGTGGTTTAGGCATTGGTGTAGCCTCGATGGTATCACCACTATATATTTCTGAGTTTTCACCATCGCGGTTGCGGGGGATGATGGTTTCATTGTATCAGCTTGCCTTAACCATTGGTATTGTGCTCGCTTACTTTTCAAATGCTTATCTGGCCCGCCACACAACCGATGCATTTAATAGTGCGGATATCAACAAAATATTTTCGGCTGAGGTTTGGCGCGGTATGCTGGGCATCGGGGCATTGCCCGCTGGTATATTTCTGATCTGTTTGTTTTTTGTGCCCGAATCACCACGGTGGTTGTTGTTAAAAGGTCAGGAACAAAAAGCAAAAGAGGTGCTCATAAAAATTGATGGTATCGAGGCTGCTGAGAAGGAAATGGATGCTTTCAAAGCACTGGATAAGCATAATGAAGATGGTTCTATTAAAGAATTATTCACCCCGGTTTATCGCCGGGCCTTGTGGGTTGGTTTATTGCTGCCTTTCCTTTCACAGGTATGTGGTATAAATGCGGTTATTTATTATGGCCCCAGGATTCTGGAGCAGGCTGGTTTTACGTTAAACAGCGCGCTTGGTGGCCAGGTAACTATTGGCCTGGTGAATGTGATATTTACTTTTGTAGCCATTTTTACCATTGATAAATGGGGGCGGCGGCCTTTATTGTTCGCCGGTATTGGTGGGGCGGTTATTTCATTGCTTGTTATAGGCGCCTTGTTCGCCCTCGGGGAAACAACCGGGCCATGGATACTAATCTTTATACTAACATTTATATCTTGTTTCGCATTCTCTTTCGGCCCGGTTTGCTGGGTGGTTGTTGGCGAAATATTTCCTAATGCCATCAGGGGTAAGGCGATGGCTTTGGCCACACTATCATTGTGGGTAGGAAATTTTTTGGTAGGGCAGCTAACACCTCTTATGTTAGAAGCCCTGGGATCATCCTGGACATTTTGGCTATTCGCGCTCTGTTGCTCACCGGCCCTTTGGCTTACTTTTAAACTTATCCCGGAAACCAAGGGCCGTTCATTAGAGAGTATCGAAGCTTATTGGAAGCAAGTTTATAGCCAGGGCAAATCAGGTAATTAATACCATTCATTTTTTCATATTTAATAAATACGCTAACGCTTAAAAGTCTGGCTATTTCTATTATTTATTATTTCTTTATAACAACATAAATGCAATAAAGTTGCATTTATGTTTATTCTTCATTAACTTTCATCCCGGAATAATAAGATGAAAGTGATGAATAGTATTGAAACAGATTTTGAAGTGATAATTATCGGGGGTAGTTACGCGGGGTTGTCTGCGGCCACCTCTTTGGGCCGGGCTCTTCGCAAGGTCTTAGTGATCGACTCTGGTAAACCCTGCAACCAGCAAACCCCACATTCACATAACTTTTTAACCCGTGACGGGGAAACTCCTGCAGCTATCACCCAAATAGCCCTCGAACAACTTATGATGTATGATACAGTTAAACTAATTGCCGATACAGCAATAGAAGCTACCATAAAAGAAGTTGGTTTTCGCATACAAACGTCGTGGGGTAAAAGATATCTTGCCGAAAAACTGCTTTTTGCAACAGGCGTAAAAGATACTATGCCGGATATCCCCGGTTTTGCTGAATGCTGGGGGATTTCTGTAATACATTGTCCGTATTGTCATGGCTACGAAGTACGCCAGCAAGCAACAGGGATTTTAGGGAATGGGGACATCGCTTATGAATATGGTAAACTCATCAATAATTGGACAAAAGATATCACCTTGTTTACAAACGGTGTATCAACATTGGGTATGGAACAGGTTATACAATTGAGGGCCCGCAATATTAATATAGAAGAAACCAGGATCAGGGAGATTGTACATGAAAATGGCCGGCTCAAAGGCATAGCCCTGGAAAACGATGAGCTTTATCACTTAAATGCTTTGTATAATCGTCCGGCTTTTGTACAACATTGCGATCTGCCTATAAAACTGGGCTGCGACCTCACAGATGCGGGTTATATTAATGTTGATAGTTTTGGTCGAACCAATATATCTGGAGTTTATGCGGCAGGTGATAACACTACTCCAATGCGTGCTGTATCGATGTCGGTTGCTTTGGGGGCAGCGGTTGGTGCATTTATTAATAAGGATTTGATAGACAATAGCTATATTTAAAATTTTAGACCAATTGTATGAATAGACTTAAATTAATGATTGTTGTGATGGTGCTTCCGCTGATTTTAGTGGATGTGGTCAAAGCGGATGAGGGGATGTGGATACCTATGCTAATAGGTAAAAATTATGACCAGATGAAAAAACAGGGTTTTAAACTAACTCCTGAAGATCTGTACAATATTAACAAAGCCAGTATAAAAGATGCCATTGTTTCATTGGGTGGCGGTTTTTGCACCGGCGAAGTGGTATCCAACAAAGGTTTGGTTTTTACTAACCATCATTGTGGTTATGAGGCTATATCTGCCAATTCAACACCGCAAAACGATATCCTGGACAACGGCTTTTATGCTAGAAATTACACCGAAGAAAAGCCTATACCTGGGTTATTTGTACAGTTTTTGGTACGGATGGAAGATGTAACTCCGCAAATAACGGCCGCTTTACAAGGTGCTACAGAGGCTAATCGTGCAGCAAAACTCGAAGAGGTTAAAAACCAACTCATTGTTGACGCCACCCGAAATACTGGTTATGAAGGTGCTATAAACGATTTCTACGATGGAAACCAATATTTTTTGTACCTGTATGAAACCTATAACGATGTCCGTTTGGTAGGAGCCCCGCCTCAATCAATAGGTAAATTTGGTGGCGATACCGACAATTGGGAATGGCCAAGACATACCGGAGATTTTTCCATTTTCAGAATTTACAGCGGCAAAGATGGTAAGCCGGCTGCTTATTCGGCAGATAATGTGCCGTTGGTGCCCAAGAAATTCCTGCCGGTATCTATCAAAGGTGTTAAGAATGGCGATTTTGCCATGGTTTATGGATATCCCGGCCATACAGATAGGTTTTTAACTTCAAATGGTGTTCGGTTAGCTACCGAAGAGACCAATCCAGTAATTGTAAAATTACGTGATATCCGCCTCAAAGCCTGGAAAGAGGAGATGAATAAGAGTGTGGATACCCGCCTTAAGCTATCATCAAAATATGCCGAAATAGCCAATTATTGGAAGTACTTTATTGGTCAAACTGAACAGTTGAAACAACTGGATATTTATGACCAAAAGCTAAAAGAAGAGGCTGAGTTTACAAAATGGGCTGCTGATAAACCAGCCTATGCTGGTTTAATGGATAGCTATAAAAAAATGTATGCCGCCTATGAGCCATATGCCATACATCGTACCTTTGTAGAAGAGGGTTTGTTAGCTCCCGGCTTTGTTTATAATACGCTGGTTACCTATAATATCTTAAAAGGTCTTGATGCCCGTAAGGATGATGCCAAAGCTGTAGAAGACCTTAAAAAGGACCTGAAGGAAGTGAACGATGGCTATGTGAGCAACTATAATGAAATTGCTGATAAAAAGATCTTTGCGCAGATCATGACCACTTATTATGCCGGTGTTCCGAAAGAACAACATCCACAGTTTATTGAGGACATTGTTAAGAAATACAAGGGAGCTACCGTTGAAGAATCATTTACAAAATTCGCTAATGAGCTCTGGAGCAAGAGTGTTGTGATTAACCCGGATAAATTTAAGGCGTTTATGCAAAATCCATCTATCGAAGTGTTAGGTAACGATCTGGCTTATCAATACGCCAGTCAGGTAAGTCCCCGCACTTATGCCCGTAATACTTTTGGTTCAAAGGTTGGCGATTTTGAGGCGCAGAAAGAAAAGTTGGATAAGCTGTATCTCCAGGCTTTGCTTGAAAAAAATCAAGGTAGGCTTATGTATCCGGATGCCAATTCAACTATGCGTATCAGCTATGGTAATGTGCAGGATTATGCCTCAAAGGATGGCAAACAGTATAATATCACTACTAATTTAGATGAGGTGATGAAAAAGTATAAACCTGGCGATAGTGAATTTGATTTACCAGCCTCATTAATTGATGCTTATAAGAAAAAAGATTTTGGCCAGTATGCTATTGATGGTACGGTACCCGTATGTTTTATCACCAATGATGATATTACAGGCGGAAACTCTGGTTCGCCGGTTATAAATGGTAATGGTGAATTGATTGGTTTAGCGTTTGATGGTAACTGGGAAGCCATGAGTGGGGATATTGCTTTCGACAAAAAATATAAAAGAACTATTTGTGTAGATATTCGCTATGTGTTGTGGTGTATGGATAAATTAGGCCATGCCGATAACCTGATCAGTGAATTGGATATTCATAAAAATTAATATCAATTTAATTAAAAAAGGGTTACTTGTATATACAGGTAACCCTTTTTTGTTTATGCCGTTTTTATTTCATCAGGTATTTTGGTACGCTTTCCGCTTTTAACAATCATTAGGATAATGCCGGCCACAACAAAAGGAATGCTTAATAATTGGCCCATGTTTAATGACATATGAGCTTCAAAGGCTGCCTGGTCTTCCTTAAGCCCTTCTAACAAGAACCTCGCGGTAAATACCAATGTCAAAAATAAACCGAGCAGAAAGCCATTTTTTGATGGCCTATATTTGGCCAGTAAGTTCAAAATAATAAAAATACCAACGTATGCCAAGGCTTCATAAAGCTGCGCCGGATGCCTGGGAATGCCATCATCCCGCACAAAAATGAATGCCCAGTTGAGCTCTGTTGGCCGACCGATAATTTCCGAGTTCATGAGATTGCCCAGTCTGATAAAACACCCGGCCAGTGGAACAACTAAAGCCAGTTGATCCATAACCCACAATAAATTAATATGCTTGTGGTATTGATGATGATAAAGCCATAATGCTATAAATATACCAATGCCACCACCATGGCTGGCCAGTCCCTGATAGCCTGTGATTTTAAAATGAGGCGTGAACTGAAAAGGTAAGATTATCTCTATGAGATGTGAATGGTAGTAATCCCAATCATAAAATATGCAATGCCCCAGCCGGGCGCCAACAAGCGTACCTGTTACTATATAGATAGCAAGCTGCTCAAGCAGGCGCGGGTTAATACAGGCGATCTTAAAGCGATGTTTAATGATCAGATAACTCAGTATAAAGCCACCTAAAAATAAAAAAGAATACCAGCGTAAGGCATAAAAGCCTAAATCAAAAATGTTGGGATCTGGATTCCAGGTAATGTACCCGTATGTATTTAAATGTGTCGGTATAAGCATTGTCTCAACATTTTCTCGAACCCGTTAGGGTTCAGTTTTTTACCAATAAATACAATACGGCTGTTTCTCTCGGCTTCAGTAGTCCAGGTATCCCCGGTTGCAACTGCCAGATCATTCATGACCGATTGTATGATGACTTTTTGTGTTTGGTTGTGAATACTAAAAATACCTTTTACCCGGTAAACATCCTTGGCTTGAAAATTCAGAAAAACGGTTAACCGGTGCGATAGCAGTTGCAGATCAAAAGGTTCGACGAAGTTAAAACTTAATGAAACCAGGTCTTCATGTTGATGGCGTTGCAGTGTAAAGGTGCGGTTGGTGGGTTTGGACGATTTAGCCTCGGCCACAGTTCCGCGTGTTACCTCGTAAATTTGGGTAAAAGGGTAGCAATCACGATAGCCAGACAATACAACAGCCAACGGGTTAATGCCTTTTAAAAGTTTTTCGATATGGGCCAGTTGTTCGATATCTACCATGTCTGTTTTAGTGATGAGTAAAATATCACTAAAGCTGATCTGATTGCGTGCTTCGTCGGTTTCATGTAGTTGCTGCTCAATATTATGGGCGTCTACCAGGCATATCACCCGGTTAAGCTTGTAATAATAAGGTACATTAGCATTGGTAAGAAATGGTGCCGCTACCGATGCGGGATTGGCTATTCCCGTGGTTTCTATCACCAGTTCATCAAATTCTTCGCGTCCTTCCCATAAAACTTCCAGCAGCGAGTAAAAATCTTCATTCAACGTACAGCATAAACACCCATTGCTGAGTTCAAATAGCTTGTCATCCGCGCAGATAACCAATTGGCCATCTATTCCTTCCTGACCAAACTCGTTTTCGATCACGGCCAGTTTTTCGGTGTTTTTGTAGGCTATCAACCCATTCAGAAAAGTGGTTTTACCTGCCCCCAAAAATCCTGTAATTATGGTAACGGGTTTTGGTCGTATGGTGCTCATCTTTCAGTCTGTTTGGTGTGGCAAATGTAGTAATTAAAAGCAATTTTGTTGCTTTTAATTATTGTTAGCTATATAAATAATAATGTAGTTGCAAGTCCGTTTCTATACAGCAAAGTGTTTTAATGACACTTTGTAAACTTTTAATAGCTAAAATGTTACGAGGAGAAATGAAAATTAAACGAAACTATTACAATCCAGGCTTGGTTGGTTGTTATTTTTTTTTCAGTTTTGTTGATTGGTTAATGTTTTAATTACATCCTATTAACCTACTGTTACCTGGTTTATGATTGATTTCACAGAAGAGCTGTCCGAAGAGGAACTGATACGATTGCTGAAGCAAGACAGGCTTGGTGCGTTCCGCGAGATATACTCCCGGTACTGGAAAAAGTTGTTTGATGAGGCATATAAAAGATTAAGAAGCAGGGAGTTGGCCGAGGAAGTTGTGCAAGAACTATTTACTAACCTCTGGACGAAAAGGCAAGTACTCCAGATCAACACTACTATTGGTGCATACTTGCATTCGGCCATAGCTAACCATGTAATTGACATTTATCGGAAAGAATTAGTGCGTTCAAGGTATAAAGAAGCTTTTAAAGTTGTGCATACTGAAGTTGATAATTCAACCGAAGATTCGATCATGTTGAAAGATCTTGTATATACCATTGACGAAGAAATAAGTCACCTGCCAGATAAATGCCGCTCCGTATTTGAACTAAGCCGTAAAGAACATAAAAGCAATAAGGAAATAGCCAGCTATTTAGGCATATCTGAAAAAACGGTGGAACAGCATCTGACGAGGGCCCTCAAGCAGATACGCTTAACCCTAACGCATTACCTGATATTTGTGTTGGTTTTGCAAGCTACGGTTATGTATTCAATCGGTTTTCGTATGCCTCAGATAAACAACCCGTTCATCAATCTTTTTAAATCTATCAGTCCGGGTAGCGTAATCAGGCGTTAATTCCCTCCCTTTTGTATTTAATCTGTCAGAACAAGATCATATCTTAATTCCATAAGAGCTTTGTCAAACGAATGAGAAATTTTTTCTTCAACAAGACGAAATCCATATTTTGTATATAAAGCAATGGCTGGTTGTTGTTCGTTGGTAGTCCACAAGTAGGCTTCTTTATATCCCATCTCTCGCATATAGGCCATGAACTCATCCATTAATTTTTTACCAAGACCTATGCCACGATATTCGGGCAAAAAAATAAAGTACCGTAACTGAACGGTCTCTCCACGATGAAAACCGATAAGGAAACCAATGATTTTGTCATTATGTTCACATATCCAAACCCTGTCTTTTGCCGGATTATAGTGCCGGGCAAATTCTTGTAATCCTTCCAATACATAAACTTCGAAGTTTAAGCCATAGCCCAGCTCTTGTGCATATTGTTTGCCATGTATATAAGCAATATAGCCGAGGTCGCCCGGAAGTAAGCGGGTCCTTAGCTTAATGTCGTTTAATGTTAATGGGGTATCCATCTGGATTAAATTATAGCGGTTTTTGTTAAAATGTTCATAATGGCGTTCATGTGGTTAACTAATTGCTGCTGATCTGAGGCTTTCAAGCCCGTGGTCATTGCGCTGATCTGTTCATCCGAGGCTTTATTAAGGATGTTAAATTCCCTTAATCCCTTTGCGGTTAACGAAATGAACATGGCCCTTGCATCTTGCTCCGACGGTTTTTTAATGATGAGGCCTTCTTTTTCCAATTTTTTTAACAGTCGGCTTAAATAACTCTTGTCAATATGCATAGCCGTCATGATCTGTGATGCCTGCAAATTTTCGCCTACGGATATTTCATAAATGATCCGTGCTTCGGCCAGGGAGTACCTGCTATGTAGTAAATGCCTATCGAGCAGACCAATAATATCGGTATAAAATCGGTTAAAGGCCCGGATGTTAGCTATGGGATTTGTGAATGTAGCCATGAAACAAACATAGATAAATATAGTTGACTTTGTCAACTGTATTTTAAAATTTCTTTTATAAATAAGGTCACCAATGAATTTTTTTAATTTTTTTTTATCCAGACTAAGGGATGTGCCTTTCTCAAACGTCAATGATAGTATAAACCGAATTTTTTCTTTTCATGAAAGAACATCTATCTATTGAATTACTGGAAAGGTATATTAATGGCGAATGCACAGACGCTGAGGCTGCCTTGGTAAAACAATGGTACCAATCATTTGATCATGACGCGGGCTATACTTCGACTCTGAATGCCGCTCAGCAAAAAGTGTTGGAAGAAAAGATATATAACAGTATTCTGGATCATATAGATGCTGTAGATGACGAAGAAATACCAGTAGTAAATAAGAGAAATACCTGGTTATGGATCGGTTCGGTGGCTGCAGTGCTTTTGGTAGCCATAATATTAGGCTTATATCGCAGAGCAAGTAAAGACAACAAAGATACATTTACAGATAACCAGCAGGAAATAGTTGTAATTACCAATAATTCCCACCGTATTTATAAATCAAGACTTCCGGATAGCACAACGGTTTGGTTAAATCCAAATGCGCAGTTAAAATATCCAAAGGTATTTGCAGCATCGGCACGCATGGTATCCATGTCGGGCGAATGCTTTTTTGAGGTTACCAAAAATCCGGCGCGTCCATTTATTATCAGCAGTCATTCTATCATTACCAAAGTATGGGGAACAAGTTTCCGTGTGCGTGATAATGATAAAAGCAGTGAAGCTGATGTGGCAGTTGTAACTGGTAAAGTGTCGGTAAGTATTAAAACCAAACAAAGCATAAATAACACGCAGTTAAATATAGTAAGTGGAGATGTGATGCTTTATCCACATCAAAAGGCGGTGTACTCTGCGTATGATCATACCTTAAAGCCTATCATCAAATCTGATGAAAGGGCGCTTAAAATATGGAATCATGAGAACCTTTTATTTGATAATAAGCTGATGAAAGATATTGTACCGGCACTAAATGCCAGGTATAAAACACACATTATTGTGGTTAACGAAAAATTAAACCATTACATGCTTAACGCCGATTTTACCGGTTTTAACCTGCCCGATGTTTTGGAGGCGCTTAATAAGTCGTTAAGTATTGATTACGAAATAAAAAATAACACCATCGAACTTAAATAAACCAACTATTAACCAAACCCATGATTGAATGAAAGAGAGAACAAAATCCTAAAAATCAGTTATAAATCCAGCCGAACACTGGTAAAATAAAAAAACTTAGAAGTGTTGCGACCACTCCTAAGTTCTAGATGAGCCCAAATCAAGTGACACCATTTTAGATGGTGGAGGGGCGTTAATTGTCTCATTTTTAAAAAGAAACATAACAAATATATGAAATTTCGTTTACGAACTCCTATTCCCTGGTATCAAATCATGAGGATAACATTTATTCAAATTCTGATATCAACCATGTTAAGTGGTATGGCCTACTCAAATACTTTGAGTGCCCAGGGTATACTTGATAAAAAGATAAGTATATCATTAAACAATACCACCCTGGTTGATGTATTGAGTCATTTACAAAAAAATGATAAAATTAAATTTATATACAGCAGTACAGCGATCAATGGCAATCAAAGGGTTTCCGTTAATATGGAAAATGAATCGCTAAAAAACGTACTTGATGAAGTATTAAAAAGTAAGGGCATCAGTTACGAGGTACTTCAGGACAGAATTGTACTGGGTAAAGCTGGCGCGATTACTGAAACAGCTCCGGCTGCCGAAATTGCTCCGGTAAATGCAGTAGCAGATGTTGCTGCAACACCAGTAAGCGGTAAGGTTGTTGACAAAAGTGGAGAGCCCATCATCGGAGCCAGCATTTTAGAAAAGGGCACCACTAATGGGGTATCAACTGATTTGAATGGTAATTTTAAGCTAAACGTGGCCGGCCCTAACGCTATATTGGTAATAGCCTATATTGGTTACAATAACAAGGAGGTAACTGTTGGAAACCAAACCAGTATCACCATAACCCTTGAAGAAAACGTTAAAAACCTGAATGAGGTTGTAGTAGTTGGTTACGGTACCCAAAAGAAAGCTACCGTTACCGGTGCTATCAGCAGCGTTAAAGCAGCCGATATACAAGATCAACAGGTAACTCGCGTTGATGATGCTTTAAGAGGGCGTGTTACAGGTGTAAGCGTTGTACAAAGCTCAGGCCAGCCGGGAGCAGCTCCGCAAATACGTGTGAGGGGTGTTACTTCGAGGCAAAACAGCGATCCGTTATATGTTGTTGACGGTGTTGTTGTTGATGACATAACGTTATTGAATCCAAATGATATTGAATCGATGGAGGTATTAAAGGATGCGTCTGCAGCCATCTACGGTTCACGGTCATCAAATGGTGTTATCCTCATTACTACTAAAAAGGGTAAAAAAGGTGATGCTGTAATTAGCTATAATGGCTATATTGGTTTTCAGGGCCCGGTGAGCAAAGTAAAACTGCCTGATGCTTCACAATACGCTACATTAAGAAACCAGGCACAGATCAATGATGGTAAAGCTCCTATATTCAGCAATCCCGGATCATTAGGTGCAGGTACCAACTGGCAGAATGAGATCTTTAGCAACAATGCTTTGATTCAAAACCACAACTTGAACATCAGTGGTGCTACCGATAAAGCTACCTACTATACTTCTTTTGGCTACCTGGATCAAAAAGGTATTGTAATGCCTGATATTTCTGATTACAAGAAATTTAACTTTACAACCAATACCTCCTATAAAGTAAAAAAATGGTTTACGATAGGAGAAAACTTTACTTATTCTTACAATCGTAATAAAAGTGTAGGTAATACTAATAGTGTATTTGGCGGCCCGCTTAGTTCTGCTTTAAATCTTGACCCGCTTACCCCGGTAACCGTAAGTGACATTAATGCACAACCAAACGCGTCTGTCTATACCAACCAGGCCAACTATATTGTAAGAAATGCCCAAGGCTTACCTTATGGTATATCCAATTACGTATCACAGGAAATCACAAATCCTTTTGCATATGCACAAACCCGTTTAGGTAATTATTCCTATGCTACCAATCTTTTGGGTAATGCATTTGCCGAGATTGAGCCGATTGCAGGTTTAAAGATCCGTACACAGATAGGTGCTAAACAGGCTTATTATGGCCAGGATGGTTTTACACCTCTTTACTATTTAAATTCAAGCACAAGCAATCTTTCAAATACATCCCAGTATCAGGAAAACGACCGGAACCTGACATGGAACTGGGATAACACGGCCACCTATACCCGCTCATTCGGAAAGCATAACCTAAGTGCTTTAGTGGGTACCAGTGCTCAAAAATATTCAGCATCAGTTTTAGGTGGTACATTTATAGGCGAACCCGTAAATTCATTTGCTGACGCTTCTACTGGTTTTGCTTTACCGGCTACTAACAGAATAGCTACCGGTATTGATCCAACTAAAATTCAACCGCATACACTGGCATCTTATTTTGGAAGGGTAACTTATGATTACGATCAGAAATACTTGTTTACTGGTATTATCCGCCGTGACGGATCATCAAGATTTGGTACCAACAATATATACGGTACCTTCCCATCAGCAGAAGCGGGTTATGTAATCACCCGCGAAGATTGGTTCCCTAAAAATACCTTCGTTGACTTTATTAAAGTGCGTGGTTCATACGGTATAGTAGGTAACGAAATGGCCCTGGGCGATTTTGCCTATGCCGCAACTATTGGCAGCGGTCGTAACTATGTATTTGGTAACGATAACCTGATTATAGGTTACAGCCCAAATGCTCCGGCTAACCCGGCCCTGAAATGGGAAGAAACCCGTACTGCCGATCTTGGCTTCGATGCAACGTTATTTAATAACCTGAGCGTAACTTTTGATGTTTACAGAAAGTTAACCAAAGGCATGCTGCAGCAAATACAATTGCCAGCCTATGCCGGTTTTGTTGGCCAGCCTTATGCTAACGTTGGTGACATGGAAAATAAAGGTGTGGAGTTAAGTTTGGGATATACCGGTAATGTGGGTGATTTTAAATATAACTTAGGTGGTAACATCTCCTATAACCACAACGAGGTAACCAGCCTGGGTAACCAGATTAACTACTTTACGGTAGGTACCGTGCAAAGTTCAACCTATGAAATTGGCCGTACAGCCGTAGGCCAGCCGGTTGGCGCGTTCTATGGCTTCCAAGAGCTGGGCGTGTTCCACTCACAAGCAGAAATTAACGCCTATACCAAAAATGGGCAGTTAATTCAGCCTAATGCCAAACCTGGCGATTTTAAATGGGCAGATGTTGATGGTGATGGCAAGATAACGGCAAATGATCGTAAATTCCTGGGTAATCCGTTGCCAACCTTTACTTATGGGGTGAATTTTAACGCCAGCTACAAAAATTTTGACATCAGAATATTTGGCCAGGGTGTTTGGGGTAATAAAATTTACCAGGCTTACCGCAGGTTAGATATTGCTTCGGCTAATTACCCGATAGCGGCCTTAAACGCATGGACACCTGATAATACAGGCAGCAACTATCCACGTTTAACTGATGCCGACCCTAATAATAACTTTAAAAATCCGTCGAACTTTTACCTGCAAAATGGTGCTTACTTCCGCATCAAAACCTTGCAGTTAGGTTACAATTTGCCACAAAGCTGGTTAAAGTCGGCAGATGTTAAAAAGGTTAGGGTATTCCTGAGCAGCAACAACCTGGTAACCATTACTGGTTATAAAGGTTATGATCCTGAAATAAGCGGTGGTATCGATATGGGTATTTATCCTCAGGCACGCACATTTATGGCTGGTTTAGACATTACTTTATAATAACAAATAACAAGATTGATCATGAAATCAAAATATATTTTATATACAGGAGCAGTTTTGCTGGGTGTTGGTGCTTTAGCTTCTTGTAAAAAATCATTCCTGGAGTTACAGCCACAAGGACAGTTTCTTCAGTCAAACTATTATGCTAACCCTGCGGAGGCGCTTACCGCAGTAGTGGCAGCTTATGACCCTTTGGTTACTGAAACAGGCGGTATTGATAATACGTACTCATCACCCCTGGGAGCTTTGAATGCAGCCTCAGACGATTGTTATGCAGGTGGTGGTAGTTCGTCAGATGTACCGGCATGGCAGGCCATTAATAATTATACCCTATCACCAACTATTGGTCCGCAGAATCAATTCTGGGCTATCAACTTTCAGGGTGTAAACCGTACCGACGTATTGTTGGAACAATTACCTAAAGTGCCCGGGTTGAGTGCCGACCTGTTAAAAAGATATACCGCTGAAGGCCAATTCCTGCGTGCGCATTATTACTTTGACCTGGTTAGATTATTTAAAAATGTGCCTTTGATATTATCTACGTTAACACTTAATAATGTATATCAACAGCCACAAGTACCAGCCGAGACTACCTATGCGCAGATAGAAAAAGACCTGTTAGCCGCTATTGACGGCTTACCGGTAACTATTGCCCCTGCCGAAAATGGCCGTGTATCTCAAGGTGCTGCTAAGGCCCTTCTAGGTAAAGTTTACCTGTATGAGAAAAAATGGTCAGATGCCGCCCGTTTATTAAATGATGTAAACACTAATTACAATTATAAGCTACTGGCTAACTACGTTGATATATTCAGCATTAAAAATAAGTTCAATAGCGAATCGATCTTTGAGTTAGTACACTCTGGCACGCAAAGCTATACCTGGAGCAACTGGGATCAGTTTAAATCAAACGTGTACGTGCAAATGGTTGGTCCAAGAAGCTACACCGGTCCAATTTACTACAGCGGTGGTTATGGTTTTAGCCCTGTTACTACACAGTTAGCTACTGCGATGAAAGGTGATCCACGTTATGGTTACACTATTGTAAATATCGACAGTTTAACCAAGGCTACTAAAACAAGCTATTCGCCAAGCTATCAGAACACCGGTTACTTTATACAAAAATACGCGCCTATAAACGCCAATAAGGTAACAACTGGTATTACTGAACTTAACTGGCCTAACGACTACATCGAGATCCGTTTGGCTGATACTTACCTGATGGAAGCTGAGGCCGATCTGAACGGTGGTGGCAGCACCGCTCGTGCACAAACTTTGCTTGATGCCGTGCGCAGCCGTGTAGGTTTACCATCGGTACCGGCAACTCTGCAAAATGTTTATAACGAAAGACGTTTAGAGCTAGCTACCGAAGGCCACCGTTGGTTTGACCTGGTACGTTGGGGGCAAGCACCTACTGCTTTAGCATTTAAAGGCTTTAAAGCAGGTGTAAATGAAATTTTACCTATTCCATTGAACGAGACAACCAATGGCAGCCAGGTAAAACAAAACCCGGGCTATAATTAATATAACCGCTTATATAGAGGGGCTGCCGCGTAATGTGGCGGCCCTTTGTTTTTTTATTTGTTTTATATAATTATTGAGGTAAATTGTTGTTGATTTTACCGGTTAACCCCGGCCAATAAAATCAGAATTAAACCACCGTATCCAATTTGTGAATTAAGGACATGCTTAAAAAAAAGACCTTCTTTTTTGTTTTAATTTCCCTTATCCCATTAAGCTTTATTTTAACACAGTGTTATAATGCCGGCGCTCCCGAAAACGATCCCCGGGGGCAGTTATTTGCCGGTTCAGAGAGTTGTGTTAAATGCCATAGTGATGTTTATAATTCCTATATGCATACTGCCCATTTTCAAACTACGCGCCCTGCCTCGGCCGATAATATCAAAGGTAGTTTTGCCAAAGGTTTTAACATCCTGGATTATGGTAATGGCTTACATGTAGCTATGGAAAAGCGAGGAGATAGCCTTTACCAGGCTGGATACATGAACAACAAGCAAACAGAAGCCGAGAAGTTTGAAATAACAGTAGGGTTGGTTAACGCGCAAACCTATCTGTATTGGAAAGATAGTCAACTGTTTGAGTTGCCGGTATCTTACTTTACGGCTTTGCATGGCTGGGCCAATAGTCCGGGGTATGATCCGACACGGGTGAATTTTCAACGGCCTATATTGCGTAAATGCCTGGAGTGCCATACGTCTTATATCGGCGATCTGCCACAAGCGCATATGCAGGTTGGATTTGATAAAGCATCATTGATATATGGTATTGATTGCGAGCGATGCCATGGCCCTGCTGCTAATCATGTTAATTACCATACCGCTTATCCGGATGAAAAGAAGCCAAAATACATTACCACCTATGCCTCTTTAACAAGAGGCCAAAAGATGGATGCCTGCGCCGTTTGCCATTCCGGGACTAAAGGTGGTTTTCTGCGTACATCATACGGTTTTCATATGGGCGATACCTTGTCGAAATTTAAAGAGATGACTTTTTTGCCTGATGATCCTAATCACCCAAGTCCTGATGTGCATGGTAATCAGAGCTCGCTATTGCCTGCCAGCAAGTGCTTTATCATGAGTAAGATGGATTGTAATACCTGTCATGATCCGCATGTTAACCAGGAAAAAAATATAGGCATGTTTACCCAAAAATGTCTGAGCTGCCATAGCGAAGCCAAGCACAATTTTTGCAAAATGGCTCCGCAAATAGGTGCGATGATTAATAACTATTGTATCAACTGCCATATGCCGCAGCAATCATCGCATGTGATCATGGTAGGAGGAGGCTCCCAAGGTAAAACCAGTGCGCCTTACCTGTTACGTAATCACCACATCGCGGTTTATCCGGAAGAAACTCAAAAGGTATTGGATTTTATTAAGACAAAGAAAATATAAACAAGGGGTAAAAAAAAGACGTATGTAATACGTCTTTTTAATAGGTTAACGAGCCGTTCTGGATAAAGCGATGTGTTTGCCGAACTTAAGTATGACCATTCAACCTTATGCAAAAAGTGGGTTTACATGGTTTACACTTTTTTCATATAAATTTAATTTAACTAATTGATTATTAGATATATAAACAAATGTTAACACCAAAAAGTGTAAACCCACTTTTTGGGTAATCTAAGACCTTAGAATATCCAGGTAAATCAAATAAAAAGAGGCTGATCATGATTGATGATACAGCCTCTTTTTTAACTAGTTAATAGGTAAGCGTTAAACCTCCGCCCCAACCCATATCACTGTCATAATGGGTAGACAGCGCAAAGTTACGGGTGAATATATACCTGAATCCGGCCGCATATTCCTTATCCGTATTACCCATAATGGTAAAACGCAGGCGGCTGGTAACCGGTATGTCATCACGGCTTAACTGAAACCTGAGCTTGCCATTGCCATCAATGCGGGCATCGGCTACCACCAGCATCGGCAGTGTGTAGGCCAAACCGGCAACTACCGTTTTGCGGTTATTCTTATTACTTATCTGACCAAATAAGTTCTTTTCGGGCTCGCCAGTTTCTTTCTTGTAGTGATAATCAAAGCCACCATAAGCATACAACCATTGCATACGGCCAAAATAACGGCCCAGCATAGTTTCGCTTTCATAACCATCATGGTCATGTAAACCAAGATGCCATAAGGTCGAAAACTTCCAGCGGGTGTTAGCCAACGCGGCTGTACCATCGCTGCCATTGCTTTCCAGCCCTATTTTGGCCGATGCGTAAAAATGCTGATCATCCGCATAGATCTTTTTGATGGCTGCGGCTGGATCAGGAATCTCGGGATTCGGCGGCGAATTTTCATAGCTGAAGATGCGCCCCATACCGCTCATCATATGGTAAAGGATGTGGCAGTGGAAAAACCAGTCGCCGCTTTCGCTTGCCCTGAACTCAATGGTATCTCTTTCCATCGGCATAATATCCAATGTGTTTTTTAAGGGGGAATGATCGCCCTGCCCATTCAATACTCTGAAGTAATGCCCATGCAGGTGCATAGGATGGCGCATCATGGTGTTGTTATACAGAATGATGCGCACATTCTCACCCTTTTTGATCAGGATTTTGTCTGATTCCGACACGGTTTTATTGTTGATCGTCCACACGTAACGGTTCATGTTACCTGTAAGGTCAAACCGGAGCAATTTGGTTGGCCCCTCGGGCAGGGTGGTTACTTTGGTCGACCGTAACATGCCGTAATTCAGGGTGACAATGTCTGAGGAGCTGCTGCTCATGTCCATGTCACCCATATTCATGCTGCCTATCTCTTTATCACCGGCTTTTTTATCGCCCATGTCCATGCCACCCATTTTGTCGGTTTTCTTGTTCTTTTGGCCAGCAGGCTTTTCGGCTTCCCCGGTTATTTCGGGATACATCACCGTGTTCATATCCATTACCTGGTTGGTCATGGTCATGCCGTCCATCTCCTTCATGTTGCCTTGCATATCCATCATCCCATTCATCATTTTCATGCCTTCAAAATATTTAAGGCGAGATAGATGTTTGGCTTTATGCTGGGTACCTGAACCCAGCCAAAGTGAGGTGTATTTGGTTCTGTCCTCAGGAGTAGCTAAAAACTCGTAGCTGCCATCTTTAGGAATAGTGACCACCACATCGTAGGTTTCGGCGGTGGCGATGATCAGGCGGTCAACTTTAACGGGTTCTACATCCTCACCGTCATTGGCTACTACGGTTAGTTTACCGCCTGCATAATTGAGCCAGAAATAGGTTGAGGAACTGCCGTTAACCACATGCAGCCTTACCTGGTCGCCGGCTTTAAATTGTGGTGCGGTGTTCTCCGCTTTGCCATTGCTGAAGAAGCGATCATAGAAAACATCGCTCACATCCATAGCTGTCATCCGTTTCCATTCGTTGGTAAGCTTTGTTTTAAGCTGTCCATCTTTAATAGCTTCGGAATAGCTCTGCATGCTGCCTTTACGTATGGCATACCAATCGGTAGCATTATGCAGCAGACGCTGTACCTGCTCGGGGTTATCATCTGTCCAGTCGCTCAGCAATAAGGTATAATCTTTAATAGGTGATGCTTCCTTTTCATGGATGATGAAAGCGCCATACATGCCGCTTTGCTGCTGTGTCATGGTGTGCGAATGATACCAGTAGGTGCCATGCTGTACCAGTGGAAATTTATAATGATGTGTTTCGCCAGCCTTTACCGGTGATGTGGTGAGATAAGACACACCATCGTACCGGTTAGGCAGTATAAGCCCATGCCAGTGGATGGATGTTTCCATCATCATGTTGTTATGTACGTAAATCTCGGCGGTATCACCCTCGGTAAAGGTAAGGGTAGGTGCCGGTATCGATCCGTTAATGGCCATGGCGGGTCTGGCTTTACCGGTATAGTTTACTGTAGTATCGCCTATATATAAATGGTAAATCTCCCTGTTGCCTATTTTGGTATAAAAAGGCTCCCGCTTACCGCCGGCACTCTGATCCATTTTCATAGACATATGATGCTGACCGAAAGCAGTAGCCGCCAGGAACAGATTTACCCAAATTAAAAGGTAAGTCTTCATAAAAAAGCCTGTTTGTTATTTGGCAGCCGGTGCCAGTGTTTCGGTTGTTTTACCGCAGGTTAGCATTTGCTTGCCGTAGTATGGATTTTTAATAGCATTGGTTTCGCTCAGCCAGGTAGCCTTTTTCATGGGGCAATACTGCTCATAAATGGTGCTGGTGTTCAGTTTGAGACCTTTGGTTACCTCATACATGTTTTTGGATAAACTGGTGAAATGTTCACGCTGATGATCAATGGCATCGCTCTGGCTAATATGGCGGCTGTCAAATTCCAGTTTTTCGGCATAGGTCATCCATAATTTATGCTGATCGGCAGTTAACTTATCCATGGGTACGGCGGCAATGGCAGTTAAAAGATCTTTAGCCTTTGCTTTGGTTTGCGCGTTGTTATCGGCAGTAAGCGCATTCTTAACATCCAGGTAAGCACTCAGTACATTGTTTACAGCAGTATTGGCTGTTTTATCCTGAGCTTTAACGGTTGAATAAGTAATGAATGCGGTGAAAAGTATAATGAATGATTTTAACGTTCTCATGATTTTTTATTATTAAAAGTAATTAATTTTTAGTTGATAATCATTACCCGGCAATTACGAATAATAGCCTGATAAAATAAGTAGCAGACATAATAGGGCCACTTTAAAATAGGATTACTTTAATTGATCAGATCTGAAGAGAACGTTGTTGTATAGCTATCGCTTTGCCCGATAATCCCGGCGGGGCCTTACCGGAGCTTAGCCTAAATGTATTTAAAACGATGTAATGTGCAGCAGCGGGGATAGATTGAAATGGCCGGGTAATGATAGCTATCACCGGAGCCTGCGAATCAACACTGGCTGGTTTTATATTTTCTTTGATCACATAGTTGCCATGCTTTTTGCAGCAATCACAATCATCGCTTTTGGAACTGTGTTTATGATGATGGTGAGTTGTCGTATTATCCACGGCCTGCATAGCCATTTTGTTACCCATTAAGCTTTGGCCGGTACAATGTACCAGGCACACAAACATCCCTGTGGTGAGTAACAGGTAAAATGCTGCTATGCTTAAAACGGCGACTCTTTTCATCTAACAACAAAGTTAAAGCATTATAACGGATATGTTTTATAAAATTTCATACGCTATTTATAAAATTTTGGTCAATAAAAAACCCTTAGCTAAAAGCTAAGGGCTGTGATAAGGTTTGGGGGGTATTAATTAATAGCCAGGGTTTTGCTGCAGTTTCGAGTTCAGGATAATTTCGGCAGAAGGAATCGGGAACAGACGTTTGTTTACGTTATTGTCTGTTTTGTAACCCCATGACTCTTCGTATTTACCAAAACGGATCAGGTCATTCCTTCTCCAGGTTTCCCAGTTCAGTTCGCGTGCACGTTCCTGTAACAGGTTTGGCAGATCAACGCTTGTCCAGGTAGCGGCTTTACGTTTTGCCCTTAACTGGTTAATCAATGATAATGGACTATCGCCATTAGTTGCTGTTGCTCCGCGTAAAATGGCTTCAGCTTTCATTAGCAATATATCCGCGTAGCGAAATACCGGTACGTCATTACTTTGGTTGCGGTCTGTAGCGGTCACATCCGGATAGTATTTGTTATTACGGATACCCTTTGCTTTGCCCAACTCATCACCACCAACCTCAAAGGTAGGTACATCAACCAGAGTAAGGTCAGGTGTAAAAGTTAGCTGGAAATCAACCGGTGCAGTTGGATCCGGGCCGCTGTAGGAGGCATCCAACCCTTTTTTAGTGGTTTTGATGATGATAGGGTTGCCGGCAAAATCATACTGTTTACCAATAAGCCAGATGCTGGTACGGATATCGTTAGGATCATTAAATTGAGCGTAATAAGAAGGAATAGTGCTGCATGGATTACTCAGACGATATAGCAAACCATATTTGGCTTGTAAGGCCGGGTGCAGGTTGTACCAGGTAAATTGCTCACCCTGGGCTTGTGCGTGGTCATAAGGAATAGCAAAGATAAATTCCTTGTCTTTAGGACCGTTATCAGGATAGAACATTTTGATGTAATCATCTTCCAGGCTGTATTTGCCCGATGCAATGATGTTATCGCACATCTTAACGGCATCGTCATAGCGGCTGGTGCCGGTGTAAACCTGGGCATTCAGATACATTTTGGCCAGTATGGCATAGGCAGTGTATTGCGTTGGCCTGCCATAGGTAGTTTGGTCAACAACCTGGCTCAATTGAGGGATCACCGCGTTCAATTCTTTTTCTATAAATGCAAAAACATCTTTACGAGCAGTGGTCGCTGGTTTATCGGCCGAACCAAAAGTGGTTACTACGGGGATATTGCCATATAGGTCCATCATAAAGAAGAACACCAGGGCGCGGGTGGCTCTCAACTCAGCAATAGTAGTAGTTTTGGCTGGGCTATCAGGGGCAGTGGCAAAGCTCGCAATAACCCGGTTACAGGTACTAATGGTGCCAAAGCCCCATGTCCAGGCGTCCTGAACCTCCGGAAGATCGGCATTCCAGCTATGATGGTGCAATTGCTGATAACGGCCTCCATCGCGCCAGCCACCGGCTCTTGCAGGCATAATGGCCTCATCTGTACTTAACGATTGCATTTGCCAGTAAGCCTGTGCAAAAGAGCCTCTTAATTGAGCATAGGCAGCTCCTGATGCCAGGATAAACTGTTGCTGCGTTACAGGAAAATTATTAGGGGTTAACTCGGTTTCAACCGGTACATCAACCTTGGTGCATGATGATATGGTAAGCGCGGTTAAAAATATGGCGCAGTATTTATGAATGGAAGTTTTCATGTTGATCTGTTAATGAGATGATTTAAAATGAAGCACTTAAACCGAACAGGAAAGCCCTGGTACGCGGGTAGTAGTTCTTATTATCAATACCTGGCGTAAGGCCGCCCAACGAAACTTCAGGATCAATACCTTTATAACCGGTTATAACGGCCAGATTATTGCCAGATACATACAAACGCAGGTTACGAATTCCCGGGGTGAACTTAGGGAAGGTATAACCCAGGGTAGCATTATCAAGTCTTAAGTAAGAGCTGCTTTCGATATAGCGATCGGAATACAAATAGGCGTTAACATCCTTTGGTGATTCATTGGCTGATGACACCGGCAGGTTATAGCTCCGCACATCGCTGGTACGGTTCAGGTCGGCCAGGGTAGCGTTCAATACCTTGCCGCCCAATGAGCCGCGGATAAATACATTCAGATCAAAATTGCCATAGGTAAAGCTGTTGTTAAACCCAAACAGTAATTTAGGCTGCGCATTACCAGCATAGTAATAGTCTTTTGAAGTTGGGGTAGTGGTAACACCGCCACTACGGCTGTAAAACTGTGATACACCGGCGGCATTTTTACCGGCATATTTATATAACAGGAACTGGCCAACCGGGTAGCCTGTTTTCAAGATCTGTACTTTGTAGCCGGTTTCGCCCTGGCCACCTGGTTCTGCCTGTGGGATTGAATCCAGCTTAAAGCTGCTGTTTGATAAGGATACCAGTTTATTGTTGTTATGCGCTATGTTGATAGATGTATTCCAGCGGAATTTGCTCGATTGAACAGGTATCGCGTCAATAGTAACCTCATAACCTTTATTGGAGATCGAACCTACGTTGGCGGTTAAAGTACCCACAAAGTATTGAGTAGTTGATACCGGGTAGAAATAGATCAGATCGTTGGTTTTTTTATTATAAGCTTCAATGGTACCGCTTAACCTGCCTTTGAATAAAGAAAAGTCCAGACCCAGATTGTACATGGTGGTTTTTTCCCATTTCAAATCAGGATTGGCATTTTGTGATGGACCTATGGAATTGGTGAAGGTGCCATTGTAATAAAATGCACCCGATGTGCCGTATTTGATCTGAGATATCAGCGGATCAAAACCCAGGGAGTTACCGGTGATACCGTAGCTGGCGCGCAGTTTCAGATCGTTGAACAGATGCTGATTCTGCATAAATGATTCTTCGGTGATCCTCCAACCCAATGAAGCCGATGGGAAAGTGCCCCATTTGTTGTTGGCGCCAAAAGCTGATGAACCGTCACGTCTTAATGATAACTGTAACAGGTATTTATTATCATAGCTATACTTGGCCCTGCTGTAAAAAGATATTAAACGCAGTTTTTGATACAGGTTGGGTCCCCAGTCGGTCACAAACCCAGCTTGTGGCGAACCCAAACCAATGTTCAGGTAACCAATATCATCTGTCGGGAAATTTCGGTTATTGGCCTGGAAACCGTCGCCGTTAACATCTTGTTGTAAGCTGTAACCAGCCAATACATTGATGTCATGCTTGCCGGTAGCTTTAGCATAGGTCAAAAAAGTTTCAGCTACTTTACGGGTGTTTTCAAATGAGGAGCGGTAAGCTTCGCCATTTACGCCTTGGTCAAGCGTGTATTTACTGTTATAAAAAGCACCACCATTTACCTGTTCGCTTTGTGACGACAGGCTGATGTTGTAGGTAAAGTTAAAAGGTAATTTCAGCTCGGCAGTAGCATTGATCAAATTCAGCTTACTTTTGGTTTTTTGATAAGCATCGGCCAATAGGGCTGCCGGATTATAATATTGTACCCTTTGCAAATTTTCGGTATAAGCGCCGTTTTGCATCACCGGAACAGTTGGCAGGTAACGCAGCATATTGTATAGCACAATATTTTGGTTAGGGATAATGTCCGAATTACTGGTCGCATTATTTACCGATAAACCCAATTTTAAACGATCATTAAAAGCCTTTTGCTCCACGGCAATTTTGGTAGTTAAACGGTTTAAGGCGCTACCTTTCAATATACCTTTATCGTCAAAATAATTAACAGAGGCGCTATAGGCAGTTTGGTTAAAGCCACCGCTAAGGGCTACGTTATGATTTTGAGAGTAACCTGTACGACTTACTTCCTTTTGCCAATCGGTATTGGCACCTTTTTGGTCGGATGGGTCGAGCGAAAGGTTGTTTTTGGTCAGATAATCGTTCAATTGAGTAGCATTCATCATTTTGATGCTATTGGCTATTTTCTCAAAACCGGCGTAGGCATTGTAAGCTATTACTGCCTGACCACTTTTGCCCTTTTTAGTAGTGATGATAATTACACCATTGGCAGCACGGGTACCATATATAGCGGTTGCAGAGGCATCCTTCAATACGTCCAGCGTTTCAATGTCATCAGGAGCAACCAGGCGGAAATCGGCTCCTGGCACACCATCAATTACATAAAATGGTTCCTGTGCCTGGCCTGAGCGTAGGGTTGAAGGGCCACGTAAGCTAATAGAAGGTGTTTCGTTAGGGTCGCCGGAACGGGTAATGTTCAGGCCGGCTACTTTACCTTGCAGTAATTGTGCAGGGTTGCTGAACGCGCCTTTGTTAAAGTCTTTATTTTGAACAGAAACGATGGAACTGGTTAATAATTTACGCGATTGTTTACCGTAACCCACTACTACCACTTCTTTTAACGCAGCCTGATCTGGTTTCAATGATACGTTTACGGTACTGCCAGATACCGGAAGTTCCTGAGATACATAACCGATAAATGAAAATACCAGTGTATTTTTTTCGGCAGCCTCGATATGGTAACTGCCTGAAATATCAGTTACGGTACCATCTGTGCTGCCTTTGAGCTTTACCGATACGCCGGGCAAGGTTTCGCCGGTTTGGGCATCGATAACCTTGCCAGATACGCGCATCAGCCTGGCGGTGGTTTGTACGTATATGGTTTGATCAACCCTTTTAAATGATAAGCCCGATTGTTTGGCTATCTTTTTTAATACATCATCAATAGGCTGGTTATTTTCAGACAGACTGATCTTTTTGCTGAGCTGTGCCTCAGTGGCATTATGTATAAAGCGTAAACCGGTTTGTTTTTCTATCAGAGAAAACACCTCCTTGATAGATTTTTCGGAAACCTGGATAGTGCAATTTATGGAGTCTGATGTGCGGTTTACAGTGGCTGCGCCAGCTTGCATTACCGTGCACATCAAATAAATAGCACTTAAAAGCGAGAATATATATTTTTTCATATTTTTGAGATTGTTTTACTAAAATGAATTGGGTCCTTTGGCGAGAACCTGATTACGGGCAGGTGGTATGATCTGATCATACTGCCTGTTGTTGTTTTATGCTTTCCTTATTTCATTAAACTTTACCTTTCTTGTGTTTAGTTACATTTACCGGATATGATCATTTTATTGCCCTGCATCTGCCATGATACATCTGCTACCATTTTAATTTGCTCCATTACTTTGGCCAGCGGGATGTTATCAAAAGTACCTTTCAGCTTGCAACGCAGCAGGGTACTGTCTCTCAGTTGCACAGGTATGCCATACCATCTGCTTAATTTTTTGGCGGCGTCGGGCCAGCTGTCATAGTTAAATACCAGTTTGTTTTCTTTCCAGCCGGTGATGTCTTCGGCTATAAAATCGGTAACATGGGCCTGATGATTTGCTTTGGAATAGGTCATTTGTTTGCCCGGGTCAAGGATGATGCGTTTAGATGGATCATTATTCATATCCACCTGAACCTTACCTTGCACCAGCGATACGGTAATATTGCTGTCGTTTTGATACGCCCAAACGTTGAAGTGGGTGCCCAGTACCTGTGTGGCTATTTTGCCCGTATGAACAATAAATGGTTTTTGCGGATCGCGCTTTACATCAAAAAATGCCTCGCCATCCAGGTACACCTCTCGTTTATCATCGCCAAAAGTATTAGCGATATGCAGGCTGCTTGACGCGTTAAGGGTAACAACAGTACCATCTGGCAGATCGATCTTCTTCTTTTCGCCAGGAGCGGTATGCTTTTCGGTCATGGTCAGCGTACCCGCAGGTTTATTGCTAAGTTTGGCCTTATACAACCAAAAGGCGCCTGCAAGAACCAGTATGGATGCAGCTACGGTCAGTATAGGTCTTAATTTCCGGATGATGGTAATTGGGTGCCTGGTTTCTACCAATCCATTTTTGGAAGCGGATCCTGATGCCTCCAGGCTATCTATCTTTTTATTTAAACGGGCTAATGCATCATTGGCCTTGCTGCTATTATTGGGTATAGCCTTTCTGGCCGACCAGATCTCGGCGATATCCTCAAAAGCATCGGAGAACTCCTTGTCCGTTTGAACTTTCTGTAATAAATACTGGGTCTCCTCTTCGGTTATTTTTCCTTCCAGGTAACCTATAATCAGCAGGTAGTGATGTTCATCCATGTATGCCATTTTGAAGTAAGTATTCAAATCAGCATAATTCGATTACATGATTTTACGATTTAATATAATGTTAACATTGGGGCTGATTATTTAACAAAAAGCAAACGTTTCCTGAAATAATTTACAGATCGGTAAATATGTGTCTTTACTGTGTTTGGGGAAATATTTAAAATTTCGGCAATTTCCTGGTAGTCAAGCTGGTGTTGCCAGTTCATCATAAAAATTAGCCGGCCTTGCTCTGGTAATTCATCAACAAAGCGCTCGATCATGAGCCGGCGATCTTTCCGGAAAAGCATTTCATCGGGCCTGAGATGGTCGCTGATGGCTTTATCCGATGCAAACTCTTCGGGCAGCAATTGCATCTTTTGATTTTTACCTTTGAGCGTGTAAACCCTGTTTTTTACTGCACCATAGAGGTATGATTTTAGGGATGAATGGATAAGCACACGCTCCCGTTTTACCCACAGATCCAGAAAAACGTCAGCAATAACATCTTCACCGTCATCACTGTTTATACCCAAAAAACGGCAAAAATCTGATAGTAAGGGATGATATTTTAGAAATAAGGAGTTGAAGGCTTCCCTGTCATCTGCTTTTACTTGCGACAGTAATTCTATATCATCCATTATAAATAATCAATAGGGGCAATTATATAACTAAGGTATTACTATGCTTAATTTTACAAGTTAAGTTATTGTTAAGCTTTAAATGCTCAAACCAGTATACACAAAGAGTGTCAAGGCACTTTGAAGTACACTGAAAGGCTTTGCCAACAATACTTATCCTTTAAATTAATGCTCAAATTGGTTTGTTGCCGGTACACGCTGCATACCTGCTTAAGGGCCTCTGTTTTAATCAGGATAACTCATTGAACCCTTGTTCAAAAGAAGATAAAATTAATGAGATTCCAAATATCAACACTTAATTATTTGACAGCTATTACTGGGCGCCATACTTTGTTTTTACGTAGCTCATGGAAGAACTGATCATTTCCCGGAGCACTTTTTCATTGATATCCTGCAGTTTTTTGATATAGGTGCAGCCTTTTCCGGTTTTGTGCTTGCCGAACTTTGCAAGCAGTTTTTCTTTTTCTGCAGGGTCCAGCATCAGGTAAAGGGAAATTTCAGCTTTGCGTGGAGAAAAAGCAACCAATGGCATATCACCTTCACGACCGCTTTCATATTTATAATGACAGGTGCCAAAGCCCACAATGGCGGGGCCCCACAGTTTGGCTTTCAGACCGGTTTGTTCTTCCATAATCTGCACCAGTTTGAAACTATCTGTGCGTTTGGTTTCATCGGGTACCGAATTCAAAAATTCGGCTACACTGGCTGTGGTTTCTTTGGTTTTGTTTTCGGCCATGGTATGATAAGTTGATGGTGACAGGTTCCTGAAGTTGGGACTACCCAATTAAAGATAATTATAAAATTCAAACAGCTCCCCGCTGATCAAAAACTTTTTAAACCTCTATTTTAACACTTTTCTCATCAAAAACGGGGCGAAATAGATCGAAAACTGCTCAAAACTTATTCAAAATCATCCATTTTAACACTTTTTAACAAATTTTCGACACGATTTTTAGGATTTAAAAAGATTAATGTGATTGATAGTTAGTTAACTATATGCCGAACGGTCGGTTTTTGAGTGCTTTTTTCTCTTTAACCAAACAGCCCTGCTTACAATATTCAAGTAAGCAGGGCTGGGCTTTGGATGTACTTAAAGATACAAAAAATGTTTGGGATATGCAATAACGGATGGAGAAACGAAGTGTAGATCCAGTGAGTTGTTTACCGCAATGATGAATAATTATAAAACTGCAACCTGCCGGTACCATTTACTTTGATGGTTTTTACTTCATCGGCGCCGTGGCTGTTTTTTAGGGTTAGGCTGATCTGGTTTTCGCCTTTTTGCAGCGGGATACGCGCGTACGAAATGTACGAGGGCAGGGTTTGCCAGTTACGCGTATCAGCCTTTTCTGATAGCAGGCTGTACAGCTGTATGCCATAGCCTATGCCCTGCAATAAGGAATTGTTATTGCCATTGTTATCTTTAGCAGCTGCCCGCACAGAATATTCGGCAATCTTTTTTACAGCCAGCCTGGAGAGGGTTTTACCGATCTCCTTTAAGGTACGTTCCTGCAAGGTTTTAAAGGCCAGCTGATTGATGTCTTCGGCTTTTTCAAGTGGTATTTGCTGCTGATTATTGGTGATCACCGCGCCCGAATAATAGGGGGGTTGCGCAACGTATTTTGGCCAGGCTACCCGCAAGCTTTCTACCGATTTGGTATTTACTTTATATCTGTCGCCGCTATAATTAAAAGGAACCACTATGCCCCCAGCTGCGTCGGTAAAGAAAAGATCTCCGTTATTGTTCCTGATCAGGCTGAAAAACAAGTCGACCTGGGTTTTAACCGGGGCCAGACCATTTTCCCAAAAAAGGATCAGTTCGCCGCCATCACTGGGTTTGGGTAGGGTGTATTTGAAACCGAATGCTTGTTCAAATTCGTCGGCCTCGGTGGTGAAGCCATTCAGTTTGGCGGTGCGGATCACGTCCTGCTGCAAGCCTAATGGCATTGGGGTACCGTAATAAGTTTTGTCGGAGCTTTTGAGGTAGATCTCGGCCGCGTTACGATAGGAGATAAAAGCGTTGTTCACATCGTTGTTGCTTTCATATAACATGCCCTGCAGCATCAGCGAAAACGCGTCGTTTGAGTAACGGTTATCTTTATTATTGAATTTGTCGCCCTGTTGCTGTGCCTGCAGACTGATCCGGCGGGCCTCTACCACAGCTTCATCAATATTGTGCAGGTACATATAATTGAGCGCCTTGTAATAGTGGATCATGAATTTTTCAAAATCCTCGCCCTTATACCGTTGCTCCATGGGGTTCACCAATGCACCAACAGCCTCATCGGCAGCGCTTGTGAGCCCATGTTCCAGCATCGAATCGGCCTCATTAAAGTAACGGTTACTGCTTTCGTATTCGCCGTTCAGCTGGCTGATTCTCCCTTTTTCCATCAGGAAAAGGAGTTTGTTACGAGGTTTTTGGATCAGGCTGTTCTTATCAAGCTCAACCTCGGCCGCTTTGTAATTCCCGGCCGAAACATTTTTATAATACGGAAGAATACGGTCATTATAAGATGCGCAGCCTGACAAAAAAAGCATCAATCCTATAACAGACGATGCCTGGAGAATATACTTGCGGAGGTTTATCATTGTGAAGGTATCAGTATCAAGTAGTTAGTATCAAGTATCAAGACAGCTTCGTAAATCTGAATAAATAGTATTCAAAAATCTTGATACTTGATACTAACTACTTGATACCGATTTAATTTTTTACGTATTTGGCTATTTTCTTTTCGCCTATCCAAACTACTTCGTTGGTTTGGATGTTGGTCAGTTCCAGATTAACCTGGTAATAAACTACTTTCTGACGTTTGTGCGCGTCGACAATAGAGTTGATAGAGCCTTGCAATATATAGTCGGCACCATTTTCCAAACCGAATTTTTTCATGCTCGAAACGGTGGCATTGGTTTGCTGATCTTCTTTTTCGGCACGCAGTTCTTCACGTTTTTTACCGCCTTGTACCAAACGTACTTTTTGGGTTTGTATAAACGCGCTTTCCACATCTTTTACAAAGGTTTCGGCGTCAATATGTTCATGGCTTTTGTTTTGGATAAAGCCAACAATAACAACAGGGCGTTTACCCTGATGTTCTTCCTGGTGTGTATTGATCCAGGGAGCGTTCAATATTTTATCTGTAAGGTCGGCTGCAACTAATCTGGAGTCGCTGTTGTTCCAGTTACCGCTGATGTCGATAGTTTCGTCTGTACTAACACGTGTTACTTGTCTGGAGCATGATGAAGCTATAAGCATTCCTGAAACTGCAATGGCAGCAACTGCTATAATTTTGTTGAATTTCATGTGTATTGTTCGGGGTTTTATATAGTAAGATAGTATTTTGTGTAAATTGTTACCAGCGCCAGCCTACGCCAACACCAATATTAGTGCCCCAGCCTCCGCGGTTTCCGTAACGACCGCCCCAGCCGCCTCCCCAGCCACTGTTCCAACCCCAGTTACTGTAGGGATAAGAGTAGCCGCCATACAGGCTCCATGACGGGCTGTAATCATAATAACCATTCATCCGTTCCTCGTGGCGCCATTCGCGGTTTTGACGACGGCGTTCCAGTTTTGCCTCGTACCAGTCGTAAGCTTTGTACGTGTTTTGAATAGTAGTACCGTGCAGGCTGTTCAGGCTGTCGGCCCCACGCATATATTTATACTGACTTTCCAAATATCTTGGATTTTGATCAGGTTCTAAAGCGGTTGTTTGCTGGGCGTGTACAACGCCGCTGTAAAAACTACCTATCAGTAAGCTCGCAATGATAATTAATTTCCTTTGCATGACTTTAAATTTGATGTAGCAAAAATAAGTAAAAACAAATCGTATGTACCTACAGAAAGTTGACGTACAGTCATTTATTTAACGTTTTTTAACTATAACGATCATATATAAACAAATAAAAAAGCCGCTTTGCCATTTTATCGGTAAAGCGCTTTTTTATCAGACTGGATTTTTGGGGAAAGGATTAATACAGGAAATATTTATTTGTCGGTATTTAAGGAGGTATAGGTTTTAATAATATCAAAGGTGTAACATACTTTAAAGCCAATGGTTGGTATTATCCTGGATCTGAAGATATTACTATCATTTAGGTCAAATGATTGCTGAACATTGGTGGTGCCACCGGTACCAGGCACAGAAAAATTCTTATCATTTGATTTATATTTTTCAATAAACCAGTCGCGGGGTTGATTAACTGAAAAAAACTCAATAGTTCCCAGGATCATCAGGCTGCCAACAAACTTATACCCAATTCCAACACCAAAATCGGTGGCGCTGAAGAACGATTGCGCGTCAGAGGCTTTGGTTAAATTTACCGGATTTATAAATGTAGCCAATGACAGGCCCTTGGCAACAATTTCGCCCTGCGGATGATCGGCATCAATAAATTTGTATAAAAAAGGCGTGTATACAATGCCAAACGAAAGATTTGTTTTAATATGCTGCCCTTTTTCAATAATTACATTGTTATTGAGCGATTTATCAACTGCAGGATTTTGATATAACTGATAGGGAAACACACTGGAACCAACGCCAAGTACAAACGAGATCCTTTTGGCCTGAAAGCTGTTCAGCTCTGTTTTGGCTTTATCAGCGGATTTGCTTTTGTCGGCATCCAGGCTTAACTCAAATACGCTAAGTGTTGTGTCGGCTGCTTGTTTGTTATATTTTAAGTGTGATGCTTTGCCCGTGAACTTATCGGCTGTTTTTTGGGTTATTTGAATGGTATCCTTGCCGGCGGTATCAAGCCATACATAGTTTTTTTTATTTTTAACTATATACATAGCAGATAATTTAATTCCGGTGTTAACATGTATGAATTTTAATACGGTGTCGATATTGTTTCGGATCAGTGGTTTTTTTAGGCCATCTGCATCAAATTTGTATTGACCATCAACTGAACCTAATACCTTATATCCGGAGTTGATGTTTGTATTATCGGTACTTACAACTGAAAATTCGTAAGTAAAATCGTTGTTCAGTAATTCCCATAATGCCGATTCATGATCAAGGGGCATGCTACGCGTTTTATCGCCTATTTTTTTATTTATCCGGCTTGCAATCAGATCAGGTAATTTTTCCAATAGCTCCTGGTATCGTCTAATAATATCTGAGGAGTTATTGCATGATGAGATGTCTATCTTTTGTTTGAGTTTGTTAACAATGCGGGTTTTCAGATCAGGGTCCGAGGCCTTTTTTTCTGCAAAAATTGGAAGACCTCCATAAGTTATAATCAGTGAATCATTTGCAGGATAAAAAGAGGCTTTTATTTTTTGGGGCTGCTCACTGCAATCTTTAAAAGTTAGGTTTTCCGGAATTAACTGGCGTTGTGCCTGGGCGGTATAACTAATAGTGATAAGAGCCCATAGGGCAGTGATAGTCAGGAGAGGTTTCATGTCAATAGCGATAAAGTTTAAGGTATCACTAATATAACTAAATAGTTTTATCTGGCAAGAGCTAAATTTTTCTCAAAAGATGGGGATAACATCTTCGCTCCCCTCTTTTATTTCTTCCGCAGAATGGGGAATTCTAACATATTCAATTCGCTAGTATACCAAAGGATACTACTATCCTTTGGTATACTAGTATCTTTTGTATAGTTATACTGGATACCTTTGACTAAACAAAAAATAAAAAACAATGAAAAAGATATTGAATATCATTTCGAGTGTGAAAAGGGATGAATCCTACAGCAACAAATTATCCGGAGCTATATTGGAAAAACTATCCGCCGTTTATCCCGGTAGTACCGTGCAAACACGTGATTTGACCCAAAAACCGTTCCCGCACCTGGAAGAATCGCAGTTTACCGCATTTTATACCCCCGAGGAGGCACGGACGCCTGAGCACCGCGAGGCTGTTAAACACTCGGACGAGGCTATCCGCGAGCTTCAGGATGCCGACATTATTGTAATTGGTGTGCCGATGTATAATTTTAGTATCCCATCTACACTAAAATCATGGATAGATCATGTTGTTAGAGGTGGTGTTACTTTTAGTTATGCTGAAGGCGGTATGCCGGAAGGACTTGTAAAAAATAAAAAGGTTTATTTGAGTATCGCTTCGGGCGGGGTATTTTCTGAAGGGGCCTTGAAAAGTTATGATTTTACAGAACCATACCTCAGAACTGTTCTTGGTTTGATTGGGTTGACAGACATAACCGTTTTCCGTGTGGAGGGGCATTTCAGGGGCGAAACCAAAGAAACCGCGCTGCCCAAAGCTTTGAGTGCTGTTGAAGAGTACGCTTATTGAGGATATGAGATTCTAAAAAAGAAATAAAAGGATGTCATTTCGATAGAGCATGGGCGGGGTACGTGCATGGTGCGAAAGAGAAATCTTCTACGTGATGCTAAGTTTCAATAGCCAATCGTAAAAGATTTCTCCTCGTTCCTCGTTCGAAATGACAGTAGTTTTACCCTCCTGCGCACACCCTTCGACAGGGTGACAGCCTTTTTAGGCATAACAATCACTCCTTAGCGGGCGCTGTTAACGCTGCTGGTGCGTTCCCCCAGGTATCATGATAATATACGGAGTTGGATACCTGTATGTTTTGCGCTTTTTTTGTGCCTATTACTATGGCATTATCCTGTGCCTGTACCGCTTTGATATGGCTGATGCCGGCGCCAATCACATCGTCAAAAAACAGGACATACCTACTATCGCGTTTCTCGTAATTAAACGTGCAGTTATTAACCGAAATATTTTTCACATGCCTGGCCCAGAGCCCGTAGGAGGGTTGTATCTTAAGATCGGCGGCATTGTATTGCCCCACACCAAGCTCGGCCGGAACGGCAGTGGTATCGGTTATCGGGTTGCCTCCTTTAACCAGGAAGTTGATATCATCAAAAGCAACATTTTTTATATAGCCTGTATGCAGGCCATTGGGCAGTTTAAAATCCAATCCGCCCGTAACGTCGGCATTATTGGGCAGCTTGTAGCCCGCAATAATGGGCGAGGCTCTGCGCTGGGTGCCATCATAAGGCTTCCAGCGTTTACCATTGTATGAACTGCCGCCATAAACTTCATATACATCCAGTGCTTTAAGGTTAATATTTTCTACCTGGCCAATGTTTACGTTCTTAATCAGCAGCTCATCGTGTTTTTTGCCGTTTTCGGTAAATGTGTATCTGCCAGCCTCGGCACCGATAACGCGACCGCGGTTGGATATGGATATAAAAAAGGGTGTGGTGGCCCGGTACATTTTGGATCGCTCACGGATAGGGCCGGTACGACCACTGTTGAGGTAAATATCTTTTACGTGGCCGCCATCGTTGGTTGATATGGAGAAACCGGCCTTGTTGGCGCCCAGTACGTAAATATTATCTACATAAACCTGGGTAATATCGTCGGCGGTTTCGGAACCTAACTGGATAAGGTTGCAATTGGTATCGCCAATAATGTTGCGCACCAGGTAATTGCTGGCCGGCCGGGTAAAGCCCAGTGAGCAGTCGGACCCCGGTTTTATCACATCATCAGAGCTTACCCGCGAGAATATATTGGTGACTTTTACCTTATTGCACTCCATAAAATCATACACATCGCGCACATTGGTTTGGTTGTTTTTGCAGATGTAGGTATCGTGTATGTTGATGTCATCGGTACCGGTAGCCAGTAAAGCAAAATGCCCGGAGCGATCAAGTTTGAGCATGTTATCGCTGTCGAAATTTTTAGTACCGTTAGCGCCGATGTAATAAGGTTCATCTTTGGTTTCGTCGTACCACAGATCTTCGGGGTGATAGATGCCTCCAATCTCTACGCGGGTACACAGTTTGAGCGAAAACATCTTATCGCAACGATTATCGGGTGGGTTTTTCATCACACCATCGCCATTAACCAGGTTGGCGTTCCCGTTGATCTGGCCATTGCCTATGATTTTCACGTTATCCAGCCGCTCGCCAAAGAACATGGCGTTTTTAAAATAATGATGACCCACATCCTGCTTGGTCATATAGTTTTCAGGATCGGCATAAGGGCCGGCGTCGGTAGGGGAAAGGCCCGAGCGGTATTTACGATCGCTAAACCAGGTTGATTCTGGCGCATCGCCACCCTTGATGGCTTTGATGATGGCATCTTTTTCCAGGTACAGGAAAACATTGCTCAGGAGGTGAACAGTGCGAACCATATAAGTGCCCTGGGTAAATAACAGGGTGCCGCCGCCCAACTGGTGAAGATAGGCGATAGCTTTGTTGATGTTCTCGGTATCGTCGGTGCCGCTGCCGGTAACGCCAAAGGATTTGATATCCATTTTGCCCGAGTAAAACGAAACCGTGTTGGAATAGCCTTTTTGCGCACCATCCTTCACGTTGAGCTTAAAGGTGTAAAGCTTGTTGGGAACCAGACCCGAAACCGAAGCTATGGCTTTTTTAAGATCGATTTTGGCCGATGCTGCCGACCATGTTTTGCCTTGGTCTGTTGATTGCATCAATTGCGCACCGGATGCTTTTCCACCCTTTCCCCATTTAAAATGGGTAGTGGTATATAGGTCAGGTTTTTCGCGGTAGCTCATAGCGGTATCAGGTGTCCGTTCCAGATCGGAGATGGTTCGGGTAGCGGTGAGCACAGCTGTTTCGGGGCCCGTGCCGGGACTTGTCAATACCTCGGGCTTGGAGGTACCGTATGATGCCCTGAATAGGTATTTTCCTGTTTTTTTGAGATTGACGTCGCTGATGCGGAGTTGGAGATCGGCGCCGTTTGCAGGCCTCAGGTCGAGATGATGGAAGGTAATGACCGAGCCTAAAGCGGTGGAACCGGAAATACGGACATCCCCAACCCGGGAGTAAGAATACTTGGTGCCAACCCGTCCGATGGATTGGGTAGCCAGGCGGCTTAGTTTTACCTCGCCCCGCCCAATAACATTTACCGTGGTATTATCCAAGGTGACGGTGATACCGGCGGGAATAAAGATCTTTAAGGTAGCGTCCGGACTGCGTTGCCCTGCGGTAAAATACAACACCAAATCGCGGCTGGCTTTTGTGGTAATAGTTGCATTATCCAACCTCAGACGGCCGCTAAGGGCCATCGGTTTAACGGCAATATGATAGGTTTTTGACGCTCCTTTTGATGTTACTATCAATTTATCGCCGGTGTTGATATCGCCATCGGTTTTTGTTTTGTCATTTTGATCAATGACCGTATATTTTTGAGCGTTGCCATTGGTCGAAGCCAATTGTCCGGGCAAATCGCCTACGCTTACTTTGGTGGAGACGAGACCCTGGTCTTCGGGGGTATCCACGGTAAACAAATAGGTAGTGCCGCTAATGAGTACCAGGGAATCATTGGCTATGCGGGCGATGTTGCGGGCGTTTTTGCCGAAGGTTATGCGGGGGGCCGTACGTCGCGTTTGAGCAGTCACCATAGCCGGTATCGCGAAGCATAAAAGAAGTGCAAGTTTTATTACAGATGGCCTGGTCATATCATGATATCCAATAATCGTGGAGAAAGGGAGGCTGACCGGCAAAGATCAACCTGTACAAATAAATAAGAAATAGCGACGCCTGGCTCATGAAATATTGCCTATTTATTAATCTATTTTGACAACGGCTGTTTTTTATCCATCCTGCCTGAAGTCTGATTAAACTCGTCATAAATAAAATAACATATATCGAAACTATAGGTGAGTTCATCGAAAAAATTAAGCGGTGGATTTTCTTTAAACTAAATTAGGAAGAAATGATACTTTACCATAATGCCCCATAAAATACCATCTATGAACAAACAGTTAACCAGGTTGCTCACATTATTATTTATTGTACTATTTGAGTTTGTTTCGCCAGCCCTGAAAGCTCAGGGTAATTTAACATTAACCGGGGCCGTGGTTGATAATTCCAATAACACCCCCGTTGAACTGGCTACCGTAAAACTGATCAGTGCCGAAGATCCTAATAATATCAAATCGCTCCAGACAGATTCTGCGGGTAAATTTACTATCAAGGGGCTTAAAAAAGGCACTTACAGTATCAATGTATCCTACCTGGGCTATAAAATGCTCGACAAGGCGGGTATTGAACTTACCGGCGCCACACCGGTACAGAATATAGGTATATTAAAACTTATCCCTAATTTAAATCAGCTTGGCGAGGTACAGGTGAAAGCCGAGCGACAACTGGTATCCAATAAGCCCGGGAAAACCGAGATCAACGCGCAGAGTAAGATCTTCGCATCTTCAAATACGGCGTTTGATGTTTTGCAAAAAGCGCCGGGTGTAGCTTTGCTCAATGGATCATTCAAAATAAACGGCAACGTGGAACCCGACATTTTATTGAATGGCCGCAGAACCCCTTTAAGTCTCGAGGAGCTAAAATCCATCCCTTATGATAACATCGAAAAAATTGAGATCATCAGCAATCCCAATTCGTCATACGAGGGAGATAGAAAAGCGATCATCAATATTGTGCTTAAAAACAAAGTAAAGGAAACAGGCTATAATACCTCGCTGTATACAGAATACGCCCGCAACAAATACAACCAGTTTAACTTTGGCGGCGACTTTAGCTTTAAGCAAAAAAAGTTTACCATTACCGCCTCTGCTGGCCGGATATGGACCCCGGCGTTTACCGATATCACCGGTAACCGTTATTATGAGCAGGACGGGCAAAACTATTTACTAAACACCAAATCGTTCATTAAAAATAAACCCACGCTGGTATACTATAATGCCGGACTGGAATATTATATCGATACCGCGAACACCTTTGGTGTGTTTTACCGGGGCAATACCCTCAAAACAACGCAGGAGCCTAACAGCGCTTCCAAAACATTTTTGGGTAATACCGCTGATGACAGCCAGTTGGTAAGTCTCATCAATACCACGGGTTTAACTAAAACCGATGCCACCAACTCCACCTATACGGTTAATTATGAACATCTTTTTAACAAAGGAACTAAGTTTACTCTGGAGTCAAACCTGGGGCGTTATGATCTTACCCAAAATCAAAATACCATCAGTTCAAATGTAAATACACCAAGCAATACTACGGGCATTATCAATGATGCCCGGTCGACCATTGACCTGTTTAATGTTAACGCCGATTTCTCGACGGCCCTGTCAAAAGCCGTAACCCTGCAAATAGGTGGTAAATTTAACAACAGCACAACCAAAGATGGCCTGGTAAGCGACTCGTTGCGAAACAACTCCGTTGTTACCACTGCCCGCCAAACCAACAACTTTAAGTACGACGAAAAAATATACGCCTACTACTTTAATTTAGATTATGATTTTGGCTTTGCCACGTTAGAGGTTGGTACCCGTGTAGAGAGTACCCGTTCAACAGGTACAGCGGCTGTAGCATCGCAGGATTTTACAAAAAACTATACCAATGTTTTGCCTGGCGCGCAGTTGTATAAAAAATGGGGTTCGAGCCAAACGCTTACCCTTTCATACGCCAAAAAAATAAGCAGGCCCAGCTACCGAGATCTGAACCCCTTTGTATTTATTATTGATCCTTATACCTATGTGAGCGGTAACCCATTTTTAAACCCGAGTACCTATAATAACTATAAGCTGGAGTATTCTATCCACTCCGTTAATATGTCATTAAGTTATCGCACTCAGAAAAATATCATTACCCAATTGCCGGTGCTCAATTCCGAAACCAATGTGTTAACCTACTCGCCGCTTAACCTGGATAATAAAAGGAACATCTCGTTCGATCTGAATTTTCCGTTAAAAGTAGCCAGCTGGTGGACGCTCGAAAACTCAAGCACGGTACTGCATGATCATTATGAATCGCAGCTGTCAGGAAGCTCATTCACCCGGAATAAAATAAACTTTACCAATAATTTTGTGAGCACGTTTACCATCAGCACGGGTTTTTATTTTAATACCAGCTTCTTTTATACCTCGCCATCGGTATTTAACTTTTACCAGGTTAATGCCATCAGCGCGCTTGATCTGGGTTTGAAAAAAGAACTCCTGAAAAAGAAACTGACCATTGATGTAAACTACTACGACGTTTATCGCGGCCGCAAGGATGTTTTAACGGTTAACTATTTAAATCTGCATAATTCGTTGTCGCAGTTTACCAATACCCGTTATTTTAATTTCAGGCTTACCTATTCATTCGGCAACCAGTCTATCAACGGTAACATGAAAAATGAACCAAAAGCTACTGAAGAAGGCGACCGGGTTAAGAATGGGTTGAATCAATAAATTTCTTGTTACTCATCTCCACGCGTCATTGCGAGAAGCCTCACCCAACCCTCTCCAAAGGAGAGGGCTATAAAATGCTCTTTTTGAAGTCTCCTCTTTGGGGGGAGATTATTACATGAGGGCTCCGCCGTTTAGAGGGGGCTTCTGTTTCGTGCAATGACGTGTGTATTAAAATGCGTAGACCAGGGGGAGCCATCCGGCCATTTGCCGCTTACCTGTAGTGTAAAAGTCATCTATTTAAAGCAATTAAACATTTTTTGTTAAATTGTCTAAAATAACTATTTTTGCATCATTAACATTTTTTCCATGTCAGCTAGTATCACCAAAGAAGATTTAATACAGCAGCAGATCCTGGAGGCGGCCAAGCGCCTGTTCCAGGTGTATGGCCTGGCTAAGGTGACAATGGATGATGTAGCCAAAGCCATAGGCAAGGGCCGGAGCTCGCTTTATTATTACTATAAAAGTAAGGATGAGATCTTTGACGCGGTTGTTAATATAGAGATTAAAGAAATGCTGGCGGCAATGACTCATGCTGTTAACCAGGCATCCGGTACTGAGCAAAAACTTCGCGCCTTCTTTATCACCAAAATCGATGTACTTCGCGAAAAAAGAGCATTTTTTAAAACGCTCGAAGCAGGCATGGATGCCGATGCCTTGTCTCATTTCAATAAAACCAGGATTGTTTTGCACAAGCGGATAGTTGCACAGGAAAGCGCTTTGTTGGAAACCTTACTTACAGAGGGTATAAATAAAGGTGAGCTGCACAAAATGTCGGCTCCTGAATTGGAGATGCTCATTATGGTGTTGCTAAGCAGCCTGCGCGGAATAAAGCGCGAACTGGAATTGGAAGATGATACGGTAAAAGCTGTGCCCGCGGTGGATATGTTTATCCGCATGGCTATGCATGGATTAAACAAATAATTTTTTTTGATTGATTTTCGACAAAATGACAAAAAATGTCTAAAAGAAGATATGAAGAATAGACAAGCCACGAATACCTTTCGCGCATTCCGCAACCGAAATTATACTTTATTTTTTGCCGGTCAGTCTGTTTCCCAGATCGGTACCTGGATGCAGCGGACGGCTGTTATCTGGGTTATCTACTCGCTTACACACTCCGCCGCCATGATTGGTTTTGCTGTTTTCGCGCAGCAATTTCCCGCGTTTTTATTTTCGTTGTTGGGCGGCGTTACCGCCGACAGGTATGCCCGATATAAAATACTGCTGGTTACCCAAACTGCATCTATGCTGCAAGCCATATTGCTGGCGGTATTAATTTTAACCAACCATTATGTAATTTGGGAAATACTCACCCTTAGTGCCATATTGGGTACGATCAACGCCTTTGATGTGCCCGCCCGGCAGCCCATGGTACATGAAATGGTAGATGATAAGGCCGATTTGGCCAATGCCATCTCGCTCAATTCGGCTATGGTTAATATGGCCCGGCTCATTGGTCCGGCTTTATCAGGTATGGTTTTGCAGCAGTTTGGCGCGGGTGTTTGCTTTATTATTAACGCGGTAAGTTTTATAGCAGTAATTGGATCCCTGCTGCTAATGAAGTTTCCGGATTTTAAAAGGCCAGCTGTTAAGAAAAAGGTTAGTTCCGAACTGGCGGAGGGTTTAAGATATCTGAAACAAACACCTGTTATTAGTAAACTGATATTGTTGATGCTCTGTTTAAGTTTGCTCATTTTACCTTACGATACCATGGAGCCGGTTTTTGCCAAGGTTATTTTTAAAGGTAACGCGGCCACCTATGGCTACATCAGTGGTTGTATTGGTTTAGGAGCGCTTATAGGGAGTTTCTTATTGGCCTCGGCAAAAAAAGATATCAATTTACGAATGGTATTGGTGCTAAGCATTACCGTTTTGGGTGCAGGACTCATCTTATTTTCACGAACAAATTATTTTGCCCTGGCCCTGCCATGCGCAGTGGTATTAGGACTCGGGTCAATTACACCTATGTCAACCAGTATTACCATTATCCAGATGGAAGCAGCTGCCCATATGCGGGGCAGGGTAATGAGTTTTGTGGCCATGGCCTACTTCGGGATGCTGCCGCTGGGCAGTTTGCTTATCGGTACTGTTTCCCAAAAATTAGGCGCCCCATTAACGATGCTTTGCCAGGGAATTGCTGCTCTTTTGATAGCGGCTGGCTTTTCCGGGTTTTTAAAAGTGAGCGAGAAAACTAAAGAAGAACATTTAATCATTTAACCACTTAAAATATTTTTATTATGCAATGGCATCATTATTTCGGCGGCTTTTGGGCAGGCATGTTCCTGGCCAACTTTGTTCCGCATTTTATTAAGGGCATCGCCGGCGATGCTTTTCCTACACCTTTTGCCAAACCGTCGGGTAAAGGTTTATCTACTCCCTTGGTAAATGTAGTTTGGGCCTTGTTCAATTTGGTAGTGGGTTACCTGCTTTTCAGGTTTGGCAAAGTATCTGTTGATGATAGCTTGTCCATCCTCATATGCTTTATTGGCTTTGCCTGTATGAGCATTTTTGGAGCCGTAAACTTTGTACATAAACATAAGGCATAACCAGAGAAAAATTAATTGATCATCATAAAAAAACAAAAATGGAACAGCATAAAATAAATACAGCTCTTTTAGTTATGGATATGCAGGTTGGTATAAAAGCCATGCTGCCCGATGCAACAGCTATCCTGAATAATACAGCCAAAGCTATCGCGAAAGCACGTGAACAAAAAATTCCGGTTATTTATGTGGTAGTTGGTTTTAGACCAGGCTCACCAGAGATTAGTCCGAATAATAAAAGTTTTACTGCCAGTAAGGAACGGTTTGCAAGTGTTAACATGACCGAATTTATGCAGGTACTTGATGAGTTAAAACCCCGGGCTGATGAAATTGTGGTTACCAAACGCCGTTTCAGCGCGTTTACCGGCAGCGATCTGGAAGTTATCCTCAGTGCTTATGGCGCCCAGCATTTGGTACTTACCGGGGTATCTACCAGTGGGGTGGTTTTATCAACCTTGCGTGAGGCTGCCGATAAAGATTACCGCTTAACCGTACTGGCCGATTGCTGTGCCGACGGCGACGAGGAAGTGCATCGTGTACTCACCAACAAAGTTTTTCCGCGGCAGGCCGATGTACTGACTGTTGAAGAATGGTAGGTAGTATAAATAATATCAAAGAAAAGGGCTGCTGTGCGGCTTTCTATGATAAAAGCAAAGGTTTTGATATGGGCCGGTGTAATGGCAGGGAGGGGTTTCTACGCGCGGTAATTAGCCTAATACATAAACGCCTTCCTCCCCTTCCCGAGGGAAGGAATCGCACAGGGCTTTGGCTTTTTGATTGAGTGCCATACGCTCCGAAGCAAATTCTTCTTGAAATAAGATCAATAAACAAAACTCCCCGGATATAAGTACCCGGGGAGTTTTTGTATAAAATAGGTTTTAATGGGGCTTAGTAAAGGCCGGAGTTTTAGTTAAATACCAATTGTTTTACAGCGTCTTTATAATTTACGCCGATAGGTAACGAATTGTTTAAGCTTGTTTCGATAGTGTTGCCTTTAACACAAATAATAAAAGCCTTATTGATAATAAATGATCTGTTTACCCGTATAAAGCTGCTGTTGCCCAGGAGCTCCTCGGTTTTGGTCATGGTTAAATTAACTATATAGTTAATTTTAGCTAAATGAATTTTTACGTAATCCCTAAGCCCTTCTACGTATACAATTTCGGAGGTGTTCAGGTTCATCATTTTCTTATCAACCTTAACCCAAATAAATCGTTGCTCCTTGGCTAAACTCTTGGTAACAACCTTGGTGTTAAGGTCATCCAGCAGGGTGTTGCGTTTGGCGGGCACCAATTCTTTGCTGTTGAATTCGCTGTTTAAATTATAATGCCTTTGTTTAATCTTACAAATGGCCTTAATGAAACGCTGATAATCAAACGGCTTTAACAAAAAGTCGGTTACATCAAGTTCAAAGCCATTAAAGGCGTATTGCTGATGGGCTGCTGTAAGGATGATCTGCGGTTTTTGTGAAGTCAGTCCGCTGACCAATTCCAGCCCTGACATCATCGGCAGATCAACATCTACAATAACAATATCTGGTTTTTTCGTATAGATCAGATCCAGCGCTTCAATAGCGGTGCGGCAAACCATTAACAATTTCAGGAATGGTATGCGTGAAATATATTGTTTTAATGTAGACGCATCTGTCTGGTCATTTTCAACAATAATAATGGATAGTGGGCAAAAATTATTCATAACGTCAATATTATGATATCAAATAATTAATAATTTGTTAAAACCAACGGTTTGTTTTCATTGAAATAAAACTTTTAGCTCTATCTTATTTTATTTTTTAATACGTGAATTGTTATTATTTATGGAGATATTAACCCATAAATTATAAATTCAATTTATGATTGATATATTTGTTATAGTAGCGGCAAATAAGCGGGTTGTACTTAAACGTTTTTTATAATTACTATTAAAATATTTTTAATAGTGAAAAATTATGACAACCTGTAAAAACTGTCACTATTTAAATATCCCTTTAATCAACGTAATAATATATTAAAGTAACAATGAATAACAGGTGGCAGACAAATGGCTTTAGCAATTATTAATCTGGACTGGCTTTTCATTGATCATTGTATTATTAGTTAAGTATATGTTATATCATATATCGTTCTTTTCCTTTTAAATTTTAACGGTTCAACCAATTCATCAACTGGCAATGATTTAAGAAAGCTACATTCTTAAATCGGCAGGGAACTTTTTAAAACCTGTAGTTTGAAAAGAGGTTATTGTAGCCGTTGATGAGGTGTCTGTGTAGGTTTGGGTTGGAAATAGATGTAGGGCTTTCGGGTCTGATTGGAATTTGAAAACTGTTTCTATTTCAATCAATGTTTTTAAAGAATGGGACTTTTTCATAGGTTCTTTTTTTATTTAAATTAGAGCATACTCTAAATAATATGAAATTTATTGTGCAAACAGTTTTAAATGGATGGTAAACAAGTTTAAACGCATGGTGAATAATACCCATGGCATTCATGTTTTTTGGCATTTGGTTTTTTGGGGGTCGTTCATCATATATGAACTCTCCGTATTAATCATATTATCGTCGGGCGGATTATCATTAATTGATCAGATTGTGCATTATCCGCTTAACATCGCTTTGTTTTATTATAACGCGATGGTGCTGCTCAAAAATTTTTCTGAAAAGAAACATAACTGGTTTGTATCATTCCTGATCTTGCTCCCTTTAGAGATAGTTGTTTATTTAGCGCTTAATTATTGCCTCAACTATATGTTGGAAAATGGGTTCCACATTAAAGTTTTAAGATCAATTCATATTCCCTATATTTTTTTTGTAGCCAGTATATGGCGGGCCATATATTTTATAGGCCTGAGCACATGTTACTGGTTTGCTTTATACAGCGTATATAATAAGCGAAGGATACTGCAGCTCGAAAATGAGCGAATGAAAGCAGAAAGCAGGAAGATACTGCTCGAAAAAGATCTGTTGGCCACGCATAACAATTTGCTCAGGGCTCAAATTAACCCGCACTTGTTATTTAATACACTAAACTATATTTACAATATGGTATATAAAACCTCGGAAGAAGCGGCAGAGGTTATTATGTTGTTATCAGAAATAACGCATTACTCATTTAAATCAACCGGGAGTAATGAAACCGTTAGTCTAAAAGAGGAAATAGTAGCGATAGAAAACCTCATCAAGCTAAATCAAATAAGATTTAATAATAAACTTTGTATTGAACTGATATTAAAAGGCGATTTTGAAGGTATTAAAGTGATTCCGCTGGTGCTGTTAACTTTTGTTGAAAATATATTTAAATACGCTAATTTATCCGATCACGATTTTCCGGTACAGATTTACATAGGGCTGGATAATGGCAGCCTGAGCTTTTATACCATCAATAAAATAGGGAAAACACAGGCAATCCCTCATAGTAATAAATTGGGCCTTGTGAACGTAAAAAGCCGGTTGGAGAACCAGTATAAACGTCAATATGATTTAACGATAAACAACAGGGATGGCATATTTTCGATTGACTTAAACATAAACTTACATGAACACAATAAAGTGATGTATAATTGATGATAAATCGCTCCCCTTGATTTACTCACCAATTATATATCTTATATTACACCTAACCTTTGATTTAAATATTGATTTACATGAACACGATAAAGTGCTTTATAATTGACGATGAATCGCACGCCATTGATTTGCTCAAAGATTATATCGCTAACACACCTGATCTGGTTTTATTAGGAACTGCTAACAGTCCGATGGAAGGTTTGGCCGCTGTGAGAAACCAGAAGCCAGACATCCTTTTTCTGGATATAGATATGCCCATGCTTAACGGGTTGGAGCTATCAACCCTGCTTGATCCGCAGATCAAGATCATATTTGTTACCGGGTACGCCAATCATGCTGTGGAGGCCTTTGAAAAAAATGCTCTCGACTTTTTGCTTAAGCCAATTTCATACCCCAGGTTTTTAACCTGTATTAAAAAAGTAATGGGGAGCATGGCCGAAAAAGACAGTTCAAAAGCAGGTGAACCGGAACAAGGCTTTTTTTACATAAAAAGTGATTTTGGTAAAATAGTCAAGATAGATCATGATAGCATTGTTTACATAGAAGCCAGCAATAATTTTATTACCATATACTTAAACGATACCGACTACAAAGCCTATATTACCTTAAAAGATATAGAATTACACCTGCCCGAAAATAGCTTTAGCCGTATCCATAAATCGTTTATTGTAAACACCAATAAGATCAAATTTATAAATGGTAACCAGATCTTTTTAACCAACAAAAAATTATTGCAGTTAGGGGCCACCTACCGCGATCTGTTTTTTAAGAAACTTGATCTGAGTATTTTGAAAAAACGTTAATGCCGGGTTTTCTAAAATCGTGCTTTTACTGATAGTTTATACTTTAGCATACAATGGTAAACAATATATTCCTGTTCACGTTCATCCTCGGTAAATAATCGGTTAAAATGCATATGGATCATATCGGCAAGCAGCGCGATCTTCCGTTCTGCACCAAATCGGGCAGCTTTTTTAGCTAACAGGTTTGCCTGCTGTAAAAAATCATGATGATGTTTATCAAGCTTTAATGTTTTAAAGCAATAAGGATCATGGAGCCGCGATTGAATTTCGTTTTTTAACTCCCGGTATTTCAGATCCAGGTCAACTTTCAAGGCTTTGGTACCCGAAAATTCCTGATAAAAGCTGTCAGACACTAATTCTAAAAATGATATTTGATCAACTATGGATGGCATGAACAAAGCCAGTAACTCATCCATATTAATGATAGCCAGGCTATGGTGGGAATAAAACGGCATCCGGGCCTTTATAAAATGAATGATAAGTTTGCTGCTGTCGCAAAAAAAATCTTCAATTAACTCTATGATATCAGCGCCGTACCGTTCTATTTCCCTGGCATAGGTATCGGTCTGTAACTTTTTAATCTCATGCGCTTGCAGACTTGCATTTAGCTGATCATTTAATTTTATCATCACCGGGCCAACATCTGCAGGGTTTACCTTTAACCGGAGCCGCAGATGATACCCTGATTCCTGGTAACGGATAAAAAACCAGGAGCTTACCTCTCGTTTTTCTATAGTGGTTATAAGAGGTAAAATTTCATCACATAGTAAATGATCGGCTACCTGCGGACTACAATAAATTTTAAAATAAAGCCACTCACTTCCTGGCGCAAATTCCCTTTTTATCTTTTTGCTTATCGTAGGCTGGGGGCTAAATTTTACCGGGTAAACATTATCGGTTTGATACAAAAAGGTTATAAACTGGCTAACCATAGGTTGCCCGGTTATGGATACTTTCGGTTGGCCTTGCTTGGGTAAAAAATATTCCTGTAGTTTAACCTGTTCGGCACCCGCTATGCTGTTTAATAACAACAAAACTTCTTGTTTTTGGGTAAGATTAAAAACAAGTTGCTGATCGGCCCTGGTTAAACAGATCAGATCGGGTAGATTGTTCCGTTGTTTTATCTCCAGTATTTTATTTAAGCCTTCTTTTTCCGTTGCTTTGTTTAGGTAGTTGATGTCATCGGTTGCCAGGTACCACTTCGCGGCGCTCAAAATAACGTTGCCCATGCTTACCCTTGGATAAAACCTTAAACCGGGAAAGTAATGTTCCAGATCGAAATTGAGATTATTCTGAGTGCCCTGGTATTGAAGATCGCACAGAAATTTAAAAATGCTTAAATGATTATGCGCATAATTATACGCCGAAGTTAACCTGGGCAGTACCATCTTTTGCAGTGATACGGATTGCAATACAACCTCGTCGTTTACAACAGATACCAAAAGATCAGATAAGGCTATCTGGTGAGCTATCGGTTGAACCGGGGCGGAATTGACAGATATTTCATAAGCATAAACCGGGTACCGCCGGTTAATATTATCGGTGTGGGTATCTGAGAGTATGCCAATATCCGCAAAAACCACGTCGGGGTTTGCCCGTTCCTCAATTTGGGTTATCTGTTTACTTAATTCTAATACTTCATCATTAAATAAGGTAAAACGACCAATAATGGCCGTACCCGAACAGCCACCGGCATTTTCTATAAAGATATGATCGCCGGTTTCCCTGAACATTACCATCATTGATGGTGGTAATGGTGGTGCGGCTATATCAAGACCGCTTAAATGCGATGGATTTAGTTCAATAGGTTCAAAGGTGCTTCGGTTGGGGTTGTTTGTCCAAAGCTGCAACAGTAACTGGTGAACCTTAGTCCACTCCATAACAGTTGAACTTTTGGCGGACGGGTTAAATTTAACCTGGTTAAGGAGGGGGCTTCTGTCAGCTCCCGAAGTACTTCCGTAGGTTATGCCGGCATCAGGGTCAAGAGCCAGAAGCAGGGGGATTTTTTGCCTGTCGAACCGGGCCTTAAATTCGGTTATAAAATCTTTAAGTTGTTGTGGCGGGGTATAGGGAACCAATCTCCTCAAGGCATCTATAGCCGCCGAAATTTGTTGCTGGTGCTTTATATTCAGGCTTCCTATTAGTTTTTTTCGACCCAGATTGGAATAAAAATTAAGATTGGTTTTTTTTATACTGCCGGTTGTCAATTGTTTTATCTCATCATCAAGCTCTGTGAGGTGTTTTTGCGCAAACGGCTTTGCGGTGTTTAATTTTTTATATAAGCCCTGTAATTGAAGGGAGAGCTGATTATGTGTTGTCTGTGGCGTATTCACCAGGCGGTATAAATAATCTTCACCAACTAAATTGGGTTCGAGCTGTGTTATTAAAATTTGGCTGGCCAGCAGCATATGCAAAAACTCAGTGGCTTCAGTTTGGCTAAACTCCCAATTGTTTTCAATAACAGATAATAGCTGAGTTTCGGGCAGCGGACCTTTTTTAAATAGGTTAACAATACCATCAATATGCCTGTTGGCCTTAATAGAATCAAGCGTAAAGGATAGCGCCGAAACCCCTTCCTGACGGGTGGTTTTTACAAATCTGTAGCTTTTTTTAAAACTATAGATAGTTGGGTTTAAAAATAATTGTCTTGGATAGGGCACCTCCTGAAGTAGTTTTTTGGCCAGCAGCAAGGCAACCTCCTGATCTAAAAGCAGCTGAAGGTGGTCATGGGTTTTATCCTTCAAAAGGAGTTCATCATCGGTACCCCAATTAATAACTATAGATGATGCAAAGCAGCCAAAAGGCGTGGGCCTGAAACATACGCGATTGATATACTTTTGTATGCTTAACAGTTCCTTGTCGTTAAAAGAACTGATGTCAAAGTTTTTATGGAGCAATAGCTGATGCAATACCGGGTTGGCCAGGTAAATGGCATATTGAAATTGCGGGTCGCTGGCTATCTCCTGTATCTTATCCAACGAATAACGTTCAAAACTAAACAGCGGCACCCGTAATAAAAGTTCGGGGATAAATTTATAATCGGCCATGTTTGGTTCGGGGTTATTGTTACAGGGTTTGTTTGAACCAGTTAGTCAGGTCGGTTACCAGTGCAGGTATGTGATCAATGGCAGGACCGGTATCGTTATGCTCTTTAAAGCCATGGTCGGCCCCGTCATAAATTTGATGGTGTAAATTTTGCTTTTTGTTGAACAGAAATTCGCTGATGATCAGATCGAAAGTCTCGGTGTGCACCACTGGATCCATAGAGCCCATAGCCATAAAAATGGGTATGTTAAGCTGTAATAGATTTTTTAGCGCCGGTTCGGCAAAGGTAGCCCAGCGCTGATAGGTGTGCCCCTGCCAGAATTTGGTGGTTGATGCCGGGTTTTGCATGATCTCGTTAAACTGCCGGGTGAGCGCGTCGATCTCCTGCTGGCCTTCCTTAAATGATAACTCCCCGCGTGTAATGCGTTTGCGGACGTAAAGAAAGTACTCCAGAAATTGCGATGCCCCGCCGCCGCTTAAAAACGCGAGATGGCTGATGTTTTTATTGACGGTGGCCAGTTTAGCGGCCACATCCGATCCTTCGGAATGGCCGCAAACCAGGATGTTTTTATTGATAATTAATTGGTTTGATTGCATATACTGCAATACCGCATCGGCCTGGAAAACCCGGTAAGCCAGGCTTGTTTTCTGATGATAATCGCCCGGAACCTCCGCATCCTGGTGGCGGCTGAAAGTAAAGCCGACCTTTGAAATAATGACGAAGTTGAAATTTTGGATAACCTCGGGCCTGGTATGCAGCGAAAAGGTTAGCCTATGCCCCTGGTCATTCTCCATACATAAGGGTATCGCTCCAGAGCCTTGAAGAAAAAGAAACGTGGTTTTTTCGGGAGAAAACCCGGGTGTATGGACATAGAAACGGATAGTTTCCTGCTCGTGCTTTATTTCATACTCTTTAAAGCGGTACTCGTGCGGAGACACTGGCATAATAGGCTTATCGTTAATAGTTAAATTGGCTTAGGAGCCGGATATTTTATTACCTATAAATATTATAAAATAAAATGGTAATATCTTGCTAAATTATTATCTTGAAGATAATATAGTTTATAGTTCAAGACCGGCTTATGCTATATATATAATCCAATTATCAATGACCATGTTAGAGGCCACTTTTGAGCAACAGTTAAACCGTTATTTTACAAACTGCAAATGGACACAGGAAGGCAGAGAATTTAAATTGCAAGGCCCTGGGTTAAGTTACCTGGGGCTTGATCAAAACTTATCCTCTAATTTGGGCCGATTTTCGGCAAGAGACCTGTCAGTATCAGATGTGGCTGATTTTCATGAAGCTAAAGATGGCTATAACCTTTGTTTTGAAGACACCTGGTCGCTTTTGTTTTGGCTAAGATATTTGAAAGCGAATCCGGATGTAAAAAAGATCAATATCATTCACCTGGATGACCATACCGATCTGATGCCGCCTTTGGTATATAAAGAGCAGGGCGAATATTTTCAGGTTACGGACGATAAAAAGATAAATTTCGATGATCCGGAAAGTATACCCGGTTTTATACGGGAAGGAAGCATTAATCTGGGATCATTTATTGCCCCGCTTATTTTTTTCCTGGAGAGGGTAAATATTTTTCACCTGCGGAAAGAGCTTTCGCCGGATGGACCTACCAGGCAAAATATGGTAGAATCATATATTAATGATTTTCCATACCTGGATAAGGATCGTATTTCGATAACGGTTACTGATAAAAATGATGAGCCGGCCAAAGGGTTTTATTACCGGGGTAATGATCTGAGATCGTTAATAGGAGAACTCAACGGTGATCCTACTTTTCTGCATATCGACCTGGATTACTTTTTGAACCAATTCAATGGCAATCACAGGAATGATGCCCCGGTTAATATGATTACCCATGTTGAACTGGAAGAGGAGATCAGGCAAATTTGTGAAGAACTGAGCCGCGTGCGGTCGCAGATTGTTGATGTTACTATAGCCACATCACCTGGGTTTTGTCCTTCAACCCATTGGGAGTTCCTGATCGATAATTTTATGAAATACTATAATAAGATTTGAGGTTATCTGCAGGCCTTACATACTGTAATCCAATTGCTGCTTAGCATTGTAACGCAACTTGCAAATGAGCGATACATAGTGTCTGCGCAGCAACGCATATATCAATAACTCGTTCCTGTTTTGCTGGGTTAAAAAGAAACGGTTAAGTGCCATGTGAATAACGCTATTCATTATTTGCGAAGGTTTTTTACTATCGCCGGGATATTCCTTAGCCGATTGTTCAAGTGCTGCAAGTGTAAGCTTGTTTTGTGCAGACCGGGTTTTAAATATTTCTTTAACCGCCTGATAAGATTCGTCATCATCATTGATCAGGTTTTCAATGCCTTTTTTATGAGTTCGGTATAAAGTATCAAAAGAAACCTGGAGTTGTTTTGAACCACCCGTGCGTTTAAAGAAATCAGTCTCCATTTGGTACAACAACTCAATTCTGCCGGCAATATCCAAATCAAAATCATTCAGTAAGGTTTCTACGTTGAGTATACCGACGAGCCAGTTGTTTGATGCCTTAATGCCGCTTTTGAACAGCTGCATGGCGGCCTGGCTGTCGAGGTAAAACAATTGTTCATTGTATTCCATGGTGTTTACCCCATAGCGTTCAACCTCGGGGATATAAGTATCCTCCTCCATGGCCCAGATGTGGTGGTTTTCTATTTGGGCTTGTAATACATTCTTCAGTTCGGCAATAACGCGTTCATATTTAGCCATGGCGTATGAGGCCATTTTTATTCTTAAACGCAGATGATAATAAGGGTCATCATACCTGATAAAAAACCATTGTGAAATAATACCCTCATCGGTCATGAGGTTTAATAAAGAATAAATTGTTTGGAGTGATTGTTGGAGCACCAGTGGCCGCCCATAAATTTTATAGTATATCCATTCCTTTTGCTCCGGGAGGTGTTCATCAGATTCGGGATGTTGTTGGGCTACTTTATTTTCATCATCAGTTATAGCGTGATTAGTTAATACTTTCCGTTTATCCAATACCGGGATGATCATCTCATGATGGAAGCTATCTTTTTGATTTTTAAATAAGGTAGATGCAGGGTCGCCCGTAAATTCAATAAGGTTAATTCCATCTTCGGTTACTGCCTCCAGGAAAAGGGAACAGGAAAATCCCGATTGGATATCGATCAGCATTTCTCTGTCATCATTGGCTATAGTAAATAACGAAGGAAACAGGAATCTCTGCTGCAGTTCATGCAGGGCATCAACAGGATTGGCAAATTGCTCAATTACCGAATTGACCTCCTGCTGGTTGATATGCCACTGCGCCTTGGATAATATCAAGTGTTTGTAGCTAACGCGGGGCAGGAATGGTTCGTTTGACAGATGGCCCCAATGCCAGGCAAATACCTGTTTAGGATTTTGATATTGCAGCTCGCTCAAGAAACGGTAAACCGCCGGGCCTTTATAAAAATTATGATTACACGTTAATACCGGGATGATACGTTTGTTTAACTTTTTAGAATATAAAATGATCTCCTGGTTTTTTACCGAGATGAGCAGATCTGTTAAATGTATATTTTCTCCGGACTGGCCAAATGTACCGGACTGAACATCGATGGTAAACCGCCTGAGTATGGGCCGGTAGATGGAATTGTCAATAACATCGCCGGGAATAAAAACTATTTCGGCCAGGATAGCATCCTCACTTAAAGCATCTTCCTGGTTGATAAAGTCGGAAAGGCGATCGCGTAAACCGGGCAAACCATAGCATGATTTACTGACCAATGCCAAAGCTGATGGAGCCGACTGCTTCTTGATAAAAAACTGGAATGCTCCCTCATCAAGCTCATCCGGTGAAGTGGCAATGAGGTTGCCCTGTAAGTAAAAGTTTTTAACCGCTGCCGATTGATGGCTTTTAAAACTTTGGATATCATCGGCAGTAATTTCGATGGCTGTTTGGTTATGGGTAAGCGCCTCGGTGAATTTTTTGGTCCGTAAGTTTTTTAAAGTATCAGTTTGGCTTGCTACGGTTTCTGACCGGCTTAAGGGCGAGATATAGCCATTAAAGGTACAGCTTTCAGAATTGGAGGACGGGTAAATGATGCCGCTTTGCTGGTCGAGCGCTGTTAATAACGGAATCTGGGCATCACCATAATGATGTGTGAATTCTGTGCTGAAATGGAGCAGATCGTCATTAACATAAGCTGGTCCTAAAACATTCAATTCCTCAATTTCTGTTAGCAGTGTTGATGTTACTTTACTGGGGATATTTAAATCTGCGGCATCTTTTACAAACAGATCGGCTTGCAGGTATTCTGTTGAGGCGGCATCCGGATCATAAGGACTGAACATCGCGGAGATCTGCTCATGTATGCTGACTAAAGATTTATCTGAATGTAACAGATCGTAGATATCTTTTATAAATGAGGTGAGTTGTTCGTTTCCCGGATATTGGCCTATGAGATGGATCAACTCGTTAAAGGGCTCCGCTGATTTTAAGAATACCGCGAATAACTGCTTTTGCAAATGACCCAGGGTATATTCATCTTTAATATCCTCCTCAAAACCTTGAAGTGGGTAATAATTAAATATTAAAGAGTTTTGCTGCTTTTCGGTTTCTGGCTTTTCCTGATATCCGTTTTTGATCAGGAAATCCGCAATCAGTTTTAGCAATATTTTAACCGGGGTGCCCGATAAACGCAGTTGTCTTAAATTTTTACCAGGATTAATGGCCGTGCTGGTAAGCTCAGGGGTAATGGTGCCTGCCGCGTAGCCGGCAAAAAGTCCGAAAGGCAGTGGGCGGATGCAGCACCTGACAAAATATTTATAAAGGGTTTTTAATAGCTTCTCTTTTTTTTTAGCGTTTAACTCTCCGTTTTGCAGCTTGGTAAATTCATGATAAACGGTAGGCGATGCCAGCAAAATACCATCTTTGAAATCAGGTTCATTAAGCAGATCGATGAGAAAATTTTCTTTCTGGCCATTTGCTTCGGCAATGCGAAACTCCTCCATTTTTTGTAAGCTAAAAATGGGGAGCCTTAATGAGAAAAAATCGCATTGATAAGCAAAATCAGGATTAGCCATATAGTAAACCATCTTCGGGTATCAGATAGATGTCTAACAGGTTCAATTCCTTTAAATGGAAAAGAAAATCTTTCACATTATTAACCCTAAACTCATCTAAAACAGGCACGGCAACTTCGCTTACCAGCTCTTCTTTCCAGGTGGTTTGGTTTTCAATAAAGGTATGGCCCGGCAGCATATATATTGATCCTGTTTTGTTCAGATACCGCTGATCAAAAAGCCCGGGGTTGCGCTCCATAATAAATGACCTGTTCTCTACGATTTCTTTACCCACATAGCAGGTTAAATCGCCACCCAGATTGCTCAAAAATGGCGCCGACATGATGGGCGACTTGGTAGCATAAACCCATAGCCTTTTATGTGTTAATGAAAACCTGGGTTCAATAACCGAAAGACCCTGCACCGGGGAGCTGTGAAAAACGTTAAAGCTCATGATCAATATATTAATTTTGTTTACTTACTCGTACATACATACTACCTTACCTAATCTGTTGGCGTCGTTATATGACATCTCTAAAAACTCAGAGCCATTTTTGTAGGACAGGCTTTGGTAATTGCTCAAACTCAGCTTATCATCAAGATAAAGATCGACAGCTTTGCCCAGATCACGGGTTGTACCCAGGCAGTTCCCGGTAAAACTAATGTTGTTCATGATGAAATGAACCAACAGGTTTTCGGGTAATTGCATGGTTTCGGTATCTATATCGGGCGTATTGTATAAAGTGTTATTCTCGATTCCGCAGGTCACATATCTGCCGTTGAACCGAAGCAGGTAATACAATTTTTTAAGGTATATATTACAGAACGGATCAATAATGGCATCAACGTTATTATTCAGGATCTTTACGATCGACAGGTCGATGTCCTCGTCCTTTGATTTGGTATTTACCAGTATAGTGGCATTTTTAATATTCAGTTTTTCCAGCTCGCGTGCCTTTTGCTCAGAGGAGGTTAGCACATAAACATGCTTATACTTAAAGTTGGGGAGCATTTTTAGTACAAACAACGAAGTGTTTGACGAGCCACCTGTAACCAGTAGTGTTGATTTGCTGTTGAGCTTTGCCTTACGCAGCATGCTCATGCCGGTTTGCGCACCAATAGAAAATCCTGCGGCAACCTCCAACGGAAAGGTTTCGGGTATTTTATAAAGCTTCCGGTAGTGCAGTATTTCTTTTTCTTTAGAGGTAGAGTTACTGGCTACGCCGGCTGTTAAACCTGGTTTACGTGTTTTAAGCTTGCGTATTTCTTCGTAATTCCAGTTGGGTATTACCCTGTCGCCTTTTTGCAGGCCGGTAACCAGACGACCGGTTTGTTCCACCTCGCCCACAAACTCCGATCCTATGGGTAAATAAGCTGTTTTGCAGTTATCACTAATAAAGTGCCGTGAAGCTTTCATGATAAAATTGAGGTCGCGGTAGTTGAGCGAAAAGCCCTTTTTCCTGACCAGCACTTCGTGATCGCCCAGTACGACGTTTTCTTTTTCCGGAAAGCAATCATCCAGAACAAAATTTACGCGCTCGCCAAAAAAGTTCACGGCAAATTTACTGGCCGGGTTTGCAACTTCAAATTCGGGATGTACTACCGCTAATTGTTTCATGGCTGATATTAATAAACCGTGCTGTTTAATACAGGATTAAGACAAGTGTTTTTAAATGCACCCCGGTATGACAGGCTTACATCGTAATGAGTAGTACCCTCGGTGCAGCCTTCATGTATCATGTTTTCTGTTGGAGCAATATAGGCTTCATAGGGTTGTATAGGGATCTTTACCACCGGGTACTCGCTAAAATACCGCATAAAATCGTTATACAAATTCCATTGTGAATATTCCTTTACAACCGTTTTTTTGGTTTTCATCCACTCAATCATGGTATTGATGGGCTGATTGATAAAGAGTAAGTGCCTTACTTCGGCGCCCAGGTTGATACACATTCTACGGCCTGCGTGTTCGGTTTGGCCTATATCGAAGCCATCGAAATTATCGATATGCAGACCACCCAGCGCGTTAAATTTGAGGTAAACGGTTACCGTTTCCAGGTTGGGCTGGTTAAACGCGAACGATGGCGGCGGTACCGGCTGGCCTTCGATCAACAATGTTTTCAGATAAGTATTGAGGCCAATGATGCTTTGATCCAGCTTTTCGCCGTAAAGCGCCTTATAATGTTTGAATTTGAATTTGCTGTTGATGTTTTGAAATTTATACTCTTTCAGTTCTTCAATCACATGATCGGGCAGTTTAACAATATTGATAACGCTGTTCAAGTCAGGCTCTTCTTCGCCGTCTTGTGCCAGTAGTATTTCCCTCTCGGTTTCGTTAGCGCTTCTCCAGGGTTTTAATGGTTTAAAAGCATTGTCGCGGTATTGTATCCCGTTTGATGCTGTACCCTTTGCTATCATTGTTCCTTCGCTAAGCCAAATTTTAGACTCCCAGTCTAAATGTGGATAAATTTTGATGCCATCTTGTATAATCATGATTTCAAATATTTTCTGGGTCAAATACTAATTGTTACTAAATCCTTGGGCTGCCTGTCGTTAAATATTTCCAGGTAGTCAAACTTTTTGATTTGGATGTCATCCTCCATATCGGCCGACAGTGTATCTACGATCCTGTTTTGGATGTGGCTGATGAGCCTGGTAAGGTCCATACAATACACCGATGTATTATTGAATGAATTAGATGTGCTGTACCTGTGCGGCAAATAACCGGCACCACAGATGCTCCGTATTTTGCAGGATGAGCACTCACGGCATAAGCTATTATGGCTTTTGAAATAAAGATTGGCTAGGTCGGTGTTCAGGCCTTCATCAATTTCGTGATTATGCACATTGGTATTGGCTTTGGTAAAAGAGGGGCCGCAAATTTTTAGCGAATCGCCGGCCTCGTATGATCCGTCGGTTTCAATCACCATAACCTGGTTATCACCTGCGCCCAGGTCATCTGCCGAAACTTTATGGCCCAGCACCATCTGCACTATCTGGGTAAACTTCCTGATCTTTGGCCGTTTGTTTTGATTAGAGTCATTATACCATTCATCAAACAAAGCGATCAACCAATCACCATAAGCGGTTGGCGAACCGTAAAACCGGGTACCTGGCGAAGGTGTAGGTGGCAGCTTATCCCAGTTAGAATCGGGCAGTAATATATCAAACGACTCGATGCCGATGGATTTGTGATGGTAGTAAAGCTCTTTAGGGTCGGAGTCGATGTTGATCACCGTTAACACTGCCGGTGCTTTTTTACTGAATTCAGAATCGCGGGCCAGCTGGTATTTTTCGATCACGCGATCATATGATCCTTTGCCTTTATGATCAATACGGTATCTGTCGTTGGTTTCCTTATCGCCATCCAGGCTAATGCCCAGTTTAATATCCAGCTCTTCAAACAGCTGCATCCATTCCTCATCAATGAGCAGGGCGTTGGTTTGCACCACGTAAACGATCTTCACATGATCAGCTATATTCTCCCGGAAGATATCCAGGAAACGGCGAAAGAAAGCTTTACCTGCAAGTAAGGGTTCGCCGCCATGCAGGATGATCGAAATGGCCTGCATTTCGTGCTTTTTTGAAAATGAGTCGATCCGCTGCGCGAGCTTTTGGATAGTAAGGTCGCTCATTTTTTTAGGCTGCATCAAATAGCTGTCGTCGCCCATATTGTACATATAGCAATACGTACAATTAAGGTTACACCTGCTGGCTATTTTAACAACAAAAGAAAATGATTTAGCTTGCATAGGATTGAGGATATACTTCGTTGATGATTTCGGTATAGTTTAGTTTTCCAAGCGGATAGATATCCAATATCTCTTTAGGCAGATTGTCAACCACGGTTGATTGGATCTCTGATATCAGTTTGATCAGATCTTTGCAGTAAACAGATGGATTATCAAAGCCATTATCAGGGCTGTAACGGTGTGGCATGTAACCGCCGCCGCACATCTCTACAATGGGGCATCTTTTGCATGTTTCGCTCAGGTATTGCCCGTTGTGTACATAGGTAGCTACCAGTTTTTTATCCAAAGCGTCGTCAAGCGCGTTGGTTTTTACGTTAAGGCCCTGTTTGGTGATGGCGTTGCCGCAGCTTTTAAGCACGTCTGAAGGTTCAATACCTCCATCTGTTTCTATCACCAGCAGGCCGTTATCTTTATTACCAATAGAATCTAAAGATGCGGATGCGCCCAAAACTTGTTTGATCAGCATGTCAAACAACCGGATGTGCGGCCTTGATTCCGATTTATCATTAAACCAAAGATGGAACATGATCAGCATCCAATCGGCATACGGGGTAAGCGATTTGGAAAATGGTCCTTTACTTGGTACATATGGGCCCACACGATGGTTGGCTATCGGGAACAATAGGTCAAATGATTCTACATTAACCACGTTAGCGTAGTGGTAGTATAGTTCGACCGGATCGCAGTTCAGGTTCATCACATTCAACAAACCAACCCTGTATTTACCAGTTACGGGATGCCTGTTATCCTCTAACTTATGTATCCCGGCTACAACCCTTTGATAGCTTCCGCGGCCTTTATGATCAACCCGGAAAGCATCATTGATCTCTTCGGTGCCATCTAAACTTACACCTATCTGTATCTTCAGCTCGTTAAATAATTTACCAATGCTGCGGGTAAGCAAAACGCCATTGGTTTGTATAAAATAGTTTGGCGTAATGTTATGTTTTTCAAAAAGGGCGTTTGTTTTGTTAACAAAGTTTATAAAAAACTGCTTGCCGGCCAACAACGGCTCGCCGCCGTGAAAACCAAACGCAAAAGCGGTTAAATTATGCTTTTTAACATGCTCAATAACACGGGCAAGCATGGTATCTATAACCTCTTCGCTCATGAACTTTGGCTGTTGCATATACGTTTTGTCGCCCAAGTTATACATGTAGCAATAGCTACAATTCAGATTGCACCTGCTGGCTATTTTTAAAACCAAAAAATCAACCTGGCTTGTTGGGTTTGATGGGTTAGGTGAGTGATGCACCACCTCTAAGGTTTCGGGTTTTTCTGCTACTTGGGTTTGCATAATTTTTTAAATAAACTGAGTTGTTATAGCCGCTTGTTAATTAAGTTTATTAGTATTTTCTTTTTTGCCACTTAAGGCTGTGAATGCGATGTTTTAAAGGCCCATGGCATCAATGCCCGGAAACCTTTTCAGAAACAGCCGCGTTGATTTTTCTACTTTGCAGTTACTGCTTCTTTTTACTTTTTCGCGTGGCTCGGTAATGGGTAAACCATAATTTTTTAATTGTAAATTATGTAGCCCCCCGATTAATGCTTTAATTTCTCCTGACATAATTTTTATGATTTGGTTTTTTTATTAAAACTAAAGGGGTGTTGATGGAAACCCAAACTTTTTCGACTAATTGAGCCTACTATAGGACGAATACATAATTCAACGGGGTTTATGATTAATGCCCCATTTGAAGAGGTTGCAAATGGTGAAAAACAAAACGGCCGGTATGGTTTATCAATCATAAACCTTACCGGCCGTTTACAGCTAATGCTGGGAACTACATGCAATCAGCACCTCTGCTGAAAGTACCGCTTACCGAACCGTGGATAACGCTTGACTTTTCGGTAGTAGCGCCACCAGAAATTGATTCACCGGCTTCTTTCAGTGCATCGTTTTCTAATTTTTTCAGTTTAGCATACAATTCTTCTGGAGTTAACTCATCCAGATTCAGGCGGAAGCTGTAAGTTCCTTTGGTGTCTTTGTTTTCTGACATAGCTTTAAAGTTTTAATTTGAGAGTAAAGCTAAATTCCTGATACTTTGGTAGGAAACTTTTTCGACCAACTATGGTTTTTCAATGCAAAAGATATAGCAGCCGGGTGACGAATGAAAGTTGCAGATATTTGGGAGAGGAGATTGATTGCCGAAAGAACCGCCGTTTAAAAAAAGGGGTAATAACCACTTCCTGGTTATTACTTACTAAGAAAAAGATCATGACTGGTGTATGAGCCGCGAAGCTATAAAACAAAACGACCGGCGTAGTTTATCAATCATAAACCACACCGGTCGGTTACAGTTAAAGCTGGAAACTACATGGAATCAGCACCTCTGCTGAAGGTTCCGCTTACAGAGCCATGCACCACGCTTACTGGCGAAGTGGCTGTACCACCAGAAATTGATTCACCGGCATCTTTCAGTGCATCGTTTTCTAATTTTTTTAATTTAGCATACAATTCTTCTGGAGTTAACTCATCCAGATTCAGGCGGAAACTGTAAGTTCCTTTGGTTTCTTTGTTTTCTGACATGGCTTTAAAGTTTTAATTTTTAGTAAAGCTAAGTGACTGATAATTTGAGATGAAACTTTTTCGACTAATGAATGCCTCTTCAAGACGAATCAGTTTTAAAGCATCGCAATTTGATTTATTGACATAAGAACCGGAACCATTACAGAACCCGGACAGGCGCAGTAAAACCAAATATTGATCAATAAAAAAAGCCCGATCTACCAGGCAGATCGGGCTTTTGTTTGAAAGCCTTCAACTTAACTTTCAGTTGGTTTTGAAACAATGCTTTTGCTGAAAGTTCCACTTACAGAACCATGGATAACGCTTACTCTTCCATCGCCGGCGGCACCACCAGAAATTGATTCACCGGCTTCTTTTAAGGCGTCGTTCTGTAGTTTTTTCAATTTGTCGAATAACTGCTCAGGAGTTAATTCGTCCAGGTTCAGTCTGTAGCTGAAAGTTCCTTTTTTGTCTGACATAGCTTTAAGTTTTAATTTATAGTAAAGCTAAATGCCTGATAATTTGAGTGAAAACTTTTTCGACCAATTAAAGTGGCTCCAAGACCAATGTATCGTAATCATAGGGCGATATGAATTTAGTAACAGGATAAAATATAAGGGTCTGTTAAAAACAAAACCCTGCAGACAATTGTCCGCAGGGTTTTGTTTTTGGCCTGTAAATTACAATTACTGTGCAACAGATCTGCTGAAGGTGCCACCTACAGAACCATGGATAACGCTGGCTCTTGCATCACCGGCAGCGCCACCAGAAATAGATTCTCCGGCTTCGGCCAATGCATCATTTTGTAATTTTTTTAATTTGTCAAACAACTCTTCTGGAGTCATTTCGTCAAGGTTCAGCCTATAGCTGTAAGTTCCTTTGGTGTCTTTGTTTTCTGACATAGCTTTAAAGTTTTAATTTATAGTAAAGCTAAAATCAGAATAAGCCGGAGGCGAATTTTTTCGACCAATCAAAGCGGGCCGGAGACTAATGTATAATATTTGGCGGGCGATGATATTTTGATACATGTATTAAAAAACACTACCTGCATAAGGGTTATTAACGCACAAAACCCGATATGTAACTTACATATCGGGTTTTGTGCCGATGGAAAATTACGATTGAGTTGGTGATGCGGCCCTGCTGAAAGTGCCGCTAACGGAACCGTGCACCACACTTACAGAGCTTTGTTTATCGGCTCCGCCAGCGATAGATTCACCTGCATCTATCAGCGCGTCATTTTGTAATTTTTTCAATTTGTCGAATAACTGCTCCGGAGTTAATTCGTCAAGATTCAGCCTGAAGCTGTAAGATCCTTTTTTTTCTGACATGGCTTTAAATTTTAGTTTGTTTATAATTAAAGCTAATTGAGACCTGTTTTAAAGCGAAACTTTTTCGACTAATCAAAGCAACATGCTGACAAATAGTGTATTATGTATGTACGTATGCATAGTCAGCCTAAAACGAATAATAAAAAAGCGGCCGGTCTGCATCTGCAAACCGGGCCGCCTTTTAAAATGAAGTTGTGTTTAGTTAGCAGCTCTGCTAAAGGTACCGCTAACAGAACCGTGAACTACACTTACAGAACTTTGTTTGTCGGCGCCACCGGCAATAGATTCGCCCGCGTCTATCAGCGCGTCATTTTGTAATTTTTTCAATTTGTCGAATAACTGCTCCGGAGTTAATTCGTCAAGATTCAGCCTGAAGCTGTAAGATCCTTTTTTTTCTGACATGGCTTTAAAATTTTAGTTTGTTTATGATAAAACTAACCGGGCTAATAGCCAAAGCGAAACTTTTTCGACTAACTACGCCATCCCGTGGGCCAATGTTCAAATACGGTAGGTTTTATCAATTTATATCCTGAAATAAATAAAGACGAAACCTTCACCAAAAAATCAGATAAGTTTTTCTATAGCTGTAGGATTTGTATTGGAGCCGCCTCTGTTTATTGTGCCACATATATAATGTACCGCCTGACTTTTACATGTGATTTAGATAGCGGGGAAAAACCGTTAACATGCTCATTTTCATAAGCGGAAAGATTAGGTTAATTAGTCATCCAAACGCTCGCATTGGTCGAAAAAATGAAGGTCATAATTACATTCTTCGCTATAATTACATAAACAACAACACAATTAATCGAGTTAAACCTAAAAAGATTAAAGGACATCATGAAAAAGGACTTAAATCATTTTAAACAAACATTGGCAGCCCTGGACGATCAATCTATTTTGGATAGTGAGGCTTTAACAACAATAAACGGTGGTGATAAAGAATATAAACCACTTTATCATGATCCGGAGAAAAAAAACATATGGACTAAGAGTTCAGTAATTTTTGATCAGGACAATAACTATTACTCAAAATGAAAAAGAAAGACAAAAAATCAAATCCGGCTGAACACGACTTGAAGTCATCAGCCATTGAACAATTAAAACTCAAAGGAATTGAGTTAGAAGGCGGTGATACTATCGCCGGCGGGTTCATTGAAACAATGGATACTGGCAATCTCCCGGGTTTTATTGAAGTGCACCTGGATAAAAAAGACTGATGACTAAAAACTAACCTGAGTATGGTTACTGATCCCTAAGCTAATGAATTTAAATACGCTTGTTTTAAAAGTAGCCAGCAGATGTAACCTGAATTGCACTTATTGCTACGTTTATAACCTGGGCGATTTAACTTATCAGGATCAGCCAAAGTTCATGTCGGTAAAAGTGGTTCAGGCTATTTTGCAAAAGGTATCCCGGCATTGCGAAAAGCATAATATCAGCAATTTTCACTTTGTTTTTCATGGGGGCGAGCCTCTATTACAAAGCATGGGTTTTTTTGAGGGGTTTATTAAAAAAGCCCGGGAGATCATTCAGCCTCAAACGCATCTGCATTTCGCAATGCAAACCAATGGGGTGCTTTTGACCAAAGAATGGTGTGATTTTTTTTTATCAGCGGGGATAACCATAGGCATCAGTTTAGATGGTTACGAGGAAATTCATGACAGCAAACGTGTTGATCATGCCGGAAAAGGATCATACCAAAAAGTTATTGAAGCAATTGATCTGGTTAATAGTTATCAGGGCAAGCTAAACCTGGGGATATTAACGGTTATTAATACCCGGGCCGATCCGGATAAGCTTTATCAGCAGATAAAGGAATTAAATATCAGGAGCTTCAATTTGCTTTTACCGTATGCCTCCTGGGATGTTCCACCACCTGACTGGGCTAAAAACCGGACAGTATATGCCGATTGGCTGATCAAAATTTTTGACCGCTGGTACTTTGATGATAAGCCTAAACCATCGATCCCCATATTTGAGCAAATACTGGGTTTGTGCATCGGTTTAAGGCAAAGCTCACAATATTTTGGTGGTGAAAAACTCGACTTTTTGATCATTGAAACCGATGGGAGCATTGAAGTTTCGGGCGCGTTAAAGGTGTGCGGACATGGCATGACCAAAGAGAACATGAATATCCTGGATATGGACCTGGAAAGTGCGTTACAGAACAACCAGCTGAACATGCATTACAACAGTCACCAGGAGTTACCATTTCCCTGTAGTAATTGTAAGGTAGTGGGTATTTGTGGCGGTGGGTTTTTACCAAACCGGTATAGCGCGATAAACGGATTTAACAACCGGTCGGTTTACTGCCATGATTCGCTTAAGTTAATATGTCATATCCACAATATATTGATGGATAGTTTGCCGCAAAAGGTTTTAAGTAAAGCAAAAAAGAATTTGCTTTCGTACGATAATGTTTTTAATGAAATACATTCAATGATAAGCTATTAAATAATAATGATGAAAAGGAAATTTAAATTTCACAAGCAGTTAGACCACATGGATTGCGGCCCCACTTGTTTAAAGATGATCGCATCATATTATGGGAAAGATTATTCATTAGACTTTTTAAGGGCTAATTCATTTATTACCCGCCAGGGTGTAAACCTCCTGGGCCTGGGCGAAGCCGCCGAAAAAATTGGTCTGAAAACATTGGGTGTTAAAATTACGCTGAACCAGCTGGTTGAGGATGTTCCGCTGCCCTGTATCCTCCACTGGAACCAGGAACACTTTGTGGTTTTGTACGATATTCAGTTAGTTAAAGAAGGCATCCTCTCCAAGAAGAAAAAACTGAAATTCCTGATTGCCGATCCCGGACATAATCTGATATCTATTGACCAGGCAACTTTTACCCGGTTCTGGATGAATAGCAGCGATTCAAAAGGTGTAGCCCTGATTGTAGAGCCCACTATCGAGTTTTTCAACCAGGAGGAAACTCACAAAACCAAGTCGAGCGGCTTTAAATTTCTGTATAAGTATATCACGCCCTATAAAAAATATGTTATTCAGGTTATCATCGGTATGTTCCTGAGCAGCCTTATCGCCCTGATCTTCCCATTCCTTACACAAAGTATGGTTGATTTTGGGATACAGCGGCACAACATCGATTTTATTTACCTGGTGCTTTTTTCGCAACTCTTCCTGTTTGTAGGGGGGATGACGGTAGATATGATCAGGAACTGGATGTTGCTGCATATCAACACCCGGGTGAGTGTAACTATTATTTCCAACTTTTTGGTTAAGCTCATGAAGCTGCCCATCAGTTATTTTGAGTCGAAGAACGTTGGTGATATTACACAAAGGATCAATGACCATCACCGGATAGAAACGTTTTTAACGGGTTCAACCTTAAGTACCTTGTTCTCTATCATCAACATATTGATATTCTCCATTGTACTCGGTTCATACAACGTCAAAATCCTGGCTATTTTTGGTATCGGCAGTGCTATTTCTATTGCCTGGGTACTGCTTTTCCTGAAAAAGCGTAAGGATTTGGATTATGTACGTTTTCAACGGATGCGTGAAAACCAGAATACCATATACGAGCTGGTAACCAGCATGCAGGAGATTAAACTGAACAACTGCGAAAGAACCAGAAGATGGGAATGGGAGCGTATACAGGCAAGGCTGTTTAAGGTAAACATCCAGAGTTTGGCTTTGGAGCAATATCAAGAAATAGGCTCATCGTTTGTTACCCAGCTTAAAAATATCCTGATATCATCTACCGCGGCTTTCCTGGTGATCAATAACAGTATCTCATTAGGCGTGATGCTCAGTATATCATACGTGGTAGGCCAGATGAATAACCCGTTAAACCAGATCATTGGTTTTGTGAGGAGTGTGCAGGATGCCAAAATAAGTCTGGAACGCTTAAGCGAGATACATGAACAGAGTAATGAGGAGATCGATCTGTCAACCAAGGCCGGAAAGGTGAACAAGGAGCTTTACGAAACAAGCGAAAGTGCCGATAATGTAATCAATAGCCAGATGATCAACGGTAAAACGTATAATACCAAACGAGGTATACACCTGGATAATGTTTCGTTCCAATACGGTGGTTCACAATCGGTAAAAGTGCTTAAGAATATCAATCTGTTTATTCCGGAAGGCAAGGTAACCGCGATAGTAGGCTCAAGCGGTAGCGGGAAAAGCACGCTGCTGAAACTGTTGTTGAAATTCTATCCGCCAACAGAAGGCCAGATCACCATAAATGAATCAGACATCCTGGATCTGTCTGCACGCGACTGGAGAAAAATTTGCGGAACCGTAATGCAGGAAGGGTACATTTTCTCAGATACCATATCGCGCAACATCGCCGCCAACGAGGATACCCCTAATGAGGAAATTTTACAACATGCCATTAACGTTGCCAATATTCAGGACTATATCAAGAAACTGCCTTTAGGACTTACAACTAAAATTGGCAATACCGGTACCGGCATGAGCGGAGGGCAAAAGCAACGGATATTTATTGCAAGAGCGGTGTATAAACAGCCTAAGTACCTGTTTTTTGACGAGGCCACCAGCGCGCTTGATGCCAACAACGAAACCGTTATAATGCAAAACCTGAATGACTTTTTTAAAGGACGCACGGTATTGGTAATTGCTCACCGGTTAAGCACCGTTAAAAATGCCGACCAGATTGTGGTGATGGAAAACGGAACTATCATTGAAGTGGGTAACCACCTAGAACTGGTGCAAAAAAGAGGTAAATATTATGAGCTTGTTAAAAATCAATTAGAATTGGATGCTGCTTAAATTTTTGGATTATGCCAGATAGATTAGATTTTGTAGAACACAGTTACGAGGTTGAGGAGATTATTGGTAATGTTCCTCCCTGGTTAATAAGATGGGGTATCATGATGTTTTTATTTGTTTTTGGCATCATAATTTTATGCTCAACAATAATAAGCTTCCCGTCGTTGCTACCGTCAACAGTGATCATTGATTCCAAAAACCAGCCCTTTAAGGTTAGCTGGTTAAAAGATGGGGCTGAAATATACAAGTCTGATATAAAAGACGGGGCCACGGTTAAGGCCAACGATACCTTGTTGGTTCAAACCAATTCGGCGGGTAAGGTTACCTCTGTGATCACTACTCCGGTTGAGGGTAAAGCCATCGTACTTAAGGGCACTGAAGATAACGCCCGTAAAAACACCATTATCATTAACCCCACATTAGGAAACTACGAGGTGCGGTTATACATAAAACCAGAGCGAGTTGGCGAAGTTTTGCCTAATCAGAAAGTGATGATCAACCTTGCAGAGTACTCCGCGGCAACTTTTGGCCCGTTGGAAGGAAAGATAACCGAAATTATAAGGATACCTGTACATGATAAGTATATAGCCAAAGTTAAACTGGTAGACGGGCTTAAAACTATCAAGAATAAAACCATACCCCTGGCCAGTACATTAACGGGGGATGGTTATATAGAGTTATCCAAGAAAAATATCTTTCTAAGGATCTTCGGAAGCTTATTTGACAGAAATAGCTAAATCCCTAGTCTATAATAATTGCCTGCGGCCATATAGAGGTGACTGCAGGCTTTTTTTATTGATATAAAATTTCCGCGCCACAAAGGTCGGCAAATACAACAGTTCGAAGTGTTTTGATTGATCTTAGCATTTTGTTATCGTCATCATAGGCATCGTCCTGTTCTTATTCAAGCTTTATCCCGATCCGCTGCAAATTTCACTGCATGTTAGGTTTAAAAATGGCGTTGCCGGGTGTGCCGCTATTGGTGCTCCTATTAATAAAGTTTATTTTATTAATAGGAGTATAATTATAAAGGGTTTATAAAACAATCAATTATTACAATAAATTTGCAGCAAATTTAACGGGGTTTATATTTTGCTTTTTAAATGCGTTTAGCTATCTGGTGTTTCCTGCTTTTATTATGGAGCTGCTCGTCTGTTTTTGCACAGCAGGACTCGGTAATTGCGGGTAATAGTGCCAGGAGGAAAATAAACCTACGTAAAGCCGGTACCTCGGTACTTGATTCTGTAGCGGCAGCTATGCAGGCCCGCAAGGTTTTTGTGTCCGACTCCATAGCCATGCGTTATATACATGCCCCGGATTCGGCAACTACAAAGGAGTTTACCGATAGTTTGCTGGCGCACAGTTCTTATAAATATAAGGGGTACGGCTTTTTAGATATGCCTTCAAAATCAAAAAGCCTGGTGCGCGATGGGCATAGCCGGCCGCTACGTGACCCCTGGATAATCAGTATTATTGTAGGCTTGCTTTTGTACACAGCGGCGCTTAATATCGGCCTGAATAAAGATGTAACTTATGTGTTGCAATCGTTTTATAGTAAACGGGTTCTCTCACAGGCAGGTAAAGAAGAAGGTTTTGTAAGTTCATGGGCTTTTCTAGGGCTTTTTTTATTATTCTGTTTAACCTGTGGCTTATTCTTATTCCAGCTCGCCGCCTACAAAAATGTGTATTACATAGTAAGTGGTACGCGTTTATATGTATCGCTTACGGTTATTATCATTGTTTTATTTGCGTTGAAGTTCCTGGCGCTTAGGTTTTTGGGCTTTGTATTTGATATGAACCGCCTGGTGACCGAATACCTGAATATACTGCATCTTACCTACTTCAATTTAGCGTTCATATTTTTACCGGTGGTGGTTTGTTTTAGCTTATTGGCTAACCGTTATGTTCCGGCTTTGCTTGACGTAACGTTACTCATAACGGTAGTTATATTTATCTGGCAATATCTCAGAAGCAGTGTAAATATTATTTCTGCTTTTCGATTTCATAAATTTTATTTATTTACGTATCTTTGTGCCCTCGAAATTTGCCCCATTTTAATTTTAATAAAGGCATTGAATATTAGAATTTAGGTAGTTTAAACGAATTGATTTGGAAGACAGAAAGAAAAAGGTTAAAAGTATATTAGTTACTTTATCAAAGCCCGAAAACGATAAGAATCCGTATGCAGAACTGGCTAAAAAGCTAAACCTGAAAATTGACTTCAGATCATTCATTCATGTTGAAGGCGTTCCTGCAAAAGATTTCAGAAAGGAAAAAATAAACCTAAGCGATTTTACCGCGGTTATTTTTACCAGCCGTAACTCAGCCGATCATTTTTTTCGTATTTGCGAAGAGATGCGTTTTGAGGTACCGGTCGAAATGAAATATTTCTGTCTGTCAGAAACCATAGCGCTTTACCTGCAAAAGTATATTCAATACCGTAAGCGTAAAATATTTTTTGGTAAACAAACCGCTGCCGACCTGGCAGAAGTGTTAAAGAAACATTCGGCCGAAAAATTCCTTTATCCATGTTCGGATGTTGCGGCAGAAGAAACCCAGCGTTTCCTGCTCGAGAACGGTTATAACTTTACACCAGCTGTATTGTTCCGTACCGTTTGCAGTGATCTTTCTGATCTGGCCGATGTGTTTTATGATGTGATCGCGTTTTTCAGTCCGTCAAGCATCCAGTCGTTATATAAAAACTTTCCCGATTTTAAACAAAACAATACCCGTATAGCCGCCTTTGGTGCAACAACACACAAGGCAGTGCTCGAAGCAGGCCTGATCCTGGATATTCCGGCGCCAACCCCAGCAGCCCCATCCATGACAATGGCTATTGAGCAATATGTTAAACTGGTAAACAAATAAATAATTTAGAAATTTATTGGATCCTGTTGCAACTTTTTGTGAAATGTTAGCGTATTAATGCCAACTAATTCACATGAGTGTGATTAGGTTTTTGCTCCTTCACAATGCAATAATTTGTCGTTAAAATAACGCAAAGGGCATTTATTGACTTTATTTTAGGTTAAAAAAATGTTTTTTGGGTTTGTTAGTGCAAATTTTTGATATATTCGGGGGGCTTATAATGTTATAGTTTATATAACTGAATTTGTTTTAAAATGAAGCATATCTACTTTTTAATAGTTGTTTTAGCGGGCGGGTTTTTGAGCGGTTGCAGCAAAGGGGGCGATAGAGGGGAAGTTACCGGTATCCCGCAGCGTTCATTCAGATCAGAGGTGCCTTACGGTATGGTTTATATACCCGGCGGAACTTTCCTGATGGGGCAAACTGATCAGGATGTAACCTTTGCGCAGATAGCGCAAACCAAACAGGTTACCATCGCGCCTTTCTTCATGGATCAGACAGAAACCACCAATAGCCAGTATAAACAGTTTGTTTACTGGGTTCGTGATTCTATAGCTATTACCAATTACGCCAACGATAATAAATATTACATTCAGCCCAAAGGCGCTGCTAATGCCAATACTAATACCGGCAAAAAATTCATTAACTGGGATTATGTAAAAAAGAACCCGGTTTGGGGAAACAAAAAAGGACAGGCCGGTAATGCTTCTAAGCTGCAGGGTATGTATTACCAAGGCGATGACCGTGTTTTTGATCGTAACGAAATAGACGTACGTATATTAAAATATAACTACTCTATTATGGTTTTACGTGATGCAGCCAATTATAAAAACGATAAAAGCAAAAGACGCTCCGACTTTATCCTGCGCGATACGGTAGCCGTTTATCCGGACACCCTGGTATGGCTGAGCGATTTTTCATACGCTGCCAATGAGCCGATGGTTGAAGGTTATTTTTCACATCCTGCTTTCCGTAATTACCCGGTAGTGGGTGTTACCTGGAGGCAGGCGAGAGCTTATACTGTATGGCGTACCCGTTATAATGATGCTTACAAAGATTCGCGCCGTTTACCGCATCGCTTACCTTATGGCTTACCCACCGAAGCGCAGTTTGAATATGCTGCACGTGGTGGCAGGATAGGTACCGACTATCCATGGGGTGGCCCGTATATTAAAAATGCCAAGGGCTGTTTACTGGCCAATTTTAAACCTGGCCGTGGTAATTATACAGATGATGGCGGTGCTTATACGGTAAATGTACGCTCTTATTTTCCTAATGATTACGGTCTGTATAACATGGCTGGTAACGTAGCTGAGTGGACATCATCAACCTTCGACGAATCAGCCTCATCATTTGTGCATGACCTCGCACCTACATTTAATTACGAAGCAAAATCAACCGATCCGGAAGTACTTAAGCGCAAGGTTGTACGCGGCGGATCATGGAAAGATATCGGATATTTTCTTCAAAACGCTACCCGTACCTATGAATACCAGGACACCGCGAAATCATACATTGGTTTCCGTTGTGTAACTGATTATTTGGGCCGCGATATTAAAGACAAACGATAAACATAAACTAATTAATAAAACATCTACACAAATTATTTCTGAATTATTATGGCAGGGAAGAAAAAACCTTATGGAATAGGAAATGTGATATCATGGGGAGCTACGATAGTGATCATCGGTTTGCTGTTTAAAATACAGCACTGGCCAATGGCATCTACCTTTATAACAGTAGGATTAGGTATGGAAGCTTTCCTGTTCTTATTGTTGGGTTTCCAAAGAGAAGATAAGGATATTGACTGGGTACGTGTTTATCCGGAATTGAGTGAGGATTTTAGCGGCGAATTGCCAAAGGCAACCGCAAGGCCCGTAGTAAGCAACTCATCAAACACACAAGCTCTGGATAAGATGCTGGAGGATGCTAAGATAGGCCCGGACCTGGTACGCAGCCTGGGCGATGGTTTGAGAACTTTTGGCGATAAAGTTGCCGCCATATCAAGAGTAACAGATGCTGGCGAAGCTACTATTGCCTTTACTGATAAAGTAAAAACCGCATCGGCAAGCTATGATAAATTGAGTACTGCTTTTGATAAGGCATCAGCCAATTTATCAGAATTAGCCAATTCAAATGTCGATTCAAAGGTTTATCACGAGCAGGTAACTAAATTAGGCAGAAACCTGTCTGAACTAAATGCTGTTTATGAACTGGAATTGCAGGATTCAAGCGCTCATTTAAAATCAATGAACAACTTTTATAAAAACCTGTCTTTAACCATGAACAACTTTAACGAGTCGTTAGATGATTCTAAACAGTTTAAGGAAGAAGTGGGGCGTTTAGCAAAAAACCTGGCATCGTTAAATTCGGTTTATGGGAATATGCTTACCGCAATGAACCAGCCACGTGTTAATTAATATAATTAATAGATTTTTTACAAGCTAATATTTATATAGATGGCCGGAGGTAAGGAAACCCCAAGACAGCGAATGATAGGCATACTATACCTGGTACTTTTAGGCTTAATAGCCCTTAATGTGCCGGATAGCTTGTTAGACGCGTTTAAAAACATTACAAGTAGTTTAGATCAGTCAACAAAAAACGTTAACGCCAGCTTACAAAGTACTTATTCGGCATTTGAGGCAACCAAGTTAAAAGAGCAGCCAGAAAAGGCGGCACGCCTGGAAGCTCAGGCCAAAGATGCAAGTAAAGCTGCTGATGAACTGAATGGATATATTGAAGAGTTAAAAGCTGAATTAATACAAAAAGGCGGTGGGATCAACTCAGAAACCGGAGATGTAGATGCAAGAGAAAGTTTGGATATATCGCCTGAGGTAATGATAAACGCTAAAAAAGCTGATGTACTAAAAGGGAAAATTGAAGCCACCAGGGCACGTTTGCTGCAAATATTAGGTAAGGATGCGGCTGGTGTTAACTTTTCTTTGAATGCGATCGACCCGGGTAAAAAGTCCTGGCAGCAGGCGTATTTTGGTGACGGTATTCCCCTGGGGGCAGCTTTAACAACACTGGCTAAAATACAGGCTGATAATAAAAATGCGGAGAACGAGGTAGTGAAAAAGTTATTAGGTAAAGTTGATCAGGCGTCAGTGACCTTAAATCAGTTTAAGGCTGTAGCTGTTGCCCCAAGCAGTTATGTTTTGGCAGGCCAGCCATATAAGGCCGAGATCTACCTAACAGCATATGACCAAAAATCAGATCCTGTAATAACTGTTGGTGGATCACAAATTCCAACTGCAAATGGTGTAGGTACTTATACCACCACTGCAAGTGGCGAAGGATTGCATACCTGGACTGGCAGTTTATCGGTGAAACAGGTAGAGGGACCTCCAAAAGTTTATCCTATTTCTGCTACTTACATGGTGGCAAAACCATCAGCGGTAGTATCGCCCGATAAAATGAACGTATTATATATTGGTGTAGCTAACCCACTTTCAGTATCGGCGCCGGGTGTACCCAAAGAAAGCATGAAAGTAAGCATGAGCGGAGGATCGATCAGTGGGAGCGGCGGACACTATACAGCTACAGTGAGTAGTGTAGGTACAGCAAAAGTTACTGTTTTTGGCGATAAAGGTATGGTTTTAGGGACGTCTGATTTTCGTGTTAAGCGTATACCTGATCCTAAACCTCAGTTTGCCGGCAAAAGCGGTGGTAATACCAGTGCTGCAAACTTAAGGGCGCAGGATAGGGTGTTTGCTAAACTGGATAACTTTGATTTTGATGCTAAATTTAATGTAACCCGTTTTACACTGCTTGTTGTAAAACCCCGCCAGGATGCCATTATTATGTCAGGCAGTGGGGGCGAATTAACAGGCGCTATGCGTTCTGTAATGAACACCGTTACACCGGGTACTACTGTTGTATTTAAGGATATTGTTGCAGTTGGCCCTGATGGAACACCAAGAGGACTTGACCCAATTGTATTATCCGCAAATTAAAGGCGTATGAAAAAGAAAATTTTGTGTTTTGTACTTTGCTTAGTGTGTGTTTCGGCTGTATTTGCTCAGAAACGCCCCGCTAAAAAACGTACCCGGAAGCCCGCTACTACAACACAGCAACAGCCAGCACAGCTGCAACCACAGCAATCAAGCCAGCAGGACAACGTAGTAAGTCAGCCGGTTGCTGATACTTCTAAGCGCAAAACATTTGATCCCAATAAGCCTTTTGAAAGACCGCTTGATGGTTATTATAAAAAGAACAACATCCTGAACGCCCGGGTTACGCCTTTGCCAAACCTGCGCGAAAATGATGTGGTTTTTGCTAAACGCGTTTGGCGGGAAATTGATGTTCGCGAAAAAATGAACCAGTATTTGGCTTCGCCAAAAAGCAGGTTGATTGATGTGCTTTTAAATGCCATCGCTGCGGGTGAATTGACTGCTTATGATCCAACACCAACAAAAGACGATCCGGGAGGCGATGCCTTTACGGTTCCGCTTAGTGCGGGCGGAGCCAAATCAAAAATGGCGGATAGTTCGGTAGTTGATAAATTTGATAAAGACGGTAATAAAATAGGATCATCATTACAGGCTGGCGAGTTTAACCCTGATAGTGTTGTTAAATTCCGTATCAAGGAAGATTGGGTTTTTGATAAGCAGCGTTCTGTATTTGAGCCGCGCATTATAGGTATAGCCCCATTGATTAAACCAAAAGCGGGTACTCTTGATCTGGATTATCAACCCGCGTTTTGGGTATATTTTCCGGAAGCAAGACCCATTTTTGCTACCAAAGAAGTAGCCAGTCGTAACAGCGACGCGACGGGTTTAAGCTTCGACGATGTTTTTATGAAGCGCATTTTTACCAGCTATATTGTTAAAGAAAGTAACGATAAGGACGAACGTATAAAAGATTATGCCCAGGGCATTGATAAGCTTTACGAATCAGAGAGGATAAAGAAATCTCTGATGGACTGGGAGCTTAACCTGTGGTCATACTAAAAGAGTTTTTAAGTCAAAATCAAAAAAGGTCAAAATTGTAATAGGTTTGACCTTTTTGTTTTAATAAGGGCCGGCCTGTCATCCTGAGCTTGTCGAAGGATCATGCGGAGAGACCTTTACCCACCATGCTTCGACAGGCTCAGCATGACAGCTTTTTTTACTTTTGACTTGCTTCTTCCTCTTTCCCAAAGTATCCTAAAATAGCTTTCGCCTGTTTCAGATTAACAACTTCCAATAGCGTTTCCTCATTAGCCTCGCGGATCTTCTTAACCGATTTAAAATATTTCAGCAGCTTTTCGGCGGTAGTTTTGCCTATGCCTTCTATCAGTTCCAGTTCGGTGGCCAGGGTGCCTTTATCGCGTATCTTACGGTGGAAGGTAATACCAAACCGGTGGGCCTCATCGCGCAGATGCTGGATCACCTTTAATGTTTCTGATTTTTTATCCAGGTACATTGGGTACTGATCGTTTGGATAGTATAATTCTTCCAGTCGTTTGGCTATGCCTATTACGGTTACCTGTTTATCAATGCCCAATAGCTTTAGGCTGTGCATCGCCGATGACAATTGGCCCTTGCCACCGTCAATAATGATGAGCTGAGGCAGTTCCGTTCCTTCATCCAGCATACGGCGGTAGCGGCGGTGTACGGCTTCTTCCATGGTGGCAAAGTCATTCGGGCCCTCTACCGTTTTTACGTGGAAATGGCGATAATCTTTCTTGGATGGTTTGCCATCTTTAAATACAACGATGGCCGACACCGGATATTTACCCTGGAAGTTGGAGTTATCAAAACACTCAATATGTCGGGGAAGCTGGTTCATGCGAAGGTCCTTCATCATCTGTGTAAGCAAACGTTCGGTCCTGATCTCGGGATTTAGCTTTTCATACTGATCTATCTTCTCCTTTTTAAAGAAGAGCACATTCTTTTGCGAAAGATCGAGCAATTTTTTCTTTTCGCCCAGTTTAGGTACAGTGAATTTGATGCCGGGATGATCTTCCAGATCGATACCAAAAGGTACGATGATCTCTTTGGAATCACTGTTATAACGGCTTCTGAACTCAGATATAGCCAGGGTAAGCAGCTCCTCATCACTTTCGTCCAGGCGTTTCTTTAACTCAATAGTTTGCGTTTGGATGATGGTGCCGTTCATTACTTTTAAGAAGTTAACGAAGGCGATCTTATCTTCTGAAGCGATGCTGAACACGTCCACATCCGTAATCGACGAATTTACCACCGTTGATTTACTCTGGTAGTTTTCCAGTAGTTCGAACTTTCGTTTTAAACGATGGGCAAGCTCATAGTTATATTCTGCAACCGCGGTTTCCATCTCGCTTTTAAGACGACGTAGCACAGCTCCTATTTTACCGTTCAGGATATCCTTGATCTCCTCAATGCTGTTGTCATAATCATCCTCGGTCTGATAGTTTTGGCATGGGCCTTTGCAATTGCCCAGCTGGTATTCCAGGCAAACTTTAAACTTGCCCTTGTCAATGTTTTCGCGGGTGAGCTGCAGGTTACAGGTGCGCAGGGGATATGTTTCCTTAATAAGCCCTAAGATGTTGTGCATCATACTTACCGAAGCATAAGGCCCCAGGTATTTTGAACCATCTTTAACAATACGCCGGGTCCAGAAGATGCGGGGATAGTTCTCATTCTTAATGATGATCCATGGATAGGTTTTATCATCCTTCAGCATCACATTGTAGCGCGGCTGATGCTTTTTGATCATACTGTTTTCCAACAGCCACGCATCCACCTCGGTATCAACAATGGTAAAAGTGATATTGCGTATCTTGGATACCAAAACACGGGTTTTGGCATTTACATGTGTATCCTGGTTAAAGTAGGATCCTACGCGGTTGCGCAGATCTTTGGCTTTGCCAATATATATCAGTTCCTGCTCACTATCCCAGTATTGATAAACACCGGGTTTGTGAGGTATATTTTTTAATGCAACTTTGTAATCAAATTTCTCCATTTTCTTAATCGGTACCCACAGTGCCTTTGTTGTCATCCTGAGGTACGAAGGATCTATTATACTACATGCATGTCGCTTACAGATTCTTCACTATTGTTCAGAATGACAAATTTTGTTTGATTTTATTTCTGAACCAACCTAAAATCCCAGCTTCTTATCAACTTCGGTAGTGCCTTGTTGCTGCTGGTTGTATTGGTTGCAATCCATCACTATGCTTACACCGTTTTTGGGCGCGTCAAAGTCGACATTCTTTTTAATGCCCAGTGCCGCGTTGGCATATACCTTTTTCATATAGAATGCAAATATAGGCAATGCGCTGTTGGCGCCTTCACCTAACCGGGTAGATTGGAATGCGATGTCTCGGTCTTCGCAGCCAGTCCATAAGCCGGTAACCAGTTGCGGGGTGATGCCAATAAACCAGCCATCGGAGTTGTTTTGAGTTGTGCCTGTTTTACCACCTATCGGGTTGCTCAGGCCATATTTATATTGTAAGCGTGAACCTGTACCATCCTGTATTACGCCTTTAAGCATATACGTCATCACATAGGCGGTTTGCGGATTCATGGCCTGCACTACTTTTGGGGTGTGGGTATATAAAACGTTGCCGTTTTTATCTTCAATACGTAATATATAGGTAGGCTCTGTCCACAAACCGTGGTTGGCAAATACCGAATAAGCCGCTGTCATTTCAAATACCGAGGCATCAAATGTGCCCAGGCAAATAGAAGGATATGGCGGTACCGGACTGGTAACTCCCATTTTTTTGATCAGTTCTACAACAGGCTCGGGCTTAACTTCGCCCATTACGTGCGCGGTTACCCAGTTTTGCGAGTGGGCCAAAGCCTGGCGCAGAGTAATAAAGCCCGGTATCGTTTCGGACGGAGAAGAACGTGGGCACCACGGACCGCTGCCATACCCCCTAATGGTATCCGGCACGTTATTGATCTTCATACAAGGGGAGTAGCCATTATCAATAGCTACCGCGTAGGTAAATGGTTTGGCGGTTGAACCTACCTGGCGTGTTCCGTTTTTAACCTGGTCATATTTAAAGTGTTCAAAGTTGGTACCACCCACCCAGGCTTTAACATAGCCTGTGGTTGGGTCCATACTCATCAACGCGTTACGGAGCAGCATTTTGCAATACACAATAGAATCGATAGGTTTCATCAGCGTATCAATATCGCCATGCCAGGTAAACAGGTTGAGTTTATCGGGAGTGTTAAAGTTGGTGGTGATATCTTCGTCGCTCATGCCCTGGGCTTTCAGTTGCTTGTATCGGTCTGATTTAAGCATGCCCTGCTGTATCAGCAATTTATAGTTGTGAATGCTTTTAGCCAGATTTTTCCCGCGCCAGTGATCGTTAAACTGCACTTGCAGATCACGCATGTATTGCTGCTGTGCTTCCTCGGCATATTGCTGCATGGTAGCATCAATGGTGGTATATATTTTTAAACCATCACGATCAAGATCGTATGGACTGCCATCTGAGCGGCTGATGTTTTGCTCTTTAAACAGTTTTTGCAGCTCTTTTTTAAGTACCGACCTGAAATAAGGTGCCGGGCCATCAAAGTGGTTGTTAGGGCGAAAATCGAGTCCAAGCGGTTTTTGTTTGTATTCATCAGCTTGTGCCTGGTTCAGATCGCCTTTTTCTACCATGCGGTTAAGCACCAGGTTACGGCGTCTCAGCGCGTTTTCGGGGTGACGGATAGGTGAGTAGATACCGGGTCCGTTAACCATGCCTATTAATAAGGCTGCCTGGTCTGGTGTAAGTTTATCCGGGGTGGTATTAAAGTAAGTACGTGCAGCCGATTTAATACCATAAGTATTATAGGCACCAAAATCAACCGTGTTGAGGTACATGGTCAGGATCTCTTCTTTGGTATAATGACGTTCCAGCTTAACGGCGGTTACCCATTCCTGCATTTTTTGGACAATACGTTTAAATGGATTGGCCGCTCTCTCTGAGAACAGGTTTAGCGCCAATTGCTGAGTAATAGTGCTGCCGCCTTGTTTCTGCCCGATCAATAAATGCAGAAAGATGGTAAAGCTGCGACCAAAATCAATACCGGAGTGATCAAAAAAACGCTTGTCTTCGGTAGCAACCAACGCGTTAACTACATTGGGTGATAGCTCTGCATAGGTAACGTTCGACCGGTTTTGTATGTAATAGGTACCCAGTACCTTTTTATCAGATGATATTACTTCGGATGCCTGGTTACTCTTTGGGTTTTCCAGATCGCGGAAAGAGGGTAGCTGACCAAATACATCAAAAATAGTTAGTGCTATCATCAATCCAACAAATACAAAACCGGCTATTACGGTACGCCATATGTACCAGTTATATCTTCTTATATCCTGTTGTGTAAGCTTGGGCTTAGTGGTTCTCATTTCAATAATTTTTCTGGTAATAGTCAATATAACTATCCACCGCTTTTTGATCGGCTAATTTATCCAGATTTTCCTTGGTAATGATAAAAAAACTGTATTTATCCTTAGGTACCTTCATAATATCGGGTAATACCGGGATAATGCTCTTGGCATATTTGCGGGCATCACTCAGGGAAAAAAACCTTCCGATATAAATGATCTGGTCATCCGGTCCGGCAGTCATAAGCTCGTGCTTAAAGCCATAGCCAAAAAAGCGTATGCGGTTAAATTGTCCTATACCAAAACGTGATGAGGCCAGATTAGTTGTACCCGAGGTTACATTTATAGCAAAATAGTAATGGGTGCTATCTCGCTTTGAAAATATGGAGGCAATGTTTTGTGCTACAATTACAGGCGGGGCTATTGTTGTAGTCACACTATCGGGGTTGGCCTGGTTGGCTTGCTGCAATACATAGGCAGGTTGTTGGATATGATTATCACTCAATTTGCCTTGTGGTGCAGTTAGCTGCGTGTTGATTTTTGTTGTAACTGAGGTCAGCCCATTCAGAGGCGCGTTAACCGGGTGGCGATATTCTGGTGCCTGTGGCGATGGAATATAGGTTTTTCGATACTCTGTTTGTTTTTGATAAGCCACTGGCGGGGTGAACGGGATCTCATTCGGATCTTCGTTATTAAGTACTATAGGTCGTGCGGCCACTTCGTCGATGTTGGCATGAATGTAAGCCAGGTGTTGCTGGGCCAACGGGGTTATCAATATGTCATCCGGGTATTTTGCAACTATTTCCTGCATATCAGTTAAAAATGGAGGCAGTTTTTCCTGGTGACCCGCAGCTATGGCCTTTAAGTAAAATAACTGTGCCGAGAAGCGATTGTCCGGATATCTTTTTAACAGATCCTCCGCGGCGCTAACCACCTGCGCGTATTGTTTTTGTTCATAAAGGTCATATACCTGGTTATAAAACACATTAAACCCGGCGTTGGCATCGTTTAGTTTTTTGCTGTACTCCGGATCAAGAATTATTTTGGCAAATGCGGTTTGCGGGTAGTCCTTCAGGATAAGGTTTTTATACATGTCGGATTTGGTCGCGTCGATATCCGTATATAAACGGTACAGATTATAATATATAGCGGGTTTATCCGGATTGTTCGGAAAGCGGGCCAGCATTTTCTCAAAGGCTGCTATGGCCTCTTTTTTATCTTCCAGCACATCGCGATACAGGTTGCCCAGGTCGAGATAAGCATTGTAGATCCGGATATTGGACTGACTGATCAGATCGGGCGTTAATGGCAGATCGTGAATGAGCTGTTGTTTGTACTCCACGTTTCTGACCGAATCGGCAGCTTTACCCGTAAGGCCCGCGAGTTTGTCGGTAGTGGTATTAGGGCCTGTGGTAGGACCGGCGTTGGTAGGCATGCCCGCGTTTGAGCGTTTACTACGGCGCCAGTTATCTTCCAGTTTACGGTTGCCCCATTGGCGCTTAAAGGCAGTATAGCCCTGGCTTACCGCGTTGGTGTTATAAAAATAGAATGAACTCACTATGTTTTGCCCATTTTGCCCATTCTGTCGGTTCTGCCCATTTTGCAGCATCTGCGCGTCTGGGTTACTTAACGTAAAACTGTTACTAAATGGATCGCCGTTATTGGCGCTGGCTGCTGCTGCCGCGGCTTCTGCCGCCGCTGCTTTTTCTTTGGCGGCTTTACGGGCAACCATCGCGTCAATATGCGTCATTCGCGTTTTTTCATCGAGCCCAGCCAGCATCTGCAGGGTATCTTCCCGGGCTATGGTTTGCAGCAGACCTGTGAGTATTTGCAGGTTGTTGCTCTTTTTAACAATAAGCTGATAACCGGGATAGCTGGGCGACAGATCATTAAGCGTGCTGTCGTAATATAATTTAGCACCCTCGTAATCAGCTTTGTTTTTAAAGTCGATATCGGCAATGCGTAAATAAGATACGCCCCGTTGGTTTTGGTTTTTGGTGCTATGGCGTATAGAGAGCTTGTAGTTTTTGACGGCATTATCAATATCGCCTGTGGCATAGTATTGCTGCCCGATGTGGTAATATATCTGGTCAAAAAAGTCAATGTTGTCGTGGTTCTTCAATAATTTACGCAACTGGTCTATCTTGCTTATCTTAATACCATCGCGGTTATCCTGTATCCTGATGCGATTTAAATTGGCGTTGAAGGCCATCTCAAACGATGCGTTGCTTTGCACAATACGGGTGTAACTATTGTAAGCCTCGGCGGGTTTTAGGTTAAGCTCCTGCAGTTGGGCCAAAATAAAGATCCAGCGCAGCTTTAGCCTGCTTACCGAACAAAATTCTATAGCCTGCTTGGCATCTTCCTCGGCTTCGGCATAATTTTGCGTGTTGATGTTGTACTGCATGCGGGTAGCATATACATCGGCCGTGAAACTTTTGCCAGGTTTTTTGGGGTTGATGTTTTGTACAGCCGAATCAATAACGAGCTTGGCTTTGGGGAGATTATTGAGATATAAAAGCGAGCGCCCTTCCCAAACCATGGCTTCCTGGGCCAATGGGAAATTATTTCCGAATGAACGTACTACGTAGCTAAAATATTCCACCGCGTCAAAATAGCTGCCCTCCAAAAAGCGGGCTTTGCCCAAAACCAGGTAGGCATTGCCAATGTAATGGCTTTGCTCTTTAATATTGATGATGGTATTGGCTTTGGTAATGGCCAATTCCATATCCTTATCCGGCGAACCACTCTGGCTGGTAGTATCGGGATAGACATTCAATAATTCGGTATAGGCATCAGGGAAGGAGGCTGCATAACTTTCCTGCTTGCGCCGTAGCAATTCATTGGCATTGAATAGTATATTATAATGCGCGGTGAGATTTTGCATAGAGCGGTTAAGACCGCTTTGCTTTTCGAGCGAGCACCCCGCGATAATAATGATAAGGGCAAACAGTAAAAAATTACTGTTTTTGTACATGGAAGATATAGGTAGTTGCCTCAAAATAAGTTGTTGGTTTTAAAAGCATCGCTAAAATACTAAACATTATACGATTTCGGATTTAGGATGTTCGATTTTAACCGTTGTTAGTTTTTGATGATACCGATAATTTCAGGTGTTAGATCTCAGAATGTCGTAACTCAGATTCATTATTCTGTTAATTCTTTAATTCCGATAATTCTGGTGCAGACCACCAGCTTTTTATAAATTTGCACATGGCTAAAAAAGAACAGCAGGACGATGAATCCGGAATTGGTAAAGAGATGAACAGCTATGCCAAATTCAGCGGTGTGGCTTTTCAGATGATAGCCGTTATTGGTCTGTTTGCTTTTGCAGGCTATAAAATTGATGAGTCCATGGCGCACCAGGTAAAATGGGTAACAGCTGTGCTATCGCTTATCGGGGTATTTATTGCATTGTATATTGTTATCAGATCTGTAAAAAGTTGAAAGTACTACCTACTGTATTATCCTACTTATCGTTTATTATTATCATAGCGGCGCCCCCATTGGTATTGCCGCACCTCGGCTACGGTAACTTACTCACGCCAAAGTTTTGGCTTATGTTTTTTTTCTTTTCGGCGCTTACCTTTTTAACGGTAATTGCTATCCTGATGGTGGCCAAAATCAATAAAGAAATGTATGCACAGGCGTTTTTGGCCGCTACAACGGTTAAACTGTTGGCTTGTATGTTTTTCGTTCTGATTTTTCTGTTAAAAAACAAGGTAAACAAGTACGTTTTTGTGGCCGATTTTTTTTATATATATTTCTTAAATATGGGTTTTGAAATTTATGGTTTGTTACGTAACTTGCGCAACCAAAAAATAAGGTAGAAAACTTCATCTAGATGAATAATAGCTCGATTTTGAACTCAAAAATATTTAAACCATTACTGATTTCCGCGCTTTTTTTGCTTTTCTGTGTTAAGCCAACATTATCTTTTTCACAAGAAAAGGCTGCTGAAGCAAGCGAAAAACGATTTGATCCTAAAGAGTTGGTATTTGAACATATCGGCGACTCTCACTCCTGGCCGGTATCTGTACCGTTTATGAGCGAGCATTTTGTTGCTTTGCCAATTATTCTGTACACAGATAAGGGTCTGGAGATTTTTTCTTCTGAAAAATTAGGCTTTCATCATGGCGAGGGTCACGAAGCCCCGGTTTACAAAGGCGAACATTACAGCTATAAACTGGAAGGTAAAAAGGTAGTTGCTGTTAACGAAACAGGCGAAATTAACAAAGAAGCCAAGGTATATGATTTTTCTATCACCCGTAATGTGATCAGCATGTGGATGGGGATGATCGTATTATTGATCATATTTTTCGCTGTGGCATCAGCTTATAAAAAACGTTCTGGTAGGGCTCCAAAAGGTTTGCAGTCATTACTGGAGCCGGTGATACTTTTTGTAAGAGACGATGTGGCTATACCTAATATAGGTGTGAAGTATGCTAAATACATGCCTTTACTGTTAACCATCTTCTTCTTTATCTTGATCAATAACTTATTAGGTTTGGTTCCTTTCTTCCCGGGAGGTTTTAACTTAACTGGTAATATTGCGGTAACATTGGTATTGTCTTTTATTGTTCTGATCGTTATTAACTTTAGCGGTAACAAATATTACTGGAAACACATTTTTGCGCCGGGTATTCCATTGTGGTTATATCCTATCATGGTTCCGGTTGAGATCATCGGTATTATTTCAAAGCCATTTGCGTTGATGATCCGTTTGTTCGCCAACATTACAGCCGGTCACATCATTGTATTAAGCTTAATATCTTTAATATTTATCTTTAAAACCGCATGGATGTCGACAGTTTCTGTTCCGTTCGTGGTGTTTATGGATTGTATTGAATTGCTTGTAGCGTTTTTGCAGGCCTTTATTTTCACGATGCTTACATCCCTGTTTATCGGGATGGCTGTTGAAGAGCATCACCATTAATCTGAATTAATTATAATTATATACACGTTAAATTATCAAACAATGATTGGAATGATTGGAACAATTGCACAAGCAGCCGCTGCTTCTGGCCTTGAAAAACTTGGTGCAGTTGGTGCAGGTTTAGCTGTTATCGGCGCAGGTATTGGTATCGGTCAAATCGGTGGTAAAGCCGTTGAAGGTATCGCCCGTCAGCCAGAAGCTGCCTCAAAAATTCAAACTAACATGATCATCGCTGCGGCCCTTGTAGAAGGTGTTGCTTTGTTTGCTGTGGTAGTTGCTTTGCTCTAATATTTATTAGAGAAAAAGAAAAAGAACAACCCGGGGCGATTGGCTCCGGGCTTGTTTTAATCTGCTGAAAAAAGAATAAACATATAAAGTAAATATCTATACAGAATTATGGAATTAGTTACACCCGATCTTGGTTTGGTTGTCTGGACGACATTATCATTTTTGATCCTGTTATTCATATTAGGAAAATTTGCCTGGAAACCTATTTTAGGAGCCCTTAATGATCGTGAACGTTTTATTGAAGATTCATTGTCAAAAGCCGAAGCTGCTAAAGATGAAATGGCCCGTTTAACCAACGAGAATGAGTCGTTACTGAAACAAGCCCGTGCCGAGCGCGATCAGATCCTGTCTGACGCCCGCAAAGTTAAGGAGCAAATGATAGCTGATGCTAAAGAGCTTGCCCACAAAGAAGGTGCACGTATGATTGAATTGGCCCGTGTGGAAATCAACAATCAGAAATCAATAGCTATGGCTGATGTTAAAAATCAGGTAGCTACACTGTCATTACAAATTGCTGAGAAAGTATTACGCAAGCAATTTGAAGATCACCAGAAACAAGACGAACTGGTAAGCCAACTATTAAAAGAAGTGAAATTATAGTGATTTCGAATTTCGGAATTGTTATTTCGGATTTTTGAAATTGTTATAATTTATATAAAGAGTGAATTTGAATTTATCCATCGGGCAGAAATCCGAAATCGAAAATCCCAATTCCCAAATAAAAAAGATATGTCAGAATTAACAGTAGGAACCAGGTACGCCAAATCATTGATTGACCTTGCACAGGAACAAGATATTGTTGATGTGATCAAGGCCGATATGGATCTGTTTTTACATACCCTTAAGGCAAGCCCCGAACTTAAAGCTGTTTTAAGTAACCCGATCATCGCCCACATCAAAAAAATAAAGATACTGGACGAGGTATTCGCGGGAAAGGTGAACAAGGCTACTATCGCGTTTTTTAAACTGATGGTTAATAAAGGCCGTGGTGAGGTTTTATATACTACCGCGCTTGAATACATTAACCTGTATAATATCAAGAGGCATATCACCAAAGCAAAAGTTGCTTCGGCCACCGAGCTTTCTGCAGCTAACAAACAAACGCTGGTTGCCGAATTGCAAAAGACAATTGGCGGCACAGTAGAACTGGAAGCTAAAGTTGACCCATCACTGATTGGTGGCTTTGTGCTAACCGTTGGCGACAGGCAGGTAGATACCAGCATTGCAGCCAGCCTGAGAAAATTAAAGAAAGAATTTGCCGAACAGGCAGTTTAATATTAACACTAAAACTCTAAATAAATTTTAAACAATGGTAGAGGTAAGACCAGACGAAGTATCGGCAATTTTGCGTCAGCAATTGGCAGGCTTCAAGTCAGAATCTGAATTAGAAGAAGTGGGTACTGTACTCCAGGTGGGTGACGGTATTGCACGCGTTTATGGATTGACAAAAGTACAATCAGGAGAGCTTGTAGAATTTGGCACAGGATTGCAAGGTATCGTGCTTAACCTTGAAGAAGATAACGTGGGTGTGGTATTGTTAGGTAAATCTGACGATATTAAGGAAGGTGATACCGTAAAACGTACCAACCGTATCGCGTCTATCAACGTAGGTGAAGGTATGTTAGGTCGTGTTGTGGATACCCTGGGTAACCCAATTGACGGTAAAGGCCCAATCACTGGTCAAACTTACGAGATGCCATTGGAGCGTAAAGCACCTGGTGTAATCTATCGTCAGCCGGTAACTGAGCCTCTGCAAACTGGTATCAAAGCTATCGACGCGATGATCCCTATCGGCCGCGGACAACGTGAGCTGGTAATCGGTGACCGCCAGACTGGTAAAACCGCTGTTTGTATCGATACCATCATCAACCAAAAAGAATTTTATGATGCCGGTCAGCCGGTTATCTGTATATATGTAGCTTGCGGTCAAAAAGCAAGTACAGTAGCTAACATTGTACGTACACTGGAAGAAAATGGTGCTATGCCATACTCTATCATTGTAGCTGCAAACGCTTCAGATTCTGCAACAATGCAGTTCTTTGCTCCGTTTGCTGGTGCTGCTATCGGCGAGTACTTCCGTGATACCGGAAGACCAGCTTTGATCATCTATGATGATTTATCAAAACAGGCTGTTGCTTACCGTGAGGTATCGTTGTTATTACGTCGTCCACCGGGCCGTGAGGCTTACCCGGGTGACGTATTTTACCTGCACAGCCGTTTATTAGAGCGTGCCGCTAAAATCAACGCTAACGATTCTATCGCGCAGCAAATGAACGATCTTCCTGAGTCTATCAGGGGTATCGTAAAAGGTGGTGGTTCATTAACCGCTTTACCTATCATCGAAACACAAGCTGGTGACGTATCTGCTTATATCCCAACCAACGTAATTTCTATTACAGATGGTCAGATATTCCTGGAATCAAATCTGTTTAACGCGGGTGTTCGTCCGGCTATTAACGTAGGTATCTCGGTATCACGTGTGGGTGGTAACGCGCAGATCAAATCCATGAAAAAAGTAGCCGGTACCTTGAAACTGGATCAGGCTCAATACCGCGAATTAGAAGCATTCTCTAAATTCGGTTCGGATTTGGACGCTTCAACCAAAACGGTACTGGACAAAGGTGTGCGTAACGTAGAGGTATTGAAACAAGGTCAGTTCTCTCCTGTATCTGTTGAAAAACAGGTTGCTATCATCTATTTAGGTACTAAAAACCTGATGCGTAGTGTACCTGTAAAAGATATCAGGAAATTTGAAGCTGAGTTTACCAGCCAGTTAGAAGCTCGTCACCCAGAAACATTAGCTGCACTTAAAGCAGGTAAATTCGACGATCAGATCACCGGCGTATTAGAAACTGTAGCCAAAGAACTGGCAAGTAACTATTAATTAGTAGTATCAAGTAGTTAGTATCAGGTATCAAGTACTTTTGAAAATTTGATACTAACTGCTTGATAAAAAATATAGGTACCATTAGTAAGCGTGTTCAGGTACAAAAATCTTGATACTCGATACTTGATACTAAAAAAGAAGAATGGCTAATTTAAAAGAAGTAAGAAACAGGATAACATCTGTATCATCAACCCAGCAGATCACCAAGGCCATGAAAATGGTTTCGGCGGCTAAGTTGAAACGTGCTACAAATGCTATTGTACAATTGCGCCCTTATGCCAATAAGCTAAAGGAATTACTGGCTAACTTATCTGCAAGTTTAGAGGATGGCTCATCACCTTATTTGCAGGAGCGCGAGCCCGTGCGTGTATTGGTGGTTGTAGTAACCTCAAACCGTGGCTTGGCCGGTGCCTTTAACACCAACGCGATAAAAACAGCTAACAATCTTATTGCCGAAAAATACAGCAAGCAATTGCAGGCCGGTAATGTTTCGATAGTGGCTATCGGTAAAAAAAGCCAGGAGTATTATGAGCGTCGTAAGTACAACGTAATTGGTAACAATAACGATCTGTACAATGAGCTTAACTTTGAAAATACTTCCAAAATTACCGAAAGCATTATGGCAGGTTTTGTTAATGGCAAGTATGACCGTGTTGAGCTGGTGTATAACCACTTCCGTAACGCCGCTGTACAGTATTTAATTGCCGAGCAACTGTTGCCAGTGCCAAAACCTGAGAAAAAGGACGAGGTAAAAGCAGCTAATGTTGATTATATCCTGGAACCTTCGCAAGAAGAAATTGTGGAGCAACTGATACCTAAAAATATCAAGATCCAGTTATACCGTGCTGTGTTAGACTCTAACGCATCTGAACATGGTGCCCGTATGACCGCTATGGATAAGGCTACCGAAAACGCAGGCGAATTGTTAAAAGCCCTTAAGCTTTCCTACAACCAAGCCCGCCAGGCAGCCATCACCACCGAGCTTACCGAAATTGTGAGCGGTGCCGCGGCTTTATCTGCACAATAATAGTTTATAAAAGAGTTTATAGTAAAAAGGCCTTCTTGTTTAAGAAGGCCTTTTTTTGTTGCCTGTAAATTTCTCTTTCGCCTTACCCGCTCATTTGAATTAACGTGAGTTCGATATAAGAAAACCTCCATGTCATTTCGACAAACAGCGACGGACAAAGTGATGGGGTGAGGAGAAATCTTTTACTCAATGCCTTTTAAATCAGTGTATCGCAAAAGATTTCTCCTCGTACCTCGTTTGAAATGACATTTTTTTATTGGTATTGCGCTACATTTCTTATATCGAACTCACGTTTAATTATGAAGAATACATGTATTTTACTTAATCATGATTACTAACATTTTAAGGCTTATATCTTTTATCATACCTTTGCCAATTCAATTTTCAGGATATTAATGCAGGAAAGTAATTTAAATAACACGCAGGCCCCGGTAAACTATAACCGCCCCGTTATTTATTTTTTATTGCTTTGGACGGCATTGAATGTATTGCAAGCCGCTACCCTGGAGATACACGCCGACGAGGCCTATTACTGGATGTACTCGCGGTTTTTGGATTGGGGTTATTATGATCACCCGCCCATGGTGGCCCTGTTCATCAAAGCCGGCTACAGCCTCATGCATAATGAATTTGGTTTGCGGCTGTTCACCGTACTCAGCAGTTCGATATCATTATACCTGATATGGCTGATGCTGAAAAAATACAAGGTAAGCGCCAAAGCCTTTATCCTGGTAATACCCGGGATATTTGTTTTCCATATCTACGGCTTTACCACCACTCCCGATGTGCCGCTGTTATTATTTACTACCCTGTTTTTCTTTTTCTACCAGCAGTATGCCGAAAGGGATAGCTGGCCGCTCGCGCTGATACTGGCACTAATTGTTGCAGGCTTGCTCTACAGCAAGTATCATGGTGTTTTGGTTGTAGGATTTACGCTGCTATCAAACCTGAAGTTATTAAAACGGCCATCATTCTGGGGTATTGTAATATTAGCTGTGGCTTTTTACGCACCTCATATTTTGTGGCAGGTTAACCATGATTATCCATCCATCAAATACCATCTTTCCGAACGTTCGGCCGAAACTTACGATTTTTCCTACTCCTATCAGTACCCTTTAGGGCAACTGGTGATGGCCGGACCGCTCATCGGTTGGTTTTTATTTTATAAAAGCTTTACCGTACGTATTAAAGATACCTTTATGCGCACCCTGCTGGTGAACAGTATAGGCATATTGCTTTTCTTTTTCCTCACCTCATTTAAAGGCGAGGTACAATTGCACTGGACACTTATTGTATATGTGCCTATATGTATGCTGGTGCTTATTCATTTCGCGCAAAGCGGCTGGCCTACATGGTTCAATCGCCTGGCTATAGTCAATATGGCTTTGATCGTAACGCTTAGGTTGCTGATTGTATGGGGGCCTTCATTTATAATGGAAGTTGGGGCTATCAGAAGCTTTTTCGGTTTTAAGGACTGGGCCAAAACTGTACGCGATAAGGCTGGCGATAATTATGTGATATTTTGTGAAGGCTTTCAGAATCCGTCGAAATATAATTTTTATAACAATACGGTCAAGGGACTCAATTACGATGCGCGCTATTACCGCCGTACCCAATATGATATATGGCCCATTGATGATAGTATACAACATAAAAAGGCATACCTGGTGATGGAAGATCGTATACCAGGAGTAACTCCCGATACCATTAAAACGCCGGTTGGCAACTGGTATGCCGGTTGGGTAAATAATGTGCGTACCTACCAGAAAATTGATTTCAAACCTTCGTCGTATAAGGTAACCGCGTCGCCGGGACAGCGGCTCACCTTTGACCTGTCGTTTAAAAATACCTATAGCTTTCCCATTAATTTTGGAAATGGACCTGGCGAGCCGCCTGTTTATTTGGAGGCCTGCTTTTTTGAAAATTCAGATCTGGTCAATACGCAGAAAGCCAGCGACAGCTTTTATCATATTGCCTTGCAGCCAGGACAAACCACACCATATAAATTTACACTTACGGCGCCCCTTAAAAAGGGGCGCTATGATCTGCTATTTTCGTTACGCACCGAGCCCTTTGCCGGAGGACGAAACAGCGGTATGATCACTTTTACTGTTAAATAAATCATCACCCCATGTTTAAAAAACTATACTTAGTTGCAATTATTATCTTCATAGGCAGTACCGCTGCCCGGGCACAAAATAGCCTCGACATCCATTTTAACGGGATGGGTTTTCTTGATAACCGCGAGTATAAACCTTTTACAGAGCGGTCACACACCTACTCTGGTGTGCGTACCGAGCTTGATCTGGGCTTGAATATCGATAGCGTACATCATTTTGTGGTAGGTGCCAACGCTCTGCATGATTTTGGCGGACAGTCTTATTTTGCAAAGGTTAACCCTGTGGCTTACTATAGCTATACCGGCAAAAGCTGGTTGTTTAACGCCGGTGCTTTCCCGCGCGAAGGCTTGCTTGACGATTATCCCCGTGCTTTGCTGAACGATACCCTGCGTTATTATCGCCCCAACGTAGAAGGCTTATTGGCCCGCTATCATAACGAGCACTTTACCGAAACCGGCTGGATTGACTGGGTGAGCCACCAAACCGATACCCAACGTGAGGAGTTCCTGTTTGGCTTTTCGGGTAAATACCGCCCATCACTTTTTGGCCCTTTTTATGTATCGCATTACTTTTTATTGTTGCATGATGCTGGTCCCGGTGTGCCTATCCCCAATGATCATATCCAGGACAATGGCGGTGGCCAGATCCGTTTAGGTTTAGATTTCAGTCATAAAACCTTTTTAGATTCGTTATCAGTAGAAGCAGGCGGCATGATGTCGTTTGAGCGAGTTCGTGGGGTTGATGGTTTTCAAAAACCAGCAGGCTTTATAGCCAACGCTTATTTTGGCTGGCATCAGTTTGCTTTGTATGATGAATTTTATAAAGGCCAGGGCAGCCACATTATGTACGGCGATTCGTTTTATCAGTTCAAAACCTATAACCGTTTGGATATTATTTATACCGCGTTTTTAGCTAACAGGATAAAAGGGCAGTTTATTTTGAGCCTTCACCAGGTACCAGGGTTTCAGATGAGTAATCAGGAAGCCTTTAGGGTAACGTTTGATTTGGGCAGGAAGGTTCTGGCCAGATTCAAGGATTAAAGAGAAAGAAATTAACCTTAGTTAGGTATCAAGTAGCTAGTATCAAGTATCAAGACCGAAGTAAAATCTTGATACTAGCTACTTGATACTAATTTTAACACAAATCACATATACTATGCAATTAAAGCACAAATTACTGGTTCTGTTGGTGTGCCTGTTTATAGCACCTGCAAGGCTATTGGCACAAGAGAATCAATTTTCGGGCTGGGCAGCCTGGTTTCACAGCCAACGCCTGTCTGAACACTGGGGCTATTCGTTCGACGGACAATTTCGCTCGCATGACGATCTGAGCTATTTAAAACACACCCTGTTGCGCCCTTCGGCCAACTATTACTTTGCCAATAACAAGGTAGCCGCTTTGGGTTATGCCTACATCGCTACTAACGGCCGTACCGCTGATGGTAGCAAAACCTTCAGGCCTGAACACCGGATATGGCAGCAGTACACTTACTCGCACAAGTTGGGTAAACACATTGCCGTAGCACACCGTTTCCGTTTGGAGCAACGCTTTTTGGGGCAAACTGCCAATAACAAAAACGACGATTACTTTGCCCAGCGTTTCCGGTATTTTGTAAGAGGAATAATTCCGTTTAAGAATGATTCGGCGGTATTTGCCAAAGGTCCCTTTCTGGCCTTGCAGAACGAAATATTTTTTAATGTTCAGAACAAAAACAGGGTAAACAAACATTTCTTTGATCAAAACCGGGCATACGTTGCACTGGGCTACCGCGTGAGCAAAATGTTTGATGTGGAGGCCGGTTATTTAAACCAATACATTAACCTGGCCGAAGCCTATACGCTGAACCACGTGGCTCAGATAGCTTTTTATACGAGGTTTTAAAGCCTCATCCTGCCCTCTCCAAAGGTGAGGGTTCTTTACTTGAATATTGGCAAAAAAAGAGCGATAGCATTAATGCTATCGCTCTTTTTTAATTTTTAAACTCCGTGCTAATCAGAAATTCTCTCCTTTGGAGAGGGCAGGGTGAGGTTACAGTCTTGAAATATCGCCGCTGCCTGCTTTGGAGCTGCTGATATTTTTGGCGCCGCCGGTATAGCGAATATCGCCCGAGCCACTTACAGAGGCATCAACTTTATTGCTGGCATTTACGGTGGCATCGCCAGAGCCTGCTACACGTACCGCGGTGCTTACGGTTACCAGATCGCGGGCCTTAAAATCACCAGAGCCAACTACGCTTACGCTGGAGTCATCGGCACGGCCCGACAGGCTCATATCACCAGAACCTGATATTCTGCTTTCCAATTTCTTCACATTCACTTTGCCCTGTATATCGCCCGATCCGGTGATGTTTAATTTTAAGGAGTTGGTGCTGATACCATCTTTAAAAAAGATATCGCCCGATCCGGTTACCGAAACGCCATTCAGGTCCTTCGCGGTTACATAGATCACCATTTTTTTATTGCCGAAGCTCCAGTTATTCCAGTTGGAATCTTTTTTACTGTGTATTTTTAATACGCCATCTTCTACTTCGGTAACAATACGATCGATAACGTTAGCCGGTGCTTCCACCTTTACCGACTCTGTAGAGCCCTGGGTAATATAAACATCAAAAGAACCAGCCAGGTCAATAGCCCTGAATCCTGATAAATGACGATCCTGTGTACTTTGTTGTATGGTTTTAACAGTAGTAACAGGTGCAGCATAAGTATAGCCGGTAGTGCCTGTTGCTAAAGCTGCAAGTAGTAATAGTTTGGTTAGTGATTTCATGGTTAACGTTAATTATTTGTTTATAAGACGCAACATGCGCCGATTGGTTGCACTGTTTTTGAAATAAATAAGCTTTTACAACTTATTTGTCATCCTGAGGAACGCATGATCTATTATAGATCATGCATTTCCACTAACAGATCCTTCGCTATCGCGCAGGATGACAAACAATATTTTAACCTAATACAACTTAATTACGTGCTACCCCTATGTAATAATTAAAAGTATCTACTTCGATATTATCTTCGGTAGCACCCTCCAGTTTTAGTGGCGTTAAGCTGGTTGTAGGGGTAATGAATTTGTAATCGCCCCCCTTTACTTTAACCTTTACCGGCATGTTGAACTTCTTGCTGCTTACATTTATCCAGCGGCAAAGTATTCTGCCTTTGATGCTCACAAACTCCAGGATAGGAATGTTTTTATAATGCAGGTACTGATCGAATATAGGTGCCAGGTTCATGCCGCTTTGTGTGGTGATATAATCAACCACCTGGTCGTAAGTAACGGTTTGATGGTAGAACGTTTTGTTGAGCCCGCGCAGAATATTGCGCCATTTTTCATCGTCGTTAATCACAGTGCGGATCATGTTGAGCAGGTTGCCGCCTTTATAATACATATCGCCAGATCCCTCGCGGTTTACGCCGTATGGGCCAACAATGGGCCTGTCATTTTGTATAGCCAAACGGGTGCCATGTACATATTCCTGCCCGGCCTGTTTTCCGTAATAGGTTTCTATAAATAACGATTCGGAGTAATTGGTAAAACTCTCATGGATCCACATATCGGCTACGTCTTTGGAGGTGATGTTGTTACCAAACCACTCGTGCCCGCTCTCGTGAACCACAATAAAATCCCATTTTAAACCCCAGCCCGTACCCGAAAGGTCGCGACCGAGGTAACCATTCTGATAATGATTGCCGTAGGCGGTACCGCTTTGGTGTTCCATGCCCAGATGCGGGGTTTCTACCAGTTTATAACCATCCTCATAAAACGGATAAGGGCCAAACCAGTACTCAAATGATTTGAGCATTCTGGTAGCATTTTCATTCCATTGTTTTTTAGCCTTGTTCAGGTTATAGCTTAGCGGCCAGTAGTCCGTGGTCAGTTTACCTTTTTCTCCTTGATAAACGCCATCGTAGTGTACATAATCGCCAATGTTGGCTTCAATATCATAGTTGTTGATGGGATTGGCTACAAACCAGTCAAACCGGGTATAGCCATCTTTTAATTTGGTTACCTTACGTAAACGGCCGTTTGATACGTCTTTTAAACCTTTAGGTACACTGATGCTGATGAGGGCACTGTCCACCTCGTCATACTGATGATCTTTAGTAGGCCACCAGATGCTGGCGCCAATACCCTGGCAGGCAGTAGCCACCCATGGTTTGCCTAAAGAGTCGGTGGTATATACGATGCCGCCATCCCAGGGAGCGTGTTTGGCAATGGTAGGGTTACCGGAGTAAAATACGGTAAACTCATCGGCGGTGCCTTTGGTGATGGTTTGCGGGAAAGTGATAAACACGGCGTTAAATTCGCGGGTATAAGGCAGCTCCTGACCTTTATAAACTACCTTGTCTATTTTGAGATTCGCAAACAGATCGAATTGGAGTTTGGTAAAATCCTGGGTGGCTGTAAACTTAAACTGGTTACTGCCGCTGATATATTTTTGATCGATATCAAACTTCACATCCAAGTGGTAGTAATTGATATCGTAACAAGTGCGTAGCGGTGTTAAACTGCCGCGCAGGCTATCGGCACGGGTAAAAGTTTCGCGGTTTGCACCAAGTTGGGCACGGACAGGTAGAGTAAACGCGGTCAGCATCAAGACAGCCGACGCGATGTTATATAAATATTTTGTTTTCATGTTGAATTACTGTGCGTATAAATTAATCAACTCGCGGGCCCCAGATATTCCTTCTCCAAAGCTCCTGGGCATATTTTCTGAATAGCTCGGGACCTGTTTTGAAAGCCTCATCAAAAGTATATTTGCCGCCATCATAATCGCCAGGGCCCACTTTAACTTTGTTTTGCCCTCTTATGGCATATTTGTTACCGCCCTCATGCATAATGATCTTCATTTCGCCGGGGCTGATATCACCGGCGCATAATGTTTTGTACATCAGCCATACTTCGGCCTTACCATTCCTGTCCAGGTCGGTAACCGCAAATGACCCCGGAATATATATCGCTTCCAGGTCGACCTGGCAATCCTTCACAAAATCAACCATTTGCCAGTTTAGCTGCAGGCTGCCAGTGCTTTTTACAGTGTATTGATAAGCATAAAGTGCCGCATCGCGTCCATTGCCGTCTTCGCTGTCACCTCTGGGGTCGGTTATTCCTGTTTCGGTGGTGATTAGTAAATGCTCACCTTCGTTGTCTGTAAAGCGTACCGCGTTAACAATATCTCCTTTATATTTAATTGACGCGGGTATCGATCTTTTATTAAGCTTAACCACGCTGACCTGTGCCATAGCCATTTGCACTGCAGATAAAAATATCAGCAAGGCCATGATTTTGATGTAATGCATGCTCATACTAATCTTTCAGGATACCGATATAGTAGTTAAATGTATCAACTTCAATATTATCAATAGAGGCACCTTCAATAGCAACCGGGCTAAAGCGGGTGGTAGGCGTAATAAATTGATATTCGCCGCCTTTAACCCTTACCAATACAGGCATGGTAAAGCCAGTGGCATCAGCTATCCAACGACTAAGCAGTTTGCCATCCCTTATAGCAAACTCCAGTGTAGGCAGGTTTTTATAATGCAGGTACTGATCAAACACAGGCAATAGTTTTTTACCCGATTGTTCGGTGATGTAGTTTACTACCTGGTCATAAGTCACTGTTTGATGATAAAAAGTTTTGTTGAGGCCACGCAATATCCCTCGCCATTTTTCATCATCGTTGATGATAGTGCGCACCATATTAAGTAATACCGCGCCTTTGGGATACATATCGCCGGAGCCTTCTTTATTTACATTGTAAACTCCTACAATAGGGCTGTCATTACTGATGCCCGACCGAAGGCCTTTATTGTATTCCTGGCCGGCTTTTTTGCCCCAGTTGTTTTCAATGAATAATGACTCGGAATAGCAGGTAAAGCTTTCGTGGATCCACATATCGGCCAGGTCTTTACCGGTGATGTTGTTGCCAAACCACTCGTGCCCGCTTTCATGAACGATGATATAATCCCATTTAAGTCCCCAGCCGGTGCTTGACATGTCATAACCCAGATAGCCATTCAAATAGTGGTTGCCATAAGCGGTGGCGCTCTGGTGCTCCATACCTAAATGCGGCGTTTCTACCAGTTTGTAGCCATCCTCGTAAAAAGGGTAAGGGCCAAACCAGTGTTCAAAAGCTTTGAGCATGGGTTTCACGTTTTCGGTAAATTGTTTTTTGGCTTTGGCCAGGCTGGCGGGCAATACCCAGTAATCTAAAGTGAGTTTGCCTTTTTCGCCATCATAAGTATCGCTGAAGTGGGTATAATCGCCAATATTGGCGGTCACATCGTAATTGTTAATAGGATTGGCCACAAACCAGTCAAACCGGGTATAGCCATCTTTAAGCGGGGTAACTTTACGCAGCCTTCCGTTGGATACATCTTTTAATCCTTTAGGCACGCTGATGCTGATCATCATACTGTCAACCTCATCGCTCAGGTGATCTTTATTGGGCCACCAGATGCTGGCGCCAATGCCCTCGCAAGCCGTAGCCACCCAGGGTTTGCCCAGGGAGTCTTTTTTAAATACCAGGCCACCATCCCAGGGAGCGTTAACCGCTACAGTTGGTTTACCCGAATAGTACACGGTGAACTCATCCTTGCTGCCTTTGGCAATCGGTTGCGGGAAGGTAACAAAAACGGCATTAGCCTCGCGGGTATAAGGCAGGGTTTTACCTTTATACACCACTTTATCTACATTCAGATTAGCAAACAGATCGAACTGTAGTTTGGCGAAATCTTCTGTGGCCGTAAATTTAAATTGATTGCTGCCGCTGATAAATCTTTGATCGATATTAACCTTAACATCCAGATGGTAATAGTTAATATCATAGCAGGAACGTAGAGGTGAGAGACTGCCGCGCAGTGTATCTGCATGCGTATACTTTTCTTTTTCCTGTAAAAGCTGGGCTTTGGTAATAGCCGGGAGACATAATAAAATTGCCCCCACTATAAACTGAAAATTCAGTTTAATAAATGATGAGTTGTTCATTGTAACGGATCAGTCAATGTTTAAATGAACCTAAATCTACAAATATCTTATGATTAAGTATATTTTTAGAGATAAGTTGACTTTAAATTCACCCTAAAAGGGGGGCGTTTTAATAAAAAAGCCCCTCTCCGTAAGGAGAAGGGCTGGGATAGTGTTTTATTTCAATACTTGCACATCAATAAAACTATCGTTATAAACAGTTTCGGTGGCTTTGATGTAATCGCTTTCGTCGGCCTTGTAAGGGTTTTCCACAAATTTTTGCGGGTTACGTGCTATGATCGGGAACCAGGTGCTTTGTACCTGGATCATGATGCGGTGACCTTTTTTAAAGGTATGCAACACATCCTGCAGGCGGAAGTTAACATCCGTTTTTTGATTAGCTACCAAAGCCTCTGGTTTCTCGAAGCTATTGCGGAAACGTGCTGGCATCACTTCCGAGCGTACCATTTGCCAGTAATTGCTCAGGATGATATTCTTGTTGGGCATGTACGGGTTGTTGGGCTCATCGGCAGGGTACACGTCAATCAGTTTTACGATGAAATCGGCATCGGTACCGGTGGTGGCTATTTTGAGATGCGCCATGATCTCGCCGCCAAGGGTTACATCGTCATTCAATACGTCGGTCTGGTAAACCAGCACATCCGTGCGCCTGCCGGCAAAACGCTGATCCTCGCTCATATAGTTGTGCGGGGTAAAGCCCATAGTGGTAGTATTATCTTCGGTATAAGGAACCGGTTTCAATGGATCGCTCACAAATGATACCGAGCCTGCTGTGCCTGGTTGCGCATCAGCCAGTTTACCATCGGCACCTAAATACATTTTTTGGTGAACCGCGTTTGGAGCCGGCCATTTATCAAAAGTGGCCCATTCTTTTTTGCCGGTATTGTACATATAGGCATTTGGCAGACCAGAGTTTTTATCGCCATTACCCTTCAGGAAATGGTTAAAGAATTTGGCCTCGATATTTTTCTGATAAAAAGTAGCTATGCTATCGCCAAAGTAAACGTTGCTGTGCATGGTGTGCCCGGTTTCGCGCGACCAGCGGCCATGCCCGAACGGACCCATCACAATGGTATTATAAGCATTGGGATCGGTTTTGTTGATGGTTTTGTAAATAGCCAGGGGACCGGTCAAATCCTCCGCATCAAACCAGCCACCTACCAGCATTACCGCAGGTTTTACTTTACCAAAGTGTTTTAACAAGCCACGTTTTTGCCAGAATTCGTCATAATTTGGGTGGTTGACGGTTTCCTGCCAGAAGAAATTATCATGGTAAAATTTATCGGCATTTTTTAGCGGACCCATATCCAGCAGATATTGGTAGCCGTCTTTGCTATTAGGCTTAAGCATGGTGTACCAGGGTTTGCTGGTGGTATCGGTTTTTTGAACACCAAAAACCGGGAAGGTGAAAAAGTAACCTTCAATAAAAGCACCGTTATGATGAAAATCGTCAAAAAAGAAATCAGATATAGGAGCTTGTGGTGACGAAGCTTTGAGGGCCGGATGGTTTGACAGGATACCTGCCGCGGTGTAAAAACCCGGATAGGAGATACCATACTGACCGACTTTGCCATTATTGCCGGCTACATTTTTAACCAGCCAGTCAATAGTGTCATAAGTATCAGAACCTTCGTCAACATCGGTTTTGCTTTTTTTGTTATCAATAACCGGGGTCATGTTGGTCCAGGTGCCTTCGCTTTTCCAGCGACCGCGTACATCCTGGTATACAAAAATATAGCCCTCTTTCATGGTGATTTCCGACGGGCCCAAACGTGCCGGGTATTTATCCTCGCCGTATGGCGCCACGCTGTAACAGGTACGCTGCATCAGGATAGGATACTTGTTTTTGGCCGAAGCATCTTTGGGTGTGTAAATGGAGGTGAAAAGCTTTTTACCGTCGCGCATGGTGATGTACACGTCTTTTTTGGTAAAATGTTCTTTCACATAATCGCTTTGAGCAAAAGCGTTAATGCTGCACATCAATAACAGTGCAAAAAGTGAGTAAACTTTTTTCATGAGATCAGTCAAATTAAACGCCTAATTTAGCAAGTAAATCGTTAATTCAATTTATTGTTGCATCATTGTTGCAATAAATTTAAATAAAAGCTGGTTACTATCTCTTTTTTATAATTATCAACCTCTGCCATGACACCATTTCCCGCCCAGTATTCCACATTATCGGCCCTTGCCTTAAAAGATTATATAACGGCGGCGTATGGTATAAACCTGGTAAGCTGCAAGTATTTACTGCGTGGCGTAAGCGATACCTATGTTTTAACCGCCGCTGATGCCCGGTATATTTTAAAAATTTATCGCGACCAGCACCGTTCACTAAGCGAGATACAGGGCGAAGTGGAATTGCTGAATATGCTGAAAGAGTATGGGGCAAAAGTATCGTACCCACTGGTTGATATTTTTGGTGGGCAGATACAAAAGTTTGATGCCGCCGAAGGCACCCGTTATGGCATTGTACTTTCCTACGCGCAAGGTAAACCCGTATTGGATCTTGATGATGAACAACTAAAAACCGTTGGCCGCGAAATGGCCGCGGTTCATAACATCACCGCGGTGGTGAAGCTAAACTATGCCAGAAAAGCTTATACTACGGATACCACGCTAACCGTTCCTTTGAACGTTCTGGAACCGGCTTTTGCCGATCTTCCGGATGAGTACAATTATTTAAAGGAGACAGCCACGCGGGTAATTCAAAAGCTGGATACGTTTGATACGGAAAAATTTAGCTATGGCTATTGCCAGTATGATTTTTTGCCGAAGAATTTTCATTTTGACGACAAGGGCCAGATCACCTTTTTTGATTTCGACTTTGCGGGGCAGGGCCATCTGGCAAACGATCTGATGTCGTTTTTTGTGCATTTTTTTATGCATGTATTTACGGGTAAGCTGACCGACGAAGAAGCCGACCGTATGTACCAGGTTTTTATAGCAGCTTACCGCGAAGTGAGGCCGGTATCAGTTGAGGAGATCAATGCCATTCCATACCTGGGCGTAGGCTTCTGGATATTTTACCTGGGCTTTCAGTACGAAAACTTCGACGATTGGTCGAACCTGTTTTTCGGTCCTAAATTTATAAAGGACAGGGTAGCGCTGATCAAAGTGTGGGTAGATAAGTATTGCGAATTTTAAGCATGATAAAATATATCTTTAGGGTCAACAACTATGAGGAAATTTACCTTAGCTCAATTGGAAATACGGCGTTTGGATGGGTTAGATATTTTATTGCTGTTGCTTTATGCGGCTTTGGTTGCTTTAACATATAGTTTAAAAACACAGCTTCGATCTTATTTTTTGTTAGAGTTGATCACCTGTACCTTTTGCACGGAGCTAATTATTCTTTTACCCATTGGCCTTAGATTAAGGAGTGTATACTTCTCTATGGTATGGTTGTTATTAAGTTTGCTATTTATGTTCAATATACATTCAATAGCTTGGATCCCGATACTTGACTTTCTGTTATATCACATGATAAGGTTAGTCTTTTGGACTAAGTATGATCGGGAATTTATACCTTTTATAGCTGGCCGGGGTTCATTACACCGGCATATCAGTAAAATTGAACACATGGGAGGCTCATCCATTGATAAAGGATATATGAAGCTATTAGTAACGCTTGGTGTAATAGTTAATTTTATATGTCTTATGGGGTTGATAGGCGTAAAAACCTGATAAGGGGCAGTGATAATTTTGACCATTAATCTATAAAATAATAGCCTAATAACCATTAACTTTGCCAACCACAAAATAGACTACTATGCAATATGATGTTATCGTTATCGGTTCGGGCCCGGGTGGCTATGTAGCCGCTATACGTTGTGCCCAGCTTGGTTTAAAAACCGCGATTGTTGAAAAATATAATACCCTTGGCGGTACTTGTCTTAATGTAGGCTGTATCCCATCAAAAGCTTTATTGGATTCGTCTGAACATTACCATAACGCTTCCCATGCCTTTAAAACGCATGGTATCAACCTGGATAACCTGAAAATTGATTTCGGCCAGATGATCAAACGCAAGCAGGAAGTTGTTGATGCCAATACCAGCGGTATCACTTACCTGATGAAAAAAAATAAGATCGATACCCATCATGGTGTTGGATCTTTTAAAGATAAAAATACCATCATCGTTAAAAAGAGCGATGGCACAGAAACCGAGATCACCAGCAAAAATGTGATCATAGCTACCGGTTCAAAACCATCGGCGCTGCCATTCCTGAAGATCGATAAAAAACGCATCATCACCTCAACCGAAGCTTTAACCCTCACCGAGATACCTAAACACCTGGTGCTGATTGGCGGTGGTGTTATTGGTTTGGAGTTGGGTTCTGTTTACGCCCGCTTAGGCGCTAAAGTATCTGTAATTGAGTTTATGGATGGCATTATCCCAACTATGGATAAAGCTTTGGGTAAAGAACTGCAAAAAGTATTGACCAAATTAGGCATGGAGTTTTACCTGAACCACAAAGTTACCGGCGCTACCGTAAAAGGTAAAGAGGTGACTGTAACTTTTGATACGCCTAAAGGGGAAAAACAGGAGCTTAAAGGCGATTACTGCCTGGTGGCTGTTGGTCGTGTGGCTTATACCGATGGTTTAGGTTTGGATAAGATAGGCATCACTGTAGAAGAACGCGGCAGAAAAATTACCGTTAACGATCACCTGGAAACCAGCGTGAAAGGTGTATACGCTATTGGCGACGTAATTAAAGGCGCCATGCTGGCCCACAAAGCCGAAGACGAAGGTACTTTAGTTGCCGAGATCATTGCCGGTCAGAAACCACACATTGATTATAACCTGATCCCGGGCGTAGTATATACCTGGCCCGAAGTTGCCGCCGTTGGTCAAACAGAAGAACAGCTGAAAGCAGCCGGTGTAAAATATAAAACAGGATCGTTCCCATTCAAAGCCAGCGGCCGTGCACGTGCCAGCGGTGATCTGGATGGTTTTGTGAAAGTACTGGCTGATGCTACTACCGACGAGATCCTGGGCGTTCACATGATTGGCCCGCGGGCTGCTGATATGATAGCCGAGGCTGTTGTAGCGATGGAATACCGTGCCAGTGCCGAAGATATTTCGCGCATGAGCCACGCCCATCCAACTTACACCGAAGCTATGCGCGAAGCCTGCTTAGCCGCTACCGACAACAGGCCGATACATATGTAGTTTATTTGTTGTAAGGTTGGAATGTTTTAATGTTGTAACGCTGTTTGAGTAAGTTTCAAAAGTTTGAAGATTTAGATATCTGGAATTTAGCTGTTTCAATTGCAGTTGAAGTTTATTCACTGTGCGATACTGAGCCTCTGAAATCTGATTGGGGAATGAAAGATCAGATAAGAAGAGCAGCTTGTTCTATGTCTGATAATATTGCAGAAGGGTTTGAGTATAACAACAACCCTGATTTTATCAGATTTTTAAACTATGCAAAAGGTTCATCCGGCGAGTTTAGAAATAAATTGGTGATTTTATACAGATCGGGTAAGATCAATGGTACGGTGTATAATGATTTGTATGCAAAAAGTATTGAATTCTCGGGTAAAACGAAATCACTAATTGATTATCTAAAGAAGTTTGAGGCCGAAAAGAAGAAAAAGTAACATTTCAACCTTGCAACATTTCAACTTTACAACGGTATTTTTAAACATTGGTATCGTGTTGCTTACCATAGTCCTGATGGAATTATTATCCTGGGCTATGCATAAATACCTGTTTCATGGGCCGCTGTGGTTTATTCATAAAACGCACCACCAGGAAAGGCATGGCTGGTTTGAGCTGAATGATCTGTTCAGCATTGGTTTCGCCGCCTTTGCTTTATGGCTGATGTGGATAGGGCACATTGATCTGGATTATCGTTTCTGGATAGGCACAGGCATCAGTATATACGGTATCATCTACTTTATTTTTCATGATTGGTTTATCCATAATCGCTTTAAAGCATTTAAAAGCAATAACCGCTACCTGGCAGGTATTCGCAGAGCGCATAAAATACATCATAAATCCACACAGAAAAATCCTTCGGAAGAGTTTGGTTTGCTGGTGGCGAGCAGGAAGTGGTTTAGGAAATAGTATCTGAACCATGATTTTTAGGATTTAAAGATGGGCATGATTATTTTTAAAAAAATCAAGGTAATCCTAAAATCCCCAAAATCAAGGTTCAGAAAATCTTACACCGCTATCACATGTTTCCCTTTCTTATACCCAATAGCGGCAAAATAAAGTATGAACAAGTAAATAGGCAACAGGATCCAATACGAGGTTTGCGCTGCTTCTTCGGGGCCGAGGCTTGTTTTAAAGCTGTCGACCAGGAAGCCATAAATAGGTGGGAAAACCGCTGCGCCTGCAATACCCATCACCAGTAATGACGAACCGATCTTGGTGAACCGGCCTAGGCCAGACAAAGCCAATGGCCATATAGCAGGCCACATTAATGAATTGGCCAGCCCCAAAAGAGCAATACAAGCCACAGAGGCATATTTAGGAACAATTAAGGCAACCGCGGTTAAAATCACTCCCAACACGGCCGAGTATACCAGCGCCTTTTGCTGTGAAATGTAACGAGGGATAAATAAAATACCCGCTATATAACCTATAACCATACAAGCCAATGTACCAGAAGCAAAATATTTGGCGGTAGATAGTGGTATATGATGCGCAACACCATAGCTGATGATAGAGTCGCCGGCTATAACTTCGGCACCTACATACAGGAACAGGGCAATTACACCCAATATCAAATGTGGAAACTCGAATACGCTGGTTTTGCCCGAGTTGGCAGCCGCTACAGTTTCGTCTTCATGATCTGTATCAATTTCTGGCAGGCCCGAAAAATAGATCAGCACGGCCAATACTGCCAATACAATAACAATAAGTACATAAGGCAAAATTACCCTGGAAGCCAGTTCATTCAATTCGGCTATTTTTTGAGTGGCATCCAATTTGGCCAGGTTAGCTGTAAAAGCGTCGATGTTTTTTAACACTACGGCACCTAATGCAATTGGCGCCAGCACACCGGCAAATTTATTACAGATACCCATAATGCTGATACGTTTGGCAGCGCTTTCGGGCGGGCCAACTATAGTGATATACGGATTTGAGGCAGATTGTAAAACGGCCAATCCCGAACCCTGTACAAATAGGCCGATCAGGAAAATAGCATAAGTGCGCGTTAATGCCGCTGGGATAAATATGAGTGCGCCAACCGCCATAATGAGCAAACCTACAGCCATGCCATTTTTAAAGCCAAATAGTTTAAGCAGCCAGGCCGATGGGTTGGCCATTAACAAATAGGCAATGTAAAAAGCACTCGCAACTAAAAATGATTCGATGTTATTAAGCTGGCAGGCAATTTTTAAGTAGGGTATCAATACCGAGTTTAACCAGGTTACAAACCCGAAGATGAAAAATAACGCGCCTATAATAATGATAGGGTTGATCCCTGAGCTTTTTACTGCCGCTTTTTCGGCTTTGATAACAGAATCCATTTCTTTTAGTTGAATTGTTAAGAACTTAATGAAGTTTCTAAAATAATTAAAAAAGTTGGGAGATTATATTGGTAATGTGAAAATTAGTAAAATTAAATGAAGATATATCTTCCTTATTTGGATGATTTACGTCATTTGTGTGGTTTTTTTGGGTAAATTTTCTTTAAAAAAAGAGTTGATAACCTATTTTATTGATTTATCAAACGTTTGCGTAGTGGTTTTTACATGCATTGCTTATAAAACTCAAGATTTATAAATAAAATTCAATTTATTGCAAGGTTTTAGCGCACACGGCGATTGATGTCGGAAATTTCCAATCCAAATTAAAATTCCGAAATTCGGGCGCTTACATTCATCGCCTGCATGAAAATATTAATCGTAAACAATACTGTGATACCGGCTGCCAAATATGGTGGTACCGAAAGGATGATCTGGTGGCTGGGCAAAGAGCTTAACCGCCTGGGCCATGAGGTTACTTACCTGGTGAGTGCGGGCTCCACTTGTCCCTTTGCTAAAGTATTGGTTTATGACCCTGCTGTGGATATGAACCAACAGGTGTCGGATGATGTGGATGTGGTGCACTTCCATTTTCAGGTTAGCGGATTTACAAAAAAGCCATACCTGGTTAATGTACACAACAATCCCGGCTACGGCCAGACACTTGATCAAAATTCAGTATTTGTATCGGCTAATCACGCTGCCCGCCACGGGTCATCCATGTATGTGCACCACGGTCTCGATCCTGATGATTACCCTACTCCTGATCTGCAGCAAAAACGCACCCATGTCCACTTTTTGGCTAAAGCGGCCTGGCGCGTTAAAAACGTAAAAGGAGCTATTGATATAGCCACTCAAAGCCACAGCAAGCTGGTGGTACTGGGCGGCACACGTTTAAACCTGAAGATGGGGCTGCGCTTTACGCCAAATTTAAATGTACGGTTTAAGGGCATGGTTGATAATGACCAAAAGTCGGTAGTGTTGAATGCTTCCAAAGCTTTGCTGTTTCCTGTTTTATGGCATGAGCCTTTCGGTTTGGCCATTATCGAAAGCCTGTATTTTGGCTGCCGGGTATTCGGCACACCTTATGGCTCGCTGCCGGAATTGGTACCGGCGGAGGTTGGCTTCCTGAGCAATAGCAAAACTGCGTTAACAACAGCGCTTAAGGATGTGGATTCTTTTAATAACCAGCATTGCCATGATTACGCCATGGAATATTTTACCGTTCAAAAAATGGCGCAGCGCTACCTGGAGTTATATGAAAAGGTACTCAACGGTGAAACCCTAAACCTGGTTAGCCCAACTTTGAAAGAAGCATCACCCAAGTATTTGCCCTGGAGGGAGTAAAAGCCTCTATTGGGTTGTTTACAACATAAGCATTTGTCATGCTGAACGGAGTGAAGTATCTATTATTGAACTTTTTAGTTGTAGAGATAGATCCTTCGTCCTTCAGGGTGACAATGTTTATGATATATTTTTAATTCCCTCCCCTCGGGCGGATGGTTGTGATGTGATTAAGTTAGGCTTTTTTGTAAACCCCATCGGGGTTAAAGCTTTGTAGGGAAATTTCGATAGCAAAACCAGTGCCGTAGGTACTGTACTTCGGTTGCATACCTACGGCATGCTAAATACTTATTCTTTGTTTTCTACAAAGCTTTTACTCCTACGGAGTAACCTTAAATAATGACATTGTTCCTTTCTGAGGGAAGGAATCGCACATGCCCCTGCCTTTAAAAAAACGATAAAGTAGAGCGGGTAAAAATAATTGTCATCTCGAACGGGGAGAGATCTTATACGCGGATAAGCTCATCGTAAAAGATCTCTATCTGCGATCGGGACGACTATGGTTTTCCTTTTCGTTTTATAATGTGTTATTTTGTACCCTAAATATCCCCTGGTGAACAGTTCAGTAAGCACTTTATCTTCCGCGTATAAAAAGCCATACATCGTAGTATTGGCATTGGGCATACTGGTGAATATAGCCGGCATTGGCATCAAATACTTTACCGATGATCCCAGTTTGTACAGCGTACTGGCCCGTGGTATGGCCCAAAGCAATAATTTTACTGATATTATTTATCATGGTAAGGACTGGCTCGACAAACCGCACTTCCCTTTTTGGATGGCTGCTTTGAGCTTTAAGATCTTTGGCATCAATACCATAGCCTATAAGTTACCCGCCCTGTTGTTTTTCCTGATGTCGGTGCTATATACCTATAAACTGGCCCGCAAGTTTTACGATCAGGAAACTACCCTTATTGCGGTACTGATATTGCTTACCGCGCAGCACGGACTCATGTCGAACACCGATGTGCGGGCCGAGCCTTATATTATGGGTTTGCTGATGGGGTCCGTATATCACTTTTATCAACTCAAAGAGCGCTTTGGCTGGGCCGATATTTTACTCGGCGCCCTGTTTACCGCCTGCGCCGTGATGACCAAGGGCATTTACCTGCTCATCCCCATTGGCAGCGCCATCATTGGCGATTACCTGTTTAAAAAAGATATTAAAAGCCTGTTCCACTGGAAATGGCTGCTGGCCTTTGTACTGGTTTGCGTGTTTACCCTGCCCGAAATTTATACCTTATATATACAGTTTGATATGCACCCCGAAAAAGTGGTGTTTGGCAAAACAGGCATATCGGGTATTCATTGGTTTTTATGGGATAGCCAGTTCGGTCGTTTCAATAACAACAGTTTTATCCGCAACAGTCATGGCAGCGTGTTCTTTTTTCTGCATACATTATTGTGGGCCTTCGCGCCGTGGATGCTGGTGTTTTATTACGCGCTTATCAGGCATATCGGCAAAATGATCAAAGGAGTAAAGCTGCCCGAGTATATCAGCATCAGTGGTTCGGTGGTGATGCTGCTGATATTTTCGATATCCAAGTTTCAGCTGCCCTTTTATACCAATATCCTGTTTCCCTTTTTCGCTATCATCACAGCTGGTTTTGTTAGGGAGGTGATCCAGAACAAAAACAAGTTCTTCACCATCGCTCAGTATACTATTGTGGTATTGCTCATCATCGCGGTAACGCTGCTCAACTTTGTTTTCGCACCCGAGCGCTGGCCCGTATTTGTAGCGCTCAGTATCTTGCTTATTGGCATTACCTTATATATTTATAAAAACAGCGGCAACCGGGAACGGGCCTTGTTTTTATTAACGGTGATAATAGGTTTATGGGTTAACGCTTACCTTATAGGCGTGGTTTATCCAACACTATTGAAATTTAAAGGCGATGTGCACGCTGCCGAATACATCAACCAGCATTATCCTAACGACGAAATCATCGCCGCTTTTGATGTGCCCAATGCCTTTGATTTTTACACCCACCAGCCGGTAACTTTTATGAGTATGGCCCAGGCGGCCTCGCATAGCAAAGCCCTTATTCTTATTGACGATGGCCTAAAGACCGAACTGGAAAAGAACCATACCGATTTCCGGATAGTACAGGCATTTTACAACTATCCCCGCGAAAACATTATCCTGCCATTCATCATCAAAACCAGCAGGTTGGGTACTTTGGAGCGGTTTTATTTGGTGAGGATAGGTAAGGGGTTATAAGTTTCTGTTAATGGTGCGGTGATAACACCGACCATGGGCTAAATTGAACAGTTTTGTCATCCTGAACGGAGTGAAGGATCTATTCTGCGATTGGAAGGTTTAATGATAGATGCTTCGTTCCTCAGCATGACAAACGTGTTTGGGTTTTTATGTAAAGACCCGGCAGTCGCTCGGCTCCAGCCCAAAGGTGTTGGGAAGATGAAAAAGTTGTCATTTCGACGAGGTACGAGGAGAAACTATCTCTTGAGCGCAGCGAAAAATCTTATACGTCGAGATAAGCAAATCGTACAAGATTTCTCTTCGCCCTCCCGCCCAGGCCTCAGCTTCTGCTCATCGAAATGACAACGTTCGGTATAAATTTATGTCTTCCCAACACCTGTCGGCTCCAGCCGAGTGACCATTATTAACTGGCCTCCGGCCGCTGTAGAAGACAAAGTGATATTTAATCGCGGGCCAGAGGCCTGCAAATAGTTGTCACGCGGCAGGAGCCGAGCGGCCGCGAAAAGCAGGGCGTATGAACCCCTCCCTGCCACCGCTCCGACCAGCCGCACCCCTCCCGTGGGGAGGGAACTTTAGCTTCGTCTCGGGGGACAAAAGCCATAAACAAAAAAAGCCCGGGGTATGTGCGATTCCTTCCCTCGGGAAGGGGAGGAAGGGGTTTCTTTAACAGATATAAGAATTCATCGCTTGACATCCCATACTATTATACCTACATTGCACTTGTAATTATCATTATCATGTTACCATTCAATTCGGTACTTCCTCCACCAGTTGTTGTTGCTTAAGCGGCGCAACCGGTTATTGCTGTAACATACAGCTTTAGCATATTCCTGCATCAGGCGGTTGTTTCGCGCTATCTCATTTTTTAGCCATTCTATTTTCTTATTTCAACCGCAACAATGAACAAATATATGTTTATGGTATTTGCCGGGGCATGCAGCTACGGTATACTTTCTACTTTTGTAAAACTGGCTTACCAGGCCGGCTACACCATCCAGGAGATCAGCGTTACGCAGGCTTCCATCGGTTTTATCGTGTTAAGTACATTAACGTTAATCCAGAGGTACAATAAAAAACCAGGAGGCGCCTCCATACCGGCATCAACCTGGCTTTACTTATTGCTTACCGGGTGCTGCATTGGCCTAACCTCCTATGTGTACTATCTTTCTGTAAAATATATCCCGGCTTCGGTGGCTATTGTATTACTTATGCAATTTACCTGGATAGGTATATTTTTGGAGTGGGCGTTTTTTAATAAAAAGCCAACGGCCATTCAATTGCTGATCATCGGTGTTATCTGGATAGCCACCATTATGGCCAGCGGGATGCTGGGCTCACAAAATGGCCATCTGCCGGCTATAGGTATATTGTATGGTATGTTATCCGCCTTATTTTACGCTGGTTTTATTTTGATCAACAGCAGGTTAAAATATGAGGGATCTTCTTTAACCAAAAGCTCAGTCATGATCCTTGGCTCGGCTGTTTCGCTGATCATTCTTACCGGTCATCAATTATTGGCCGTTCACCATTTTAATATACAACTGCTCAAATGGGGTGCGTTCCTGGCTCTTTTTGGTACTATTATCCCGCCGCTGCTATTTGCCGCGGGCATACCCAAAACTGGTCACTTTAAAAGCTCGGTGCTCATGACCGCGGAATTCCCGGTGGCCATGTGCTGTTCCTGGCTTTTCCTGGGCGAAAAGATAAGTTTGCTGCAATGGGTGGGGGTTGTTGTCATGCTGATGGCTATAGTGGCTATAAAACGGAAAAAAACGTAGTTTTTTTGTTGCCTGACTTGACTGTAGTTCTCCTTGGGGTAAAGCCCATGATCAGACCTTCGTGGGTAATAACATGACGCAGAGTCGACTCATCCAGTCTACGCTTCGCTATACCACCCTATCTTCGCCTGCGGCGGAAAGAAACCTCACCCCGACCCCTCTCCAAAGGGGAGGGAGCTAAGAAACTTTTAAAGCTAAGTCCTCTCCTTTGGAGAGGACTTAGGTGAGGTCTTATGCGCGAAGCGGAGAGAGGGGTTGACAAGCGCAGCGATGTCGGGGTGAGTCGATGCCATGCGCTGTGGTGAAAAAAATCCGTCGCTTGTCCTATTCCCCAAATCCCGATCGTCATCGGGGTAATAACATTAAACAACATGAAAAACTTTGTATTAACCCTATCAAACCCATTATTAAAATGAAACAGATACTTCATATCCTATCAAGCGCGAGCGGCCAGGCTTCTGTAAGCATTCAATTGGGAAATGCCATTGTTGAAAAGATCATGCAAACCTATCCCGGTAGCGTGGTAAAAAAACGTAACTTATTGGAAAGCGAACTTCCGCATTTGGCAGAAAACCATGTTATCTCTTTTTTTACACCACCCGAAAACAGGACACCCCAAGATCTGGAAGCCATTATTCATTCTGATGAAGTAATAAGGGAAGTGAAAGAGGCGGACATCATCGTGATCGGGGCCCCGATGTATAATTTTTGCATCCATTCAAACCTGAAAGCCTGGATAGATCATTTAGTTAGGGTGGGACTTACTTTTAGATACGATGATAAAGGAAACCAGATAGCCCTGATAGAAGGGAAAAAAGTTTATCTGGCCCTTACGTCTGGTGCTGTTTATTCTGAAGGCCCCATGCGTCCGGCCGATCATGTAGAGCCCTACCTGAAAACCATCCTGGGCTTTATCGGCCTGACCGATATTACCTCTATCCGTGTGGAGGGATTAGCCATACCAGGTATAAAGGCCACTGCGCTGCAAAAAGCTATCGGCAGTATTTGTATCAGTTAAAGAGTACCTCAAGCCATTCAGGGTTTGGTTTTGCCTGTTAATTTGTTCAAAGCATCACCGCTTTCATGATCATTGGGATTCAGTTCAAGGGCCTTTTGATAAGCGGTGATGGCTTTTTCCTTTTGACCATATTCGGCAAGCGTTAAAGCATAATCTTTAAAAGCTCCGGTGCTTTTAGGGAATAGTTTGATGTGTGTTTCGGCAATTGCCAAAGCCTGGCTTTTTAAGCCTGCACGGCGAAACTCTAATGACGCACGGTTAAGGTCACTCTCGGTTATAATATAGTTTGTAGTATCGGTACAAAGTTTTTCAAGTCGGTCATCTGCATATACCCGGCCGTTTTTATACAGGTCTTGCGCGTAAGTAAATGCCAGGGAACTATGATATGGAACAGCTTTTCCGCAAAGCATATCCAATGCTTTCAAGTCATTAAAAGAGTTACACTTTCTGTTACGCAGCACAATCATGCATTGGTTTTTGTTGATATTACTGGCAAAAAAACTGATGGTACCAGGGTTGGCGCCAGAGCCCCAGATGATCTTTCCACAGGAGGTATCCTTAAAAATAAACCATCCCAATCCGCAGTATGTTAAATCAAAGGGCTGCGCCGGTTGCCCATTGTTCAGCCGGTAAGGGGTGCAGGCTTCTTCAAAGGTTTTTTGTTTTATTAATTTTCCTGCTTTCAGCGCCTTATCAAAGCGGAGCATATCTTCGGTAGTGCTGATGATGCCGCCACCGCCCGTTTCGAGGGCAAGGTTATAGGTCCATTCGCGCCAATCGCTCAGGGTGTCTGCCCATTGAAGTTTCATCTCAAAATGGTTGTTGTACTGGTAATTTTTAGCCCGGTTGGCTTCACTTTTTTGTGCCATCGATGTTTGTACATAACTGTGTGCCATACCAGCCACTTTAAAGATATGATCCCGGGTATAGTTTGCCAGGGTTTGCGCACTGAGTTTTTCTACCAGCAGGCCCAGCAGGTGATAGCCCAGGCTCGAATAGCCCCATTGTTCGCCTGGCTGAAACTTTAAATCATGATTACGACTGTACAGCAACACATTTTGCAGATCGTCATGAATGGTGAATTGCTTGTCGGGATTGGCTGTAAGCAGGGGATCTATCACACTCTCGATGTCGGGCAAGCCGGAGGTATGCGCCAGTAAATGACGAACGGTAATGGTAGGATAAGGAAACTCCGGGAAGTAATGTGCGAATGGTGTATCGAGATCAAGTAAGCCCTGTTCTTTTAATTGCAATATAGCTGTGGCGGTAAATAACTTCGAGATGGAGGCTAATTCAAATTGTGTTTGCTCGTTATTGGGCTTTTGGTTAGCCTCATCGCGTAAGCCGAAAGTTTGTTGATAAATAACCCTGCCTTTTTCGGCCACGGCTATATTTCCGTTCATTTCACGATCATGATAAAGGGCTTTATAATAACGGTCAAAGTTTTGAGATATTGACTGAGCCGAAACGTTTAAGGTTACTGCTTGTGTAAGGATAACGATGGTAACCAGGACTGTAATAAGACGCATAGTTTATCAAGTGAAGGTTTACTTAAATATAATTGGAGACATCAAACAGCGCTTAATAGTTACAGTTTTGTAAAGCGGTTAGGGTTAGTGTAGTTTCCTTTTTGAATGTCAGCAGATTTTCGTATATTTATATCAATCAACAGCCCGGTTCTCTTTAATCAGAGAACCGGGCTGTTTGGTTAAGGATAAAACAGATCAAAAATAGGCTGTTTTTTATTTAGTTATTTGACAATCAATTTTTTAAAACTTTTTAAAGTTTTTAAAACCCATCAAAAATTTGTTAAAAAGTGTTAAAATGGAGGTTTTTGAATAATTTTTAAGCTGTTTTGGGCCTGTTTTGATCCGTTTTTGAGTAATAATTTGTTAAAATTCAGGGTTTAAAAAGTTTTTTATATTGTTCGTCGGGTCATTACTTCAGTGGTTCGTTAGTATAAGTTCAGTAATAAAATAAAATTCCGAAATTCGCCCCCAATAAATCCGACATCGAACATCCGATAGCTGACATCAAAAATATGCTGCAAATACAGGAAAACGTATCCCTTAAAAACTTCAACACTTTTGGCATTGATGCTTATGCCCGTTATTTTGTGGAGATAAGCCACGAAGATAACCTGGTTGAACTGTTTGCCGATCCGCAATGGCAGCAAATGGATCGCCTGGTATTGGGCGGTGGTAGTAACCTGCTGTTGGTGAACAATTTTGAGGGCCTGGTGATCCGTATGAATATAAGGGGGATAGAACACCGCATTAGTCACAATGATGTTTTTGTAGAAGCCGGCGCTGGCGAGGTGTGGAACGACCTGGTAAACTTTTGCGTGGCTCGCGGATATGCCGGTATCGAAAACCTGAGCCTGATTCCCGGTTCGGTAGGGGCATCGCCCATTCAAAACATCGGTGCCTATGGTGTGGAGCTAAAGGATGCCTTTTTAAGCTGCCGCGCTTTTGAAATAGCCACGGGCACTTTTAAAATATTTACCAAGGCCGATTGCCAGTTTGGTTATCGGGAAAGTGTATTCAAAAATGAACTCAAGGGTTTATATATTATCGTGTCGGTCAAATTCCAGCTATCGCTTATTCCTAATGTCAACACGCAGTATGGTGCCATAGGACAGGAGTTGGCTAACCGGGGTATTACCGCGCCTACCATTAAAGATGTTTCGGAAGTAGTATCGTACATCCGGGTATCCAAACTGCCCGATCCATCTACTATAGGTAACGCCGGTAGCTTCTTCAAAAACCCGTTGATCACCCAGGATGAATTCAGCACGCTGTTGGCAAAATTCCCGGATGTGGTTAATTACCCGGGCGGTGATGGTTTGGTTAAACTGGCGGCAGGCTGGCTCATTGAGCAATGCGGCTGGAAAGGAAAAGTGGTGGGAAATACGGGTACCTGGAAAAATCAGGCGCTGGTATTGGTAAACCATGGCGGTGCCACCGGAACCGAAGTGTACAGTTTTTCGTCGCAAATCATAGACAGTGTGTACACTAAATTTGGCGTTATGCTACAACGTGAGGTGAATATTATTAGTTAAATAATTTTATTCTAACTAAAACTTCGCTTTCGTTTTACGTTAACTGTATAACATTCTTGTTACAGAAATAAATTTCATTGCTTTTTCATTTAGTTGAAAACTTTCATTTAATCTTCTGTTTTTCAGGGTATTGATTGCATTAATAGTGTAACTTTTACACTGTTGTGTTTTTTATTGAAAATCGCCTTCGTTGAAGTTTTGGCAAAAAAAACAATTTTTAAGTGGCATCATGGTTGCCTAAGTGTTGATACAAAACTTTAACAAAATGACAAAGATTGAGTTTAACACCCTAGTACTACGTCAGGCAAGTTCATTAAGGTCTTATGCCCTTCATTTTACTCATGACGCAGATGATGCTAACGACCTTGTCCAGGATACAATGTTGAAGGCCATAACTTATTACAATAAGTTTAAAGAGGGTACTAATTTAAAAGGATGGTTGTATACCATCATGAAAAATACATTCATCAACAATTATCGCCGTTTTGTTAAAATGAGCACTTTTGTTACCAAATCTGACGAGATCTCTTCTCCAAACCTGGTATACAGCTCGACAAAAAATCAAGGCGAGGCGAAATTTGTGATGGACGACATCAAAAGAGCACTTGACCGCTTACCCGAAGATTATTATGTACCCTTCACTATGTACTTTGAAGGTCATAAATACCACGAAATTGCCGATCACCTGGATATCCCGATCGGTACTGTAAAAACCCGCATCCACGTAGCCCGCAAGTTATTGAAAAAGAACTTGAAAGCTTATGATAACGGTATTGCCAAACCCGTTTACGCAGAGAATTAATACGATTAAACTCAAATATATATCATAGAAAAACCCGCTTTTTAGGCGGGTTTTTTGCATTTTTTGAACCTGGTGAAGAATCGCTATACCGGGAGCCCCGTTTGCAGATCATAAGTATAGGTAACACCGTTAATCACTATTTTTACCCGGTGGCCGCCCATGAACTGGATAGTGCCCTTATAATCCCACATACCATCGGCACCGCTGCCTTTGGTGGCAAAGCTGGCCGAGCCGCTGATAATATCCCCCTCTTTTGTAGGATCAATAACGAGCGCGTTAAACGAATAATTATAGCTGGAAATACTCGTTTTTTCTGCTTTTGTTTTGGCTTGTAAGTTGGCATAAACATTCATAGAGCCGGTCATGGATAGCTGCGAGTTCTTATTGCCTGGTGTTAACAGCTTCATGTTGAGTGTTTCGCCGCTTTTGGTTAGTGCGATGTAATCGTTGGAGGTAATGGTAACATATAAACTATCATACACACTGATGCCCGAAAGCGTACCGCCCGTGCATTGTACGTTATATTTGATCTTGTTCCAGATGTTGAATTTGGCGGTGTCGCTCAGATCCAAACCGAACTGAAATGCCGTATCTATCTTAAAATCGCAATCCGGACTTTGAGTGGATTGTACTTTAAGGCGCCCCTTGTGGTTTTGATCCATATTTTGGGGCATATTGGCACCATCAGCAATATTGAAGGAACCATATTCACCGTATAGTATCTGTTTAAGGTTCATCACTACGTTGCTGCTTACCACTTTGGTGCTTACCGTACTGGGATTGCTTTTGTTATTAATATTGGCCGATTTGATACAAGCCGAGTAAGTAATAGCGATGCAGGCAAGTGATAAAAAGGTGAGTTTGGAGTATTGTTTCATAATAAAGGTTTGGTATTCTGTGCAAATTTAACTTATTATCAATGAATTAAGATAAAGGGAAAGCAAATTAATTTGCGCGGATAATGAAATGTAAAACTATCGCCAGGAGAATATTATCCGCAGAACATAACAAACAAAGCATCAATATACTACCAAACTAATAGGTATTTTCTTAATTTCGCAACCTCATACGTGTAAACAATAAAATGGACTATCAATTTAAAGATATAGAGCAAAAGTGGCAACAGTTTTGGGCCCAGAACGGAACCTTTAAAGCTGAAGATAAAAGCGCCAAACCTAAATATTATGTGCTGGATATGTTCCCTTACCCATCGGGTGCGGGGCTGCATGTGGGCCATCCGCTGGGTTATATTGCCTCTGATATTTTTGCACGCTATAAACGTTTAAAAGGTTTTAATGTGCTGCACCCCATGGGTTACGATAGCTTTGGCTTACCGGCCGAGCAGTATGCCATACAAACCGGTCAGCACCCTGCTATTACTACCGAAGCCAATATTGCTACTTATCGCCGCCAGTTAGATCAGATCGGTTTTTCGTTTGATTGGAGCCGGGAAGTGCGTACCAGCTCGCCCGATTATTATAAATGGACGCAGTGGATCTTTATGCAGCTGTTCAACTCGTGGTATAATAAGGATGCCGATAAGGCCGAATCCATTGCCAAATTGGTAGAACATTTTGAGCAAAAAGGTTCAGCAGGTATTAATGCTGTAAGTGATGAAGAAGTTTTAAGTTTTACTGCTGATGAGTGGAAGGCCCTGGGCAACCGCGAACAGCAAAATGAACTGTTAAAATACCGTTTAACCTATCTGCGCGAAAGCACTGTAAACTGGTGCGCCGCTTTGGGTACCGTGTTAGCTAATGATGAGGTAAAAGACGGCTTTAGCGAGCGCGGTGGCTACCCGGTAGAACAAAAGAAAATGATGCAGTGGAGCATGCGCATCACCGCCTATGCCGAACGCCTATTGCAAGGCCTTGACACTATTGACTGGCCCGAGCCACTGAAAGAAATGCAGCGCAACTGGATAGGCAAAAGCACTGGTGCAAGTGTGAAGTTTCCGATTGAGAAAGCCACTCACCACTCATCGCTCACCACTCACGAATTCATAGAAGTTTTCACCACCCGTGTGGATACCATTTTTGGGGTTACCTTTTTGGTGATCGCGCCGGAGCATGAATTGGTGGCTGCTTTAACTACGCCTGAACAAAAAGCTGATATTGAAGCCTACATCGCTCAAACTAAAAAGAAATCGGAGCTGGACAGGATGGCTGATGCCAAAACCGTATCTGGTGCCTTTACCGGTAGCTACGTATTGAACCCGTTGAATAACGAAAGGATCCCGATATGGATAGCTGATTATGTTTTGGCGGGATATGGTACCGGGGCCGTAATGGCCGTACCATCGGGCGATCAGCGCGATTATCTATTTGCCAAGCATTTTAACCTGCCGATAGTACCTATTATCGACATACAAAATATTGAAAACGAAGCCGACCCAACCAAAGAAGGTAAGTATATCAATTCCGACTTTATGAATGGCCTGGCTTACAAAGAAGCGACAGCCGCGGTGATAGCCAAACTGGAAGCCATTGGCGCCGGTAAAGCCAAGGTAAACTTCAGAATGCGCGATGCCATATTTGGCCGTCAGCGTTACTGGGGTGAGCCTGTGCCGGTATACTTTAAAGATGGACTGCCTCATTTAATTGAAGAACAGCATTTACCATTGTTATTGCCCGAAGTGGATAAATACTTACCAACCGAAACCGGCGAGCCGCCATTAGGTAGAGCAGAAGGTTGGAAACATCCAGAAGGCGAATATGAATTGAGCACCATGCCCGGCTGGGCTGGTAGCAGCTGGTACTGGTACCGCTATATGGATGCCCACAATGATCAGGAATTTGCATCCAAAGAGGCCATAGCTTATTGGAAAGATGTCGACTTATATATCGGCGGCAGCGAGCATGCTACCGGGCACTTATTGTACAGCCGTTTCTGGAATAAGTTTATGAAAGATTTGGACCTGGTAATTGAGGAAGAGCCTTTTAAAAAGCTCATCAATCAAGGGATGATACAGGGCCGTAGTAATTTTGTATATCGTTTAATTGATGAAGAGGGGCGTGGAACCAACACTTTCGTGTCTCATGGATTGATCAAAGACTACAAAACTTCACCATTACATGTGGATGTGAATATTGTAGAGAACGAAGTGCTGAATTTGGAAAAGTTCAAAAAATTCAGACCGGAGTTTGAAACAGCTGATTTTATATTGGAAAACGGCAAATACATTTGTGGTGTTGAGGTTGAAAAAATGTCAAAGTCCAAGTTCAACGTAGTTAACCCGGATGACATTATCAGCCGTTACGGCGCCGATACCCTGCGCATGTACGAAATGTTCCTGGGCCCATTGGAGCAAAGCAAACCATGGAATACCAATGGTATCGAAGGCGTGTTTAAATTCCTGCGTAAGTTCTGGCGTTTGTTCCACAATGAAGCCTGGGAGTTTAGCGTATCTGACGCAGAGCCTTCAAAAGCAGAGTTAAAATCGTTACACAAGATCATCCGCAAGGTAGAAGAAGATGTGGAGCGTTTCTCGTTCAATACCTCGGTATCCAGCTTTATGATCGCGGTAAACGAGCTCACCGATCTGAAATGTAACAACCGCGCCATTTTGCAGGATATGGTGATCGTATTGTCATCATACGCGCCGCACATTTGTGAGGAATTGTGGACCTTGTTAGGTAACCCTGCCGGTAGTTTATCCTATGCGCCGTATCCAAAATTCAACAGCGCTTACTTGGTTGAGGACGAGTTTGCTTACCCGATCTCTATCAACGGTAAAACAAAAATGAACCTCAATATATCATTAAGCCTTGAACCAAAAGCTATTGAAGAATTTGTGTTGGCCAACGCCGATGTACAACGATACCTGGACGGCAAAGCCCCTAAAAAAGTGATCGTAGTAAAAGGCCGGATTGTGAATATGGTGGTTTAAGCCCCGGCCCTAAAGGGGGAGTGATAAAAGCTGTAGAAAACCCGTTTTCGCCTTAGGCAAAAACGGGTTTTCTAATAACAAACGCGTCATTGCGAGCGTAGCGTGGCAATCCCCAATTAGCAGGGCCGCTCTGTAAATAGGGGATTGCCACGTCGTTCCTCCTCGCAATGACGTTAGGAGGGGGAATACCAGTCCAACAAAGTTCCTTCACTAAAGTTTACACAGAATTAATATCTTCTTAGTGTAACATATACATGACAATTGCTATTTTCCTAAAAAAATAAAAGTTTGGGGTGTAACATTTAATCTATTTTCGCCTCCAATTACGAAAATCCTTATAAATGAAACGTTTTTACATACTTATAGCACTTTTTTGTTTTGCGCTTTCGGCAAAGGCCCAGTTTGGTGTGGGGGGAAGTGGTCCAACAACTACGGGCCGTATATCGGGTACCGTAATTGATTCGGTTACCAAAAAACCAATGGATTACACTACAGTAGGTTTATATCGCAGCGGTGGTAAATCGCCCATAACTGGTGTAGTTACCGATGAGAAAGGTAATTTTAAACTGGATAATGTTAAACCCGGCAGTTATAAACTGGTGATATCATTTATCGGTTACCCGGCAAAAACTATTGATCCGGTGGTTACTACTGCGTCAAAGCCGGATAATAAAGTGGGCAATGTGCTTTTGTCTCCGGGTGCTCACGCGTTAGCACAGGTTAACGTAGTTGGCCAGGCTCCGCTTATCGAAAATAAGATCGATAAAATTGTTTACAATGCCGAAAAAGACCTTACCGCCGCGGGTGGTAATGCTACAGATGTGTTGCAGAAAGTACCTATGGTTTCGGTAGATATCAACGGTAACGTAGCAGTACGTGGTGACCAAAACGTACGTGTATTGATCAACGGTAAACCATCTGGCGCTACATCGGCCAGTTTATCAGATGTGTTAAAAACCATCCCTGCCGATCAGATAAAAAGTATTGAGGTGGTAACCTCTCCGTCGGCCAAGTATGATGCCGAAGGTTCTGGTGGTATAATTAACATCATCACTAAACAAAAAAATGTTTCGGGTATAAGTGGCTCCATAAGTGGTGGTGTTGGTACACGCCAAAATAACGGTAACATGAATCTAAACTATAATAAGAACCGCTTTAGTTTAGGCATCAACGCGGGTGGTAACTTAACCTGGCCGCAAACTTCACTCACTAACTTTGATCAGGTATTGAAAGATGATAATGGCAATGAGATAACACATAACTTTAATAAGTCAACCAGCCGCATAAAAAGGCATGGGGCTATTGGTTCTGTTACAGTAGGTTATGAGTTTAACGCGTTTAATAGCATTAACTCTACCTTCAGGCTTAATGATGGTGGTTTTAATATCGATGGTAGTGGTGTTAATAATGCCAATTTGCTACAATATACAAGCCAAAGCATGTCACATAACCATTTTGGTGGTTTCGACTGGAGTTTAGATTATACGCATAAGTTTAAAAAAGAAGGTGAAGAGCTGACCGTATCCGGGCAATGGAGCCACAGTAATATTACTACAGATTATACCAACTTATTCACCGCGCTGAACCCAAGCCAAATCGGTGATAATAATGGTAAAAATAATGAGTATACTTTCCAGGCCGATTATACCCTGCCGGTAAATAAGTTGTTGAAGATAGAAGCCGGCGGTAAAACTATTCAGCGCCGTATTAACAGTAACTATGATATATTCAATACGGATGATCTGGGAAATGGCGCAGTACGTGATTCACTGAACTCCAATTTGTATGATTATACCCAAAATGTATATGCTGGTTATACCGTGTTAACTTTTACACTGCCTAAAAGCTGGTCGATATTAGCTGGTGGCCGTGTTGAGAATACCCGCATTAAAGGCGATCCGCAAAATCCTTTCCAGGATGCCAATAGCAACCTGTTCCAGAATTTGCAGCCGTTTAGCTCAAGCTATACTACCTATATCCCAAGCTTAACTGTTCAAAAACAAATTGGTAACCAAACCATTAAATTATCATACAGCAAACGTATACAAAGGCCAAGCCTGCAGTTCCTGAATCCGTTCATTAATCGCAGCAATATCCAAAACCAAAGCGTAGGTAACCCTAACCTGGCGCCTGAGGTATCGCAAACTATCGAGTTAGGGTATAATACCTTTATCAAATCGTCGGTACTGAACTTTTCGGTTTATTACAAAAGAACCAATAACCTGATAGAGGGTATCGCCGAAGGCTTGCCAGCTACCGAAATAATCAGCGGTGATACCGTTAGAGGTACACGTACCACCTACCGTAACGTTGGTCGCAATAATTCATTCGGTGCTAGTTTCTTTGGATCTGTAAGCCCGGTAAAAGCGTTGACTATAAGGGCAAGCATCAATGGTTATACTTATAGCCCAACTATATTTGATCAGTTTGCTGGCAGCGCTTCAAAAGTGGGTACTTATTTTCAATACACCGCTTTCGCCAGCGCTTCTTACCAGTTTGAACATAACTTCCTGGTGGAGCTGTTCGGGTTTAATAACTCGTCACGCAGAACTATACAGGGTACAAACCCGGCCTTTGGCATCTACGCGTTTGGTGTTAAGAAGCAGTTTATGAATAAAAAACTCGCTGTTGGCTTCAATACTGTACAGCCATTTGCCCGCGATAAACATTTCGACCAAAACATCAGCAGCCCTACATTTACCCAAACCAGCTCAACGGCATTTCCATTCCGCTCATTTGGTTTAACGTTTAGCTACAGCTTTGGTAAAACTACCTTCAGCAACCCTAATCAACAGAAAAAAGGCGTTAATAACGACGACCAGAAACAAGGTGATCAAAGCGGAGGCCAGGGTGGCCCAGGCGGCAGATAAGATGCTGGAGTCAAGAAGTTAGAATCAAGAATGAAGACTTTTTTAAAACAAAGAAAGCCCCCGATTAATCGGGGGCTTTCTTTGTTTGTAACCCATCACGTCATTGCGAGCGTAGCGTGGCAATCCCAAACTATACAGAGCGGCTCTGCTAATCGGGGATTGCCACGCTACGCTCGCAATGACGGTAGTTTTATCAGTAGCCCCTGCATCTATTCCTCTGCTTCTACATTGATACCTATCTGCTTTAGCAGCAGCGAAGCATTAAAAGTTTTACACTCGCCATGTTTGATCTTGTAATCAAACAGCATTTCGCCGTCTTTAACCTGGATATCAAAATAAAAATTGCGTACATAATCGGGGTATTTGGTTTCCAGCTGGGCAATCTGCAGATCGTGTGTGGCTACCATACCTACCGCTTTTTTAGCTATTAACTGTTCAATGACCGCTTTTGAGCCCAGGTATTTATCAACTGAGTTGGTGCCCCTCAGCATTTCATCTATCAGGAAAAATATTTTTGGTTCATTTTGCACCGCGGCCAGTAGCATTTGCAGGCGGTCGAGCTCGGCCTTAAAAGTAGAGGTGCTTTCGTTCAGCGAATCTTTAATGCGCATATAGCTAATGATGGTAATAACCGATACCTGCATGCTTTTGGCACATACTGGTGCACCGCAAAGAGCCAGTATAGTATTAATACCAATGGTGCGCAAAAAAGTACTCTTACCAGCCATGTTTGATCCCGTAATGATATCTACCTTAAAGGCATCATTCAATTCATAGTCATTGGCGATGCGCTTGTTTACGTTAATAAGCGGATGGGCCAGGCCCTGTGCAGATAGCGTATACGCATCACGGTCATCAATTAGTGGGAAATTCCATTCCGGGTAGTTGATGGCCAGTCCGGCTAAACTCAATAGCGCCTCAAATTCGGCAATTACGTCAAAGGCAACTTCCAGGCTTTCATTATTCTGGCGTTTCCAGTTCTCAATGGCTATAACCTGGCGTATATCCCATAAAAAGAATAAATTAAGCACAAAGGCTATGATCATATTCAAATGGTAATTGAGCTTATTGATCAGTGTGGCTAATTCTTTTATTTTGTTGGATATTTGTCCGGTTTTAAGTTGCTCAGCCAGGTGAGTGTTATACGCAGCCTGCCATTTTTCATCTTCAATGCGTTCAAAAACATCGGCATAATTGGCCAGGGTATTGCCTATCTTACCTGCTATCAGATCGGCCTTGGTGATGTACATGGCTTTGGAAAAAACCAGGCCCATATTGATGACGCCCACCAAAACCGCCACTAGCCTTACTATGGGGAAAAACCAGGCCAACACTAAAAGCCCGGTGAACAGGTACGGCGCTATCCTGGTATAACGGTCGAGCCATTTTTCGCCCGGCATATTTAGTGGCATGTGCAGGTATTTAAAAAGATTGGGTAGCTGGTTCGCATCCTGTTTCAGGGCAAATAACAACCGGGTTTGGATATCCAGTTTCCAGTTGTTTTTCGCGGCGATCTCCTGTACGGCAGTCTGGCGTTGCAGGATAACCTCTTTGGGTGATGGCTTATCAAACCATTGTGCCAGCTTATTATTGCCGGTTGATGTAGCCGTACGGTTTACCAGTTGATAAAGGGAGGCATTGCCAAAAATGTCCAGATCAGCCGTGTAATAGTGTTTCTCGTTGCCAAACCGGGTGCCATCGTTATAAATACTGGCATGGGTTAATATGTTATCGATCTCGTTAAGATTCACCTTTTGCAGGTCCTCAAAATATTGTTTCTGGCGCTCATACTTGCTTTGGCGCGACACCAGCCAGGCAAAAGCGAAAACAAGTACCACAAACGCAACGGCTACAATACTAAAATTATCAAACTGTACAGCAATACAGATAGCCACTACAATAAGCGCGAAGATACTGAGCCGCAACAGGGAGTAGGTATTGGCCAGTTTTTTATATTTACCGGCTTCCTGACCGGCCGCGGCAGCACGTTGCTCATAATCGTTAATAATATCCTGTTGCATAATTGGTGTTAAAAAAATTGTGGCTAAATAAACACATATATTTTAAATAAACGTTTATTTGTTCAATATATGAAGATCACTTTTTTAACAGTTGGTAAAACCGAAGATGCTTATTTAAAAGAAGGTATCGACAAGTATGTAAAGCGCCTGAAGCATTACACCAAACTGGAATTGGTTGAAATTAACGAACTGAAAAACACCAAAGCCCTCAGTGCCGAACAACAGAAGGCCAAAGAAGCCGAGCTGATACTCAAAAAGGTAACCCCGCTCGACTATCTCATTTTACTGGATGAAAAGGGCAGTGAATATTCATCAACCCAGTTTGCTGCATATATCAATAAAAAAGAGATCAGCTCATCGGCCAATATGATATTTGTTATCGGCGGCCCTTATGGTTTTGATCAATCCGTTTATCAGCGGGCCAATGATAAAATATCGCTGTCGCGCATGACTTTTTCTCATCAGATGGTACGTTTGTTTTTTGTAGAGCAGCTTTACCGCGCTTATACCATTATTAAAGGGGAGCCTTATCATCATGAATGATTTTGTCTGAACCATGATTCATAGGATTTTAGGATTAAGGGATTATTAAAAAAATCGTGGTAATCCTTTAATCTGATAAATCACGGTTCAGACAAACCATGCACATTTTTTTCCAATTGTGAACTTCTGATTAAGACAAAAATCTGCATAGCTGATATTTGCATATCTGCACATCAAAAATCCTATCTTTGTTGTATGTCAGCAGGTCACGATCATTCACATGCAGGTCATCATCATCATGACCATGCTCCCAAACTGGATCATTTGAATACCGCGTTTATCGTGGGCATCCTTTTGAATTCCATTTTTATAGTAGTTGAGGTAATAGCTGGCTTAACAACGCATTCGTTATCGTTATTAACCGATGCCGGTCATAACCTGAGCGATGTGGCCTCATTAGCCCTGGCGCTTCTGGCCTTTAAGCTCACTAAAGTAAGTGCCAATAGTAAATACACATATGGCTATAAACGGTCTACCATCATCGTATCGTTTTTTAACGCGCTGATCCTGTTTGTGGCGGTTGGTTTTATTTTGTATGAAGCCGTGGTACGTTTCCTGAACCCCGAAGTAGTATCGGGCGGTACAATGGCCTGGGTGGCTTTTATTGGTATTGCCATTAATGGCTTTACTGCATGGCTTTTTGTAAAGGATAAGGATAAAGATCTGAACGTAAAAGGCGCCTACCTGCATATGGCGGTTGATGCCATAGTTTCATTTGGGGTAGTGATATCTGGTTTGATCATCTATTTCACCAAGATCTATTGGATTGATAGCGTAGTGAGCGTAATTATAGGCATTGTGATATTACGTGGCACCTGGAGCCTGCTTAAAGATAGCCTGCGCCTGGAAATGGATGGCGTGCCTGCCGAAATGGACCTGGAAAAAATCAAAGCCGAGCTGATGAAAGGTAAAGGCGTGGTTGATGTGCACCACATGCACGTATGGGCGCTGAGCACTACCGAAAACGCGCTGACCGCCCACCTGGTGATCAAACCGGAAGCCATGGCCGAGTTTGATAATATTAAACACGACCTGCGCCACCGCCTGGAACATCTTGATATAAACCACAGCACCTTTGAACCTGAGTTTGCCGACGAAAAGTGCAAACAACTGGAGTGCTTGTAAGAGATGAATTATCCATCTTCTTCGCGTCATTGCGAGAAGGAACGACGTGGCAATCCCCGATTTACAGAGCGCTCAAGTAACTAATATTATTCTTCAGAGATTATGCTGATAAGATATTGGTTCGAATTTCAATACAACCATTGTAGGGAGCTTCCTGGTGGATTAGGTTTGGGATGTGGTATAACCGCATATAATTATGAAGATGCGCTCTTTTTGTTAAGTACGGAGGTATTTAAAAACACCCCTTTAGCTCCTATAAAGAAAGTAATTGAAAATGTGGATGTATCAACCTTAGAGGCGGGGCATGTTTTGCCTAACATTTTGCCTACCAATTGGAGGGGTATTTGGTATCCTGAATTTTAAATTGATAGGCCTGTTATGCTGAGCCTGCCGAAGCATGGCGGGCAGGCCTATCCGCGCGATCCTTCGACAAGCTCAGGATGACAGGCCTTCCTTTTAATACTGGCGAAGTAAATAATTCTTGCTAATTTAAGGCCATTATTTAATCTGCCATGAAAACCAACAGACGCAAATTTATAACCACTACGGCAGCTTTGGCTGCCGGAACCGTAGCAACCTCAGCAATGACATTATCAGCGTATCAAAAAGACGAATTTCCGGTAGTTCACCATGTATTTTTCTGGCTTAAGAATCCTGGTTCAATTGAGGACCGTGACAAGCTCGTAGCAGGAGTAAAAACCCTCGCCAAAATTGAAACCATCAAGAAACTCAAAGTAGGCGTTGTAGCCAGCACCGAAAAACGCGACGTGGTAGATAATAGTTGGGCAGTATCCGAGCTGATGTTCTTTAGCGACCTGGCCGGACAAGCCACCTACCAAACCCATCCCATACACCTGGAATTTATTAAAAATTGTGGTCACCTGTGGGAAAAGGTTATTGTGTATGATGCGGTGGACGCGTAGGTACAATAAAACAACACGTCATTGAGCAATCCCTAACTACAGAGCGGCTCTACAAATCGGGGATTATTAATGCGTTATTGTTTTCTCAAGGTATTAATGAGCTCCCTTCGGTCGGTTGGCCGTTTCGTTACTCCTCGCAATGACGTGATGAAGAATATTGAATAAAGTATTGTAAAACAGCAACGCCCCAATAATTATTACCGGGGCGTTGTTATTTTAAAGCGTATAGCTTATGCTTTCTTGGCTGGAGCTTTTTTAGCTTTTGCCTTTGTTGCTGCAGCTGGTGCCGGTTCGGCAACTTCTTCAACGGCAACAGGAGCTTCAACAGCCGGAGCAGCAGCTTCTGCCGGTGCAACGGTGGGGTCTGGCTCGTTAAAAAGTGGCAGATCTTTTAACAGTTGAAACCATGATATCACTTTTTTCATGTCGGAGGCATAAACTTTCTCTTCGTCATGATCAGGAGCTACTTCAAAAAAGAACTCCCGTAATTTTTTACCGTCGGCTTTAGCGTCCGGGATGTTGGCAGCGCCTTTCATCTGCTCAAAAACATCAGTCAGTTTAATATCATCATCAACTCCAAAAATGGTGATCTCGCTTAGCGCCGCTAACTTAGCGGTTGACAGATTGGCTATCAGTTTGGTTTTTTGCGCATCAAGGCTTTCCAGCACATAACCATTTTTGTTTTGTGCCAGGGCTTTCCATAAACCCGGTTTGCCCGATACGGCTACAATTCCTTGTAAATTCATTTGTTTTATCAGTTGTGAGTTTTGAGTATTGGGTTTTGAGTGAGGTGTTAAACTCATCACTCAAAACTCCCAACTCTTTATTAATTAGTCTTCTATTACTTCGATAGTTAAAATTTTATCGCCCTGACGGATAGCATCAACCACTTCAACGTTTTCAACAACTTTACCAAAAACGGTATGGTTACGATCCAGGTGAGCAGTATTATCGCGGCTGTGGCAAATGAAAAACTGTGAACCACCGGTGTTACGGCCAGCGTGAGCCATTGAAAGCACGCCACGGTCATGATATTGGTTGTCACCGGTTAATTCGCAATCAATTTTGTAACCCGGGCCACCAGCACCTGTACCGGTTGGGTCACCGCCTTGAATCACAAAGTTCGGGATAACGCGGTGAAAGGTCACGTTGTCATAAAATTTTGATTTCGCTAATTTTCGAAAGTTAGCAACAGTATTTGGGGCATCTTTGTCGAAAAACTCAACAGTCATATCGCCCTTTTCGGTTTTGATAATTGCTTTGCTCATTTTATTTGTTTTTTGGAAAACAGTTGGCAAAGGTAATAATTTTGAGCTGAAAGGGAAAAGGATTTTAGAGAGGTGAAAGGCAAAAGGAGAAAGGTGTTCTCATTTCATTTTTTACCAACCGTAATACATTCTGTGTTTATTCGTTAAATTTGAAAATGAAGTATTTTAAATACCTTTTTGCTTTTGCCTTTTGCCTTTTGCCTTTTCTTACTCGGGCTGCTTCAATCCTGCTCCCGATGGATGATGAACAGAAGGATCACCTCAAATCATACGGCATTGCTTTCTGGACGCTGAAGAATGGCGAAGAGGTGGATTGGTTGCTGAACTATCGCGGCGGCAGCTTTATGATGAAGTACGATCAGAAGATTGAAGAGGAGTGTAAGGTACGTGGTGTAAGTTACCAGGTACTGGCTGATGCCAAAGTAAGCGAAATACTGACCGAAGTAAGCGATCCCTCGGTGAACATGGATGTGATCAAATTAGAAAAAGCACCCAAAATGGCGGTGTACTCGCCAAAGAGCAAAATGCCCTGGGATGATGCCGTTACCCTGGTGCTGAAATATGCAGAAATACCCTATGACGTGGTTTACGACGAAGAAGTAATTCGGGGTGATTTGCCTAAGTACGACTGGCTGCACCTGCACCATGAGGATTTTACAGGGCAGTACAGCAAATTTTATGGTGCTTACCGGTTTGCCCAATGGTATATTGATGATATGAAAGGGCAGGAAGAGCTGGCCCACAAACTGGGGTTTAAAAAGGTATCCAAAATGAAACTGGCTGTTGCCAAAAATATCCGTGATTTTTGTGCGGGCGGGGGCTTCTTGTTTGCGATGTGCTCGGGTACCGATACTTTTGATATTGCCCTGGCCGCGGCCAATACCGATATCTGCGAAAGTATGTTTGATGGCGATCCGGCAGACCCGGACGCGCAGTCGAAACTGGATTTTACGCAAACCTTCGCTTTTCAGAACTTTGCACTGGATATGAACCCTATATCGCACCAGTTTAGCAATATTGATGTAACCAGTACCCGCCAGATTGATCGGACGCGTGATTTTTTTACGCTGTTTGATTTTTCGGCCAAGTGGGATGTGGTACCCAGTATGCTTACGCAGGATCATGATAAGGTGATCAAGGGTTTTATGGGATTAACCACCGCTTTTAACAAAAGCATGCTGAAGCCCGGTGTAACCATTATGGGCGAAATGAAAACCGCTAACGAAGCCCGCTACATCCACGGCGAATACGGTAAAGGGCAATGGACATTCTACGGCGGTCATGACCCTGAGGATTACCAGCACGCGGTAGGTGACCCACCAACCGACTTGAAACTGCACCCCAATTCGCCAGGTTATCGACTGATCTTAAACAACGTATTGTTCCCGGCAGCCAAAAAGAAGAAACAGAAAACTTGATTATTGGAGTGAGTGTGGGGTGTGAGAGCGGGGCATGGGTGTGAAGAAGATCTCGTTGTTCAATTGAAAAACAAGGATCTCTTCTGTTTTTAAAAACAACGCTCCCGCACTAACACTGGCTCTCACACTCTAGTTATAAAACGTCCAGCTTACACCGAATTTGAGGAGGCGGTCCTGTTGTGGGTATCTGTTCACGGTGTAATATCCCTTGCTTGACAGGCCCTGGTTGGCATAATCATACATCAGGAATAAATTGGTACGTTGCAAGGTGGCCTTGAAATATACGGATGCTACCGGATACGATGAGAAGGTAACATTTGGTCCGTTATAAAACTGGCCTAAACCAACCGCGTACGATGGCGCCACATATTCTGAATTATAACGCACGCTTACCCCAAACGCCGATTGCAGTACGTTGAAAAATGTTTTGGTGAGATACAGGTTACTGTATGTATATATCTCCGGTGTGCGCAGGGTTGATTGATAGTCGGTTTTTTGATAAACCACAAAATTATCAAAATGCAGATTGCGCCATTGTAAACTTTTGCCAACGCTTATCTTCAATAAGTTAATATCGCTGCTGAGTTGTGTCGGGTGCGCGTCGTTACCACCATCCTGCGCGGTAAAGTACAGGTAATTAGATAGTAAAAAATACTCCACCTTTACATCAAACTGTAAGGGGGCATTAATGTAATTGAAGGATAAACTGGTTGTTTTTTGATTGCTGAAATCATTGTGGAAAATATAATGATTGGATATCCAGTTGGTATACACCAGTGGTGGCGAACTATTTTGGGTATAGGCTTCTAAAATAACTTTACCTACCCTGCCTCCTCCGGCCAGGTTGAGTTTGGCATCGTACAAATAGTTGCCAAAATCGCGGCCCTGTACTATCTGCCTGAAATCGGCATCTAAACCTATACGATCGCTAAAACGGTAACCCAATTTGGCCTTAAGGGTAATATCCTGAAAAGTAGTGTTTTGTACCTTATCCTGGTGAAGGTATTTGGCTCCATACTGGTTCAGGGCGGTATCGCTCACAAATTGGGCGTAATGCCAAAAATCGTGTACCAGTCCCAGGTCAAGTTTTAATTCGTTCTTAACAAACTTAACCGATTTGCTGCGCAGGTAAAAGCTATACGAAAACTCATTCTGAATGTGTGTATATACCGTCGAATCGCGCGAGCGATTATTGCTGTAGTAATAATCTGGAAATACGTTATAAGTATCAACGCCGCTTTCGATATAGTTATACCTGCCACTTTTAATGTTGAGCGTATGTGCCACACGCTGTGTAGGTAAAACCTTGGAATTCTCTTTACCCTTATTCAAACTGTCAATACGGCCCAGGTAGTAAAACTGTTTAATATATAAGCCTTTGTCGTTCCAGTTCTCGTAGCTGTTGGGTAAACGGACGGGGGCGTTCGCTTTAAAGAATACGGAGCCCGGAGCGCTTGTAAAAACTGAATCATTTAATATGGATCCGGTTTCGGGGGCTTTCAGGTTGTTAAACGTGGCGTTTGCCAACAAATTATAACGCTTGCTTTTCGACTCGTACCAGGTAAATATGGCCGCGTTTAAACCGCTTACGTTTTGCCCCAACACACTGCTGCTGCTATAATAACCTTTGGATCCGTTAAAATTTAAATTAAAGCCCACATTCCAGTTGGGTTTAATATTTTGGGTATGGATTACCTTAAATATCTGTTCGGCCGAACTGCCAAATCCGTTAAAAAGCGATAGGTTGGAGTAGGCTACCCGGGTATTGTAATAATTGATATCCTGCGGTTGAATGGTATAAATATCAAGAGCGTGCAGGCCTACATCAAACCCAATGGTTTTAGAGGGTTCAAACAAGAGGCTCCTTTGCGCAAGCCCGGTATAACCCAGGTGTATGCGTGGGTTCCGGGGATCAAGCAGCGGGCTGTAATACTCAAAACGACTGATACCTGTATCGATAGCAAATGTCTGGGTACTATCGTTAAGCATCTTTTCGTTGGTTACACGAATAAATTTTGAAGTGTAAATAACAGAGTCGTGCTTATTCTCTTCCTTTTTACGCAGACTATCCAATAACTCGTCATCGCTCACCGCCCTGGTTTGTTTGATGGTGTCCCGGGTAGGTAAGGGACGTTGCCGGCCGGTTTGGTTGTATTGCGCAAAAGCGCTATGTACCGATAGGCACAGCAGGAACAATAAAATATATTTGAGCGGCCTACGTGGTGTTAGAGTCAAGATATTAGCATCAGGAATCAAGACAAAAGCCTCCTCATGTAAACGATGATGCTGTAATGCCCTGTTGAAATATTTTCTTTTATTCACTTTAAAAACTCTTTTCTTGACTCTTACCTCTTGATTCTTATCTCTTGATTCTAATTACCGGCTATCAGTTCTTTAAGTATCAGTGTTAGTTTGGGTTCGGCCTCTTCGGCAATTTTTATAATATCTTCAACAACTACCGGTTCAAGCACATCAGTAAAACCTTCATCGGTTAATACCGATATCGCGAATACAGGCAAACCCATATGGTTGGCCACTATAACTTCGGGTACGGTGCTCATGCCAACGGCATCACCGCCAATAATTCTTAAATAGTTGTATTCTGCCTTGGTTTCCAGGTTTGGCCCGGTAACAGCTACATAAACTCCTTTATGGCAAATAATATTGTTGGCTTTGGCTATTGTTAATGCTTTATCTATCAACGTACGCTGATAGGGCTGGCTCATATCCGGAAAACGGGGACCCAGCTCATTGTCATTACGCCCAACCAAAGGGTTATGTGGCTGCAGATTAATATGATCGGCTATGATCATCAGTTCGCCTTTTTTAAACTCCGGATTAAGCGAGCCGCTGGCGTTTGAAACATACAGCGATTTAATACCCAGGTATTTCATCACCCTTACCGGGAAAGTGATCTGTTGCATGCTGTAACCTTCGTAATAATGTAAACGACCCTGCATGGCCACTACCTTTTTACCGGCCAGCGTCCCAAAAATCAATTTACCCGAATGAAACTCCAGCGTCGAGATCGGAAAATCGGGAATGTTGGAGTACATCAGTTGTTTTTCAACCTCTATTTCTTTTACCAGGCCGCCAAGACCGGTACCTAAAATAATGCCTATTTCGGGTTCAAAATCGCCAATGCGGTTTTTAATGTATTGGGCTGTGCTTTGAATATTTTCTAACATAATCTGTTACTAATTTATCAAACTGTTTTTGTTGGTTATTTAAAAACTCAATGCCTATGGGCAATACCAAAATATTAAGTTTTTTCACCACCTGCTGCAGATCCTGTTCCCCTAAACGCTGCGCGTCCTTTTCTGTTGTGATGATCAGTTTTTTTTGTGCAGTGCAGGCCAAAAAATCATCGGCAAGTTTACTGATATTTTTTAAGCTAAACTGGTGATGATCGGGATATTTATGATGGATAATGTGCTGAGTTTGTTTTTTTAAATGTTCCAGTAAAGGATAGGCATTGGCTATCCCCGTAAGCAGGAATATGGTTGTGTTAGCATCTATCACCGTATCGGTAGCTTTGCCGTCCATATCCTGAAGAGGCAAATAGCTTATCGATGTGAAAAAAACGTTTTGGTGTGTCAATGGATTTACTCTCTTTATAGCGGCTGCTTGTTTCTCCTCGCTCAAAACGGCCGGGCATTTACTGATCACGATAAAATCGGCACGTTTGCGCCCGGCGAAAGGTTCACGCAGGTTACCCGCGGGCAATAGTAAACGAGGCTCGCGGATGCGATTATAATCAAACAGCAAAATGCTGAACCCGGGTTTCACGGCCCGGTGCTGGTAGGCATCATCCAGAATAATGAGATCGTGTGATGATTGTAATTGCTCAATCCCTTCCACCCGTTTTTCGGCCACGGCCACGGTAACATGGGGGAATTTGTTTTTAAATTGAGCAGGTTCATCGCCTACCGTTGCAGCATCTGCAGGGTTATTTGCCAACAGAAATCCTTCTGTTTTGCGACCATAACCCCGGCTCAGGGTAGCCAGTTTGTGGTTGCCTTTCAGCAAACGGATCAGGTATTCTGTCATCGGGCTTTTGCCTGCGCCGCCTACATCCAGGTTACCCACCGCTATCACCGGCAGATCAAATTCCCTACTTTTCAATATACCCACATTGTAGCACCAGTTGCGGATAAGCACCACCAGGCCATACAATAACGAGAAAGGGAATAAAAGCCAGCGGAGGTATATCATAGGTAATACAAAGATATAAACGTTTGTATCTTTTTTAAGATACAACTATGACCGGTCCTGGGTTGCTGCTTTTGATATGTTTTTTTACGAGGGGAGTAAGTTTTGTTAACTCCTGGTAAGTATTAATTGGTGCAAAAAGCACAAATACTCTGATCGTGTAATGTTTGAAATTTTGTTGATGCTGTAAATTTTTATCAAAGGTTAACAACGCATCAAAATTTTCCTGCACCAAAAGTTTCAACAAGGCGCCATTTTTTACCCCGTTCCATCCTTTGTCTGTTACGGTATAAATTTCATGTTCAGTAAAATCAAGTTTGAGTTTCTTTGGCAGATTTTCATCAAGCAACAGCTTCATAGAGTTTGACAATGTCTTTTGAAGTGATGATCTTATTAGCAAGATCCAATAAAGCAACAGCTTGTTCTTTGGTTACAGAAGGAAAATCACCTAAAAAGTCATCTAAAGAAACGCCTGCCTCCAGGTGGTCAAAAAGAGATTCAACAGGAACGCGCGTTCCTGTAAAAACCGGCTGTCCACCTAAAATATCCTTATCGATATTGATAACTTTTTGAATATCCATAGATAAAGATACGAATATTTGAGTTGGTGAACATTACTTTGTCCGCCATTTATCAATCTCTTTGCGGGTTTGTTCAATAGTTGCAACTTGCTCGTCGGTAAAAACCGGGGCATCCAATAGAAATGACCTTAGATCTTTTTGTGGAGTATCTTCTGCAGATTCTTTTTCCAGCTCCTTTTTAAATCTTAATAACTGATCTTTAGGGAGCTGCTTTACGATCTTAATCAAATTCTCAAAACCTATGTCAACCTGAATTTGCATAATCAAATTTACAAAATTTATTTAAATTGGTTTTTATTACAACCATCCCTCATGAAGCTTAAACTACTTATACTTTTACTTGCTGTCACTTCAACCGCCTTTGTGCAAACCGATCGTAAGCTTACACAACAACTTAACGATGCGGTGAAGGGCTTTCACGGTCAGGTAGGCATTTATGTGCAAAACCTTAAAACAGGAAAAACGGCAGCTATTAATGCCGATACCTTGTTCCCAACGGCCAGCATGATCAAGGTGAGTATTCAATGTGGTTTGATGGATAAAATTGAAAAAGGCGAACTGCAATACAACCAGAAACTGGTTTACCGCGATTCATTGTTATACAGAGGCGAAGATATCCTGGGCTCCTTTAAAGATAAAGACACCATACAATTGAGCAAAGTAGCCCTGCTCATGATCACCATGAGCGATAATACGGCCAGCACCTGGCTGCAAAAGCTGGTGGGCGGCGAATATATCAATAACTGGCTACAGCAAAACGGGTTTAAGGTTATGCGGGTGAATTCGCGCGTACCAGGCCGCGAAGCTATCCGCAGCATTTACGGCTGGGGGGTAAGCACGCCGTTTGAAATGTGCCGCCTGTTCACCATGATCAGACAGGGTAAAGCGGTGAGCGCTGCCGCCAGCGAGCGCATGAGCCGTAACATGGCGCGTATTTATTGGGACGAGAAAGCACTGTCGCAGATACCTCCCTATATACAAACCATATCCAAACAAGGCGCCGTTGATGCCGCCAAATCAGAAACGGTATTGGTGAGCGCCCCGCATGGCGATTACGTATTTGCTATCATGACCAATCATAATACCGACCAGCGCTGGGTACCCGACAATGAAGCCAGCATGCTCATCAAAAAGGTATCGGCCCTGCTATGGCATTACTTTGAACCAAGGAGTAATTGGAAGCCTGCCGAAGGGATTGATAAGTATATGAAGAATGAGTAATTGTTAAGCCAGAAGTACTGAGCCGGGAGTTTTAAGTCCAGGTCAAATAAGCAAGCTCGGTTAGTACCGATAGATTTTGGTAAAAAGTGGGTTTACATGTAAACCCACTTTTTGATGATAAAATTTAAATAATTTTCTGATTATCAACATTTTAAATAAATGTTAACCTTAAAAAGTGTAAACCATGTAAACCCACTTTTTAGCCGTTGCCCGGCTCCAACCGGGTGACCACTATTCCCTGGCCTCTGGCCTACGAAAAGCAAGATCATTCCTCATCTTTAAACACATTTTAGTAATATTTCTCTTCCTCGCCTCCAACATGCAAAGCGTTTTATTATAATTGGAAAATATATCAATGTGTGTTTCTGACACCTGCCAATTGCTGCCTTTACGATGAAAACAATATTTACTTTATTAGTACTGTTCCTGTTTGCTGTTACTGTAAAAAGCCAAACCCGCCCCAATTTATCGGGTACTGTGACTGATGATAAAAGGCAGGCTATTGCCGGTGCTTCGGTTTACCTGCTCAATACCAATTATCATACTAATGCCGATAAAAACGGAAAGTTTGTATTCAGTAACCTGGATGCCGGTACCTATACCCTGCACATCAGCGCAGTAGGTTATGCTGCTAAAAACCAGGAAGTTAAAATTGGCGGCGGCAAGCAAACTGTTGATATCTCCTTAAAAGATGCAGCCAACCAACTGGATGAGGTTACCGTAACCGCCCAAAAATATGAGGAAGACGCACAGCGGGTGCCTATCAGTATTTCTACCTTAACGGCAAAACAGATACGCGATTACCGCCTGTGGGATCTTAAAGATCTGACAGCCATTGCCCCCAACCTTAACTCGGCCGGGCCCGGTGATAACCGCACCGTGAGCGGCATCAGGGGCATTGTGACTACTTCATATGACCCTGCGGTAGCTACCTATGTAGATGGCGTAAACCAGTACGGCCTCGATACTTATATCCCCCAATTGCTGGATGTGGAAAGGATAGAAGTTTTACGCGGCCCCCAGGGAACACTTTATGGTCGTAATGCTACAGGTGGGGTTATCAATATCATCACCAAACAACCCTCCAACACCCTAAGCGGTTTTGCCGGGCTCGATTTTGGCAATTACGGGCAGCAACGCTATACCCTGGGCTTGCGTGCACCGCTTATTAAAGACCGGTTATTTTTAGGCGTTGCGGGTGTTTACTCTGGTTTCAACGGTTTTTATACCAATACGTTTAACAACACCCATTTTGATAAGCAGCATTTCTTTTTAGGGAATTATTACCTCAAATTCCTGGCTACCTCCAAACTGGCCCTCACCTTAAATGTTAAAAATTATAACAACCGCAATAACGGCGCTTTCCCGCTGGCGGGTTCACCGGCCGATGCCCTGGCCAATCCGTTTAAGGTTGATCAGGATGCTACTACCAGAATGATCGATAATACTTTTCAATCCTCACTGGCTGTTAGCTATGCGGGGCGAGATTTTAACTTTACTTCCCAGTCGTCATATCAGGTTAATAACCGGTATTATACCACGCCTATCGACGGGGATTTTTCGCCTATTGACGGCATCTCGATCATTAATAATTATGGTGGCGACTGGAACAAGGTGAAAACCGGGATACAGGAATTCAGGTTTACTTCACCCGCTTCCTTAACTTCGGCATTGAAATGGACAGCCGGCGCCTATGGTTTTTATCATTATGCACCTAACCGCCAGGGTACCCATTTTGGTGCCGACGCAGCAGCCGGAGGTTCACCCATGACCGATTTTACCAGCATCAACACCAATACCGATCGTAACCTGGGCGTAGCCGTTTACGGCCAGGCCACGTATACTATAAGTCCGGAGTTTGATATCACTGCCGGGCTGCGTTATGATCATGAGCATAAAAAAGAAAGCATACTGGGCGAATTTCAGCCCGACGGACAAGCGGCGATAGTGACCCGGTCGGATACCTCATCGAAAGCCAACTTTAACGCCTTTTCGCCAAAGCTGAGTGTGGCTTATCATCTTTCGGCTAATAACAACCTATATGCCAGTTACAGTCGTGGTTTTAGGGCTGGTGGTATCACCGAGCTGGGATCCGACCCGTCGCAACCGCCGCTGTATACCTTTAAGCCCGAGTACAGCAATAACTATGAAATAGGATCAAAGAATAATTTTTTAGATAATAAACTGCGCGTGAATATTACCGCGTTTTATACCCGGGTAACCAACGCTCAGGTACCTACACTGGTATTGCCCGATGCTATTACCATTACCAAAAATGCAGGCAAGCTAAGCAGCAAAGGCGCCGAGCTGGAGCTGAGCGCCACGCCGGTAAAAGGCCTGGCCTTGGATTATAATTTTGGATATACCCATGCCCGCTATACCAGCCTGTCCATAGGTAGTAACGGGCAGATTGTGGATTTGAAAGGCAACCACCAGATCTACACGCCTGATATTACATCCATGCTGGCTGCACAATATAGCTATGACCTGGGCGGCCCTCAAAAAGTAAAGCTGGTGGCCCGCGGCGAATGGCGCTACCTTGGCGATCAGTATTTTGACCTCGCTAACCAGATTAAACAAAAAGCCTATAGTAAGTTTAATGCCAGGCTGGGTGTCGATACCAAAAACTTCAGCCTGTTTTTCTGGGAAAGTAATATCGCCAATAAAAAATATATGGACTATGCCTATGACTTTGGTGCATCGCACTTAGGCAACCCGCGTACCTATGGCGTATCATTAAGCACGAGTTTTTAGAGATGAAAAATAATATCGAACACTGAATGTCGAATTTTAAATAATGATTTAACAAAGAATCAGGAAATCCTGAAATCAGGAAGATCATGGTTCAGAAAATCAACGAAATCAACGACATCAAAAAAAATCAGCGGTTAACTTTTCATCTTCTTTAGCAAAGCCTCTACCACTTTTGGAAAATGGTGGTGCTCCAGCTGCTGACCTTTAAATTTGATCATCTCGAGGTTATCGCCCGGTTCAATCCTGAATTTAGATTGGTGAATGATCTCGCCTTCATCAAATTGTTCATTTACAAAATGTATAGTGATGCCGCCTTCCTCTTCACCGGCCTCCAGAATAGCTTTATGCACGTTATCCCCATACATGCCTTTACCGCCATACTTGGGTAGCAGGGATGGGTGAAGGTTTATGATCTTGTTAGGGAAAGCTTTTAGTAATGACGCGGGTACCAGCCATAAAAAGCCTGCCAGTACAATAAGGTCAACCTGCAGGTTTTTAAGCAGCCTGATCACATCGTCGGTGTCAAAAAATTCATGCCTGGTAAATATGTGCGATGGCACTTCAAAATTGTCGGCCCGCTGTAATACATAAGCCTGAGGGTTATTGGTGAGTATCAGCACTACTTCGGCATCGGCATTGCGTTTAAAATGCTCCATTAACTTTTGGGCATTTGACCCGGAACCTGAAGCAAAAATGGCAATTCGTTTCTTCATTAAAATTTGGGGCTTTTCAAAGGTGATGATGTTACCTGTAAATGTTTATTTATAGGGATTTGTTTTATGTTGCTGGTAATTTTATTATAACAAATTACATGTATCATAATCCAAATATAAAGGTTTACTTATTGTGATACTCTTTTTTGCTTGATAAATCCGTACCGCATAATTCTCCGTTTTGAGGTTGGTGAATAATTTGGCTGTACATCGCCGGTTTGTAGTACCAGCGAATAAACCCCAAGCGTTGCTATCTGCGCATTGGTAAAAGGCTGTCTTGATTTTACTTCCTTGTTAACATTGCCTGTGGTATCCTTACAAGTCATATCTGAATTGATGAAAAGCCGGTTTGCAGTAAGCGACCAGTTGCCGGTTGTTTTTTGCGCCAGGCATGAAAAATTCACAAAGGTACAGGTATTGTTGGTATTGAAAGTGAATGTCTGGGTCGAGTCGCAACCAACGTTCAGATTGATTGCAGAACCTATTTGCGTATCGCCCACATAGTTGCTAACCTGTATGGTAGCCAGCAGCCAGGTGCCGGTTGTAAGCAGGTGCGGTATGTTACTGTCTGAATCCTTTTTACAGGAGTTACAGAGCAGGTTAATGATAACTAAACCTAAAACAAAAACTAAAGGGATTTTATTTCTCATAGAAAATACACAGGCAAAAATAAATATTCCCGGTTATTAGTTGGCAACCAGTATGTAATAATAACTCTTTTAAACCAAAATTATTTTAATAAGATGGTTTAGCCATTTGCCCCTTAAATAAAATAGGAGCCGGATATTTTATTTTTACTTTTGAGTTTTTCACGAAGTATTTTTAGATTAAGGAGTTCAAGAATGCTTCGCCGTTTTGACTTTTTACTTATCCACCATGCGTATACCCTTTGAAAAACTGAAAGCCGAATTTAAACGAATATTGCTCAATCTTGATTTTAAAGAAGATAAAGCCGAAAAATGCGCTACCATTTTTGCCGAAAACAGCAGGGATGGGGTGTATACACACGGACTTAACCGTTTTCCGGTTTTTGTGCAATTTGTAAAAGGGGGCTGGGTTAAGCCCGATGCCGAACCTGTAAAAGAAGCTGGCCTGGGCGCTATTGAACAATGGAGCGGTAATTATGGTCCGGGAATGTTGAGTGCCGGTATATGTATGAACCGTGCCATGCAACTGGCTAACGAAAATGGCATTGGCTGTGTGGCCATCAAAAATACCAACCATTGGATGCGTGGTGGTACCTATGGCTGGCAAGCTGCCGAAGCCGGCTATATCGGCATTTGCTTTACCAATACCATTGCCAACTTACCGCCCTGGGGTGGTCTCGATCCGCGTTTGGGTAACAATCCCCTGGTGATAGCTGTACCCCGCAAAAACGGGCATGTGGTGCTGGATATGGCCATCTCGCAATATGCAGTGGGTAAATTAAAACAGTACGAAGCAAGCGGTGAGGAACTGCCGCTGCCCGGTGGCTATGATAGTGAAGGACACTTAAGTACCGATGCCGCGGCTATCCTGCAATCGGAACGGGTGCTGCCCATGGGCTTTTGGAAAGGTTCCGGACTTTCACTTGTGCTCGATCTGCTGGCTACAGTTTTAAGTGGCGGTAACTCCACCGCCAGGATCAGCAAAGAGAAAACAGAGGCTGGTATTTCGCAGGTTTTTATCTGCATAAAACCCAAAGATGATGCGCAAACCGATACCCTTATTGAGGAGATTATCAGTTATACCAAAACCAGCCGGCCCGAACATGCCGGAACAACCATCTCTTATCCCGGCGAAAACACACTGAAAACCCGCGCCAAAAATCTGAGCGAAGGTGTTTTGGTTGACGAAAAAATATGGAACACCGTGCTGGGCCTTTAGGAGAGAGCCAAGAGATAAGAGTCAGGAATCAAGAGACAGAAGGTAGCCGATTAAAAGTCAAAAGTTTGGAGAGTGTTCCATTCTTTTTTGGGAAGAGAGAATATCATTGATCTATGATACTCCATAGGAGTAAGAACTTTGTAGGAAACAAAGGCATAAGTATTTAGCATGCCGTAGGTATGCAACCTGTTCTTAATAGGTCACGCCGAATTTATTTCGGCATCTCACCTGCAAAGTTGCAGACAGGGATGGTTTTAAACCTGCTGATGGGGTGCTGAAACAAGTTCAGCATGACCTGTATTTTGTTCAGCCCTTGGTCGGTGTTATCACAACACCATTTTTATATTGATTCCTGACTCTAATCTCTTGCTTCTCTCTTACTCCCCAATCATCATCCCCTCAAACTTTTCCCAGAAACCATCGTGCGGAACGGGAGCTATGATGGTTACCGGTTCGTTTTTAACTGGATGCACGAAGGTTAACTTGCTGGCATGCAGGCAAATGCTTTTACGCAGACTGCCGCGTGGGTAGCCATATTTATTATCGCCAACAATGGGAGTGCCCAGGGTTGATAGCTGTACCCTGATCTGGTGCGGTCTACCGGTTATCGGATCAACCTCAATAAGGTAGTAGCCATTAAGTTCACCAACCAGTTTGTAGTGTAATTCGGAGCGTAAACTGCCCTGAACTTCTTTATCATGCGCTTTGGTTACGTTTTTTTGCGAGTTTTTTACCAGCCAGTGTACCAGGGTGCCCGCCTCGGGTTGGGGGCGCTTACGCACCACAGCGTAGTAGGTTTTGTGCATATCGCGGGCTTTGAACATTTTGTTAATGCGGTCCAATGCCTTGCTGGTTTTGGCAAACAGGATAACGCCGCTTACAGGGCGATCCAGCCGGTGCACCACGCCTAAAAACGCGCCGTTGGGTTTGTTGTATTTTTTGGCGATATATTTTTTAACCTTTTCATCCAGCGGTTCATCACCGGTTTCATCAACCTGTACAATATCACCGGCGCGTTTGTTTACGGCAATAAGGTGATTGTCCTCATAAAGGATATCCTTATCGGTAATATCATAACTGGTATAATTAAATTCGGGACGCATGTTGTGTTTAGTTCATGGTTCATAGTTGATGGTTCATGGGAGCTTCAAAATTGGCTATGAACAATGAACCATCAACTATGAACTAATTAATATTGTTCCTGTTCGTTCGGGAAACTTTTTGATTTAATGTCGCCAACATAGTTTTTGATGGCGCCGTTCATCTGCTCGTATAAATTGGCGTACTGGCGTAAAAAACGGGGTTTAAAACCTTTGTTAATACCCAGCATATCATGTATCACCAGTACTTGTCCGTCGCAATGCTGCCCGGCGCCTATGCCAATGATAGGTATCTGAACGCTCTCGGTAACTTCTTTAGCCAGTTGTGCCGGTATTTTTTCAACTACGATGGCAAAGCAACCCAGTTCCTGTAATACCAGAGCATCTTCTCTCAGCTTCTGCGCTTCGGCCTCTTGTTTGGCACGTACGGTGTAGGTGCCAAATTTATAAATAGATTGTGGCGTTAACCCTAAGTGCCCCATAACCGGTATACCGGCGGTCAATATACGGGTTACCGATTCGGCTATTTCAATACCACCTTCCATTTTTACGCCGTGTGCGCCCGATTCTTTCATGATCCGGATGGCCGAGTTGAGAGCTTCTTTAGAGTTACCCTGGTACGAACCAAATGGCAGATCGACGATCACCAGCGCGCGTTTGGCCGCGCGTACCACCGATGATGCATGATAGATCATCTGATCGAGCGTTATAGGTAGTGTAGTTTCATGACCAGCCATAACGTTCGAGGCCGAATCGCCTACCAGGATGATGTCCATACCGGCATCATCAACAATGGTTGCCATGGAGTAATCATAAGCAGTAAGCATGGCTATTTTTTCGCCACGGGTCTTCATTTCCTGCACAGTATGTGTAGTGATCCTTTTAACTTCTTTATGTATTGACATGTTTTATTTCGGATTTCGGATGTTCGATATCGGATTTATGTTTCCGGTATGCAAAGGTTACTATTAATTTCGGAATTCGGAATTTCGATTTCGGATTTTGTCTGAGCCTTGATCTAAACAGATTAAAGGATTAATATGGTTTTTCGTCCCTTCAGGGTCTCTCGCAGAGAATCCTGAGGGGACTTAAATTCGCATTTCGGATTTAAGTTTTGAATAAATATTGAGGTATGAAATCTCAAATCCGGGATTAGGACTTAGAAAAATCCAAAATCCCACCTCCGAAATCCGAAATCAAAAAAAAATCCAAAATCCCACATTCGAAATCCGAAATAAAACTGTATTTTTGCGCCGTGAATCAAGAAGTTCCTTACTTCAATATTTCTATCAGTTTTCACGGGGCTTTGAACCAGGCGATCCGATTTACTAATCCTTTCAATTTTTTTGATAAATGACATACTTCACCAAATTACCGGCTGTACTATTATTGGATGATGGAACCGTTTTTTACGGTAAAGCCGCAGGGAAGATAGGTACTACTACCGGCGAAATATGCTTTAATACCGGGATGACCGGTTACCAGGAAGTTTTTACAGATCCATCCTACTTTGGCCAGATCATGGTGGCTACCAATGCGCATATTGGTAACTATGGTATCAGAGATGAAGAGGTAGAATCCGGAAATATCCAGATAGCGGGTTTGGTTTGTAAAAACTATAACATCGCTTACAGCCGTAAACAGGCCGATGAATCGATACAGGATTACTTCCAGTCGCAAAACCTGGTAGGTATATCTGATGTGGATACCCGCCAACTGGTACGCCATATCCGCGATAAAGGCGCCATGAATGCCATTATCTCTTCGGAGATCCTGGATATTGATGAGTTGAAGGCAAAACTGGCCGAAGTACCATCAATGGATGGACTGGAACTTTCATCAAAAGTATCAACCACAGAAGCCTATACTTTTGGCGATGAAGAAGGAAGATACCGTGTTGCCGTGCTCGACCTGGGTGTGAAGAAAAACATCCTGCGCAATTTTGACGATCGTGATGTTTACGCCAAGGTTTTCCCGGCAAAAACCACCTTTGAAGAAATGGAAAAGGATTTTGCCCCAACAGGTTATTTCATCTCCAATGGCCCTGGCGACCCGGCTGCTATGCCTTACGCTATTGAAACGGTAAAAAAAGTTTTGGCCTCTGAAAAACCGATGTTTGGCATTTGTCTTGGTCACCAGCTACTGGCTTTGGCTAATGATATCCCAACCAAAAAAATGTTTAACGGTCACCGCGGTTTAAACCACCCTGTAAAAAATATTATTATCAACCATTGCGAGGTAACCTCACAAAACCATGGTTTTGGCGTAGTGCCTGAGGCTGTACGCGCCTCTGACAAGGTTGAGATCACCCACGTGAACCTGAACGACCAATCGATAGAAGGTATCCGTGTAAAAGATAAAAAAGCATTCTCGGTACAATATCACCCGGAATCATCACCTGGTCCGCACGATTCAAGATACCTTTTTGATGATTTTATCAAATTGATGTCTTAAAGATATGCGGATGTGCATATTTCAGATGTGCAGATGATAAAAAGCCTTTCAAGTTTAGCTTGAAAGGCTTTTTTGTATGGGGAGCGTACACATAAAAAAAACGCGTCATTGCGAGGAGGAACGACGTGGACAACCGACCAGAGGGAGCTCATTAATACCGATAAAAAAACAATCAAAAAATTAATAATCCCCTACTTACAGAGTCGCCCTGTATAGTGTAGAGATTGCTTCGTGCCTCGCAATGACGCGCAGGGGAAATGTCCTGTGAATAGGTGAGTCTTTGCTCAAAAGTGCAAAAATCCCATAGTCTAAAACCCCTTGCTCTTTACTCCAAAAAATCGTATATTTATAATACCCAAACGGCCCGGCTTTCATACAGATAGTCGGGCCGTTTGGGTAAAGGAAAACAGGTCAAAAATTGACTGTTTTATTCGTAGTTATTTGAAAGCCAATTATTTAATACTTTTTAAAGTTTTAAAACCGCATCAAAACCGCATTGAAATTTGTTAAAAAGTGTTAAAATCAATTTTTTTGAGTGGTTTTTGGCAAGAAATGGCCCGTTTTTGAATAAAAAAATGTTAAAATAAAAGGTTTAAAAAGTTTTTAGAGAGGGACTGACAGAAAAATTTTACCATATCAGTCTACGCTAAATAGTCAAAATTCAAAAAGTAAAATCGTTATGGCCGAGAAATTCTTATTGCAGGGCACCGTTAAGTGGAGCTATGATCATGAACTGGCCGAGGTATCCCAAACCAGGAAAATTATGACGGGAATGGCCTCATTTACACCGCCGCTGCACCACCATGAGGGTTACATCGCCCTAAGCGATACCGAAATTATTATTGAGAGCGATACGGATGAAGACCTGACCATTCCGCTGGGTGCCATCAGCCAGGTTTACCTGGGCTTTGATGATCTGTTCCCCATGGTATCAGTCAGGGGAGCCGGTTTGTTTTGGCAACCCTTAAGAATTGGTTACAGCGTATCGTCGTTTGAAACACAGTATATCTATGTTATTATCAATTTCAACGGTATATACACCCATGATAAAGAATGGTTTAATACCTTAACAACAATATTGCAATAAATTATTCACCACATTTTATTCTGCTATGCTACCGCTTAAAACATTGCTCTTACTAAGTTTAGTTTTTGTAACCCCCGTAGTTGCACAGCAAAAAACAAATAATATACCCAAGGATGCCCTAAAAGGCGACTTTAACGGCGATGGCAAACCTGAATACGTTTGGGTGGTGAGGCCCAAAATAGCCGATAGCGGGGAGGATTGCGTTGGTAAATGCACTATTAAGATAGTGTCATCCAATCCCCAAATAACCCCTTTAGTAATACCCAATGCCATTGGCGGAACCATCACCAACCTGGGTGATCTGAACGATAATGGTACTGATGAAATAGGCATCCTGCCCGAGTGGTTCACCAGTTGCTGGAGCCCTTATTATGTGTACACACTCGCCAACAAACATTGGCAGGCAGTTGTGCCTTCTTTCTCTACACACTGCAACCAGTGGGAAGCCGATGTTAAACCCATTGAAAAAGTGCCGGAAAAGAAGGGTTACGTTGTGATCAGGTACAGTGCATTTGAAAAAGAAGAGATCGTAACCAAAACTAAAATTGTCGCCATAAAATAACCATCAGTTTTAAGTTGCTGTAAATAAGCTTTTTTTATTTTTATTTGGATTTATTCTAAATAAGACATTACTTTGTTCCTATTGACTAAGGACATGCCTGTAAAAACAGTTTAAAATATAAAGTCCTGCTCTTGAGCAAATGCTGCGGTGCGATAGCTTTGCGGGCCGGGCAGGCACAACTTAATTAATATCATATGTGCGATTCAAAGATCATAAGCCAGGTTGGGGCAACAATAGTGAGCCGATGCTCGGAGTGCCGTTGCGTATTTATATGGAATAACAACCTGATCCTGAGCTTTTCGCCGGAGCAGTTTATACAATTCAGGGATTTTACGGTTGATCTTGATTTTGCCGAACACAGCCACTCCTTTCCCGATGGGCAGGAAAGGCTGGTGATGCGTACTCCTGTTAACGATGTACAATTAACTTTTACTACCGATGAGTGGGAAGATTTCCACGCTGCCATGGCCGAAGCAATTTATATGCAGGAGATCTATTCGTTGATGTATGGTAATTGATTAAGAGTCAAGAGATAAGAGCCAAGAATTAAGATTCAGGAAAGTTGTAATAGTGTTGGATGACATGGCAATTATTATATACTGTTTGGCATTTTTGAAATTGTCTTGATTCCTGATTCTTATTTCTTGATTCTCTTCACAGCTTCCTGAGCCGCCATTTGCCCGGAAATAATAGCTGGCGGAACACCGGGCCCCGGCACCGTTAACTGCCCTGTATACAACATATTTTTAACATGTTTAGCCCGCATGGCTGGCTTAAAAAAAGCGGTTTGCGCCAGTGTATTGGCCAGGCCGTAGGCATTGCCTTTAAAAGAATAGTAGTCAGCCTTAAAATCATTTAACGCGTAACTGCGTTTTACTACGATAGCATCACGGATATCCTGCCCGGTAATATGTTTGAAGCGGTTGAGCATCAGGTTGAAATATTTTTCCCGGATACTTTCGTCATCATGTAAACCCGGTGCAATGGGCATCAGAAAAAATAAGTTTTCGCCGCCTTCGGGGGCTACGCCAGGGTCGGTTTTGGAGGTGCAGGAAACATAAAACAGCGGGCTGGTAGGCCATTGCGGCGAAGTGTATATTTCTTTGGCATGCAGCTCAAAATCCTCGTCAAAAAATAGATTGTGGTGCTGTATACCTGCTACTTTTTTGTTGGTACCGATGTAAAACAATAAACTCGAGGGAGACATGGTTCGGCTGTTCCAATATTTTTCGGTATAGTTATGATGCGATTTGGGTAACAGGTGCTGATCAACATGTTCATAATCAGCCCCGGCTATCACAAAATCGGCCTGAAACGTGCCCTGATTGGTCTTGATGTTATTGACCCTGTTGTCTTTTATTTCGATGTTGGTGACTTCGGTATTCAATTTTATGTCAACACCTAATTCTTCGGCCAGGCAAACCATAGCTTTCACAATCTGGTTCATGCCGCCCTGCGGGTACCAGGTGCCCAGGGCCAGATCGGCATAGTTCATCATGCTGTACATGGCAGGGGTGTTTTGTGGGGTGGCACCTAAAAACAAAACGGGGAACTCCAGGAGCTTTATCAGCTTGGGGTTTTTAAAATATTGGCGCACATGCTTGCTCATGCTGCTTAACAATTGCATGCTCATGCTTTTTTTGATGAGATTAAAGTCAATAAACTCGGTAATGGAATGGGAAGGGCGAAATACATACTCGCCCATACCAACTTTGTATTTGTAGGCGGCCTGTTTTAAAAACTCCCGCAGGCCTGTGGTACTGCCCTGTTCTGTTTGCTCAAAAAGAGCTTCCAGTTCGGCCATGCCGGCTGGCACATCCATTACATCATTGGGGCCGTAATAGATGCGGTATCCTGGATCTAAACGTTCCAATTGATAATAGTCGGCCGGTTTTTTACCAAACAAAGCGAAAAAGTTCTCAAACACATCGGGCATCCAATACCAGCTGGGCCCCATATCAAATTTAAAACCGTCTTTTTCCCAAATCCGTGCCCGGCCGCCGGGCTGGCCGTTCTTTTCCAGTATGGTAACTTTAAAGCCTTCTTTGGCCAGTATACAGGCCGCGGATAAGCCCGCAAAACCTGATCCAATAATAATAATGTGCCTACCGCTGTTCATATAGCTATGGAAGCCCAAGTTAAACAAATTGTTTTGTGGTCATAAAAAAACAATAACGGTTTGAATTTGTACTTTTGGGAATCAGCCCCAAGTGTAAATGATGAATCTGTACGACGAGACCAGTTTTGAATGCAGTAAATTGATAACCAATAAGTATAGCACATCATTCAGCTTGGGGATAAAAGCATTTGATCAAAAATTTCGGTACCCCATTTATGCTATCTATGGTTTTGTAAGGTATGCTGATGAAATAGTGGATACCTTTCATGAGCATGATAAACTAACGCTGCTCAGCAATTTCAAGAAGGAAACGTTTAAAGCTATAGATGAAAAGATCAGTTTAAATCCGGTTATACATTCATTTCAGCAGGTGGTTAACAGGTACGGCATCGAAACCGAACTTATTGACGCTTTTTTACACTCCATGGAAATGGATCTGGATAAAAAAGCCTATGATCCGGCCTGCTATGAAACTTATATTTATGGTTCGGCCGAAACGGTAGGGCTCATGTGCCTGCGTGTTTTTACGGATAACAACAAGGCACAATATCAATCGCTGTTATCCCAAGCCCGCAGCCTGGGCGCTGCTTTTCAAAAGGTAAATTTTTTGCGCGATATACAGGCCGATTACAAGGAGCGTGGCCGTACCTATTTCCCCGGCATCGATTTTAACAATTTTACCGAGCAGGATAAGGGCCGCATCGAAGCCGAGATTAAAATCGACTTTGAAAATGCCCTTGAGGGGGTAAAACAATTGCCCGCAGGTACTCGTTTAGGGGTTTATATAGCTTATACCTATTATCTGAAACTGTTTAAAAAAATAAGTTATACGCCGGCAAATGTTATCCTGCAAAAAAGAATACGTATTTCTGATATCCGGAAGATGGGTTTGTACGTTAAAGCTGTTTTACAACAAAAATTGAATGTGATTTAAGAGAATGAGGAGAAGTATTTTTTTTATAGCCGGAATGTTTTCGTTTTTGTTGATGATACAAAGCGTAAAGGCCGATGAGCCTAATCTGAAAAATATACGCAGGCAATTAAGGGAGGCCATTAATGATAGTAAAACCACCGATTCCCTTTATAAAAGCCTGAGCAGTATAAAAAACCGTACAGGTATTATTGATGGGTTTATTGCCGGTGTGCAGGCGCTGAAGGCCAAACATGCCTGGAACCCGTATTCCAAAATAAAGTACATCAAAAATTGCGAAAAAACATTTGAAAAAGCGATAGAGTCCGATCCGCATAACATCGAGATCAGGTTTATGCGTTTTTCTGTGGAAGATAGCGTGCCCGGTTTTTTGGGCTATAATAAAAATATAGCTATTGATAGTAAAGAGATCATAACCCAGCTGGATAAAAAAAACTATGGTACAGCTGATAGGGAACTTACTGTAGAGATCATTAAGTTTCTGGTAAATTCCCGGCGATGTACCCCTGCTCAAATTGACGAGTTAAACAAGCTCTTAGCCGCCTTAAAGTGAAATATACCTACTTATTGATCAATGTATTGACCGTGTTTTTTCCGGTTGTATTATCGTTTGATAAGAAGGTGCATTTTTACAAAAGCTGGAAATTCATCTGGCCTGGAATGGCTATAACCGCGCTTTTCTTTTTGTTTTGGGACGTGCTTTTTACGGTAAAAGGGGTATGGTCTTTTAACTCACATTATATTATAGGGCTAACCCTCTGGGGATTGCCGTTGGAGGAAATGCTGTTTTTTATAACCGTACCATTTGCCTGTATTTTTATATATGCCTGTTTAAATTATTATGTCAAATGGGAAATGGATAACAAGCTCATCCATATAGTAAATGGTTTGATCGTCATATTGAGTGTATTAGGGCTCATTTTCTATCATGGACGTTTGTATACTATCGTAACTTTTGGCGTACTGTTGGTGTTGATGCCTCTGCTGCAATATATATTTAAAGTAAGATGGATTAACCGGTTTTATTTGGCTTACCTGGTGGCGCTTGTTCCTTTTTATATTGTAAATGGTATATTGACATCCATACCGGTAGTGCTATATAACAACAGCGAGAATATGGGTAAACGAATAGGTACCATCCCGGTCGAAGATCATTTTTATTTACTCATCCTGCTTTTGATGAACATCGGTTTTTTTGAATATTTTAAGACTAAAAATCAATTATCTTGAACCCGCTTCCGGAGTATACCAAATCGCAACTGGCCTTGCGTAACGGGCAGGATAAGCCCCAGATATGGATAGCCTATAAAGGACTGATTTATGACGTTAGTGAAAGCCGGCTATGGAAAAATGGCAAACACTATGAACACTGGGCCGGGCAGGATCTGACCGATGAACTACCCGATGCCCCGCATACCGAAAGTGTATTTGAAAAATTTGAAAAGGTAGGGAGGTTAAGCCCTCCGATCACCTAAAGGGTGAGGTTTCCTGATGTGCAAATGTGCGGATATGCAGATTTCAGATGAGCAAATGCTTAGCGTTAAGTACACTATTTAACATTTGCACATCTGCATATCTGAAAAAGGCTTTTTATATTTCAAATTTGGCTAAGCCAACAAATTCCTGTACACGGGCAGTAATTTCTTCGGGAGAAAGGTTGCGTAACCGCTCTGAACCGAATTTTTCAACACAGAAAGATGCCAGCGCCGATCCATATATGATAGCGTTTTTCATATAATCGAAATTTACTGTACCTACTTTAGCCAGGTAGCCAATAAAGCCGCCCGCGAAGGTGTCGCCAGCTCCGGTAGGGTCAAATACTTCTGCCAATGGCAATGCAGGGGCACTGAATATTTTATCCTCATGGAAAAGCAGGGCGCCGTGCTCGCCTTTTTTAATGATCACATATTTGGGGCCCATGGTTAATATTTTGCGGGCTGCTTTCACCAGGGAAAACTCACCTGATAGTTGACGGGCTTCGGCATCATTGATAGTAATAACATCTACCAGCTTAATGGTAGCCAATAATTCATCAAGAGCGATATCCATCCAAAAGTTCATGGTGTCCATCACAATCAATTTTGGACGTTTGGTAAGCCTTTTTATAACGGTTTGCTGCACCTGTGGTGATAAATTGCCCAGCATCAGGTATTCGCAATCCTGGTATGAATCGGGGATAATGGGATCAAAAGCTTCTAAAACATTGAGCTCAGTAGCCAAAGTGTCCCGGCTGTTCATATCGTTATGATATCTTCCGCTCCAGAAAAAGGATTTTTCGCCTTGTTTTATCTGCAGGCCTTCGGTGTTTACATTATGTTTTTGAAGGTCCTCGATCTCGGTCTGTGGGAAATCGTCGCCAACAACGGCAACAATTTTTATACGGTCGTAAAAGTAAGATGCGCCTAAACTGGCAAAGGTTGCCGACCCACCGACGATTTTATCTGTCTTTCCGAAGGGGGTTTCAATAGCGTCAAATGCCACAGTACCAATAACTAACAAGCTCATGTAAAATATTTTTAAATTTTTTTTGCGCAAATATTGTGAAATTACCTCAGAAATCATACTTTTGCACCACTCCAATCGGAAAATACTCCTGAGTAGCTCAGCCGGTTAGAGCATCTGACTGTTAATCAGAGGGTCGCTGGTTCGAGCCCAGCCTCAGGAGCTAAAAGCCTCACATGTCCGTGAGGCTTTTTTTTTGCTCAAAAAAGCCTTATATTCGGTTTAAACGCACTTTCTGCCTTTTCGGTAAGCGTAATGGCCACCTCAATTCTGAGGGCTATATCATCCAAAAAATTTCAAGTTAATCAGGAATTTTTGTCAAACTTCACGATTAGCCGTAACAAATACGTAACAGTCCTAATCGTGGCAATTCTAACACAATGGCCACTGTAAGTGCAAAAATTTTTAAACATCACAAAAAGGCGGATGGAACCTACAATGTGAAAATTTGTATTGCTCACAAAAATGAGCGGGTGTTTTTAGACACCGAGCATTACGTTACAGACAAACAGCTCACCAAAGATCGGACGATCAAAGACCAATTTATTCTAACTTGCGTCAACAAAACTCAGGATGGATATCGAAGGCTCATTTCAGACAATGAAGAAATGATCGCTAGTATGACTGCAGCAAACATTAAAGAGTTTTTTTTAGGAAGGCAGCTAAAAATTGATTTCCTGCAATTTTGCACAAAGCATATCGAAGTGCTAAAAGGCAAAAAAAAGGATAAAGGGGCTGCAAATTTTAATACGGTTTATAATCATATCCGTGATTATATCGGACATGGAAAACCACTTGGAATCGAATTGATCACAGTTGATTTTCTTAAACGCTTTGAAACGTTTTTAAGGAATGAAAGAATAATGCTTAGAGTGGATCGTTTGGGTAGGGAATATAAGGCAAAAGGTAAGCCCCTTGGTGATGCCTCAATACACGTTTATCTACGTGACTTCAGTGGATTATTTACAGCAGCTGGATATACCAATGATATTGACCCCTCTTCGCCAATCTAAAGTGACCCCTCTGAGTTAGGGTTTGAAAGAGAGTAAAGTTGTTGTACAGATAGGCTCCTGGGAGCGGATGTTTTTGTCC
>NZ_JBQEPI010000013.1:0-176396 GCF_052045695.1 Mucilaginibacter sp. 22184
ACGATCGGAAACTAAACCCTTCCGGTAAGTTATAAGAAAGCGGGAAACTGTATAAAGATACACGATTGAGTAATAGTAATGAATGCAAGTTCATGAGATTAGCTCATCAAATACAGATTCTATTATTAATAATAGGGTCAGTGAACAAACAAAACATTTTACAATGGAGAGTTTGATCCTGGCTCAGGATGAACGCTAGCGGCAGGCCTAATACATGCAAGTCGGACGGGATTGGAGAGCTTGCTTTCCATGAGAGTGGCGCACGGGTGCGTAACACGTATGTAACCTACCTTGTTCAGGGGGATAGCCTCTCGAAAGAGAGATTAAGACCGCATAACGTTATTGAATGGCATCGTTTAATAACCAAATATTTATAGGAACAAGATGGGCATGCGGAACATTAGCTAGTTGGTAAGGTAACGGCTTACCAAGGCTACGATGTTTAGGGGATCTGAGAGGATGACCCCCCACACTGGTACTGAGACACGGACCAGACTCCTACGGGAGGCAGCAGTAAGGAATATTGGTCAATGGGCGGAAGCCTGAACCAGCCATGCCGCGTGCAGGAAGACGGCCCTATGGGTTGTAAACTGCTTTTATACGGGAATAAACCTACTTACGTGTAAGTAGCTGAATGTACTGTAAGAATAAGGATCGGCTAACTCCGTGCCAGCAGCCGCGGTAATACGGAGGATCCAAGCGTTATCCGGATTTATTGGGTTTAAAGGGTGCGTAGGTGGCTTTTTAAGTCAGGGGTGAAAGACGGCAGCTTAACTGTCGCAGTGCCCTTGATACTGAAGAGCTTGAATCCACTAGAGGTAGGCGGAATGTGACAAGTAGCGGTGAAATGCATAGATATGTCACAGAACACCAATTGCGAAGGCAGCTTACTATGGTGGTATTGACACTGAGGCACGAAAGCGTGGGGATCAAACAGGATTAGATACCCTGGTAGTCCACGCCCTAAACGATGAATACTCGATGTTGGCGATATACGGTCAGCGTCTAAGCGAAAGCGTTAAGTATTCCACCTGGGGAGTACGCCCGCAAGGGTGAAACTCAAAGGAATTGACGGGGGCCCGCACAAGCGGAGGAGCATGTGGTTTAATTCGATGATACGCGAGGAACCTTACCCGGGCTTGAAAGTTAGTGAATAAAGCAGAGACGCTTTAGTCCTTCGGGACACGAAACTAGGTGCTGCATGGCTGTCGTCAGCTCGTGCCGTGAGGTGTTGGGTTAAGTCCCGCAACGAGCGCAACCCCTATGTTTAGTTGCCAGCATGTAATGATGGGGACTCTAAACAGACTGCCTATGCAAATAGAGAGGAAGGAGGGGACGACGTCAAGTCATCATGGCCCTTACGTCCGGGGCTACACACGTGCTACAATGGGCAGTACAGAGGGCAGCTACCTGGCAACAGGATGCCAATCTCTTAAAGCTGTTCACAGTTCGGATCGGGGTCTGCAACTCGACCCCGTGAAGTTGGATTCGCTAGTAATCGCGTATCAGCAATGACGCGGTGAATACGTTCCCGGGCCTTGTACACACCGCCCGTCAAGCCATGGAAGCTGGAAGTGCCTGAAGTGCGTAACCGCAAGGAGCGTCCTAGGGTAAAGTCGGTAACTGGGGCTAAGTCGTAACAAGGTAGCCGTACCGGAAGGTGTGGCTGGAATACCTCCTTTCTGGAGCAGTTTCCAATGTAAGTACTATAACAAGTGTTACCTACATGATTATTTCTTAAATAAAAAACAAAAAGAAAACCCAAAAGATGAAGCCATCTATGTGGAGCGAAGCCGAAAGGTGAGCAAAGGATAAGGTAGGCAGATCATAGTGGGCAGTAATGCAGTTAGCAGTTGGCAACAAGAGCTAACTATAAAGCAAACTGCAAACTACGTACTGCAAACTAAACAAAAAGTCCTGTAGCTCAGCTTGGTTAGAGCACTACACTGATAATGTAGGGGTCAGCAGTTCAAATCTGCTCGGGACTACTATAAAGGCAATGAGTGAATTATTGGATTAGTGAATTAGTGAATCAAATCACTCCTTCACAAAATCACTAAATCGACATTAATCTTTTCGGGGGATTAGCTCAGCTGGCTAGAGCACCTGCCTTGCACGCAGGGGGTCAACGGTTCGAATCCGTTATTCTCCACAAACCCTCCGTTTCCTGAAAGGGATAGGATATCATGCAAATGACCATTTAATTGGAATGGGGTAAAGTTCTTTGACATATTGGAAGAAGTAATTGAAACAAGAGAAAACAACAGAATAGGGACGTTGTTTGGCTGGAATCAAGATAACAAGAAACAAGAAACAAGACTTCGGTCCTGGTTCTTGAATCCTGAAGTCCTGACTCTACGAACAACCAACTAAAATAAAGACATACCATACGGCGCAAAAGGCGTATGAGTAGAAGAAAGTAAGAAAGGGTACACGGGGGATGCCTTGGCTCTCAGAGGCGATGAAGGACGTGATAAGCTGCGATAAGCCGCGGGGATCAGCAAATATGAATTGATCCGCGGATTTCCGAATGGGGAAACCTAACTATCTGAAGGATAGTTGCATAAATGCGCGAACCTGCTGAACTGAAACATCTAAGTAAGCAGAGGAAGAGAAAACAATAGTGATTTCCAGAGTAGTGGCGAGCGAAATGGAAGAAGCCCAAACCTGTTATGTTACGGCATAGCAGGGGTTGTAGGACCACAACATGAATATCAAAATGAACCGGAACGGGGTGGGAAACCCGGCCATAGAGCATGAGAGCTGCGTACGGGTAAGTAATGATAGGATAGTGGAATCCTGAGTACCGCGAGGTCGGAGACGCCTTGTGGGAATCTACCAGCACCATCTGGTAAGGCTAAATACTCCTGAGAGACCGATAGTGAACCAGTACCGTGAGGGAAAGGTGAAAAGAACCCCGAACAGGGGAGTGAAATAGAACCTGAAACCGTGTACTTACAAGCGGTCGGAGCGGAGCAATCCGTGACGGCGTGCCTTTTGCATAATGAGCCTACGAGTTACTCTTCCCTGGCAAGGTTAAGTGTTTAAGACACGGATCCGAAGCGAAAGCGAGTCTTAATAGGGCGTATAGTCAGGGGAGGTAGACGCGAAACCTTGTGATCTACCCATGGACAGGTTGAAGGTGCCGTAACAGGTACTGGAGGACCGAACCGATAAACGTTGAAAAGTTTCCGGATGATTTGTGGGTAGGGGTGAAAGGCTAATCAAACTGGGAAATAGCTCGTACTCCCCGAAATGTTTTTAGGAACAGCCTGGCGGTTGAGTTATAAAGAGGTAGAGCTACTAATTGGGTGCGGGGGAGTCAAATCCTACCAAATCCAGATAAACTCCGAATGCTTTATAATATACGCTGGAGTGAGGCTCTGGGTGCTAAGGTCCAGGGCCGAGAGGGAAAGAACCCAGACCATCAGCTAAGGTCCCCAAATTACTGCTAAGTTGAACTAACGAGGTCCGATTGCACAGACAGCTAGGATGTTGGCTTGGAAGCAGCCATTCATTTAAAGAGTGCGTAACAGCTCACTAGTCGAGCGATCGGGCATGGATAATAAACGGGCATCAAGCAGTATACCGAAGCTATGGATTGCATGTAAATGCACTGGTAGGGGAGCATTCTATATGCCGGTGAAGCAGGAGGGACAACCGACTGTGGAGGTTATAGAAAAGCAAATGTAGGCATAAGTAACGATAAGGCGGGAGAGAAACCCGCCCACCGAAAGACTAAGGTTTCCTGATCAACGCTAATCGGATCAGGGTTAGTCGGGGCCTAAGGTGAAGCCGAAGGGCGTAGCCGATGGACAACTGGTTAATATTCCAGTACTTTTTATAACTGCGATGCGGTGACGGAGTAGTGACACTGACGCGAACTGACGGAATAGTTCGTTAAAGGCCGTAGGTATATGGACTGTAGTTAAGTACGCAGACCATGCTGAAAGCTGATAGTACTTGAAACCTTCGGGGGACGAGATAGTTCAGGTAATCAGACTTCCAAGAAAACCCGCTAAGCTTCAGGTTATAAAAACCCGTACCGTAAACCGACACAGGTAGTCGAGGAGAGAATCCTAAGGTGCTCGAGTGAATCATGGCTAAGGAACTCGGCAAAATGGCCCTGTAACTTCGGGAGAAGGGGCGCTGGCAGCAATGTCAGCCGCAGTGAAAAGGCCCAGGCGACTGTTTAACAAAAACACATGGCTATGCAAAATCGAAAGATGACGTATATGGCCTGACACCTGCCCGGTGCCGGAAGGTTAAGAGGGGATGTTAGTCGCAAGGCGAAGCATTGAATCGAAGCCCCGGTAAACGGCGGCCGTAACTATAACGGTCCTAAGGTAGCGAAATTCCTTGTCGGGTAAGTTCCGACCTGCACGAATGGTGTAACGATCTGGGCGCTGTCTCAGCCATGAGCTCGGTGAAATTGTGGTATCGGTGAAGACGCCGGTTACCCGCAACGGGACGGAAAGACCCCATGCACCTTCACTACAACTTAACATTGATATCGGATACAGGATGTGTAGGATAGGTGGGAGACTGTGATCCAGCTTCGCTAGGAGTTGGTTAGTCAACGTTGAAATACCACCCTTTCTGTATTTGGTGTCTAACCCTGTAAGACGGGGGACATTGTTTGGCGGGTAGTTTGACTGGGGTGGTCGCCTCCAAAAAGGTAACGGAGGCTTTCAAAGGTAAGCTCAGTACGCTTGGTAACCGTACGTGGAGTGCAATAGCATAAGCTTGCTTGACAGTGAGACAGACAAGTCGAGCTGGGTCGAAAGACGGATATAGTGATCCGGTGGTTCTGCATGGAAGGGCCATCGCTCAAAGGATAAAAGGTACGCTGGGGATAACAGGCTGATCTCCCCCAAGAGCTCATATCGACGGGGAGGTTTGGCACCTCGATGTCGGCTCGTCACATCCTGGGGCTGGAGAAGGTCCCAAGGGTTGAGCTGTTCGCTCATTAAAGTGGCACGCGAGCTGGGTTCAGAACGTCGCGAGACAGTTCGGTCCCTATCTGTTGTGGGCGTAGGAAGTTTGAGTGGGGCTGACCTTAGTACGAGAGGACCGGGTTGGACTAACCTCTGGTGAATCTGTTATGGCGCCAGCTGTATTGCAGAGTAGCTACGTTGGGAATAGATAAGCGCTGAAAGCATCTAAGTGCGAAACTAGCCACAAGATGAGACTTCCATTGAGGGTCGTAGGAGACTACTACGTTGATAGGTTACAGGTCTAAAGGTGGTGACATCATAGCCGAGTAATACTAATTGCCCGAAGCTTTCTTCAGATAGAAAAAGTGCGGGTACGGTAGCAATACTGTACCCCACCAAAACAAAAACAACAATGTCTGTTGTTTTCTCTTAACTCAATCACTTCTTTCAATAATATGTCATTGTTGAATAAGTCCATAGTCGATGGTCGATAGTCCATAGTCAGAAATGATTTGGAACTAAAAACTAAAGACTCAGAACTTACAACACTAAAAATATTCAGGTGCCTATATCGGCGGTGTCTACCTCTTCCCATTCCGAACAGAGAAGTCAAGCCCGCCAGAGCCGATGGTACTGCGGTAAAACGTGGGAGAGTAGGTCGGTGCCAAATCTTATCATCCAGCAAGGATGTAAAACTTAAAGCCTCAGCATATCGCTGAGGCTTTTTTTGTGCCGTAAACTTTCTTGGATACAGGTCCTCGATCTCTTTCAAAAACAGCTTTAAATAAGCGAATAGAATTTATTATTTTCGTTGTGATTAGATAAGCTTATATGGTAAAAAATCAGATCTACACAATTGATGAAAATCAACTTGATAATTTAAAACGTAGATTTTTATTTAGGGGAGTAAGGGTAATTGTTTTGCTTACGTTATTTATTGGTGTATTTCAGTTTCTTCAAGCTAAGAAGGGAGAAACTCTAATTATCATTGGCGTAATGATTTTTTGTATATTGATTTTAAGCGTATCAGTTTTTAGGGCTACTAATAGATTGGTAAAATCATATAAAACACTTCAAATTATATGGAATGATAACGGTATTGAGGCTAAGGCCGAAATGATGCCTTATAAGAGTATTCGCTGGGAAAACCTAATGGTTAAAATTAAATCGAAGGGTTCGATTAATTTGTATGACAAAAGTATTTCGCCATTTATGAGAAGTATGTATGGAAAGGGGGTGATTATTATTCAACCGGAAACCCTAAATAAAGAAATGCTGGTAAATGAGTTAGTAAAATACCAGCAACCGCACTATAATTGATTTGATTTTAGCGCCTCGTATATCTCCGCGCTCAGTAACCCGCTACCGCCACCATAATGCTGCACAATTTTTATATCGGGTTTGCGGGCCTTGAAATGAGCACATAGGCTGTCCTCCGAAGATTCGTCGATCCCGGCGCCTAATAAAACAAGGTCAAATACTTGCTGATCAAAAACACTAATAGCTTCCTGTTCTGTAAGGCATCCCGTGCCCTTCCACTCCGGGTTATTATTTACCAGGCGTACTACGGTTTGTAATATCTCCGGGTGCCTGCCTATCACTAATATTTGTGTTTGATTCATTGTTTTAATTTTTATCAACAGTGAAATGAGTCCGTATCACTTTGCCCGGCACCCCTCCATCAGCCAAGGACAGAACGGAGGGGGCGAACAAAGCGCTATCAATCATCATTTAAAAACTTAAAATACCATCGGAACATCTATCAATAAAAACTCAGCATCTGTAAGCGCTGTTATTTTAAATTGATCGGTGTCCCAGATGCCTAATGCGTCGCGGGTATTCAATACTTGTCCATTTATTTCCAGTTGGCCATTCAGTACAAAAGTATAAACGCCGTTACCTTGTTTTTTGATGGTATATTCTGTATCGATGCCTTTATCAAACTTGCCCAAATGAAACCAGGCGTCCTGATGTATCCATACACCAGCATCATCAGGATTAGGTGACAATACCTGTTGAAGCTTGTTGTGCCTGTCGGCCAGGTTTAAGGTAAGCTGATCATAGCGGGGTTCCACATTTCTTTTATTGGGGTATATCCAGATCTGTAAAAACTTTACCTGGCTTGCTCTATCATTATTGTATTCACTATGATAAATGCCTGTACCGGCGCTCATGGCCTGTATATCGCCATTTTTAATTACCGCTACATTGTTCATGCTGTCCTTATGTTCCAGGTCGCCTTCCAATGGTATAGAAATGATCTCCATATTATCATGCGGATGTTTGCCAAAGCCCATGCCGGCATCCACCGTATCGTCGTTCAATACGCGTAACGCGCCAAACTGCATCCTTTCGGGATTATAATAGTTAGCAAAACTGAAGGATTGATAACTGCTTAACCAACCATGGTTGGCGTGGCCGCGGGTTTCTGCTTTATGTAAAATGGTTTGTGCCATGATGTTTACCTTTTTGTTTGTATAACAAATTTAAGGCAACAACAATGATGTACACTTGATGTAGATTAAGAAATGAAATGGCACGAATTCCACGAATTATAATAGGTTCTAATTATAAAAATGTATGGTTTGGAGTAATTCGTGCAATTCGTTCTTATTAGTGGTATTAGTGTCTTTTGTTTCTCATCCGGCTAAAAAATTCAGGGGTGACGCCAATGTATGACGCGATCTGTTTTTGCGGCAAGTGATCTATCAGCGTAGGATAGCGTTTGCAAAAATTGTTGTAGCGCTCTTCGGCGGTTAGGCTCAAGCCGTCGATCAATCTTTGCTGACTGGCCACCAGGGAGTTTTCTGTCAGTATCCTGAAAAAGTGTTCAAACTTAGGTATCTCCAGATATAACTTTTCCTGGTTTGCTTTGGATAGTAGTAACACTTCTGTATCTTCCAGTGCTTCGATATTCAGTATACCGGGTTTTTGGGATAACAGGCTGTACATATCGGCAATCCACCAATCGGGCGGGGCAAAACTCAATACATGTTCAATTCCGCTCTTATCAACCGTATACCCCCGCAAACAACCCGAAGTAACAAAGGTCGAATACCTGCATATATCGCCATCAGTAAGCAACAACTGTTTCCGCTTTATCTTTTTGGTTTGTAAGTAGGCAGTGAAGGTTTCCTGTTCATCGGTTGTTAAATGAATGTGTTTGGCCAGATTATTTAATATGAGCTGAAATGACATACGCAAAAATGAATTTAATTTTTATAAAATGTAAATTAGCTTTCATCAATCAATAATTTAGTCCAGCCCCTCATGCCAAAATAAAGGTATGTTATGCTGATAAGCCGCATTTATAAATTAAAAATTATTGATAAGATTGTGAATACCTTGAGGTAGTATGTCCCGGGGGAATTTGCAAACAATGTAAACCGATGTGCATTTCCAATTAGTGCATATAGCAATAGTTAATGAATAGCCTTATGATGAAGAATTATGCTTTAGTAGTCTGGATGTTTGTTCTTGTTACATCATCTGCATTTGGTCAGCAAAAATTTAATGGCCTCGATGTAAACCTCGGAAACATTTATCGTTTATCTGATGCCAAAACCCGATCGATAAGTCCGGAAAATTTTAATGGCGAAAAAGGCAAAGGCGGGATGGCCACCACCGGGACCGGTGCCAATGCTTCCCGCGACCTGGGGCAAACCTGGAAAGTGAGCCCAAGCGTCATTATCAAAAAGGGAACCACCTATACCATTGCCGATATTGACGGCCCCGGTGCTATCCAGCATATCTGGATGACACCCACTGGTAACTGGCGCTATTCCATACTCCGTTTTTATTGGGACGGTGAAACTACCCCGTCTGTAGAAGTACCTGTTGGCGATTTCTTTTGCATGGGCTGGGGTAAATACGCGCCCTTGCAATCGCTGGCAGTGGCCGTTAATCCGGGCAGCGCTTTTAATTGCTACTGGCCTATGCCTTTCCGCAAAAAATGCCGCATCACCATGGAAAATATCGACGACCGCGATATGGTGCTTTATTACCAGGTGGATTATACACTCACACAAGTACCCGAGGATGCCGCTTATTTTCATGCACAGTTTCGCAGGGTAAACCCATTGCCTTATAAAAAGGATTTTGTGTTGGTGGATAGTATTCAGGGTAAAGGGCAATACGTAGGCACGTACCTGGCCTATGGCTCCAACAAAAATGGCTGGTGGGGCGAGGGTGAGATTAAATTTTTTATGGATGGCGATACCAAATTCCCAACGATAAATGGCACCGGTACCGAAGATTATTTCTGCGGATCATATGATTTTGATACCCATCATAAAGATGCTGCTAATGGCAAAGAAGAGGATAAAACCGAATACACCGAATTTTGCAGTCCGTACAGCGGCTTACACCAGGTGATCCGTGGTGATGGACACTATAATATAGCACAGCGTTTCGGCCTGTATCGCTGGCATATTGCCGACCCGATCCGGTTTGAGAAAAGTTTAAAGGTTACCATACAAGCCCTGGGTTGGCGACACGATGGGCGGTATATGCCTTTGCAGGACGATATCGCTTCTACGGTTTTCTGGTACCAGAGCGGCCCGCACGGCCCTTTCCCCAAGTTTCCGTCGCGTGATGAATTGGAAGTTAATTAATGTTGCTATCAGATCTACCTCATGAAATTATATAAAATAGGAAAAGGCATCTTATTGGAGCATCACGATTCGGCTTATATTATTGATGACGAGTGGGACAGCCTCATCAACCGCGATGACCTTGCGGGATATCTGCAATCAATATCTGCCGATACTACCCCCATCAGTACCGAAGTAAAAAACGAACACTTAAATGGCAAAATATTGCCGCCCATTGGCAGCCAGGAAGTTTGGGCGGCGGGTGTTACTTATCTGAAAAGCAGGGATGCCCGGATGGAAGAGTCCGAAAGCTCTGGCGGAGCCACTTTGTATGATAAGGTTTATGATGCCCCACGCCCCGAGCTGTTTTTTAAAGCGATAGCGCAACGCGTCTCCGGAACAGGCGCCGAGGTTTATATCCGTAAAGATTCTGAATGGAACGTTCCCGAACCGGAGCTTACCCTGTTTATCAATTCCAAAGGAAACATACAGGGGTATACCATCGGTAACGACATGAGCTCGCGAAGTATCGAGGGCGAAAATGCTTTGTACCTGCCGCAGGCAAAAATATATGAAAAGAGCGCCGCGCTTGGCCCTTGTTTGCTGGTAGCAACGGAGCCAATTGCTGCTGAATCGGCCATTCAAATGCTTATTAAACGTAATAACGAAGTAGTTTACAAGGATGCCACCAGCGTATCACGAATGAAACGCTCGTTAACGGAGTTGGTTGGCTATTTATACAGCGAGTGTGATTTTCCCGTGGGCGCATTTTTAATGACCGGTACCTGCCTGGTGCCGCCACCTACTTTTACCCTGCAACCCGGCGACGTAGTTGAAATTTCGATTGATGGTATAGGCACACTGGTAAATACTATCGCATTAAATCCAAAACATAAATGAGCATGGTATGAGAGTAGTTAAAATTTTATTCTTTGCTTTATGGGTAGTTGGTTTAAATGCATGCAACGTACAAACAGCTCCGCCGCCAGCTGCTAAAGGTACTTTTGGTTACGATCTGGAGTTTTTAAAAGCAAAGGATAGTGTTGTTGTTTTAAGCAGCGCTGATGGTAAAGGACAGGTTATTGTTTCTCCTAAATACCAGGCTAAAGTATTTACCTCAACTGCGGATGGTTTGAATGGCAAAAGCTTTGGCTGGATAAAATACGAAACTTTTAACGCCAAACAATTGGATGCCCACATGAACGCCTACGGTGGCGAGGATCGACTTTGGCTTGGCCCCGAAGGTGGCAGATTCTCCCTGTTTTTTAAACCGGGCACCAAAATGGAGTTCGACAACTGGCATACCCCGCCGGCTATTGATAATGAGAGTTGGGACCTGATTTCATCAACCGGTAAAAAAGCCAGCCTCGCAAAAAGTACCAGTATACAAAATTATGCGGGTACAACATTATCCATCAAACTACAACGCGATGTTGAGATATTAGAACCTGCCGCTATCCAGCAACTATTGGGGATTGATGCAGATAGTACGGTAAAATCTGTAGGGTTTGCTACGGTAAACACCATTGCCAATAGCGGCACCGCAGCCTGGGATAAAACTGCCGGTGCACCCTGTTTATGGAGCCTGGATATGTTTACCCCATCACCCCAAACGGTAATTATTGTACCTTACAAAGAAGAGGCTACGGGTAAAGTGGCCACCACTAACTATTTTGGCGAGATATCTAAAGACAGGATCGTGTACAACAACGGCACCCTATTATTTAAAGCCGACGGAAAATCGCGTGGTAAATTAGGTATTCCGCCCAACCGGGCCAAAAATAGGATCGGCAGTTACGATGCCGCAAATCATGTTTTGACGATTGTACTTTTTGACCTTGATACTCAAGGCGATTACCTGAACCAGGAATGGAAACCTGGTACAGCACCTTTTACCGGTGATGCCGTTAACGCCTATAACGACGGGCCATTGGCTAATGGTAGCCAGATGGGACCTTTTTATGAATTGGAAAGCGTATCGCCCGCCGCATTTTTAAAACCTGGCGAAAAATTATCACACAAGCATAGCGTATTTCACTTTATCGGGAATATAGATGCCCTGGATAAGATAGCATTGAAAACACTTGGCTATTCGCTTCATGATAAAAATCATAACATTTAAATAAACACATTCAAAACCTAATTATTAAACCCATTACAACCACCCAATGACCAAGAACAACAATCTGTTTGCTGTAGCCCTCATCACCTCGCTGTTTTTTATATGGGGTTTCGCGCTAAATCTAAATCCTATCCTTATACCGCATTTAAAGAAGGCCTGCCAGCTGAGCGATCTGCAATCGTCGTTTGTTGACTTTGCATCCTATATTGGTTATTTTATTATGGCGATCCCAGCGGGTTTGTTCATGAGGAGATTTGGATATAAAGGCGGTATTATATTAGGTTTAACGTTATGTGCTTTAGGCGCGTTTTTATTTTATCCGGCATCGATAGTACGGAGCTATGGATTTTTTCTTACGGCTTTATTTATTATAGCGTGTGGTTTAGCTTTTTTAGAAACAGCAGCCAATCCCTATATTACGGCTTTGGGTGATCCCGAAAGTGCCGCATTCCGCTTAAATTTTGCACAGTCATTTAATGGTTTGGCGGCAACGATTGCTCCATATGTTGGAGGTCTTTTTATTTTATCAGAAACCAACTTAACTTCAGCGCAGGAGAAAAGTATGTTGCCATCACAACTAAATGATTATCTTAATAAGGAAGCATCTGCTGTTCAGATCCCCTTTTTGGTTATTGGCTCCGTGGTACTAATATTAGCCATTATTTTATTTAAAACCTCCTTGCCTGAAATTGCGGAAGAAGAAGAAAGCGAAGGCGCTTTATTAAAAGAGGACTCTTTTTTCAAGAGGTTCACAGCGCTTTTTAAAGAGAAAAATTTAATGAGAGGAGTAGTTGCTCAATTTTTTTATGTAGGTGCACAAGTGTGTGTAAGTAGTTTTTTTATTCGCTTTGCAGGCCGGGTAGCTGGCATCGAGCAAAAATCGGCTTCTCTGTTTTTATCGGTGGCTTTAGCGGGCTTCATGGCCGGACGTTTCATTGGTACATTTTTGATGAAATATATTAGCCCGGTTAAATTGCTGGCTCTTTATAGTGTTATCAATATCTGTCTGATAATTTTGGCAGTAATGTCACATGGAAAATTCTCTGTTTATGCTTTAATGGGAGTTGAGTTCTTCATGTCGATTATGTTCCCTACAATATTTTCATTAAGTATAAGAGGCCTGGGATCCAAAACTAAATTAGGCTCATCATTAGTAATTATGGCAATTGCTGGTGGGGCAGTTTTTCCACCCATATTGGGTTTTATCTCTGATAAGAGTAATATACAAACAGCTTATTTGGTACCCGCTGTATGCTTCCTCGTTGTACTATATTTTGCTTATAAAAACCTGAAAGTAAAAGATGTAAAACTTTCTGTTGCTCACTAAGTATTGAAAAGATTATAATATATAAAGATGAATTTAGAACTCACAGATAAGGTAATTATAGTAACCGGTGGTGCAAAGGGCATTGGCGAAGGGATTGTAAAAGTATTAGCTGCTGAAGGCGCCATACCGGTTATTGTTGGGAGGGTAGAGGCAGATAATCTCAAAGCGATACACGCGGTAGAGGCGGCAGGAGGCAGGGCTTTCCAGGTAGTAGCCGAACTGACGGACCCTGCTGCAAGCGAAAATGCCATTAAGGCGGTGGTGGCCAAATTTGGCCGTATTGATGGCCTGGTGAATAATGCTGGTGTAAACGATGGCGTAGGATTGGAGAGCGGCGATTATGAAGGCTTTATGGCATCGTTGCATAAAAATGTGGTACATTATTACCTGATGGCCCATCATGCTTTACCCGAACTGAAAAAATCAAAGGGGGCTATATTGAATATCACCTCAAAAACGGCAGATACCGGTCAGGGCCATACCTCTGGCTATGCAGCATCAAACGGTGGGCGTAATGCTTTAACCCGCGAATGGGCTGTTGAATTGTTGAAATATGGCATCCGCGTTAACGCCATTGTAGTGGCCGAATGCTGGACACCACTATATGCCAACTGGATAAAAACATTACCAGATCCGGATGGTAAATTGCGCGAAATTGAAGCCAAGATACCACTAGGCAACCGCATGACTACCGCCGAAGAAATTGCCAATACCACCGCGTTTTTATTGTCGCCATGCTCAAGCCACACCACAGGACAGCTTATTTATGTAGATGGCGGTTATGTTCATTTAGACAGGGCATTGGCCAACGCTGAGTAGTATAGCATCCGATTAACAGATATTTGAAATTAAAAAGCCATACGTAATTTACGTATGGCTTTGTTTGTTTATCACCAATCGCGATAAACTAATTGTATAATGTTCAGGTTGGTTGCATTTTGTTATTTATAGCATGAAAGCCTTTAAATAGGGTCTGGCATATTCGCCCCAGTCTTTCATTACAGAAGATAATGTGGTATACAATGATTTGTTATTAACCGCTTTGCCTTTTTTAGGTGGGGCCAGGCTCTTCTCGTCAACAGGCATATCGGTTACTTTGGTGGCAAACCAGGTCATGTTTTCATGGGGCAGGGCCACACCCAATATCATCCCCGGTAAACCGTTAAATAATTCAGGACCGCCAGATACAGGTATCTCTTCGGTATAAAAAGCCACAACGTAAATAGAGTCGAGCACCAGGGCATTAGCACGACGACAGGTATAGCCGGCAATTTCACGGGTTTCGCTGGTGATCTTCCAGTTTATCTTGCGGGTACTGTCTTTTACCAGGAAGGTTTCCTCAAATACCTTTTTCTGATTGATAACACTGCCGGCAGAAAGATCGGTAAAAACTGTATTTACCTGCCCGGCCATGGGGCTGTCGCTAAAAAAGCCACCTGTGGCGGTTTCGGGTTCAATGGGTGTATACAGCGTTTTGTTGTTGCCAAAGGTCATGGTGCTTTTCAAAGCTTTGAATTGCTTTTGTGATTTCTTATAAGAATCGAAGGCCGGACGCAAATAACTTTCGTTATCCTTATTGATCTGTTTTTCAATAAGGGCGTACATATTTACGGTTTTCTCAAACGTAATGGTGCCGTTTTCGGTAAAGTGTTTGTTTTGGGCAAACAGCCTGTTGCTGCCAAGCGCAAAAAATATGGTGATGGTTAATATGATGTATTTCATGGTGATTATTTTTTAGGTGTGCCGCCGCCCATGTGATTAAAATCCCAAACAAGTGAAAGCATAAAGTATCTTTTTATAGCCGTGTACCGTTCCTGGGTTAACTGGTTGGCCGAGCCGGTGCGGTTATAGCCTACGTTCTGGTTCAGGAGGTCATTGCCTGATATCGATAATTTAAGGCTTTCATCTTTCATAAATGCTTTGGTAATACTTGCATTTAAAGTAGTGCGCCTAAAATCTTCGTTGAAGGATTGTGTTGCCGCGTTATACTGATAATTAGCATCGGTACCTATCTGGAACTTAGCTGGCAGATACACATTAAAGCCGCCGTACGCGTTAAAGCCCCGTCCATTATTATTGAGCTGTGTTTGTAACGACTGGGAGTTTACCGTGTAGGTTGGCCCTGCCCCTGCCCAGAAATCATATTTCTTTTGCTTGTATTTTGATAATCGTAAACTGGCAGAGTAGGTGTATTGTTTGGTTTCTACCAGTTGTGTGTTGTTAAGGTTAAAATAATCGCTGCCATTCATGTTTAAGTTAAGGCCGGCATTCATATCGATCTTTGGTATCTTTTGATCATAACCGCCATAAAAATACATATTGGAGGTTTGATGACCTTTAAGATTGGATGATTGATATGTACTTGCTCCGGTTAAAGCATCGGTAGTTACATTACTTACAATAGGATTAATGGTTTGGGAATAGGAGCCCCCAAGCCAGATGTATTGACTGCTTATTATTTTATAGGAATTGTAATTGATACTTATGCGGTTAGTGAACGAGGGCCTTAAATTAGGGTTACCCAGGGTAATATTCAATGGGTCGGTGTTTACGCGTACCGGTTGTATCTGATCAATAGTAGGTTGTGTGGTATTACCATTATAATTTATCCGCAAAGATTGCTGTTGCGAAAACTTGTACTGAAAACTGGCTTGCGGATACCAATTCACAAAATTGCGTGTAAATGTGCTATTGGTAAATTCATTGATCTGTTTGAAGTTTACCGCAGATACTTTAGAACCAAAATTGATAATGACTTTTTTCTTATTATAATTAAAGATAGCTCCAAATTGGTTTGACAATTGATTGAGCTTGAAGTTGTTACTCAGCGAGTCATCTTGTACGGTATAATTACCAGAAGCGTCTTTATCAAATGAGCGTGTATCTGACTTTCCATTGTTGATATTTAAACCATAATTTAATACCAGGGCAAGGGCTTTTGTAAAAGGCTCTGAATAGGTAAAGTTGGTATTGATAATATTACCTTCGCTCAGGCCTGTTTTATACTGATCAATATGCACTGTGCTGTCAATAGGCCCTTTCTTACCATAAAGGTAGTTTATTTCTGAATTTAAAAAACCGTGTGACTTATTTTGATTATAGGCCTCGGTAAAATTTACAGAAAAACTACGGCCTACTTTTTTGAATTTCTTATTATAAAATACATTGGCATTGAATATTTTTTGATCGCCGTTATTGATCACACTTCTGGTGCTTTTATTCAATAAAGTATCATTACGCAGGCTTGTAGTATGATAATCGTTATCGGTCACCGTACTTTTGGTAGTACCATCAACAGATATTTTGAGATTGGATGAAGTATCGATCTTTAATTGGTAGGTAGCATCCAGTTTTTGCCTGAAGATGTGATTGTGGAAGTTTTTATCGCTATTGCTGTTTAAAATAATTCCCGGTTGACCGTTGGCCCCCGGAACATTGTTTTGAGTTTGTGTATTGGTGGTTCCATCAACATTTAAAGAACCTACTTTATAATTAGTATTGATAGATTCCTTGTCGCTATTCCATTTGGTATCATAATGTGCGCCGCCCGTGCGCGCCAGCGGTATACCCTGACCGTTGTATTGGCCGTTGAATGAATCCAGGCCGTCATCACCACCGCCTCCATAAAAATAGATCTCGCCTCCATCGCCAAACTCCATACCATTGTTGGAGTTGCCATACTTGGAATTATCTTCCCAGCCCAAACCTGTTTTACCGGTATTACCGATAGTTCCATAGACCGAAAATTTTTGTTTGCCTTTAAAGCGGTTAAACATCAGTTGCTCCTGGTAGTATTTATCAGTACCCCCTTCGGCGTCTATCTTGCCGAAGTAACCATTCTTTTTGTCCTCCTTTAGTTTAATGTTCAGGGTTTTGTTTTTTACACCGTCGTCAATACCGGTAAAGGTGGCCTGGTCGCTCTTTTTATCGTATAGCTGTACTTTATCAACCATATCGGCGCGCAGGTTTTTGGTAACCAAAGTAGGGTCGTCACCAAAAAACTCCTCACCATCAACCAATACTTTACTTACTGTTTGCCCCTGGGCTGTAATTTTACCATCCTTATCTACCTGTATGCCCGGTAATTCCTTGAGCAGGTCCTCTACCTTGGCATTGGGCTGTACGGTAAATGCCGCGGCATTAAATTCGGTAGTATCGCCTTTTATTTTAACAGCAGCGGCTTTTGCCTTAATAATTACTTCGGCAAGCAGCTGGGTTTTCAATATCATTTTAATGCGACCAAAATCATGCGTGGTATGTGCGGAGTCTAAGGTAAAGCGGTCTACATAGTCGGCATAGCCTGGATAAGTAACCAGCAATATCAGTTTCCCCTTTTTGAGATTGTTGATCTCAAAATTACCATCTTTTACCCGGGTAAACTTTTGAAGAATAGAATCTTTGGCATTTAATACGCTGACAGTGGCATTGGTTAATTTGGAACTGGAGGCCGTATCAGCAACCGATCCCTTAATAGAATAGGTATTTTGGGCAAACACCGAAACCGTACTTAAACAAAGAATTAGTAGTGCAGGTATTGTGATTTTCATAAGGTTATTTATGGAAACCAAGGTATAACTAAAACTTTAGTAATCAAAAATATTTAACAAATTAACCTGTGGATTTAACATTTATTAACATTTGTACTATGAAATCTTACAAAATGTTTCGGCAGAACACGGCTTTGATAGTTGATATACTTGGTCGTTGTTTTGCCGGGGTCAAAACTGGTTCGGTCTCCTTAGTTTTTTTTTTCGGGTAATCCTGAGTGGGTTTACATGTAAACCCGCTATTTGATGATAAGTTAAGATTAAGTATTTGATTGTCAATTAAATAAAATAATTTTAACCATGAAAAATGTAAACCATGTAAACCCACTTCGTAAGCAACTGGTATTGAAAGTGTTGATTTACTTGCACCTAAAGATCTCAATAGGGCCAGGATGAGGAGCTTTGTGCAGGATAAGGCCAGGAAGCTGCTAGTAACCGCACAAGCAATAACCTTAAAGTGTTTGATGTAATGCGTCGGTATGTCGCCAATCATTACTGTTGTTTTTAGTGAATTATATTTCGTGTAACGAAATTTTATTAAGGTGTTTAGACGTCGCAAAGCAGATGTATTTTGATAGTGGCATGAATTATAAAAAAGCCAGGCAACACCACTGTCTTTAGGCTGTCTGTTACTTAAAAAAACTATATTTTAGCGTTGTTATTTGAACTGGCCGCCCAGGTTGGTTTTTTGTAAACGAATCCCCTGCGATGATAAAAAAAGATAAATTTTTAATACTTCAATTAAAGGTATATAAGATCGTATTTCTTTTTATTTTACTCGTGCCGGCACTTAAAAGCCAGGCACAAGGGTTAATGTTTAATTCAAACGACAGCCTGATGGGCGAACGCACCTCTTATACCGTGTTCAGCTCGGATGTGCCTGCTTTTTATGACCATCTGCGGATGAACTTCGACCTGTCATTATGGGACAATGAGCACCTGGGTTATGTTTTTAATATTATCGACGGCCATAAAAACTCCTACAGTTTAACCTATATATATAATATTGACGGTTCGCCTGCGCTTAATTTTAACATCGATAGTAAAAGCAACAAGATCAAGATACCGCTTCGTTTATCGCAATTAAATAAGCGGATCTGGATAAATGTTAAAGTGGATATCAATCTGAAAGCAAATACCGTAGCATTTTTTGTAAATGGCCAAGTATACAGGGCCAGCGATTTTGGTTTTGAGAGCAAGATAATACCCACCATCACCTTTGGTAAAAACCCGCATTATTCTGATGTGCCCAAAATGGCGGTTAAAAATTTAATAGTAAGTGACGATAATAAAACCTTTACTTTTCCGCTAAATGAATGGTCTGGCAACGAGGTACACGATGGTTCAGGCGAAATTCGGGGACATGTAGATAACCCGGTCTGGCTCATTAACAGCTCTTACTTTTGGGAAAAGAGGATCGCTTTTAGTTTTCGTGAAGTAGCGGGAGCCAATTTCAATCCCAAAGATCAATCATTGCTTATTTTTAAGAGCGACTCACTCATTCATTATGATATGAGGAGCGGAAGGATATCGGCCCAGGCTTTTCAAAACAAAACATCAGTTCCCTTATTTCTGGGTAAAAGTATTCTGAACACCGCGGAGAATAAGTTGTATGCTTACGAGGTATTACGGGCATCTAAACCGGGGCCATGCGTAGCATCGCTTGATTTGGCTACTTTGAAGTGGGACATAGTAGGGAACGCTAATATCAAAGAACAAAGGCACCATCACAACATTTTCTATGATAAGGATCAACATGATCTTTACCTGTTTGGCGGCTACGGCTCGTTTGCCTATCATAATGATTTTTTCAGACTCAATACGCAAACTGATAACTGGGATAAAATAGCATTCACCGGCGATCGCATTACTCCGCGCTTTTTTTCGGCCAGTAGCCAGGCTAATGGAAATAATGAGGTTTACATCTTTGGCGGCTATGGTAACCAGTCGGGTAACCAGATTGTGGGCGGGCGACATTTTTATGACCTGTACCGGGTTAACCTGACTAACCATACGATCAAAAAATGCTGGGAAATAAAGCCCAACGAAGAGGATTTTGTACCTACCAACAACCTCATCATCGCTAAGGATGGCAGATACTTCTATGCGCTCTGCTATCCGCATGAACATCCAAAAACCCAATTACGCTTGTATAAATTCTCCATCAAAGATGGCTCATACCAGGTAGTGAGCGGAACCATCCCGGTTACATCTGAACGGATTGAGAGCGATATTAACCTGTTTTTTAATCCTGTGCAGGACGAATTCTTATGCGCCATTCAGGAGTTTACCGATCCTAACCGGTCGACTATCCGGATCCTGGCGCTGGAGTTCCCGCCGGTGAGCCAGCAGGATTACGAACAATCTCAAAAAGCTATTGCCCCCGCCAGTCCGGTTTTCAAATATGTAATATTTGGGCTGGCAGCTGTTCTGGTTATCGGCCTAACAATCGTGCTCATCAAAAAAAGAAGAGAGGAGCAAGCAGCGCGAGAACCACTCGGAGAAGAAGATCCTGGGACAGTAGTTATAAATAAAAAAAACGATGAAAAGCGGGCTAACGCCATTTATCTGCTGGGTGAATTTACCGTTTACGATAAAAGCAGCCGGGATATCACCTACCTGTTTAGTCCTAAAATAAAGCAGCTGTTCATCCTCCTGTTGCTCAACAGCCGGAATGCTACCGGGGTGGTATCCAAAAAAATATCTACCATTTTATGGCCCGATAAGGATGTGGTAAAAACAAAGAACATCAAAGGAGTAACCATTAACCACCTGCGCAACATCATTGCCGATATAGAGGGTATTGAACTTACCTTTTTGAACGATACCTATTGTTTTAAGCTGGATGATAAACTTTTCTGTGATTACTTTACGGTAACCGGAGCCCTGGAGCAGATCAACAACTCTGAGGCAGCTGTCCTTCAGTACTTTGATCTGATTGCCCGTGGTGGCTTGCTGCAATATATTCCCGAAACCTGGCTAGATGACATTAAACTTGGCTACGAAGAAACCCTGATGCCCGTGATATTACCCCAGGTGAAAAAGATATATGAAAGTGGCGATTTCCGCAAGGCGCTGGATATTGCCCGGGTGGTTTTAAATATCGACCCGTTTAATGATACCGCCTTGAAATATAAGCTCAAGGCTCTGCGTCGCATCAAAGGCATTGAATATGCCCGCAAGGTATATGACGAGTTTACCGCCGAGTATGAAAAATCGTTGGGTATCAGTTACCAGGTACCTTTTGATAAGATCTGCTCCAACAAAACCGAGCAGAAGTAAAAGCAACTAGCCATTTGCCAGTCAGAAAACTTTTTAAACCTTAAATTTTAACACTTTTCTGCCCTATTTCGGGCTAAAAATGGGCGAAAAACATTCAAAAAACCTTCATTTTAACACTTTTTAACAAATTTGAACACTGTTTTTTGTGATTTCTGAAACTTTAAAAAGTATTAATTTATTGACTGTCAAATAACTAAATGCAAAGCGGTTGATTTTTGACCTTGTTTCGCTCTTAACAAAACAGCCCGATTCTCTGGTAAAAAAGAGAACCGGGCTGTTTTGTTGATATAAAGATACGAAAAATTTGTGGGATTAGCCAATAGGGCGTTACCTTCGGCCCGGGCTATCCGCTCATACGCCACAAGGCATTAGCCACAGGCCGGTATCCGCTACTAACTAACGCGGGGGGTGTCTGAACCATGATTCTTAGGATTAAAGGATTTTCATGATTTCTTTTCTTTCTTCCCCCGTCAGCAGATAAGCTTCGGGCGAAAGTGGGCAGAACAATGGTGGGTGGTGCAGTTGCAAGGGCATTGCGAACCTTACCTGAAGCGGGGAATAATGAGCGAACGTAAGTGGAGGTAAGGTTTAGCGGCCCGTGGTTCTGTCCGCTTTGCAGGGCAAAGGCTATGAGCGCAAAGAAGCATTTCTGCTGAAAGCCTTTTGGTTACTTTGTGGCTACAAAGTAAAGGCCCTCCCGCGGCCAAGAGCGGGTCTGCGCCATACTTGTTGATGAATAGATCCTTCGCTCCGCTCAGGATGACAAGTATCTTATAAGTAAGGCGTACATCGTAACGGTTAACCTGTCCTGTAGGGATCCTGAAAATAAATTCAGGGTGGTTTGTGATGTTAATCCACTTAATTCGCTATGGTTAATGAAATTTTAGCCGAGTTAACCCGTTTATTAACCCATCTTTTAATACCGCCGGGCATATAATTGTTGCGCCAAATGTGTGCGTAATGCCAATGTGCAGGTTTAACCAGCCTGTTTATACCAAACACCATTTGGGCAAATTATTATAAACCATTTTAATCAATTATTTATGAAGGAAATTTTTACCTATTATGGTGGGTGCCATGGTATCCATTATCCGGCAAAATTTAAAGGTGTGGTACGGCATGGTATCATGGCTCTTTTGTTTTTGCTTGTATGCTCGGTGGCTATGGCTCAAAGCAACCGTACCGGTACCGTTGTGGACGAAACCGGGCAGGGCTTGCCCGGCGTAAGCGTCAAGATCAAGGGCACAACCATTGGTACGGTTACCAATGTGGAGGGCAAGTTCACCATTAATGCCACAAACGAGCAAACGCTGGTATTTACGTTTGTGGGTTACACCACGCAGGAGATTCCTGTAGGGGGCCAAAACAGTATTAAAGTATCGCTGGCATCAAACGCCACCAATGTGAACGAGGTAGTAGTGGTAGGTTATGGCACACAGAAAAAAGCCACCGTTACCGGGTCTATCGCCTCGGTTACCAACAAAGAAATCGTAACTACCAAAAACGAAAACGTGCTGAATATGCTTACCGGTAAAGTAGCCGGTGTACGCATTGTACAAAACTCGGCCGAACCGGGATCATTTGATAACGCTTTTGACATTCGTGGTTTTGGAAATCCGTTGGTGGTTATTGACGGTATCCCCCGCGATAACATCACCCGTTTGGATCCTAATGATATTGAAAGCATATCTGTACTGAAGGATGCTTCGGCGGCTATTTATGGTGTGCGCGCGGCAAACGGTGTGGTGATCGTAACTACCAAAAAAGGCAAAAAGGGTACGGTGGATCTGAATTACTCGGGTACTTATGGCTGGCAGATACCGGCGTATATGCCCAAACCGGTTGGCGCTTTAGATTATATGACCCTGGTTAACGAGCAATTGCTGCATAACGTAAACGGTGGCCAGGTAAAATATACCGATGCCGATTTTGCCGCTTACCGCAACGGTACCAAAACCAGTACCGATTGGTATGGCAATGTTTTTGCCAACAGCGCCCCCCAGCAGCAGCATAACCTGAACGCCAGCGGCGGTACCGACAATAGCAGCTATTTTGTGAGTATGGGTATTACCGATCAGGACGGCTTTTTCAAAAGCGGCGACCTGAACTATAAACGATATAACCTGCGCTCAAACCTCACCACCAAAATCAATAAGAATCTTACCGTGGATGTGAACCTGAGCGGAACACTGGAACAAAAGAACCAGCCCTACCAGGATGCCTGGTGGATCATCCGTTCATTCTGGCGCCAGGTGCCTACGCAAAGCATTTATGCCAACAACAACCCAAAATATCTGAACAATGGCGAGGTTGACGGATCAAACCCGGTTGCGATGGCTGATGCTGATATTGATGGTTATAAACAGATCAACAATAAGTGGCTGCAATCATCAGTTTCGGCAACGTATAATGTGCCATTTGTACCGGGGCTTAGCGCCAAAGGTTTGTATAACTACGATTATTACATGTCGAGCAATAAGCAATACCAAAAACCATACAACCAGTATACTTATGACGCTAACTCCAATACTTATAACGCTATAGCTAATCAAACACCGGGCTCATTAACCAGGCAGTTTTATGAAAAGCCAACCAGTTTAATGCAATTATCATTAAACTATAACCGCGCGCTTAAGGGTGGGCACAACATTACGGCTTTAGCCCTTTATGAAGAGAGTGAGCGCAAAGGCGATAATTTTAACGCGCAACGTCAATTATCCTTACCGGTAGACCAGTTAAAGGCCGGTAATGCCTTAAACCAAACGGCCACTGTGGATGGCGATTTTCCATATGATATTGTAACCAAATCATTTGTGGGCAGGGTAAATTATGATTATAAAGGCAAGTACCTGGCCGAGTTCAGTTTCAGGGATGACGCCAGTTCGCAAAACTCACCGCTTAAAAGATGGGGCTTTTTCCCGGGCGCATCAGTAGGATGGCGGGTGTCACAGGAAGGTTTCTTTAAAAACTCATCGGCACTATCATTTGTGGATGATCTGAAGATCCGCCTGTCATACGCCAAACTGGGTGATGACGCCGGTTTAAATGCTTACCAATTTCTGAGCGGTTATAATTATCCGGCAAACGGCAGCAATAACCAAACGCCTCCGGGTTCGGTATTTGACGGTACTTTTGTTAATGGCGCGCAAAGCAGGGGCATCCCCAATCCGTATATTTTCTGGTACGTAGCCAAAACTTACAATGCAGGTATCGACCTGCAGGCCTGGCATGGTTTGCTGGGTTTAACGGTTGACGCTTTCAGGCGCGACAGAAGCGGCCTGTTGGATACCCGTGCCGATAATTTACCAGGTGTAGTGGGCGCAGGCTTGCCACAGGAAAACCTGAACAGCGACCGTGCACAGGGTTTTGATATCGAGGTTAATCACCGTAACCATATTGGCAGCTTTAACTATTTTGTAAAAGGAACCTTCGGGTATACCCGTACGCAATGGATCAGCAAGGTGCATTCGGCGTATGGTAATTCACAGCTTAACTGGCACAATAACAACGATAACCGCTATAATAATATCTTCTGGGGATACGGTTCAAACGGACAATACCAAAACTATCAGCAGATTCTGAACAGTCCGCAGTTTGTATCACGTAACGCGGTAGTGGGCGATTATATTTTGCAGGACTGGAATGGCGATGGCGTGATCAATGATCAGGATGTACACCCTATAGCTCAAAACGTAAGTAACAACAACTACAGTGTGCCATCAACAACATTTGGCTTAACACTGGGTGGTTCGTACAAAGGATTTGACATCAGTACCGTATGGCAGGGAGCCGCGGGTATCAATGTATCCTATATCGAACAGCTTAACATACCGCTATGGGGTGGGGGTAGTGCCCTGGGCATGTTCCTGGACAGGTATCACCCAACCGATCCTAAAGCCGATCCTTACGATCCGAACACCGTATGGACACCAGGCACCTTTGCGCTTACCGGTACCACTGCCGATGTAAACTCGCTCTCCAACATCCACAGCGCGGCATACATCAGGCTTAAATCGGCCGAGATAGGTTACAGTATTACCGACGCGGTGGCTAAAAAGATAGGTATCAAAGGAGCCAGGATATTTGTAAATGGTTATAACGTATTAACCATCACCGGCCTGAAATATCTTGATCCGGAACACCCATCGGCCACTTACGGCTATTTATACCCATTAGATAAAATATTCTCCATTGGTGTAAATGTTAAATTATAATCCATACAGATCATGAAAAAATACACATATATCATATTTGCTGTTTTGCTTTGCTGGACGTCGGCATGCAAAAAGCTCGATACGTTGCCGCCAAGTATCGTTAAAGACGATGACGTTTTTAGTAACAGTGCCGGTATACAGGCCTACATGGCCCGTATGTACGCCGAATTGCCTATCGAGGATTTCAGGTATTCACCAACCCGGGGATTAAACTTTTTCTGGATCATCAGTCCATTCAGCTGTATCAGTGGCGAGGGCCTGAGCCGCGACCAGAACAGCGCCACACAGGAAACCTTTGGTTACTGGGGCGACGCCTATACGCTGATTAGGGATGCCAACTATTTTGCTGAAACGCTGCCTAAATATTCGTCGAACTTTACGCCTGCACAGGTAAGCGCATGGCTGGGCGAGGCCCGCTTTTTGCGAGCCGCCACCTATTTTGCCCTGGTGAAACGTTATGGTGGTGTGCCCATTGTAGATAAAGTATTACAATATCCGGCACAAAGCATCGATGAATTAAAAATTCCACGTTCATCAGAAGAAAAGGTTTATGACTTTATATCCACCGATCTGGATTATGCTTATGCCAATTTGGGCGAGAGCAACCAGGTAGGCCGGGCCAATAAATATGTGGCCGCCGGTTTTAAATCGCGTGCCATGTTGTATGCGGGCTCCATCGCCAAATACAATAGTATTAACCTTACCGATGCCGGCGGCAACAGGCTTTGCGGTATACCGGCGGCTAAAGCGGTTACCTATTTTAAAGCTGCTTATGATGCCGCTGCATTGCTTGATGGTAAATACAGTCTGTACAAAAAAGCATGGGCCGCGGGCGATAAGAACGCGCAGTATCAAAATTATGTGAACCTGTTTTTTGATGCCACCAGTCCCGAGAATGTGTTTGTACGCCAGTATCATTACCCCGAGTCGGTACACGGTTATGATGCCTACAATGTGCCCCGCCAGTTGATGGGCGCTAATGGGTACTCTTCGGAAATTAACCCTACACTGAACTTTGTGGAGATGTTTGATGGTATCCCTAAAAATGCCGATGGTACCATTAAAACTACAACCGGTGGTAAATATGATCTGTACACCAATACTATGGATCTGTTTGCCAATGCCGAACCAAGATTGCGAGCTACCGTTATTTTGCCGGGCGATGTATTTAAAGGGGTAAGCATCGAGATCCGCCGTGGTATTTATACCGGCAGTTCAACAGGTGGTATCAGTCCGCTGTTGCCGGCTGGTTCAACCGCGCATTATCCTACCGATCATATGGTACAATCATCAAACGCGAGCCAGACACCCTACACTTTACCAAATGGAACAACCATGAACCCCGCCGGCTTAAGCGGTTATTTTACCGGCGACGGAACTTGCTCCGTATCGGGCTTCTCGATCCGCAAAAACCTGGTACCCGATAAACCAACATCAGAAGTGCTGGAAAACCGGTCTGACCAAACCTGGCTGGAAATGCGTTATGCCGAAGTACTGTTAAACCGGGCCGAAGCCGCAGTGGAGTTGAATGCTTTGGGCCAGAATGATAAGAGCTATTTACAGGACGCGTTTACCGCCATTAACCAGATTCGTGAAAGGGCCGGTGCCAACCTGCTGCTGAGCCCAACCGACCTGAGCGATATTAATGTAGTGCGTACCGAAAGGAAAAAAGAACTTGGCTTTGAAAACAAAACCTGGTGGGACCTGCGCCGCTGGCGTGTGATTGATAAGGAACAAAACAGTACCATTTACCGTACGCTGATGCCATTTTACTCGGCCAACGACGGCAAGTACTTTTTTGATGCCCGTTTAGATGAGCGCAACAGCCGCTATACTTTTGATGTGCGCTGGTACTATGAGCAAATTCCGCAGGGCGAGATACAGAAGAGTCAGAATTTAATTCAAAATCCGGGTTATTAATTTTAAGAGAGATGAAAAAAATATTTTATAGCATAGCGTTAAGTGTATTGGTTGCAGCAGGCAGCTCGTGCAAAAAGGTTGATAATTATGCCGCGCCCGATGTAACCTTAAAAGGGGTGGTATCTGATGCCGTTACCGGTAAAAGCATACAAACCGAACAGGGCTCGGGCACCAGGATAAAACTATTGGAAATAAGCTGGAGCAGTAACCCTACACCTTTTTATATATCCTCGTACCAGGATGGTACCTATAATAATACCAAACTCTTCGCGGGAAAAAATGTGATCTCGGCCGAAGGCCCTTTTGTGCCGATGGTGCAGGTGGATAATAACGGCAAAACCATTGTGGATAAAAGCCAGACGGTGGATGTGAAAGATGTAACTACGGTAAATTTTTCGGTAGAACCATTTTTAAGGATCGATTTTGTTGGCGACCCGGTTGTTAACGCCGATGGTACCATCACCACTAGCTTTAAAATTACCCGCGGTACCAGCGATCCCAATTTTCAGCAGGATATAAGTGATATAGCAGTGTTTATTAATTCAAACAAATACGTGGGAAACAATAATTATGATAACCGGTATACACCAAAACTTAGCGGCTCGGATGCCAGCACGTCGGTAGGTAAAACTTTAAGTGTTACTACCATTGGCGGTCCGCTGCCGGGCAAACGCCAGTACTTTGTGAGGGTAGGTGCCAGGATATCATACGGGTTAAATTATTATAATTATACCGACGTTAAAACGGTAACCGTTCCTTAAATTTTGTCATATATTAAAACGGAAGGATATTAGGTCCTTCCGTTTATTTTAGAAAGGACTACAAATAATATCTATGAAAAACATTCTGTTTTCCAGTTTCCTCATCGCATTATCGCTCGCGGGTTATGCGCAAAAATCAAACCCGGTTAAACTGCCGGAGAAAACGGCTTTCCAGACAAGCAGCCCCTGGATTCCAGAGATCGATGTACGGTCAGACATCGCCATTGTTTATGGCGCCAATGACCGCCCGGGTTTAACCTTTGAACAGCGCGTACAATCATGGCGCGACCATGGCTACCAGGTAAATTTTATGACCGGCATAGCCTGGGGCGACTATAAAGATTATTTTTTAGGAAAATGGGATGGCAAAAACCACCTGGGCGTAGGCCAGGTAACTATTAAGGGCGATACCATCTTTCACGGTAAGGACATGCCCTATGTAGTGCCCGATGCTTCGTTCATCGAATACATGAAAACCGCGGTGGTAAAAAAAGTGATCAACGCGGGTATTACCAACATCTTTTTAGAGGAGCCCGAGTTTTGGGCACGTGCCGGATACAGCGCGGGTTTTAAAGAGCAATGGCAAAAGTATTATGGCTTCCCCTGGAAACCGCAGGATGCTTCTGCGGAGAATACCTACCTGTCGAGCAAATTAAAATATCACCTGTACTTTGAAACCATCAAAGAGGTATCCAACTATGCCAAAGCCTATGGAAAAAGCAAAGGGTTAAATATTAAAGTATTTATAGCTACCCACTCGCTGGTGAACTATTCGTCGTGGCAAATTGTGAGCCCGGAAGCCAGCCTGGCGTCGCTGCCGGGTATTGATGGTTACATTGCGCAGGTATGGACGGGCACTTCGCGCGAGCCAACATTTTTTAATGGACAGCGTAAAGAGCGTGTGTTCGAGAATGCTTTCCTGGAGTATGGCTCGGTAGTTTCGATGACCGCGCCAACCGGTCGTAAAGTATTTTTCCTGACCGACCCTATTGAGGATTGGCCGCGCGACTGGAGCGATTACAAACGTAATTACCAGGCTACCTTCACCGCCAAATTGCTATATCCCATGGTTGCCGATTACGAGGTGATGCCATGGCCCGAGCGTATCTACACCCATCCATACAAAGTTGCAGGCACTGACCAAAAGACGCTGATCCCGCAGTTTTATTCCACCCAGATGCAGATCATGGTGAACGCATTGAACAGCATGCCGGTATCCACCAACAGAGTATCGGGTGTAAATGGTATTGGTGTGCTGATGAGCAATACATTGATGTTTCAGCGCTTCCCAACGCATAATGGTTTTGAAGATCCGCAGTTTTCCAACTTTTACGGTCAAACGCTGCCCTTGTTGAAACGTGGCGTACCTGTTCAAACTGTGCATATGGAAAACCTGGAATACCCGGCATCGTTAAAAAACATCAAGGTACTGGTGATGAGTTATTCCAACATGAAGCCAGTATCGGCAGCGGTACATACTTATCTTGCCAACTGGGTAAAACAGGGCGGTGTTTTGATCTATTGCGGCAGGGATGATGATCCGTATCAGTCGGTTATGGAATGGTGGGATACCAAGGGTAATAAATTTACCGCGCCATCGCAGCATTTGTTCAAGCTGCTGGGCATCAATCCAACAAAAGATGAGCAGGAGTTTAAAGTAGGCAAAGGCTCGGTTTATGTATTAAGGCAAAATCCTAAAGAGTATGTGCTGGAAGCTGGCAAAGATGATAACTACATCAGCACCGTAAAACAAGCCTACGAGCAAAAGGCCAAAGCCGGTGAGCTGACATTTAAAAATAGCCTGTACCTGGAACGTGGTCCGTATGATGTAGTATCCGTAATGGACGAGAATGCCGACAGCAAGCCTTACACTATCAAAGGTCCGGTGATCGATCTGTTCGATCCGCAATTGCCGGTACTGAATGAAAAAGTAGTGAACCCCGGTGAGCAGTCCTTATTATATGTAGTGAACCGTGTGCCCAATAAAAAGCTACCGCAGGTACTGGCATCGGCATCAAGAATTTATAACGAAAACAGGCAGGGCAGCAGTTATTCGTTTGTAGCTAAAAGTCCGGCAAAAACATTAAATAGTGTACGTGTGCTGTTACCCGCGCAACCTAAGGAAACCAAGGTAATCGATAGCACAGGCCAAAATATCAGCGATGTGAAAACATCATGGGATGCATCGTCAAATACCCTTTACCTGGGTTTTGGCAACAGCCCAGATGGTATTAAGGTTGATTTGAAATGGTAACAGAAAATTAACCAATTATCTATAAACCAAAATTAACCACCTATGAAAACACACACCATGATGATTAAAAGCATGCTTATGCTGCTGGTATTGGCATCCTGTCAAAAGAGCAACAATACCGCGGCCGACAAACAAAAAGACAGCATACAGAAAGTGGCCGCTGCGCCACCATCTGATGCACCCAGGGCTGCCCTGCGCAGCATTGTTGAAAATGTGACCACCGCCGATGGTAAAATTTACAATGCTAAAGACAATACAGGCGAAACCATGGATTGCCTCAAGATCATTGCCAATCCATCGGGCGGGTACATTGGGGTTTATCATACCATGATCAACGGTACCTTTAAAACTAATGTGGCATCATCAACCGATCTGTTGCACTGGACCTGGATCCGCGAGTTGGCAGGCAGTAACAACGGTGGCGCATCGCAGCCTACTATTGCTGCTACCTCAACCGGTGGTTTTGTAATGGTTTGGGAGCAGGAACCCAACAACCACCTAAAATTCAGCTATTTTAACAGCTGGACAGATCTGCAGAACGGCGCAGTAGCCAAAACATTCGAAGCTCCGCATACTTTATCAACTTGTGCGGAGGGTACGCCCAATATTTATTCAGCCAGCAGTACTTCTGTGGATGTAGGTTTCCATTACTGGTCAAACTGCGATGTTGATCGTCAGGCACGTGGTACTACCACCTGGACATCGTGGACTGCCAGTGCCCAGCCCCAAATTGATAATGCCATTTTATACTGGGGTGTGCACGGTAACATCGGCGACCGGGACGGCTACCTGAAATTCCAGAACTTTAATTTTGGATTGATTGAAGGACAGGGCGCTAAAGGCGATTTTGGTACCTGGCGCTGTTACCTGTATGATTATCAAACCGGCAATGCCGATAAGCTGAGCATCCATACCGATGGTGGCAGCCAGGCATTTGCCAACCCAACTATTACTGCTTTAACCGTTGGCGGACAAGCCGCGCTGGTGATCACCCAGTTTATCCCTTCACAATTAGCTGCAAATGGCGAAGCTGGGGAGTTGATCTATTATAAAAAGCTGTAAGCCAGTGTTTTTAATAATTGAAATGCATTTAGTATACAGTACTTGCTTTGTGGGTACTGTATACTCATATTCAGCCCATATAAACACATCGTATATGTTTACCTGTAAACCCGTAAGCCCTATCAAAAAATATTACCGTATCACAATAAATTATTGAATTCTGCTGTATATTGCATAGCTTGATTAAACGTTTTAGCAAACTAGCAAAAGCGCCCATCTAAAAATTAATAATGAAAAAATTATTCCCATTGGTGTTTGCCCTTCTACCCATAGCAACTATTGCTCAGCAAACTACTCCACCCATTACTCCTGTTGATTATATTAACCCTTTAATGGGCACCTCATCAAACCCGGCGCTTTCCAACGGGAATACTTATCCCGCTATTGCGCTGCCCTGGGGTATGAATTTCTGGACCCCGCAAACCGGTAAAATGGGCGACGGCTGGCAGTACACCTATGATGCCACTAAAATACGGGGCTTTAAGCAAACGCACCAGCCATCACCATGGATGAATGATTATGGCATGTTTTCCATATTCCCGGAAACAGGCAAGCTTAAACTGAATGATATGCAGCGCGGAAGCTGGTTCTCGCACAAAGCCGAGATCACAAAGCCTTATTATTACAGCGTATACCTGGCCGACTATGATGTAACCACCGAGCTTACACCAACCGAGCGCGCTGCCAGCTTCAGGTTTACTTTCCCGCAAAGCGATAGCTCACACATTGTGATCGATGCTTTTGATAAAGGATCGTACGTGAAAATTATCCCCGGCGAACGCAAGATCATCGGTTACAGTACCAAAAACAGCGGTGCTGTACCAGCCAATTTTAAAAACTATTTTGTTATTTATATTGATAAACCTTTTGAAGTGTCATCAACCTGGCACGATAACCAAAAAGATGGCTCGTTGGAATATACCGGCAATCATGCAGGCGCAGTTATCAGCTTTAAAACTAAAAAAGGCGAGCAGGTACATCTGCGTGTAGCCTCATCCTATATCAGCACCGAACAAGCTGAACTTAACCTGAAGCGCGAGCTGGGTACCGATAGTTTTGATGTTACCTGCCAAAAGGGAAAAGCTGTTTGGAACAAAACCTTAAGCCATTTAACGCCAGAAGGTGGTACGATCGATCAGACCCGTACTTTTTATTCCAGCTTGTACCGTATGCTTTTCTTCCCTAACCGCATGTATGAGGTTGATGCTAAAGGCCAAACCGTGCATTACAGCCCTGTAAATGGCAAAGTATTGCCGGGCTACTATTTTGCAGGTACAGGTTTCTGGGATACTTTTAGGGCGCTGTACCCATTCCTCAACCTGGTTTATCCATCCATGAATAAAGAAATGCAGGAGGGCCTGGTGAATTCTTACAAAGAAGGTGGTTGGCTACCCGAGTGGTCGAGCCCGGGTTATGCCGATTGTATGATTGGTAACAACTCCGCATCGGTAGTAGCCGAAGCGTACCTGAAAGGTCTGCGTGGTTATGATATCAATTCGCTTTACGAAGCGTTAAAACATGGCGCCAACAACGAGGGGCCAAACGCCACGGGCCGTAGGGGCGTGGAATATTACAACACCCTGGGCTATGTACCTTATGATGTAAAGATTAACGAGAACGCCGCCCGCACGCTGGAGTATGCTTATGACGATTTTGCCATCTATAAATTAGGCAAAGCCCTGGGCAAACCGGCATCTGAAACTGATATCTACAAAAAGCGCAGCCAAAACTACCGCAACCTGTTTGACCCATCCACCAAACTGATGCGTGGTAAAAATAAAGATGGTTCGTTCCAAACACCATTCAATCCGTTTAAATGGGGCGATGCCTTTACTGAAGGCAATAGCTGGCACTATACCTGGGGCGTTTTCCATGATATACAAGGCCTGATAAACCTGGTAGGTGGCAAACCACAATTCGTAGCTAAGCTCGATTCTGTATTTTCATTGCCTCCTGTTTTTGACGATAGTTATTATGGTGGCGTGATCCATGAGATCCGCGAAATGCAGATCGCCAACATGGGCCAGTACGCGCATGGTAACCAGCCTATCCAGCACATGATATACCTGTATAACTATGCCGGCGAACCCTGGAAAACCCAATACTGGGCACGCGAAACCATGAATAAGCTGTACAAAGCTACCTCCGATGGTTACTGCGGTGATGAGGATAACGGCCAAACATCGGCGTGGTATATATTTTCGGCCATGGGTTTTTATCCGGTAACGCCTGCCAGCGATCAGTATGTGCTGGGTACCCCATTGTTTAAAAAGCTCACTATAAAATTGGAGAACGGTAAAACCATTACCATCAACGCACCAAAAAACAATGCCGATAACAAATATGTGAACAGCTTAACCGTGAATGGTAAGCCTTACGATTTTAACTGGCTAAGTCATAAAGCCCTGTTAGGCGGCGCCGAGCTCAATTTTGATATGTCGGCAACGCCCAATAAACAGCGCGGTATCAAAGCCGAAGATGTACCTTACTCTATGTCGAACGAGAAATAGGGGAGGGGGGGCAAGTACTGAGTTTTAAGCACCAAGTCGTGAGTTTTAAGTAATTCCAACCCTCCATGTCATTGCGAGCGCAGCGTGGCAATCTCTTCGCGTTTAAGTATGCGATGAGATTGCTTCGTCGTTCCTCCTCGCAATGACATGTTGTTTATAGTTAAAAATTAGATAACGCAAACTGCCCACTGCCAACTCAATTCCCGCTATTCTTTTTATAAGCCACCCATACATAAAAAGGTATGCTGGCCATCAGCAATAAAAAACCATAATAAACAGCTTCTTTACCGGTACCGGCAATGGTCCATAAGGCATAGCCAAAAGCCAAAATGGCCAGTATCACCGCGCCGGTTAAGCCGTCAACCTGTTTCTGCTTTACACGGATGATCAGGTATGATGCTGCCGAAAGCAGGTAAGGGATCAGGATAGATAATAAGGACAGCAGTAATAGAAATCGGAATTGCTCTACCAGCCCCTTAGTATAATTCATGCTCATAAAAAGCGATACCATCGCGCTGCTTACCAAAATACCCACATAGGGTACTCCTTTTTTGTTTTTACGGGCAAAAACGGCGGGGAATAGTTTGTCGCTGGCAATGGCAAAGGGCATCTGGCCTTGTAACAAAGTCCAGCCGTTGAGGGAGCCAAAGGCGGCAATGGCTATACCGGCGCTCACCCAATAGCGGGCATTGCTGCCATATATCACTACGGCTGCATCGGCAAAAGGAGTAACCGAATGTTTTAAAGCTGCCGCAGGGATAACGCCGATCACACTAAAACTGCTCAGTACATACACCAATGTGGCGATTAGCAAACCCAGCAAAGTGGCCCGGGGAATGGTTTTCTCGGGATTGGCCACACTGCCTGCAGGTACCGTGGCACTTTCAATACCAATAAAGGCAAACATGGTCATGGTGGCTGTTGCGTTTAAAGCTCCATATATAGTAGTGCTGCTGCCATTAAAAGGCGAAAAGTTTTTGGCCTGGATAAAAAATAAGCCGCCTATAGCTACCAATATCAGCGGTGTTACTTTTAATATAGTAGTAACCAGCTGAACCTTACCGCCGGTTACTACACCACGGGTATTAATATAGGTAAGCAGCCAAATGGTACATAAACCTGTAGCTATGGCAGTAACGGCACTGGATGCCAGCACCGGGAAAAAGGTGCTCAGCGCACTCACAAACGATATGGTAATGGCCGCGTTGGCGCAGGCTACAGCCAGATAATAACCCCAGGCTACCAGGAAACCGGCAAAATCGCCCAAGCCATTGCGGGTATAAGCGTAGGGTCCGCCCGTTGCGTGCGGCAACAACTTGCTCAGGTTACTGAAAACCTTGGCCAAAAAGTAAGATCCCACCGCCGAAAACACCCAACCCAATAGGCCGATACTACCATAGGAGGCCATAGCGGCGGGCATCAGGAATACGCCCGCACCGATCATATTACCAACTACCAGGGAGGTGCTGGTCCATAAACCCAATTTATTTTTTTCGGAGGAGGATGCAGGCATAGCTGTTCGTGATTTTTTACAAAGATAAGATAGCATATTTATTTGCACTATTTGCTAATCTCGATGATTAAGGAAATTAGCCCTGATTGCGGCATGTCATTATGCTAAGCTACTCCGTAGGAGTAAAAGCTTTGTAGCAAACAAGGTATAAGTATTTAGCATGCCGTAGGTATGCAACCTGAGTATAGTACCTACCGCACTGGTTTTGAAACTGTAATTTTTCTACAAAGCTTTAACCTCGATGGGGTTTACGAATCTTCTTAACTTAATGTGAGTTGTTAAAAAGAGTTAAAAATAAGTAATTGCCAGTTAGTTGCGCTAATTTTAGGAGTGCCAATGAATCCTGAAATCCTGATATTTTTGTTCATTATTTATTTAACACCATCTAATGATGTTAAAGCGCAGGCGGCTAAAACGCTACAGGGCCTGGTGCTTAAAAGTGGCGTTACTATAAGATTAGCGGATGTGCAGGTTTTGAATAAGCGCAGCCGTATTACCGCGAGATCAAATACAGAAGGTGTATTTAGTATTGTTGCTTTACTGAATGATACTTTGCAGTTCTCCAATGCTAATTACTTAACTCTGGAGTTGGTTGTAAGCGATTTTTCCGATAAAATCATCTACCTGCAGCCTGTTATCGAGCTGGCCGAAGTGGTAATCAAAGAGAACTCGCTCATTAAAGAGTTACGCGAAACCCAGAAGGGGTATCGCAAAAAGAGCGTCTTTTATACCGGCACGCCACATTATTATTACCTGTTTTTAAAACCGATGACCTTTATATATGAAAATTTTAAGAGCGAGGTTAAACAAGCCCGACGGTTTAACCGCTTTGCCAAACGGGAAATAACCGCCTATGAAATTACCCAGCGCTTTAATGATTCATTGATAAAAAATGTTGTCCCTGTTAAGACTAATGAAATTGATGATTTCAGGGTTGATTATGCGCCCACTTTACAACAGCTGAATACCATGAGCGATTATGATCTAATTATATATATCAGAAATAGTTATGAGGATTTTAAAAAGAAAAGCGCTGATAAAAAAGCGCCACATCAATTGTGATATTTAGATTACGGCTATTTATCCATTAACAAAAAACACATCATTAGTTAAACATTTGTAGGATAAAATTCGTTGTAGCTGGTACATCAACCTTTCGACTTATCTAATGAAAAACCGCGCCATTTTATTTTTGACGGCTATTGCCGCGTTTTTTATCATCAGTTTTACCATCGCCGGAAATAAGGACACTTTACCCATTGCCGATAAAAACAACGGAGGGCTGTTTCTGCCCGGCCATTTTAAAGCTGTGGTAGTAGTGGATAGCCTTGCCGGGCGGGCCCGTCATCTGGCGGTGAATGATAATGGTGATGTATATGTAAAACTCCGCTTTCCTGATTCCATAGGCGGCAACGTGGCCATGCGGGATACCAATCATGATGGTAAAGCCGATATCATCAAAAAATTCGCTGATTATGAAGATAAGGGAAGCTATGGCACGGCGATGCGGGTGCATAAAGGATATCTTTATTTCAGTTCCGAGATCAATGTATATCGGATGAAACTCAATCCCAATACTCTGGTGCCCGATGGTAAGCCGGAACTGATCGTTCATGATGTACATCCACCGCAGGAACATGATGCCAAACCACTTGCTTTTGATAACAAAGGGCATATGTATGTGGCTTTTGGCGCGCCCTCAAACGCCTGCCAGGAGCAAAACCGGGTGCCCGGTTCTATGGGGATAACTGGTTGCCCGTTGTTGAATGAGTATGGGGGCATATGGCAGTTTGATGAAGATAAACCTAACCAGCTACAGGCAGATGGCAAACGCTATGCTACCGGACTGCGGAGTGTAGTGGCTATGGATTGGAATACAGCCGATAACTGTTTATATGTAGCGGCACACGGGCGTGATGACTTTCGTTTGCAGTTCCCTAAACAATTTACTCCCTGGCAAAGCGCGGTGCTGCCTGCCGAAGAGTTTTTGAAAATTAAAGAAGGTACGGATGTAGGTTGGCCATACTATTATTATGACCCTATTAAAAAGAAGAAACTCCTGAATCCCGAGTATGGGGGCGATGGTAAAAAAGCAGGTGATGGCGCCAAATATGCCCAACCCTTGATCGGCTTTCCGGCACATTGGGCTCCTAATGATCTGTTGTTTTATACGGGTAACCAATTCCCGACAAGGTATAAGAACGGGGCATTTATCGCTTTTCATGGATCTACCAACAGGTCACCTTATCCGCAGGCAGGGTTCTTTATTTGCTTTGTGCCTTTTAAAGGAGGTAAACCTGCCGGACCGTGGGAGATATTCGCCGATGGTTTTGCCGGGCATAATACTATAGTAAGTGTGAGCGATGCGGTTTGCCGGCCTATGGGTATATCGCAGGGACCCGACGGTTCCTTATATATAAGTGATACCGAGAAGGGGAGGGTATGGCGCATATTTTACCAGGGCGATAAAACCAAGTTCACAATCGCCCAACTGGCTAAAATGGAATTAAGAAAAAAGCTACCGAGTTTTAAAACGCCTGATGAAACACGTAACAACCTGATGAGCGGTATGTTAACGGGTGGGGCCAAACTATATGCTACTTATTGTGCCAACTGTCATCAAAAAAACGGCAAAGGCGATGGTAACCTTTTTCCGCCGCTTAGCGGATCGGAGTGGGTTACCGGAGGCAAATACATGATGAAGGAGCCTGCTATTAAAGTATTGCTTAATGGTTTGCAAGGTCCAGTGAAGGTTAAAAATGTACCTTATAATAGTGTGATGCCCCCGCATAATTTTCTTAGCGATGATCAGATAGCCCAGGTGCTCACCTATATCCGCAATAATTTTGGAAACAACAGCAGCTTGGTTACTGCGTTGGAAGTGAAAAAAGTACGCGAAAGTTTGAAAGTAAAATGATTACTTCAAATGCATAGCTTTAGTTATTAACCTTTACTTTAACCGCCAGAGCTTCGCTTTTAGGCTTTATAAACACATCAGCACTTAAACCACATTCGCGTAACAGGCGGGTATAGTTGTAGGATATCTGTTTATACAATTGCGGGTCGAGATTCAGCAGAGCCTCGTTATTCAGAATGCTGGCATATATAAATAGCTTTGATAATTTGTTCCCAGACTCATCAGACACCTGGTTAAGACAATTCAAATAACCATTAATGGTTGAATAATCATTGTTCGAAATGGTGTTTTTTATTTTAAGCCCGTAAAATAATGATCTCATAAACGGAGTAAATAAATACTCTTCCCGTTTATAGGATGCAGAAATTTCATTACTGTTTTTTAACAGTTCGGTTTGGTTATCCAGTAAAAAATAAGCGTCAGACTCGGCTATCTTTAAAAAGAAATTATAGGAGAATGATGTTTCGGCACTGCCTTTATCAATGGTATGAAGCGCGTTCACAAATCTTAATGTTTTGTGTGGTTTAAGACAAATGAAAGTGGAGTAAGCCGATAGCAGGAAAATAAGCTCATTAGCTTTTCTGCTATGTATGTTTTCGTTTTGTTTTGGCGGATTAAAATAGAAGCGGGTGATCTCGGCAAAGAAATCTTTCCTGATCATGCCATATTTTAGGTACTGATAAATAGCATTGAGGCAATGTAATGGATTGATTGCGAATTGATGGAAATCATGCTGTGGGAAACTTTTTAGCTTCGCCAGGTAATCCTCCAATTGTTTCATGTCCAACTGAAGTACGGCTATAGTAGCCAGGGCGGTATAAGTAAGTACCTTTTTATGATCAGACAGTTCAAACTTTAATAAAGTTTGCAATGCTTTTTTGTAATCGGTATTAATTAGCTCTAATCCAAAAAAGTAATAAAAAAGTCCGTCGCTGCAATCCTGCTTAAAATAGTTGGCGGTAGCTTCAGCATTGGTTGACCCAAAGCAGACTCGCTGGAGCAAATCGCCTAAAAAAATGATCAACTCCGATTTTTCTTTAGGGTTAAGACTGATTTGTGCTAAAAGTTCAAAGCTTTCCTGCTGCCCGTTTTTAACAGCATGTATCACACACCACTTAATAACAGGTAGCTTATGCTCACTGTCATTAAATGCATTGTTGATTAGTTTGATCAGCTGCAGATCAAAGCGTTGATTGTTATCTAAAAGTAGTTTGCGGGCTATGGTAAATTCCAGGAAGTTATTGTTGCCGAACTGAACCATAGTCTTAAACTGGAAGTCGTTACTGGAGTTCACTTCGCGTAAAAAGCCAATGCTTAACAATTCGTTATAGGCATGGCTGTATTGTTTAAGCAAATCGTTGCATTTAAATTTATCCAGCTCATATATACCGGCCTGAAAATCCATCTCATCAACCAGCCCTTTTAACAGCAGAATCTTTTCTGTAGCATAGTGGCCCAGGTAAACCTTGTTCAGTATAAATATGGAAATGAGCTCATATATACAGATGTGGTCAATGTTATTGAGCGAAAAGTTGTTCTTGTTCTGTTTATAATAGAATTGGAAGTATAGCGGATGGTTGAAATTGTTGGCCACATCAATGGCGATCAGATTCTGAACATCGGGATTTATTTTGCGGCTCAGTTCTTTGATCTCCTGGATATTGAATAAAGGTACATTGGTAGTGAGGTCATGATCTGTTATAAAACCGGTAAACCAGTTTTTAAGCCCAAACTCCATATTGTGTTTGTTATTGATCCAGTTAGCCGAGCGCATGGTTAAAATGAGCTTAAACCATTCGTGCGACTGATAGAAAGAAAATATATCCATCAACTGCGTCAGCACCAGTTCAAACTGGTCATTTTTAAACATATGTTCATCAAAGCCATCAATAATAAGATAAAACTTGCCATCGTTACGTTTATTGATGTCAAATAAGGCTTCAATATCTTCTTCATGTGAGTAGCCCAGCAAAGCCAGCAGCCAGTCGTTCAGGTCGCGGCCGCTTAAAAAAACGTTCATTAAGGCGCTACTGCTAAAAAACAGGATGATATCGTTGCTGTCTGATTCTAATTTTTCGTCTATCCAGTGGCAAAGACCAATAGTTTTTCCATAGCCCGAAGGGGCGGCGAATACGGTTGCAGTGTAATCGCCTCTTAAAAATTCATCAAAATGATCGTCGATGAATTTGCGGCGGATGGTTTGGCCAAAAGGGATACCTGAACGGTTTTTTAAGGCCTGAAGTGTAAAGTGGGTGATCTTGGCCGCATTTTGACCAAGGGTTTTCCAATCAACATGTTCATTTTGTGATCTTTCAGAAGGAACGCTTTCCTGTTCACAAAAATCATCCCAGCCTTCGTAGTCACAAAATTTAGCTAAAACATCAATAGTGAACAGAGATGGCTTGAATTTACTATATGCAAAACCGTAAACCCGTTTTAATGTGGTTTCGCTTACGGTTAATTTTGTTTTTGAATATATTTGAAATGCAAGGGCCTTGCAATCTCCCGGAGTAATGCTTCTGATATTCGCATTGGCCAATACTCGGGATTTCAACGTTTCAAACTGAATTGGTGAAAAGGATATCATAGACTCAAGCAATTAGGTTACTAGGTTTGTATTTTATATTACGCAATTTATCTGAATCGGTTACCGTTATTACATTATTAATGTTACTGCTATTATTATACGGGGGTAATATCAAATAATGTTGCAGTAGTATTTTATCCGGATTATGTGTTTTTATCACATTTTACTGTGTTTACGAGAAATGTAGAGCTGTAGGTTTTAAAATAACATTTAATGAACAAAATGAACAATTGATATTGTTCGTGAATGGATGTTCAATTAGAATTAATAAGTGAATAAGATGTATTAATAATTATCCTCAGGCGGTACGTAGTTTTGACAGGTGTAACTATTTGCACCTACCTTAACTTCATTTGCATGAGAACCTTTACCTTTTATAGCAGGTACATAATAGTGTTATGCCTGTTATTGTGTGCTACAAGTCAAATATTCGGACAACGCCATTTTGCAACTACTCAACAAAGCGGCGCTACAGGTTTACTTTGCTTGGGCTGCGTGGTTAACAATCAAGGCAATGCCATTGATGCAAATCTGCAAACGTATTCTACTTTAAACGTACCGGTTGGCCTTTTAGCATCCACGTATCAGGAATTAATTTTCCCTACTACGGTTCCGGCCAATACGCAACTGACCATTAAACTGGGAACTGGCGATAACCTGCTTGATGTTACACTTCTTGGTGGAGTAACAATTACCCCATATAATGGCAGTGTGGCGGGCACACCGGTTACGGCGCCAACTTTGGCAAGTGTAGCCAGCAGCAATAACCAATTGGAGCTTATTTATGCGCCAACGCAGGCTTATGACAGGGTTAGGGTAACACTTAGCGGTGGTTTGCTGGGAGCGTTAAGCAGTATATACCTGTATGACGCGTTTTATACTACTCCCGGTCCGCCTATTTGCAATACCACTTATGATGAATTACATGGTATATCCTCGGCATTGCTTGGCTTGGGGTTAAACGTAGGAGGTGTAGCGAACCCTCAAAACGCAATTGATGGCAATCCGAATACAGCATCCACCCTTAACGCGGGTGTTGGTGCGTTAGGGGCATTTGCACAACAAACACTCATTTTTCAATCAGCATCAACTGTTGGCGATTCTGTAAAATTGACACTAACCATACCTAAATCTTTGCTGGATGTTGGGCTTCTTTCCAGTATATCGATATCAACTTTTAATGGTAATACCGATAATAATGACACGCAGTTCTTAAGCGCATCATTGCTTAGTATACGCCTGCTCGATTTTTCAAATAACCGGCAGCGGCTAACCGTCTCTTACGTACCAACGAAAGTGTTTGACCGTGTTCAGCTCAGGCTTGGAGGGGTGGCCAATGTGTTGTCAACCCTTGATCTGAATGAGGGCGAGATAGCGATACCGCAACCTATCATAAAAGTTAATAACGTGGCGGTAACTACAGCGCAATTATGTGCCGGTAGTACGGTTACCCTTAATGCTACCGCCAATTTAGCGGGTACAAGCTTTAGCTGGTTTACCCAGCCAACAGGCGGTACTGCGGTATTTACAGGAGCAAGTTTTACCACACCGGCTTTAACTAATAATATCACTTATTATGTATCGGCAACCCGACCAGGTTGTGCTACGGCATCTACCCGCACCCCAGTAACCATTAATGTTAATCAAATTCCGGTAGCGCCAGTTGTTGCTAATGCCAATCTTACGGTATGCCCTGGTTCCACCGCGATATTTGCGGCCACGCCGGTTACCGGCGTTACCGTTAACTGGTATGCAACTGCAACCGGTGGTACTCCATTGTTTACAGGTAATACTTTTACCAGCCCGGCTTTAACCGCTACTACAAGCTATTATGCTGAGGCAGCAAGCGGCGGTACCTGCGTAAGTACTACACGTACCAAAGTAACTGCCACTTTGAGTGCGCTACCTGCAGCACCAACGCTGGCCGCAACAAACGTAGCTATTTGCGAGGGTGATGTAGCCGTATTGGCCATTGCATCACCAGTAGCCGGACAAACTTATAACTGGTATGCTACCGCAACCGGTGGTACGCCATTGTTTACCGGTACCAACTTTACCAGCCCTGCTTTAAGCGCCAATACTGCTTATTATGCCGAGGCTGTTAACGCCACCGGTTGTACAAGTGCCACCCGTGTTGCAGCCAATGTAACTGTAGTGCCTAAGCCTGCAGCTCCTACGCTGGCTGTGAATAATGCAACCATTGTAGCTGGACAAACTGCCACTATCAATGTAAGTAACGCGCAAACAGGCATTACTTATAAGTGGTACTCTTCGGCCGCAGCCGCTACCCCTGTATTTACAGGTAATCCTTTTACAACACCGGCTCTTTTCAGCACCACTACTTATTATGTGTCAGCTGCCAATGCTACCGGTTGCGAATCGACAACCCGTACCCCGATAACAATCACTGTTACCATCAATAATAATTCGCCTTGCACATTTGCTAATCAGCAAAGTACTGCTATCAATGGCTTGTGCTTATTATGTTCCATTAACAACGATGTACTCGCAGCTGACGCCGACACAACCACGGCATCAACCATAACTGTACCTGTTGGACTTTTGGGCGGATCGGCTTCACAGACACTGATATTCCCGAACCCAGGTTTTGCAGGTGATACCATTAAACTTGCCTTAGAAACCCCAGGTGGCCTTGCCGATTTAAATTTGCTTGGCGGAATAACCGTTGCCGTTTATAATGGCGGAACATTAGTAGGCAGCTATCCACTTAATAACTCACTGCTAACATTAAGGTTGTTGAGCGGCACTGGTAAGTATGCCGCATACGTTCCTGCTGTTGGGAATTATGACCGTGTGGTAGTAACATTGAATTCAGGGGCAGCAACGTTGCTTACCTCGTTAAAGATATACTACGCGGTACAGCAATATCCTACACCTAAATTTAACCCAACTGCCCCTGAAATTTGTAAAGGCAGTCCGGCTACACTAACCATTACATCTCCGACTCCGGCTAATGGAACTTTTAGCTGGTTCACCACGCCAACCGGTGGTACCGCTGTTCATACCGGAACATCTTATACTACACCAGCCTTAACAGCTAATACAACTTATTATGTTGAATACAGCCGTGGCGGAAGCTGTGTAAGCCCAACACGTGCGCCGGTACAGGTAATAGTGGATGATACTCCGGTGAAACCGGTTGTAACGCCATCAAGTGCTACCATACTGGCTGGACAAACAGCTACTTTTAAAGCTACCGTTGTTAACGGGGCTACTATAAAATGGTATACCGCTCCAACCGGCGGTACACCAGTATTTACCGGCAATACTTTCACTACCCCGGTATTGAATGCCAATACTACTTATTATGCAGAAGCTTCATTAGGCAGCTGCGTATCGCCAGACAGAACTGTTGTGCCTGTAACCGTTACCCCGATAGTAATACCGGATGTATCTGTTAATCCGCCAACACAATCTGTTAACATCGGAACAACCGGCACTATAACCGCGAGTTCAACAACTCCAGGAACTGTATTTAACTGGTACACTACCCCAACCGGAGGTACCCCGATATTTACCGGGCCAACTTTTGTAACACCAGCAGTATTTGCCAATACCACCTATTATGCCGAAGCAGTAGTAACAGCTACCGGTGCCGTATCGGCTACCCGCGCAGCAGGTGTGGTTAATGTTATACCTGTTGGCTCCGACCCTGTAGCTTGTGCTGCGGCTACAGCACAAACCAATTCGGCTAATGGATTATGTTTATTGTGCGGTATTACCAATGCCGGAGGAGCGATTGATAATGATCGTAATACATTCTCTCAAATACATGTACCGATAGGTTTATTGGGCGGTTCGGCTCAGCAAACATTACAATTTGCGCATCCAGGTATTGTAGGCGACAGCGTTATTGTTGAATTAGGTATCCCAGGTTCGCTGGCTGATGTTGGTTTGTTATCACAAATTCAGATAGGTACTTTTAATGGTGGAACTTTCAATAACGATTTCTTTACGGTAAATGGATCTTTATTAAATGTTACCTTATTGAACGGTACAAGCCGTTTCAGAGTAGCCTTTAAAGCAGGTGCGGCATTTGACCGTGTTGAAGTTCAGTTTAACTCGGGTGTGGCCGGCTTACTAAATTCGGTAAATGTTTATGACGCTTACCAGTCAGTAGCCGTACCTACTGTCAGCGCTGCCAACGTAAGCACATGCCAGGGAACAACCGCTACACTTACAGCTACTAACGTGCCGGCCAACGTAACCATAAAATGGTATACTGCCGCCTCTGGTGGTACAGCGGTATTTACTGGTGCCAATTTTGTTACGCCGGTAGTTAATGCTAATATTACTTATTATGCCGAAGCCAGCCGCACAGTTGATGGTTGCGCCCAAACTAAGCGTACACCAGTAACCGTAACTATTGTTCCGGCGCCAGCGTCTCCGATTGTGGATGCTACAACTAAGGCTGTATGTTCTGGCCAACCAGCTACATTTACGGCACAAGCCGTTAGCGGTGTTGTGTTTACCTGGTATGCTACTGCTACAGGTGGTACTCCATTATTTACCGGGGCACAATTTACCAGCCCGGCATTAACTGCTACTACTTCATACTACGTTCAGGCTACTGCAGGTTCATGCGGAAGCTCGGCTCGTACCCAGGTAACAGCTAATGTTGTTACAACACCTTTAGTACCAACCGTAGTTACACCGGTACAGATCTGCTCCGGTTCACCGGCTACATTATCAGCCTCATCAACTCAGGCTGGTGTTATCTTTAACTGGTACACTACCGCTACAGGCGGTACCCCGGTATTTACAGGTGCTCAATATACTACCCCGGCATTAACTGCCAATACATCATATTACGTTGAAGCTGCGTCAACAGGGGGCTGCACCAGCTCAACAAGGGCAAAAGCGGATGTGTCGGTTAATCCGACACCCGTTGCGCCTACTATTAATGCCCCCGGCCAGGTAACATCTGGTCAATCAGTTACACTGACAGTTACCTCATCTGTAGCAGGTGTTACCTATAAATGGTATGCTGCTGCAACTGGTGGTACAGCCCTGGCTACAGGCACTACATTCACTACTCCGGCTTTAACCTCCAATACCACTTATTATGTAGAGGCAAGTACTGCTGCGGGTTGTACAAGTGCAACACGTACTGTAGTAAATATTACAGTTAACCCGATCTTCTCAACCAATTGCGATTTCGCGTCTACTCAAACATTTGATGTGAACGGCGGCCTGCTTTGCGTTGGTTGCGCGGTGAACAATCCTAATAACTCTGTTGACCAGGATACCACCAACTTTAGTCAGTTGAGCGTTCCAATTGGTCTGGTAGGTTCAAACGTATCACAAAAATTAATATTCAGCGATGCCGGTGTTGTAGGCGATACCGTAACGGTTAAAATAGCGGTTCCGGCTAGCCTGGCTACTGTGGGTGTACTGAACCAATTACAAATAGCTTCTTATAACGGCGCTACTTATAACAACGACCGTCTTACTTTAAGCAGTAACCTGCTGAAAATTACCTTGCTGAACGGTAACCAAACCGCATTAGTAAAATTTGCTCCAAAATCGGCGTTTGACCGGGTTGAGATCAGGTTTAACGGCGCTTTGGCATCATTGTTCAATACATTAAATATTTATTATGCTACCAAACAGGTAGAGGCGCCAACTTTGGCTGCTAAAACTGTAAGTATATGCTCTGGTAGTACCGCTACATTTACTGTAAACAATCCTCGTGCCGGTATAACCTATAAATGGTATACATCAGCAACAGGTGGTACATTAGTACATACCGGAGCAACATTTACAACGGCAGCGTTAAATGCAACAACTACTTATTATGTAGAAAGCAGCCGTGCTTCAAGCGGTTGTGCTAATCCTAACAGGGCGTCGGCCACTGCCAATGTTACTCCGGCTCCGGTTAATCCGGTTCTGGCGCAGGCATCGGTACCTGTGTGTTCGGGTTCATCAGCAGTGTTAACTGTTTCACCAACACAAGCAGGTGTGGTATATAACTGGTATGCAGCTGCAACCGGTGGTACACCTTTAGCAACCGGGGCTCAATTTACAACGCCTGTAGTTACCGCAAATACATCATATTATGTAGAAGCATCGGCAAATGGCTGCGTTAGCCCAGCCCGTACTAAGGCCGATGTAATTGTTAATCCTGTACCCGTTGCTCCAACGATAGCTGTAAACCCGGCTAATGGACAAGTTACAACAGGAAGCTCGGCTACATTGACTGCCACTTCAACCACTGCCGGAGCTATCTTTAAATGGTATACAACAGCAACCGGCGGTACACCTGTATTTACGGGAGCAGTATTTATAACTCCGCCTTTAACTGCTACTACAACTTATTATGCAGAAAGCTCACTGGCTTCTGGTTGCGTAAGCGCGCAACGTACAGCGGTGATCATTACTGTTAATCAGCCTATCATCATACCAGATGTGGCCGTTAATCCGCCAACACAAACTGTTGACGCGGGTACTTCGGGCAGCTTAACCGCATCATCAACTACGCCAGGTGCTGTATTTAACTGGTTTACTACGCCAACCGGAGGTACAAGCATATTTACAGGACCAAACTTTGTTAGTCCTGCTGTATTTGGACAAGTTACTTATTATGCAGAATCAAGCATTCCTGCTACCGGAGCAGTGTCGGCTTCAAGAGCATCGGGTATCATTAATGTAAACCCAATTGGGCCTAACCCGGTTCCTTGCGACGCCGCGATCGATCAGACCAGCTCGGTTAACGGTATATGTTTACTGTGCGGTGTGAGCAATGCCGGTGGTTCTGTTGATAACAATAGTGAAACCTTCTCGCAAATACATGTACCGGTAGGTTTACTGGGTGGATCCGCACAACAAACCTTACGTTTTGCCAATACAGGTATTGTAGGTGACAGCGTAACTGTTGACTTAGGTATCCCTGGTTCATTAGCCGATGTAGGCTTACTATCACAGATACAGGTAGCTACCTATAATGGTTCAACCTATAATGGCGATCGTGTTACCGTTGACGGATCATTACTTAAAATAACTTTATTGAACGGAACCTCCCGTTTCAAATATAAATTTAAAGCCGCGCATACATTTGACCGAGTGGAGGTCACCTTTAACTCAGGTGTTGCTGGTTTACTTGCCGCTGTGAATGTTTATGATGCTTACCAATCCGTAGCATCACCAACTATCAGTGCGCCAAATGTTACCATTTGCTCTGGCTTGCAGGCTACTCTGACAGCTACCGTACCAGCCAACGTTACTGTAAGATGGTATACTTCAGCAACTGGCGGCACAGCAGTATTTACTGGTGCAACCTTCTTAACACCAGCATTAACTGCTACTACAACTTACTATGCTGAAGCCAGCCGCACAGCCGATGGTTGCGCCCAGGCTATACGCACACCGGCTACTGTAACAGTTACACCGGCACCAGCTAAACCTGTTGTTGCTGTGCCAACACAAACGGTATGCTCTGGTCAGCCGGCGTCCTTTACTGCAACAGCGGTTGCGGGTGTTACCTTTAACTGGTATACCGCACCAACAGGTGGCACACCAGTATTTACAGGTGCTACCTTCGTGACACCTGCGTTAACTGCTACAACAAATTATTATGTTGAAGCTACAAGCGCTGCATCTTGCGGAAGTTCAAGTCGTACCCAGGTAACCGCGAATGTGACAGCAACACCACTGGTGCCAACTGTATCACAAACACCGGTATCAACCTGCTCTGGTTCATCTGCGGTATTATCGGCTACTTCAACCCAGTCGGGAGTTACCTTTAACTGGTATACTACGCCAACCGGCGGAACACCAGTTGCAACCGGAGCTACATTTGTTACACCGGCTTTAACTGCCAGCACTTCTTATTATGTTGAAGCAGCAGCGGGTGGTTGCACAAGCTCAACCAGAGCTAAAGCAGATGTGATTGTAAATCCAACACCTGTTGCTCCGGTTATTACTTCAAATGCTCCGGGCGGTCAGATCACGTCTGGTCAAACAGCTACATTAACAGCTACATCTACCACTGCGGGTGCTACCTTTAAATGGTATACCTCGGCAACCGGTGGTACGGCAATATTTACCGGAGCCGTATTTACTACTCCGCCTTTAACATCAAATACTACTTATTATGTTGAGGCTGTATTAACCAGCTCTGGCTGTACCAGCACAACACGTACAGCGGTTACTGTTAAAGTAAATCCAATATTCTCAACCAATTGCGATTTCGCATCAACTCAAACATTTGATGTGAATGGCGGTCTGATTTGCGTTGCCTGCGGTGTAACTGATGAAAATAATTCAGTTGATCAGGATACTACCAATTTCAGTCAATTACATCTGCCAATCAGTGTATTGGGTTCATATGTATCACAAAAACTCATATTTGCGGATCCAGGGCTTGTTGGTGACACGGTGACCTTGAAAATAAGCGTTCCGGGAAGCCTGGCCGATATCAATGTATTGGGCTCTATACAATTAGCCTCATACAACGGCGCTACTTTTAACAACGATCGTATTACACTGAGCAGTAACTTAATAAAAATAGCTATCCTGCCTGGTGGCCAAACTGCCATTATCAAATTCGCACCAAAAGCGGTGTTTGACAGGGTAGAGGTTCGTTTAAACTCAGGTATAGCGACATTGTTAACTACAACTAACATCTATTATGCAAGCAAACAAGTTGAAGCGCCTCGCTTAGCCGTTAATACACAAAATATTTGCGCGGGTGGTACTGCTACATTTACAGTAAGCAACCCACGTGCAGGTGTAACTTACAGATGGTACAGTGCGGCAGTAGGTGGTACACTGTTACATACAGGTACAAGCTATAGCCCAACCAATATACTGGCTACTACTACTTATTATGTAGAAAGCAGCCATACTTCAACGCTATGTCCTAACCCGAACAGGGTAGCGGCAACTGCTAACGTTACACCATCACCGGTTAACCCGGTATTGGCCAGCTTCCCTGCCGAGATCTGCGCGGGTCAGCAAGTAACGCTTACTGTAACTAATGCAAATGGTGCAACCATTAACTGGTATACATCAGCAGCCGGCGGCACTCCGGTGTTTACAGGTACAAGCTTTAATGTAACACCAATTTCAACCATCACTTATTATGTTGAAGCAGTAAATGGCACCTGTACCAGCCCTGCACGTACAACGGCTACAATAAAAGTTAATCAATTGCCATCAAAACCAGGTGTACAATCACCAAATGTGGCGGTTTGCGCTGGCAGTCCTGCTACGTTAGCAGTTACCTCGCCAGAGGCTGGTGTTACCTATAACTGGTATACTGCAGCTACCGGCGGCGCATTGGCGCATACCGGTGCTACATTTACAACCCCGGCAATTACACAGGCGATTACCTACTATATTGAGGCTACTAATTCTTCAAGCTGTATAAATGGCGGTGGACGTACATCGGTTACTGTTACACCAAACAGTTTACCAGCCGCGCCGATATTGAGCAACACATCTACTCCGGTTTGTAATGGTGGAAGCCTTACCGTAAGTATTGTTAACCCTGTTGCAGGCATAACTTATAACTGGTATGCTGCAGCCACAGGCGGTGCTCCAGTATTTACCGGAACATCAAATACGCTTAATAATTTAACAGCAAGTATTACTTTCTACGTTGAGGCGGTTAATACAGCAAGCTCAACCAATTGCAGCAGTGCAACACGTACAAAAGTGGATGTAACGGTATTGCCAATACCTCCAACTCCGGTGATACAGATCCCAACTGGTGGTCTTACCGTTTGCTCGGGCTCATCAGTTACCATCAATATAGCTAACCCGCAAACAGGTGTGGTTTACAGATGGTATGATGCACCAACTAATGGCACGTTATTATATACAGGCGTGCAGTTTGTTAGTCCGGCTTTAACAGCCAATACAACTTACTATGTTGAGGCAGCAACTGCAGGCAATTGTAACGCATCTGCACGTGCCCAGGCATCTGTAACAGTTACACCGCTTCCACCAGATCCGGTAGTTGCGGCGGCCAACCAACAGGTATGTTTAGGCAGTACAGCTACATTGTCTGTACAAGCACCACAAGCCGGTGTTACTTATAAATGGTATGATTCAACTACCAAAAATCACTTACTGTTTACAGGTAACCCTTATACAACAGCCGCTATAACCACCACTACAGATTTCTATGTAGAAGCAACAAATGCTACCGGTTGTAGCAGCAGCGGCTTCGGCTTTGCACAAGTGACTGTGGTGGCAGCGCCAGGGGCACCGGTAATAGCAGGTGGTAACACAGTGCCAACTTGTTCAGGTTCTACAGCCTTAATAACTGTTTCAAATCCAAGTGTATTGCTTACCTATAAATGGTACAGTTCTGCAACAGGCGGTGTTGCATTGGCCAGTGGGGTAACTTTTACCACGCCAGTACTAACAGCTAATGCTACTTATTATGTAGAAGCATCAAACAACATTGGTTGTACTTCGGCAACCCGCACTAAAGTTGATGTGGTTGTTAACACATTGCCAAACGGACCAACAGTAACAACCCAGGCAGGTTCGTCAACACCAACAGTATGTTCAGGTGGTTCGGCTGTGTTGGTTGCAAAAAGCACTACACCTGATGTTACCTTTAAATGGTACAATGTAGCCACCGGAGGCACTCCGATATTTACTGGAGCTACATTCACTACTCCTGTAATTACGGCAGCTACTACTTATTATGTAGAAGCCGTGAGCAATACTACAGGTTGTACATCAAGTTCACCACGTACTTCGGTAACTATTAATATTGATAATACTAAAGCACCAGATCCAACAGTTGATGCTACCAGCTTAACTACTTGTCAAAATAGTACAGCTACTATCAAAATAGTTAACGCGGTACCAGGAACAACTTATACCTGGTATACATCAGCAACAGGCGGAGCCTCAGTACATACAGGTTCAACCTTTACAACACCTGTGTTAACTGCCGATGTAACCTATTATGTTGAAGCTACAAATGCCCAGGCATGTAACGCGTCAACAAGAATAGCCGCGCCGGTTAAAGTAACGCCACAACCACCAACGCCAACCGTTTCGAGTCCGAATGTATCGGTATGTTTGGGTAGTACGGCAACGCTTTCTGTAGCTTCGCCACAGGCGGGTATTACTTACAACTGGTACACCGATGCCGGAAGAACCAACCTGGTATTTACAGGATCAAGCTTCCCGCTTGGGGCTGTTAACGCTAATGCTACCTATTATGTAGAAGCAGCAAGCGGTACATGCTCAAGCCCAGGTGTGGCCACTGTTCAGGTAACCGCGGTTCCGGCGCCTGGAGCACCGGTAATAGCTGGCGGTAATTCAGTAAATAATTGCGCAGGAGGTTCGGTAACATTAACTATCGATAATCCGCAGGCAAACTTTACCTATAACTGGTACAGCACAGCAAGTGGTGGTACTCCATTATATACTGGTACAAGCTTTGTTACACCTACGCTAACTACCAATACCATATACTTTGCAGAGGCGGTAAATAATACAGGTTGCCCATCTGCTTCGCGTACAAGTGTTACCGTTACCGTAACATCAGCGCCAATTGCGCCACAGGCAAGCACTCAAGGTACTTCAATATGTCCTGGATCAAGCACTACCATATCGGCCACAAGTTCTACACCTGGTGCGGTTATCAAATGGTATGCTGCCAATACAGGAGGGGCAGCCTTGTTCACCGGTACCGATTTTACAACACCTGTATTATCAGCTAATACTACTTATTATGCCGAAGCCGAAGTTGCAGGCGGTTGTGTATCAACTACCCGCACGCCGGTAACAGTTACCATACTTAGTCCGCTGGCTGCACCAGTAGTGACCGTAGGCTCAACTACTTCAGAGAGCATTACGTTTACATGGGCTGCTGTTACAGGGGCTACCGGTTACCAGGTAAGCTTAGATAACGGACAACATTTTGTTGCACCAAGTTCAGGTGCCGCAGGCTTAAGCCATACTGTGAGCGGATTACAGCCAGGACAATCGGCTACTATTATTGTACGCGCCACCGGAAATTCTGCTTGCCAGTTGAGTGCTAACTCTGTAGCAGTTACCGGAACTACAAGTAATCCTTTTGGTAATGGATTATTTATACCGAATGCGTTTACTCCTAACGGGGATGGAAATAACGATATACTGTACGTTTATGGAACTACCATCCAGGCCTTAACATTATCAATTTACGACCAATGGGGTGAGCTGCAATTCAAATCAACTAATAAAGCAAGTGGATGGGATGGTACATATAAGGGTACCAAGCAGCCGGTTGGTGTATACGTTTATTATGTTGAAGCTACCATGAATGATGGTCAGGTAATTAAGAGAAAAGGTACAGTTACGCTATTACGATAAGGCCTATATATGTACGGTATCATGTATCATAGCGTGATACCGTACTTCATGACCGCATCACAATTAATAAAACTACTATGAAAAAAAGAGTTATAGTTATCATGGCAATACTGCTTCAGATTGGAGCAATAAGTCAATTAAAGGCGCAGATCGATCCGCACTTTTCGCAATATTACGCCTATCCCTTGTATCTTAACCCGGCATTAACCGGGGTGATCAATGGCGACGTGCGTGTCAATGCAAATTTTAAAAACCAATACGCAACCATCAACAATGCGTATCAAACGGGCGCCTTGTCTGTTGATTTTAGGCCAACTGATAAAGTGGGGGTAGGTTTTAATGTGATCAACCAGGCCGCGGGCGATGTCGGATATAACTATTTTGCGGCTTACGGCTCTTTTGGTTATGCTATTTCCGTTTCAAATGATGGGTACAAAAAAGTAAGCTTTGGCGTACAGGCAGGTATCATTAACCGTAGCTTCGACCCCAACAAGGCGCAGTTCGGCAGCCAGTTTAACCCAAGCAGCGGTTTCGATCCAACGCTACCCAGTAACGAAAACTTTTTAAATACCAATGCTACCATATTTGACGCGGGAGCTGGTGTGTTTTATTATGATGGCGACCCCCTGCATAACGCCAACTTTTTTGGTGGTGTAAGTGTATCCCACCTTGCCCGCTCAAAGGATCCATTTGCGGTTGATGGTTCCAGTCTTAAATTGCCCATACGTTATACTGTACACGCTGGTGTACGTATAAAGGCTTCGGATTATTTTGACATTATTCCGCATGCCATTTATATCAGGCAACAAAAAGCCGAAGAGAAAGCCGTTGGTGCTTATTCAGAATTAAAACTACAGGATGATAAAGGTTTAATATTGGGCGGTATGTATCGTTTTAAGGATGCGGCTATTGCTAACATCGGATACCATGTTAACAGCTTGATCATAGGCGCAAGTTATGATTTCAATACATCATCGCTTACCCGGGCCACATCTGGCAACGGAGGTATTGAGTTATCGGTAAGTTATGTATTTCGCAAACGCATCCAGGAACCGGAAGCAATTTGCCCAAGGCTTTAAACTTTATCAACATGAAGAAAATAATTTTTACATTACTCATACTGCTTGTGTTTAAAGGGGTCAACGCCCAGTATAGCAAGGACAATCCGAGGGTTTATGGCGATAAGGCCTTTAACAATAAGGATTACTATGAGGCTGCTTTTTACTATAAAAGAGCTGCCGAAGGTTTAAGTCTTACTTTACTGCAGGCTATACCTTACCATGCCGGTGAAAAAACCAGCAAGAAGCCTACAAAACAGGGCGACCAGGCTTACATATCTTACCAGTTAGCCGAATCATATCGTTTATATGAAAACTATATTGAGGCCCAGGGCTGGTATTATAAAGTGATCAGTGCCAATTATGAAAAAGAATATCCTTTGGCCCGCCTTTGGTATGGTGTGTGTTTAAGGGCTACTCAACACTTTGACGACGCCATAAAACAATTAGAACAATTCCAGGCAAATTACAATGGTGAAAGCAAGTACAAGGATATAGCTACTAAAGAAATTAAAAACTGTCATTTCGCGAAAGATCAATATCAGTATCCTTTGTTGGTTGAGGCAACTAAGTTGCCAGCGCCTTATGCTTCTGATGGTTCTGATTATTCCCTTGTTCAGCGTGACGGCAATAGTTATTTCACTTCATCACGGTTTGTTAAAGATGATAAAAAACACCTGAACCGGATATATCAACTTGATAAAGCAAAACCGGGCATACCTATTGTGATCAGTTTAAAAGATCCGGATACTAAAGGGAAAAAAGAATTGGAGTACGGCACCCCTTCATTCAATGAAACCGGCAAGCGGATGTATTTTACCCGCTGGTATAAAGAGGGAGCCAAGACCATACACGCCATTTATTTTACCGAATGGGTAGATAACGATTGGTCGGCCCCAAAGAAAATGAACAGCAACGTAAACGTTGACGGGTTTAACTCTATACAGCCATTTGTTACAGCTGATGGTTTGCGCCTGTTTTTTGCCTCTAACAAACCAGGCGGTCAGGGTGGCGACGATATCTGGGTGGCTTATCTGAACTTTAATGGCGATGCGGTGAGCGCAACTAACCTGGGTAGTGTTATCAATACTGCTTTTGATGAAGAAGCGCCTTATTATGATCTGCCAAACAAAAGATTGGTGTACAGTTCAAAAGGGTTTATAGGCTTGGGTGGTTTTGACTTTTTTGAAAGCCAGAGCACACTGGATAAATGGAGCGAGCCTAAAAATTTGGGCTACCCTATTAACTCCGCAAAAGACGATCTGTATTATTTGCCCGATCATGATGATGCCAAGAAGTTCTACATCAGCTCTGATCGTGAATCTGATTGCTGTTTGGCTATTTTCTCGGCAGAAAACAAAAAATATGTGTTATCTGGCCTTGTAACTGATTGCGATACGCATCAGCCATTAGAGGGCGTTAAAGTAAGCTTTATCGATTCGTTGTCAAAAGACACCTTAAAGCAAATGGTAGTTGGCAAAAATGGCCGTTATGCATTTGATGTAACCGATAAACGTCCGCACAGTCTGCGACTTGAAAAAGGTTGCTACTTTGCTAAAAACCTGCCTGCTCCCGCTACAGGTACCATGCGTAATGATACTTTATATAGCGCCGATATCTGCTTGCAAGCCTTTACGCCGGAAAAACCTATCGTGATTAAAAATGTATTGTACGACTTTAACAAAGCTACATTAAGGCCGGAATCAAAAGTTGTTTTGGATACATTGGTTGGTGTACTGAAAGATAACCCGACTATAAAAGTGGAATTAAGTGCGCATACCGATTCCATTGGCTCAAATAAGTATAACGATAAATTATCACAGGCCAGGGCTCAATCATGCGTTACCTATATCATATCAAAAGGTATAGACGCGGCGCGTGTATATGCAAAGGGCTACGGTAAAAGAAAGCCGGTTGCACCTAACTCGCTTCCTAACGGAAAAGATAATCCTGCTGGTCGCCAGTTAAACAGGCGTACCGAGTTTAAGGTGCTAAAGGATCCGAATGATAAGACTTCAAATCCGTGTAAGTAAAGCACAGGTTTAGGTACGATTGAAGTTATTAAGATTGAAAACATAAAGTAAAGATTTAAACACCGGGGTTTATGATTAAGCAGGATAGATTATCAGTAAGCAGACCATTACTCAAAACCAAAGGATTTTCGACTTTACATTTGCAGATATTTGAATATATATTGGTAGGGAAAACCAACCGCGAAATAAACCGGATACTGGGATATACAGAACGGTCGCACGCGGTAGTTGATCACTCGCGCAAGGTGATGCATAAATTACTGGCGATGGAAGACCTGCATAAGGCCGATTTTAAAGACAGAGTAGTGTATCCGCGTAAATTTCAGTTCTGGTGGAAAAAACTACTGAATAAACATAAAACCGATCTGCTATCCATGGCGATAGCACCTAAGTTTTACGAAGAAAATTAACGCCCAAGACGTATAACTGATCTGGTAAGGAGCAATGAATCATAGTTCATTGCTCCTTTTGCTTTTAAATGCTTGTTTAGTTTACAGCGTTGTTGATATATTCCTGCAGCGTTGTTTTTCCTTTTAAGGCTATAGTTCCCAGATTTTCGGCATGTATCTGGCCGGATATTACCATATCGGTCATTTCGATATAGTTTTTGATGGCATCTTCAGAGAATCCTATTTTTTTGAGGGTCGACGGCCATTGATCACGGGGGATCTGTTTTGCTTTCACCTCTTTATGCAATGCCTTTGAAAATGCCGCCGCGACACCCGCGGAACTCAATGATTCCGGACCCGATGCCTCATAAATTTTATTCCCGGAGTCATCGCTGGTAATAATATCAGTAGCAAATTTGGCTACATCCATAGGCGATATCATCGGGATAGATAGATCAACCGGGAAGAAAGTAGGTAAAATGCCACTCTCTTTTACTACTGGCAGATAGGCCATCCAATTGCTGTAATAATAGGCAGGCCTGATATAGGACTGTTCGATGTCCAGATCTTTAAAGGCGTGTTCTAAAAAATAGGACATAAGCAGATTGCCTGTCCCCTTATCGTATTGCGCCCCAATTGATGATAGACCAACCACCTTTTTTACAGGCGATTTTTCTATCGCTTTCCGGATATTTTGAAGACTTTTCCTGGTATCACCTAATATATCGTCGCCTTTGCCTGTTTCTGGGGTAATAACAAAAAATGTTGATCCTTTTTCAAGCGCGTCCGTTATGGTTTGCTGGTCAAACACATCGCCAATGGCACTATCAGCTCCTTTCTTTTTAAGCTGTTCTGCTTTTTCTTTACTCCTTACGATCCCTTTTACAGGCTCGCCCTTTTTTACAAGATTGGTCACAATAGCCGACCCAACTTGTCCTGATGCTCCCTGAATAATGTTCATAATATTAAGTATTAGATTAACTTTAATAATTATACGGAAGCAAATACCAAACCAAAAGAAGCCTTTCGATAGAATAACCAACTATCATTATAAGAGCGCAATTGTTTTTGAGGGTGATATTATCATTTAAACAGTTGGGATAGTACCTCCGTCAATAATATATTCTGTACCGCTTAGATAAGCCGCACGGTCAGATACCAGGAACGCTACTAATTCGGCTACGTCGGCGGGCGAAGCTGGACGTCCCATCGGAATTCCCCCAAGCGAATCCATTAATCGAGCAAGGGCAGTTTCGTAGGTGCCGCCGGCGCTTTCTGCCATTTTTTGAATAAAGGTTTCTGCGGCCTCTGTTTGTATAAAGCCCGGAGAGACGGTTAATACGCGGATTCCTTTTGGCGATACTTCATTAGACAAGCCTTTACTGTAGTTGGTTAAGGCCGCCTTTGCTGCTGCATAAGGTAAAGTGGAGTCATAAAGCGGGAATGATCTTTGAATGGATGATATGTGGATAATAACACCCGAACCCTGTTTTAGCATCGCTGGTAAGAGGCCTCTGTCGAGCCGTACCGCTGCGTATAGATTGGTGTTGATGGCATCGTCCCAATTATTGTCATTAAGCGCGCTAAAGCCCCCGTTAGCTGCCGAGGAGCCACCTGCATTATTGATCAGGATATCCACACCGCTAAAATCAGTCATTAACTCATTAACTACTTTTTGTACACCTTCGCCAGTACTGATATCTGCCTGGATGAAGTGGATTCCCGTTTGTTGGTCTTTAGGAATATTACGGGCCGTTGTAATTACTGTGGCACCTGCATTTGCTAATCTTTCGGCAATGGCTTTTCCTGCCCCTTTGGTGCCACCGGTAACCAGTACGCGTTTGTTCAGAAATTCGGGATGGTTTATTTCTATATTGTTTGTCATCGTTTTTAATTTTATTGTGCTGAATTGCGATAACAAAATTCGGGAGAGCCGATCATCACCACAATAAGGGAATAAGGATTCGGTATGGGATAAATTTATCCCTATGGTTCATTTAAATTGAATGGTATACCTTTGTATTATGTATGAAAAAAAGATCCCGATTGATCAGTATTGCGGCCTCGACCTTATGAAGGAAGTGATGTACGGTAAATGGAAGATCCATTTGATCTACTACATATCAAAAGGTAAAAAACGCCCAAGTGAACTTCAGCGGGAAATACCAGAGGCTACCCGGCGGGTGTTGAATATGCAGCTATCCCAATTGGAAGAACATGAGATAGTGACCAAAAAAATATACCCTCAGCTACCCCCAAAAGTGGAATATAGCTTAACCCCCTTTGGCGAAAGCCTGCTGCCCGTAATTGATCTGATGGGGGAGTGGGGTGATAACAATCGTGAACAATTGCAACGGGTAATTGCTAAAACCAACCCCGAATTGATACCGGCGGTAGCCAAAGTACGATCAATAGCCAGATGAGCAGTTTATTAAAAGATATTTACTCTCCCGCGTTTTATAACCGGTTTGCAGATGTGCTTGCGCATGTACTTCCTGATTTTGATAAAAAGCGTTTCCTGTCGCTTATTTTTATTGATGGATACGAGAACAAGGCGCTGAAAGAGCGGATGCGGCACAATTCCATTGTGCTGCATGAGTTTATGCCTGCTGATTTTCCAGTCGCTGCGGAGATGATGGAAAAGATCATTACCCGTTTGCGTGCCGAACATTTTGGCGAGGATAGCCTGGCCATGATGTTTTTGCCCGATTATATAGAAGTTTATGGTCTTGATCATTATGAAGCGTCTGTAAAATCCCTGGAGTTTATTACCCAGTTTGTAAGCTGCGAATTTGCGGTACGGCCATTTCTGCTCAAATACACCGACCGGATGATGATGCAGATGCAGCTATGGTCATTACATGAAAATCATAAAGTGCGTCGTTTTGCCAGCGAAGGCAGCCGGCCCAGACTGCCCTGGGGCTTGGCGATACCCGCATTGAAAAAAGACCCGGCACCGGTACTCGCGGTTTTGGAAAATTTAAAAAACGATCCCTCCGAATGGGTACGTAAAAGCGTAGCCAATAACCTGAACGATATCTCCAAAGATCACCCGGGAGTAATGATGACCATTGCCCGTGAGTGGCATGGCATCAGTAAAGAAACGGATGCTATCATAAAACATGCCAGTCGTACCCTGTTAAAAAGCGGCCATGCCGAAATACTGCAGCATTATGGGCTGGAGAGCAAGAGCTTAACCATGACCGGCTTCCTTATCCTGACACCCGAAGTAAAAATAGGGGATAGCCTGGAATTTACTTTCACAGTAACAAATGACCATACCGAAAAGCAAACCGTACGGCTGGAATATGGTATTTACTACAATAAAGCCAATGGACAACTGAGCAAAAAGGTATTCAAAATAAGCGAACGACCCTACCTGGCCGGAGAGAAAATTGTGGTTAAAAGAAAGCAGCCATTTAAGCCGATCACCACCCGTACTTTTTATCCCGGTAAACATCAGCTTTCTGTTATCATTAATGGGGAGGAGAAGGAACTCCAAAGCTTTGATATATTTGCCTGATCATTTTGCTCAAAAGCTTATGCCCAACCCGCTTATCAGTTATTTTCAACAGTTCCGGCATATTGCTGCTGATGATGCCCGCCTGATCCTGGCTGCTTTTGAATTAAAAAGCTACAAGGAGGGGGAGTATCCGTTTAAGGGGCACCGGGTTTGCTCCGAGATGTATTTTGTTTGCAAAGGCGTGGTGCGTATAGCAACCCATAATGAACGTGGTGTGGATATCACCCACTTTTTCTATCGCGAAAATAACCTCTGCACTATTCTGCAAAGTTTTAATGAAGGCAGCATCACCCCAACAGCTATCCAGGCCTGTTGCGATGCCGAGATCATGGTGGTAAGCAAAAGCAAGCTGATGGCCCTGTATGCGCAATTGCCTTACCTGCGCGAAGTGATCGATAATGTTAACCAGGAACACCTGATCCATAAGGTAAATGTTCGTAACCGTTACATAGGCGAAGCAGCCGAAGATCAATACCGCTTATTTGTAGAGCAAAACCCCGATATCGCGCTGCGTGTACCTTTAAAAGATATAGCCAGCTACTTGGGTATTACCCCGCAATCGCTTAGCCGCATCCGTAAAAATATACGGTAGCGGCGTGATTTTATTAAAAAAGTGGGTTTACATGGTTTACATAATTTAAGGTTAAAATTGATTTAATTATCTGATAGTCAATAAATTATAAATTTTTTTCGACAAAAAGTGTAAACCCACTTTTTGCATCAATATTTTGTATTCAGACCTACGAAGTTTCAAAAGCTTCGTAGGTCTTTAGCCGCGTTTTATTAAACCAGCACGGTACCGCCATCGGTGATCAGTATCTGGCCGGTTGTAAACTGTTGTTTCATGAGGTAGGTAAATGCCTGGGCAATATCTTCGGCTTCGCCAACACGTTTTACCAGCAGGGCATCGCCAACGGTTTTGTAATAGGCTTCGCGATCGGTTTCAGGGATGCTGTTCCACAAATTGGTTTTCACCACACCTGCCGAAACCGCGTTTACACGCACAGGAGCCAGCTCCACAGCCATAGCACGGGTTAGGCCTTCTACAGCGCCGCAGATGCTTGCACCAAGCAGCCAGCCCGATCCCGGTCGAGGATTGGCAATGCCACTCATTAAGGAGATAGAACCGCCCTTATTAATATGCGGAGCAGCGTATTTTACCGATGCCAGCGCGCCCCAGTAACGCAGGTTAAAATAATCACGGGCCTTGTCCAGCTCCAGATCGTTCACATAAATTAAGCTGATGTTTTCGGCGGCTGTGTATACCAAATGGTCAAAATTACCTATGCCATCAAAAAAATCCTGGATGTTTTGCTCCTTGCTCAGATCAATCGCGTAGCCTTTGGCGCTTTCGGGCAGTTCGGCCAGGGAACTGTCTACCCGTTGCTGACTGCTGGATACCACCACCACATTGGCACCTTCGGCCGCTGCTGCTTTGGCTGTAGCCAGGCCGATGCCCGATGTACCGCCCATTAATATAGTTCGTTTACCTTGTAATTTGCTGTTTTGATTTGGTGTGTTCATGATATACATATTTAGTACCACAAAGTTCTGCCGGTTTAGGGCGCATCCACTTACCATTTGGTAAAAACGATTAGCCGTTCCATAGAAAATATATTTACATTATCAATATACCATACGGTATTTTTATCATTACTTTTGCCAAATTTTTATTTAAAGTTTACAACCATGTTAAAACGAGTAGTGGTAACCGGCCTGGGGGCATTAACCCCTATGGGCAACCAAGTAAAAGATTTTTGGAAAAACGTAGTAGCAGGTAAAAGTGCTGCCGCACGCATCACCCATTTTGATCCCACTTTGTTCCGCACGCAGTTTGCCTGCGAGCTGAAAGATTTTAACGCGGCCGATTTCCTGGATCGGGCCGATCTTAAACGTACCGACCCTTTTACCCAATACGCGCTGGTGGCATCTGACGAGGCTATCAAAGATTCGGGCTTTGAGCTCGATAAGATGATCCCCTTTGATGTTGGCGTGATCTGGGGATCGGGACAGGGCGGTATGGAAACCTTTGAGGAACAGGTGCGTGAGTACACCCTGGGCGATGGGCATCCGCGTTTCAGTCCGTTTTTTGTGCCTAAACTGATTACCAATATGGCCTCGGGCATGATCTCTATCCGTCATGGTTATATGGGCATTAATTATACCACCGTATCGGCCTGTGCAACCTCAAATACAGCCATTATGGATGCTTTTAACTATATCCGGTTAGGGAAGGCCAAAGTGATCATTACCGGCGGTTCTGAGGCTCCTATTACGCCCGCTTCATTTGGTGGTTTTAGTTCGATGAAGGCCATGTCGACCCGTAACGACGGCCCTCAGGGTGCTTCCCGGCCGTTTGATACCCATCGCGATGGTTTTATCATGGGCGAAGGTGCCGGAGCCCTGGTGCTGGAAGAATATGAGCATGCCGTAAAACGCGGCGCCCACATTTATGCTGAAGTACGCGGCGCCGCCATGACTGCCGATGCCTATCATATGACGGCCACTCATCCCGAAGGTTTGGGTGCGGCCAAGGGTATGCAACTGGCCCTGGAAGAAGCCGGTGTATCTATTTTCGACATAGATTATATGAATATGCATGCCACCTCAACCCCGGTTGGTGACCTATCCGAGCTGAAAGCTTTACAGGTATTAACCAAAAATGAAAAGAACAATATACAAATCAGCGCTACCAAATCCATGACAGGCCATTTGCTGGGCGCGGCGGGAGCTATTGAGGCTATTATCTGCCTGCTATCCATGCGCGACAGCCTGATACCACCCACCATTAACACCACCGAGCTTGACCCCGCGGTACCCGAAAGCATGAACATTGTTTTAGGGGAAACCATCAGTTACCCGGTGAATTTAACCATGAGCAATACCTTTGGTTTTGGCGGGCACAATGGTACCGTAGTATTTGGTAAAGTGTAATAATAAAACTTTTTAAACCCCGGATTTTAACAAATTTTTGTTCAAAAACGCTGTGAAATGAGTTCATAATTAGGTTTTTTAATAGAGTTTTAAGTTTGCCTTAACGCTTTTAACAAATTTTTGATGGTTTTTGAAAATTTAAAAAGTATGAGGTTTTCGATATGCTACATGAATTAAAACCGGTTGATTTTTGACCTTGTTTTGCCTTAACCAAACAGCCCGGTTATCTGCTAAAGATAACCGGGCTGTTGTTTTAATACGTTTTGCGAAAATTTGCGGGATAAGCAAGCTGTTTATAGCTGGAAAACAATACATTTAGTGCCTCCTATCAGCTCGTTAATCTAAAAGCGATTTCCCTGATCACCAAAAAAATCAAATCCACCGCCGTTGTTGGTGTTGTCACCAACAACACTCTGCAAGAGTAATTAACCGGAGATGTACAACATGATGGCTAACCTGTTCTATGGGATCCTGAAACAATTCAGGTTGTCTAAATCGCAGATGGTTGATGGTGTTGCCCTGGCCGAAACTACACCCGGGCCGCTTATTATTGTAGTTGGCTTTGTGGGCTTTATGGCCGGCTTTAATCATTTTCATGCTTACATAGCTATGGGCACCGTCACCTTGTTCGCTACCATATTTTATACTTTTTTTGCCTTGTTTCTTATACGTATTTGCGGGTGGGCCGTTGATAGAAAAATCGCACGGCAGCGAAGTGGTGAGCCAGATCCTGAAACTGGTTACCGCCGCTGTGGTAGGCGTGATCCTGAACCTGACCTTGTTTTTAGGTAAAGACGTTGTTTTTCCCGGTGGATTGGCTTGGGGGCATCTTAATGTTTTATCCTTGATATGGATAGGGTTATCCCTTGTTTTGATGCAAAGGTTTAAGCTTAATGTGGTATACCTGATCTTGTTGAGCCTTGGGGTAGGATTAGTGCGGTTTGTGTTGAAGGTGCAGGGGAGTGCTTAATAAAAGAACACGTTATTGCGAGCGCAGCGTGGCAATCCCCGATGAGCAGAGCCGCTCTGTATTTTAGGGATTGCCACGCTGCGCTCGCAATGACGCATGGAAAGAAAGGGCCAGCGCCCTCTCAATTATTTTCCTATCTGCTTAATTACCGCGATGATATCCTCTTCGCCGTGCTTGGCTTCGGCTTCCTGGAAAGTTTGGTATGCTATTTTAGACAGGGGAGAGTTCAGGCCTTCCGCTTTGGCCAGGCGCAGATCTTTAGCGATATGCTTTAGCGCGAAGGCGGCTTTGTAATTATCATTTAAAATGGCATCGCCCTTGATTTTGGCAAAAATATTTCCCAGCGCGCTGTTATTGATAATGGACAGCATATCCTCGGTTTTAATGCCTTTTTCCTGTGCGAAAAGAACGGTTTCGGCCAATCCCTGCGCGTGGAAGCTCAATAAGGTATTGATGGCCAGTTTAGCGCTGTTACCCGCGCCGGTTTCACCAACCAGCAGGGCGAGTTTACCCAGTTTTTCCAATAAGGGCTGCGCTTTTTTAAATGTTGCTTCTTTACCACCTACCATGATCACCAGGGCGGCATCTTCGGCTTGTTTTACACTGCCAGATACAGGCGCGTCAAGATAGTCGTTGCCCTGTTCATGGCATAAAGCGGCCATTTCTTTACTGATAGCCGGCGATACGGTGCTCATATTAATGATGATCTTACCTTTGGCCTTAGCGCTCAGCAAACCCTCTTTTCCATTAAATATATCGCCAATGGCTTCATCATTGGACACCATAATAAAGATCACATCGGTTTGTTGTATCAGCTCTCCTGGTGATGAGGTAACGGCCGCATCCATGGCTTTTAGCGGCGATTCTTTTTCTTTACTGCGGTTATAAACGGTTACCGGGTAGCCGGCTTTGATCAGTTGCAGCGACATGGGGATACCCATATTGCCCAGACCGATCCATCCTATTTTTGTTTTACTCATGGTATATGTTGATTTAAAAATATGGTGCAAAGTTTCGTAAACAAAACGGATAGAATGTTCACCAAATTGGTAAAATCTTCTTTACGTAACGTCATTTTTTTAACAGGCAATCATTATGCCGGGAATTGAATGCCTGATAAACGCGCGTAAATAGGAAAAACTTAAAACTCCACATCTAAATCTAATTCGGGGTTTGAGGAATTTTCGTCAACCTTTATTCCATATGTTAATAACAGGCTGAAGTCATTGACATTAAAAGTGAAAGAGCTCACGTTTTTTATCAGCGGAAAATTAAAACTAAACCCGTGACAGGTAAATTCTACCTCAATATCTTTAATCTTTTTTAATTTGAAATCTAAATAACGTATAACGCCACTTATGCTATCCTGCATTTTCAAACTATAGCTATCAGGCTTGATTAAGTCATACGTATATTTCATTCGTCCATCTAAATTGGATTCAATAGATGTCAATATAGCTTTAGCTTTGCTAAATGTCATTGTTGGTTAAAATAAAAAAAGCCACCTGTTAAGGTGGCTTAAATGTATAAAAGTTATCTTAAATCGACGCTGCTTGGTTTTACAAACCGAAAGCCTGTTTTACTTTGTCAACGTAATCCAGTTTTTCCCAGGTAAACAGTTCTACTTCGCGTTTCAGTTCGCTGCCGTCATGAGCAATGAATGATTTGGTTACCACTTCGCTTGGTTTACCGAAATGACCGTAAGCCGCGGTTTCGCTGTATATAGGGTTGCGGAGTTTAAAGCGGGTTTCAATAGCGTACGGGGTCATGTTAAATACTTCCTCTACTTTTTTTGCTATTTCACCATCGTGCAGGTTTACTTTGGCTGTGCCGTAGGTGTTTACATAAATACCCATCGGTTGGGCCACACCAATAGCGTATGATACCTGCACCAGTACTTCGTCGCAAACACCGGCAGCTACCAGGTTTTTGGCGATGTGACGGGTTGCATAAGCCGCGGAACGATCTACTTTCGACGGATCTTTGCCAGAGAAAGCACCACCCCCATGCGCGCCTTTACCACCGTAGGTATCTACGATGATCTTACGACCGGTTAAGCCGGTATCGCCATGTGGCCCTCCGATAACGAATTTACCGGTTGGGTTGATGTGATATTTGATCTGATCGTTAAAGAAGTGAGCGTATTTTGGATATTTGGCTTTAACCCGAGGGATCAGGATGCTGATGATATCCTGTTTAATCTTGGCCAGCATCGCTTTTTCCTCATCAAAATCATCATGCTGGGTTGATATCACAATGGCATCGATGCGTTGCGGCTTATTGTCGTCGCTGTACTCCAAGGTAACCTGCGATTTTGCGTCCGGGCGCAGATATTTGATCTCGTTGTTTTCGCGGCGGATGGCTGCCAGCTCAATTAAAAGGGCGTGGGCAATATCCAGTGCCAGGGGCATGTAGTTATCAGTTTCAACAGTGGCATAACCAAACATCATACCCTGGTCGCCGGCGCCTTGTTCTTCTTTAGCCTGACGGTCGACACCCTGGTTAATATCCGGCGATTGCTCATGAATGGCCGATAGTACACCGCAAGAGCTGCCATCAAACATATATTCGCCTTTGGTGTAACCAATTTTATTGATCACCTCGCGGGCAATTTTTTGTACGTCTAAATAAGCTTTTGATTTTACCTCGCCGGCTAAAATTACCTGTCCGGTGGTTACCAGTGTTTCACAGGCAACTTTTGAATTTTCGTCGAACGCCAAAAAATGATCGATGAGGGCGTCTGATATTTGGTCTGCAACTTTATCCGGATGTCCTTCTGATACGGATTCAGAGGTAAATAAGTATGGCATATAAGTTTGATAAAAAATTAATTAAAAAAACCGAAAGGAGTAAGTTTTAACGGATCGAGGTAAAAAGAAGCGTTGGTTTTAGCACTTTTTTACGTGGTTGCAATCCAGCCTTGTGTTATAAAGGCAATTAAATCAGTCCACTTTCGGGTGGCAAAAATAAAACAAATTTCACAAAGCCGAAAATACATTTACTTTTGGGGGCTGAAATAATACAGATAATTGAAACGTAAAGCGTTATTTATAATAAACCCCATATCGGGAGGGAAGAAGAAGGACGGGGTGCCCGATCTTATTGATCAGAATATTGATAAGGCGGTGTTTGACGCGACCATTGTTTTTAGCGATGGCGTATCGCACGCGCGGATCATCGCGCTGGAGGCCGTAGGCAAATATGATATTATTGTGGCTGTTGGCGGCGATGGTACGGTAAATGAAATAGCATCGGCCATAGTAGGGAGTGATACAGCCCTGGGTATTGTGCCTTACGGATCGGGTAACGGGCTGGCCCGCTTTTTAGGTGTGCCCATGAACCCTAACCAGGCCATACAGGCATTGGTAAAAGGCAATGCGGAAACCATTGATTCGGGAACGGTGAACGGGCAGCCGTTTTTTAATATGGCAGGTATGGGTTTCGACGCCCACATCAGTGAAGTATTTTCGCACGGCAAAAAGCGGGGTTTTATATCCTATATCAAATCATCCATAGAAGAAATATCCCGCTATGGCGAACAGCAATATCATATTGAGATTGATGGTAAGGTTTATGAGCGTAACGCGTTTATGCTAAGCATTGCCAATTCATCGCAATATGGTAACAACGCGCACATCTCGCCCAAGGCATCCGTGCAGGATGGTTTGCTTGATGTTTGCCTCATACGTAAGTTCCCGTTGTGGCGCTTTCCGGAAATGGGTATCCGTATGCTCACCAAAACATCAGAGAGTACCAGTTATGTTGAAATTATACGCGGTAAACAAATTAATGTAACCCGCCAAACCGAAGGACCTATACATCTTGACGGTGAGCCGCAAGTAATGGGTACCGCTATACATATTAATATAGTGCCCAATTCGTTAAAAGTTATTGTGGGCCCAACGTATAAAAAGAATTAAGTAAAAGAGCGAGAGCGAGTGTGTGGTGCGGGTGTCTGATTTAGGGAATTCTGTTTTGGCAACACGCTTCTCGCTCCCGCTTCAAAACTAATGTTATGGCTAAGAAAAATTTCACCGGGGTAGTATATTCAACCGATCCTGATTTTGAGTACCAGGAAAATGGTGGGCAATCTGCGCAAACACTACCACCGCAGCAGCAAAACCTTAAAATTTATCTCGACCGTAAGGGGGGCAGCAAGCTGGTTACCCGGGTTTCGGGCTTTATCGGCACCGATGCTGATCTGGAACTGATCGGCAAAAAATTGAAAACTAAATGCGGTGTTGGTGGTTCGGTAAAGGATGCCGAAATACTTATACAGGGCGATTTCAGGGATAAGATCCTGACTTTGCTGCAAACCGATGGATATAAGGCTAAAAAGGCGGGCGGGTAATAAATAACAAAACGTACAATGTACACTAAAATAAAAAAAAATATTTAGCGTTATACTACTCCCGGCCCGCTATAAAACGGCTTTAAAACTAATATTGTAACATATTAGTAACACAATTTTTATCAGTTAATGCTTGATAATCTAAAAAAAAATGGTTTTCATTGCAAATAATTGTCGTGGCAACACACAATATTTAAGCATTGTTACGTTAATAATGACCAATTAGGGACAAAATGTAATTCGGTATTAAAAAATTGTAAAGAATAACATAAAAGATTTTTTTATTTCATTAAAATTCTATTTTTGTTATTCGCTAATTCAAAAGCACATTTAACAAACTTATAATATAAACAAAAACTAAAACTAAAATTTAAAAGTAATGGCAAACGCACCAACAAAACCAACTACTCCTGTTAACAAAGAAAGCTCAAGTGCATCTGGCTTGTTTGCATCCTTAACTATTCCAATCTGTCTGATTGTTACTACTCTTATTTTCATATTCGTTCTGGGCGATCCAAGCCACTTCAAAGGTGGTGATGTTAATGGTTACCCAACAGACCCATTTGGACAGGTTCACAGTGGTGGTGTAATCGTACCGGTGATCATGGCATTTTTGTTAATGGTTATCGTTTTCTCAATTGAGCGTTTCGTAGTTATCGGCAAAGCTTCAGGTACTGGCAGTGTAGATGCTTTTGTTAGAAAGATCCAGTCACAACTGAATGCTGGTAACATTTCTGGCGCATCAGCAGAGTGCGACAAACAAAAAGGTTCTGTAGCAAACGTTATCAAATCGGCACTGAAAAAATATGCTGAAATGGAAGCTGAACCAAATCTTGACGTTGACCAAAAAGTATTAGCTATTCAGAAAGATATTGAAGAAGCAACTGCGTTGGAAATGCCAATGTTAGAGCAAAACTTAACTATCATCGCTACTTTGGTATCTATCGGTACATTAACCGGTCTGTTAGGTACGGTTGTGGGTATGATCAAGGCCTTCGGTTCATTAGCGGTATCAGGTGTACCAAACCAGATCGAACTATCTGCTCACATTTCTGAAGCGTTGATCAACACTGCATTCGGTATCAGTACTTCTGCTGTATCTATCGTAATGTACAACGTATTTACATCAAAAATTGATAAATTAACTTACGCCATTGACGAAGCAGGTTTCAGCATAGTACAAACATTTGCTGCTTCACACAAAAATGCCAACAGATAATAAATATATAGGTTAATTAGCTTTCGTCCCCCCGTTTGTCCTATATGTAATCAGGAATAATGCGTGGATGTATTAATAATTATTGTAAACTATATATTTTAAAAAAAATCAAATATGGCAAGGATAAAAGTTCCAAGAAAGAGTACAGCGATTGACATGACCGCTATGTGCGACGTGGCGTTCCTGCTGCTAACTTTCTTTATCATGACCGCGAAGGTCCGTACCGAGGACCCGGTTCCTATCGATATTCCAAAATCATCGATACAGCAGCCGATCCCGGAATCAGACTTCGCTACTATTTCTGTAGGTTCACAGAAAGCATTTTTTGGAATGGAGGGTGTAGATCTGCGCAAGCAAACCTTAATTCAAATGGGCGAAATTTATAAAACAACATTTACGCCAGATGAGTTGAACAGGTTTTCTACACTTACATCAGTAGGTGTTCCATTTGCTCAACTGCATCAGTTTATTGCTTTATCAGCTGATGACCAGAAAAAACTTAACAAACCAGGTATCCCACGTGATTCGGTAAGTAACGAATTGTTTAACTGGATACGTGAGGCCCGTAAAGCTACCGTGGCATTGCATAACGTGCAACTGCGTATAGCTATTAAAGGCGACAGCAAGGAAGAGTACCCGGTTATTAAAGATGTTATAGGCATTTTGCAAAAGCAAAAAGTGAACAAGTTTAGTTTAATAACAAGCTTAGGTGGCGGCGGCGCTGCTCCTAAAAAATAAAAGATCATGGCAGAATTAGACACCTCCGGGGGAGGCAAACACAAAGACGGGAAGGTTCGCAGTAAGAAGCAATCCACCCGTGTAGATTTGACAGCGATGGTTGACTTGGCCTTCTTGTTGATCACTTTCTTTATCATGACCACAACATTGGCCAAGCCAAAAGCTATGGACCTTGCAATGCCTGATAAGGACGAAAAAACCAAGGATCAATTAGCTATTGCTGCTTCACGCTCATTAACCTTGTTATTGGGCAGCAATGATAAGCTGGAGTGGTACTTGGGTGAGCCCGGAAAATCGGCACCAACCATTGATAATTACAGCAAAGACGGTTTGCGTAAAACCCTTATTGAAAAAAGTAAAGAGGTTTTAGAAAAAACAGGTAAAACCATGTTTGTTGTAATTAAACCAAGTGATAAATCAACTTACAAAAACGTAGTTGCCGCTCTTGATGAGATGAATATTACCAATATATCCAGTTATGGTATAGTTGATATTTCACCAGTTGAGATCGAGTTACTCAAGAAAGATGGTTTATACTAATAATAAATTAATTTAAAATAACGTTACATTAACCCATTAAATCTTAAAAGATGTTTGGATCGAAATTAGATATATTGGATCAGAAATGGATCGACGTTGTTTTTAGTAGCAGAAATAAGGCCTACGGGGCTTACGAGCTGAGAAGAGATAACTCCAAAAATACAAGCAAATCGCTTATTATAGCCATTATTGTGTTTGTATTTGTTGTTGCTTTGCCTACTATTATCAACAGGATTCAGGGACTTATCCCTAAAGCTGATCAAAAAGTGAAGATAACAGACGTTGTGCTGTTACCTCCACCACCTGTGGATCAAACCAAAAAACCACCTCCGCCGCCACCTGAACCACCAAAACCAAAGGTTGACCAGGTACGTTTCCCTCCTCCGGTTGTAAAACCAGATAACGAGGTTAAGGAGAAAGATCCACCAACTGTAAAAGAATTGGCGGTTGCTGACCCGGGTCAGAAAGATCAGAAAGGTGACCCAAATGCCGACATTAGAATTGATGAGCCGGTAGGTAACTCGGATGTTAAGCAAGTAGTAGAAGCCGATCCTAACCAGATCTTTACCTCGGTAGAGCAAGTTCCGGAATTCCCGGGAGGTTTGGAAAAATTTGGTAGCTATTTGGGTAAAAGTATCCGTTACCCTGCAGTTGCCCGTGAAAACGGAACTCAAGGTAGGGTAATTTGTACCTTCGTTGTGGAAAAAGACGGTTCGTTAACAGACATTAAAGTTACCAGAGGTATTGGTAGTGGTTGCGACGAAGAAGCCGTTCGTGTATTGAAAAACTCTCCACACTGGAAACCTGGTATCCAGAATGGTCGTCCGGTACGTGTACAATATAGTGTGCCTATCAGCTTTACGTTAGCCAGCGAATAATGCCATTTAATATTAATAAAGAACAAAAATCGCCCAAAAGGCGGTTTTTGTTTATTTTAGGCGCAGTCACCTTTGTCTGTTTTATTGTTTTGGGCTTAATGATCATGTTTTGGGATCAGCTGCCTTTACAGTTACCGCGGTACCAGCGCATGCTCTTTGGAGCCTTTGTTATTGCCTATTCCATTCTGCGGTTTTCGAGGTTGTTTAAGAAGGATCAGTATGAAAATTAATATTAACGGTAAGCTTTTATTTTTCGCATTGTTTTTGATAGCAGGCTTACAGGCTTGTAAACAAAAAACCTCAAAATTTGCTGGTGATAATAATGTTAAAGCAGGTACAGCAACATTTGTAGCCGATGCTTCTTTTTCGCCTATTTTAGACCAGGAGCTGTATATTTTTTTAAATGCAAATCCCAATGCCAAAATCAATGTTTTGTATAAAACAGAGAATGAGGCCGTAAATAACCTGCTCAACGATAGTGTTCGCGTAGCCATCCTGTCGCGTGAGCTTACCGCCGATGAGCGTGCTGTGCTCACTAAAAGGACACTGGCTATTGAAACATTACGTTTTGCCATTGACGCCGTTGCGCTTATTGTAAACAAGGCTTCTAATGATACGACCATTACTGTAGGGCAATTGAAAAAAATGCTCACCGGACAGGCCGATTTAAACAGAACTATTGTTTTTGATAACCCAAATTCGAGTTTGGTAAGATATTTGAAGGACTTTAGCGGAAGCAAAGGATTTACACAAAAAAATATTTACGCCCTTAAATCAAATAAAGAGGTTTTAAAATATGTAAGCGAGCATCCCGATGCATTAGGTATAACCGGTTTTAGCTGGTTGAATGATCCGGATAAAGATTATGCGGGATACGTAGATAACGTTAAAATAGTAGGTGTCAGGGATGAGTCAAATAAACAATACCCGGACACTTATTTTAAACCCTCGCAGGAGTCGCTTGTCTTAAAACAGTACCCTTTAAGCAGAGGGCTTTATATAATCAATTGTACCAGCAAGGTAGGCTTGGCCATGGGGTTTGCCAACTTTTTAGGCAGCCAGGTAGGCCAGCGTATCATACTAAAATCGGGCCTGTTGCCCGATTCTATACCAACGAGAGAGATTAGTATAAAAAATAAATTTTAATTAAAGATGAAAATGATCAGTAAAATAGCTACGGCATCATTAGGACTGTTATTAGGGGGTTCATCAGTTTTTGCGCAAAGTCTAGCCGACGCCAAAAAAGCTATTGACGCCGAACAGTATCAGAAAGCTAAATCGATGCTTAAAAACCTTACGGTAACACAAGCCGATAAGGATGAGAACTTTTTTTACCTGGGTTGGGTATATATTAAACAAGATTATGCTGACTCGGCAAAAACGGTTTTTAACAAAGGTATTGCCGTAAATTCTAAATCGGCTTTAAACTATGCCGGTTTAGGCGCTGTTGCCCGTTTAGATAAAGATAACGCCGGAGCAACCAACAACTTTAACCAGGCTATCACATTGGCGGGTAAAAGCTCAAAACCATATCAATACGTAGGCGAGGCTTATTTATTGGTTCCGGCCGGCGGTAAAGTGGCGGCTGCCGATGCTAATGCTGCTATTGCGGTTTTACAAAAAGGTAAGGTAGTAAACCCTAAAGATGCCGACTTGTTGATCACTTTGGGTAATGCCTACCGCTCACAGTTAAAGAGCAACGAAGCTTATCAGGCTTATTCTGATGCAGCAACCATCGATCCTAAAAACCCGGCTGCAAAAGTAGCTACCGGTGTTTTATGGCAGTTTGCCAATAACTTTGAAGATTCTGAAAAACAATTTCAGGATGCCTTAACTATCGACCCTAACTACGGGCCGGCTTATCGCGAATGGGCCGAAACAGACCTGCGTTGGGCCAATACAGACCCGAAAATGGCATCTGCCAAAATCAAAGAGGCTGCCGATCATTACAAAAAATATATCAGCCTGACTGATCAGTCTGTAGAATCACAAATGCACTATGCCGACTTCTTATTGATGTCTGGTAATTACAAAGACTTGCAACAAGTATCTACAGATCTTTCCAAATCAGCAAACAGCAATGCAAGGGCATACCGTTACCAGGCTTATGCAGCTTATGAGAACAAAGATTATCCAGCTGCTTTAAGCGCTATGAACACCTGGTTCCAGAAGGCTGAGCCAAAACGTATCCTGCCACGTGATTATTTATACCTTGGCCGTATACAAATAGCATCGAATCAGGATTCTTTAGGTATCAATACCTTAAGGAAAGCATTAACATTAGATACAACTCAGGCTGATGTTTATGGTGAGATTGCTAAAAGCCTTTATAACCAAAAGAAATATGCCGAAGCTGGTGATGCTTACAAGGCATTTATTTCTAAATCACGTACAGCTACGTTGAATGATTATTTAAAAGAAGGTGTAAGTTATTACAATGCATTTAAATTGCAGTATTATAGTACTGCTACTCCAAAGCCGGTAGCTGATACTATGTTGCTTATAAAAGCCGACACTGCGTTTAGTTATATACAACATAAAGCAGCGGCACCACTTGCAGCGGTAGCACTTTACCAGGCCAGGGCTAATGATTTAAGAGAGCCAAGCAGAAATACAACTAATGGATATGCTAAACCATATTACGAGCAATACATAGCTTTATTAACAGCTAAACAACCCGTTGCTGATACGGATAAACCATATCTGGCAGAAGCTTACTCTTACTTAGGTGCTTATTACGAGTTTAAAGCAAAGGATGACGCCAAAGCAACCGAGAATTACACTAAAGCCCGGGAGGCAGATCCAACTAATAAACAAGCTGCTGCTTTCTTTGCCCGCAAAGGCGGTGCTGGTAAAAGCAAATAAGGTTTTATAACGGGAGATATAAAGGCTTATCCTTTATACCTATTGCCTAAAAATAAAAAAGGCCTCTTCAAAAAGAGGCCTTTTTTATTATGGTTGCATTAGTATATTTGCAGCATGGAATTACACAGTACACCAGTTAATTATTTACCCATCATATTTCAGATGTTGGTGGCTATAGGCTTTGTGGTAACAACCATGTTTGTAACACATAAAATTGGTCCTAAACGTAAAACTAAGGATAAACTGACCCCCTTTGAGTCGGGCATCGAGGTAGTGGGTAACGCCCGTACCCCTATATCCATCAAATATTTCCTGGTAGCCATATTGTTTGTGCTGTTTGATGTGGAGGTAATATTTATGTACCCCTGGGCTGTAAATTTTAAAGCGATGGGCACCAAGGGCATGATCGAAATGTTCATTTTCATGGCTACACTTTTATTAGGTTTTATATACGTAATAAAAAAGAAAGCTTTGGACTGGGATTAAGTTTAGATGGGCAAATATGTAGATGTGCGGATAGGCAGATGATAGGATTCAGTTAATTCTTAAATTCTGCAGATTCAGGTTCAGACAAAATCATCTGCACATATAAAATTCTCCTATCTGTACATTAAAATCCCTCTTTAGATTGATTCTAAATATGGCTTCCGGATGGTCATCGTGTACTTTTTACATGGTTATTATTGTAAATTTGCGCTCGTTATCCGTCTTTTCCGGATAGTGGATTTCTATTAAAATAGTTCAATGAGTGATATTCAATTAGTTGACGCTCCTGCTGGAGTAGAAGGCGCCGGATTTTTTGCTACCTCGCTTGATAAAGTAATAGGTATAGCACGCTCAAATTCATTATGGCCCCTGCCATTTGCCACTTCATGCTGTGGTATTGAATTCATGGCTACTATGGCTTCTCATTATGACCTGGCCAGATTTGGCGCCGAGCGTATCAGCTTTTCGCCCCGCCAAGCCGATCTGTTAATGGTTATGGGCACTATCGCCAAAAAAATGGCTCCTGTATTAAGACAGGTATACCTGCAAATGGCCGAACCCCGTTGGGTAATGGCTGTAGGCGCCTGTGCATCAAGTGGTGGCATATTTGATACGTATTCTGTTTTACAGGGTATCGATGAAGTAATACCGGTTGATGTTTACGTGCCCGGTTGCCCGCCCCGTCCCGAAGCTATTATCGATGGTTTTATTAATATTCAACAGCTGGTACAAACAGAATCGCTTCGCAGAAGAAACGAGCCTAAGTACCAGGAGTTGTTAGCTAAATACGGAATTCAATAATGGCCCAGATCCCTAACGAAGAGCTTTTAAAAAGAATTGCTGAGAAATTTGATCAGCAGGTAAGCCTTGTGGGCGAGCCGTATGGTTTGCTTACCGTAGAAACCGGTCGCGAACAGATCATTGATCTGTTAACCTTTTTAAAAACTGATGATGCGCTTCGGTTTATATTTTTAACAGATATTACCGCCATACATTACCCTGAGCAGGAAAAGCAAACTGGTATTATTTACCATTTGCATAGCCTTACAACAAATACGCGCATCCGTATAAAAGTTTTTTTAGCTGATGGCGATGTGCATATCCCAACAGCTACTGTTTTATGGGAAGGCGCCAACTGGATGGAGCGTGAAACGTATGACTTTTTTGGGGTTATATTTGACGGCCACCCCGATCTGCGCCGCATATTGAATGTTGATGACATGACGGCTTTCCCGATGCGAAAAGAGTTTCCATTGGAAGACCCTAACCGTGTTGATAAAAAGGATTACTTCTTCGGAAGATAACACATATAAAATTTAGTATCAAGTAATTAGTATCAGGTATCAAGATTTTTTAAGCGCTTAAACGGCACATAACAACAGTCTTGATACTTGATACTAATTACTCGATACTGATTAAAAAACTATACTGATGCAAAATCATCCTGTATATACAGACAACGATCCGCAAAGCGAGCTTTCAACCCTGAACCTGGGGCCAACTCACCCTGCAACCCACGGTGTATTTCAAAACGTGCTGCAGATTGACGGTGAAAGAATTGTGAGCGGCGTATCAACCATTGGTTATATACACCGCGCGTTTGAGAAAATTGCCGAACACAGGCCTTTTTACCAGATAACCCCGCTCACCGACCGTTTAAACTATTGCTCATCGCCTATCAACAACATGGGCTGGCATATGACGGTTGAAAAACTGCTGGGCATCACCACGCCAAAAAGGGTTGATTACCTGCGCATCATTATCATGGAACTGGCCCGCATATCAGACCATATTGTTTGTAACGCTATTTTGGGTGTAGATACAGGCGCCCTAACCGGCTTTACCTACATGATGCAATGGCGCGAGCATATTTATGAAATTTATGAAGAGGTTTGCGGCTCGCGGCTAACTACCAATATAGGTCGCATAGGTGGTTTTGAACGTAATTTTAATACTATAGCATTTGCCAAGCTGCGTAAATTCATAGCCGGATACCCTAAGGTATTAAAGGAATTTGAATCGCTGTTTAACCGTAATCGTATTTTTGTTGACCGTACCAGGGGAGTAGCAGCCGTTACACCCGAAGAAGCATTAAACTTTAGCTGGACAGGCCCGATATTACGCGCAACCGGTGTGGATTATGATGTAAGGGCGATGAACCCCTACTCGAGCTATGAGGACTTTGATTTTGATGTTCCCGTAGGCGATAATGGTGATGTTTACAGCCGCTTTTTGGTACGTAACGAAGAAATGTGGCAAAGCCTGCGCCTTATTGAACAGGCCCTGGCAAAACTGGAAAAAGAACCAACAGATGTTTTCCACGCTGATGTGCCCGAGTTTTACCTGCCTCCAAAAGAAGAAGTTTATAATAACATGGAAGCCCTCATCTATCACTTTAAAATTGTGATGGGCGAAATACCTACCCCAAATACCGAGGTATATCATTCGGTAGAAGGTGCCAATGGCGAGCTGGGCTTTTACCTGGTGAACGATGGCGGACGCAGCCCATATCGCCTGCATTTCCGCAGACCAAGCTTTATCAATTACCAGATGTATGCGCCAATGAGCCGCGGTATGTTGTTATCAGACGCTATTATTAACATGAGTAGTTTAAACGTTATAGCCGGAGAGTTAGATGCTTAAAGTGGAAGATACTCAGGTACCGGTTGACTTTTCGCCGGAACTGATCAGTAAATTTGATGATGTTGTAAGCCGTTATCCACAGGGAAAACAAAAATCGGGCTTGCTGCCCATTTTGCACCTGGTACAAGCCGAGTTTGGCTGGGTGAGTGTACCTGCCATGGATAAAGTAGCCGCTTACTTAAATATATTACCTATCGAGGTATACGAAGTTGCCTCGTTTTATACCATGTACTTTTTACGCCCGCAGGGTAAATATGTACTGGAGGTTTGCCGTACCAGCGGTTGCTGCCTGGTAGGCGCCGAAAAGATCATGGATCATATTGAGCAAAAGCTGGGTGTAAAAGAGGGTGAAGTTACTGCCGATGGCCTGTTTAGCTGGCGCGGTGTAGAATGTTTGGCAGCCTGCGGCTTCGGTCCGGTTTTACAAATTGGCCCTGAATATACTTTTTATGAAAACCTGACCAACGAGTCGGTTGATAAACTGATAGGCGATTTAACAGCAAAGGCAAAAAATTAACAGTATCATGGGACGCAAATTATTATTAGAACATATAAACGTACCCGGCATCAATACTTTTGATGTTTACCGCTCCAAGGGTGGTTACGCTTCTGTTGAAAAAGCTATTAAAACCATGTCGCCCGATGCGATTGTGGAGGAAGTAAAGAAATCCGGATTACGCGGGCGTGGCGGTGCGGGTTTCCCAACCGGTATGAAGTGGAGCTTTCTGGCCAAGCCCGAAGGTGTAGCACGTTACCTGGTTTGTAATGCCGACGAATCGGAACCCGGTACTTTTAAAGACCGTTACCTGATGACCTATATCCCTCACTTATTAATTGAGGGAATGATCGTATCGAGTTTTGCGCTGGGCGCCAATACATCATTCATCTACGTTCGTGGCGAAATGATGCCACAGATCAGGATCCTGGAAAAAGCTATTGCCGAAGCCAAGACCAAAGGTTTTCTGGGTAAAAATATTTTAGGCTCGGGTTATGATCTGGAGCTTTATGTACAACCCGGTGGCGGTGCCTACATCTGCGGTGAAGAAACCGCCCTGTTAGAATCACTGGAAGGCAAACGTGGTAACCCGCGTATTAAACCACCATTCCCGGCTATTGCTGGTTTGTATGGTTGCCCAACCGTGGTGAACAACGTAGAGTCTATTGCAGCAGTTGTGCCTATCATTAACGAAGGTGGCGACGAATACGCTAAACTGGGTATCGGCAGAAGTACAGGAACCAAGCTGATCTCGGCCGGTGGTAACCTGAAAAAACCTGGTGTTTATGAAATTGACCTGGGCTTACCGGTTGAAGAGTTTATATACTCCGACGAATATTGCGGTGGTATTGCCAATGGCAAACGTTTAAAAGCGGTTGTGGCTGGTGGTTCATCAGTACCTATTTTGCCGGCTAACCTGATCCTGAAAACAGTGAATAACGAGCCACGCCTGATGAGTTATGAATCATTGAGCGATGGTGGTTTTGTGAGCGGCACCATGTTAGGTTCCGGTGGCTTTATTGCTTATGACGAGGATGCCTGCATTGTTAGGAATACCTGGAACTTTGCCCGTTTTTACCATCATGAAAGCTGCGGACAATGTTCGCCTTGCCGTGAGGGTACCGGATGGATGGAGAAAGTATTGCACCGTTTAGAGTACGGTCATGGTAAACAAAGTGATATGGACCTGTTGGTTGATATCTCTAAAAAAATTGAAGGCAACACGATTTGTCCGCTTGGCGACGCGGCAGCATGGCCGGTGGCCAGCGCTATCCGCCACTTCAGAGATGAGTTTGAATGGCACGTTACTAATGCAAGCGAAGCAACAACAAGGAATTATGGTTTAGCACATTATGCTGATCCGTTGCCTACGCCCGAGCCGGTGGCCGGATAAGTCAAAATTAAAAAGTCAAAATTCAAAAATAGAAAGCATTGAGTGAAAAGCCTTTTGACATCAAACATAGATGTTATCAATTTTCAAAAGAGGTGATTCAATTTATATCAACAGCAAACTACGATAGAATTTACTTTTCGATTTTTGACCAGTTGCTTAGAAGTGCAACTTCAATAGGAGCAAATGTAGTGGAAGGCAAGTCCGGAAGCTCAGTAAAAGATTTTAAGAACTTCTACACGATAGCCTTAAAATCTTCAAACGAAACAAAATATTGGCTCTGTTTGATCAGAGACACTATAAATGTGGAGAAGGATAAAATAAAAGATTTGATTAACGAAGCTGATGAGCTTTCAAAGATCATTGCCTCAATAATTATTAATCTTCAAAAGTAGTTTTGACTTTTGAATTTTTAATTTTGACTTAAAAATGAAAGTAACCATAGACGGAATACCCGTTGAAGTAGAACCAGGAACAAGCATACTAAATGCCGCGAGGCAGATAGGGGGCGATATTGTTCCGCCTGCTATGTGCTATTACTCCAAGCTGGAAGGCAGTGGCGGTAAATGCCGCACCTGTTTGGTTAAGGTAAGCAAAGGCTCTGAGAAAGATCCGCGCCCTATGCCCAAACTGGTAGCCTCTTGCCGTACTACGGTAATGGATGGCATGGAAGTGCAGAATATTACCTCGCCCGAAGTAATTGAGGCCCGTAAAGGTGTGGTGGAGATGTTATTGATCAATCACCCGCTGGATTGCCCGGTGTGCGATCAGGCTGGCGAATGTCACCTGCAAGACTTAGGTTTTGAACACGGCGCGGCTAAAACCCGTTATGAGTTTGACCGCCGTACATTTGAAAAAATTGATATCGGCGATAAGATCCAGTTGCACATGACTCGTTGCATCCTTTGCTACCGTTGTGTGTTCACGGCCGATCAGATCACCAATACCCGTTTACATGGTATCCTGAACAGGGGTGATCACTCTGAGATCTCAACCTATATATCAAAAGCAATTGACAACGATTTCTCGGGCAACGTGATCGACGTTTGTCCGGTAGGTGCGTTAACCGATAAAACTTTCCGCTTTAAAAACAGGGTTTGGTTCACCAAACCGGTCGACGCGCATCGCGATTGTGATAAATGCTGTGGAAAAACAACTTTGTGGTATAAAGGCGAGGATGTGATCAGGGTAACCGGTCGTAAAGATGTTTATGGCGAGGTAGAGGAGTTTATCTGCAATACCTGCCGTTTTGATAAAAAGAAAACAGCTGATTGGGTTATCGAAGGTCCGCGCAAGATATCGCACAAATCGGTGATCAGCTCCAATCATTACGAATTTACACCGCTGCCAGTGGTTAAAACCAACCCGGTGTTGATGGAAGCGAATAAAGAACAATTTGAAAGGGATACCCGTTTATAATGGAAACTGCCGACTTAATATTTAGGATTGTATTGATAGTGATCGTATTCGCTATCAGCCTGGTTGTAGCCATGTACTCTACTTACGCAGAGCGTAAGGTAGCAGCATTTTTCCAGGACAGGATTGGCCCTAACCGTGCCGGACCGTGGGGTATTTTACAGCCTCTGGCCGATGGTGGCAAAATGTTTTTAAAGGAAGAGATCATCCCGACCAACGCTACAGGTTTCCTGTTTATCGTGGGACCGTCATTGGCTATATTAACAGCGTGTATAGGTTCGGCGGTTATTCCATGGGGGAAGGCTATCTCTATAGGTAGCCATACTTTTGATTTACAGGTTACTGATATCAATGTAGGTGTGCTTTACATATTTGGCGTGGTATCATTAGGCGTTTATGGTGTGATGATAGGCGGCTGGGCATCAAATAATAAATATTCGCTGCTTGGCGCTATCCGCGCGGCATCGCAAAATATCAGTTACGAAATTTCGATGGGTTTATCCATCATTGCCCTTTTGATGTTGACCGGTACCCTGAGTTTAAAAGAGATCGCCGAACAACAACATAGCTGGCACTGGAATATAATACGTCAGCCGCTTGGTTTTATCCTGTTTATTGTATGCGCGTTTGCCGAAACCAACCGTACCCCGTTTGATTTGCCTGAGTGCGAAACCGAGCTGGTAGGTGGTTATCATACCGAGTACTCATCCATGAAACTGGGTTTTTACCTGTTTGCGGAGTATATCAACATGTTTATATCATCGGCGGTAATGGCTACCTTATATTGGGGGGGGTATAACTATCCGTTTATGGACGATGTTGCTGCGAGCCTTGGCGCAAATCCGGCAGCAATTATAGGGGTGGTTGTATTATTTGCTAAAATATTCCTGTTCATTTTCTTTTTCATGTGGGTACGCTGGACAATACCACGTTTCCGTTATGACCAATTGATGGACCTGGGCTGGAAAATATTAATACCACTGGCTATTGCCAACATTGTGCTTACCGGTATAGGTAGTACATTGCTTACACACTTAGGATATTAATTAAAATGGAATCATTAAGTAATAAGAAAAAAGTACTGGAAGTAAAGCCACTCAATTTTTTAGAGCGTGCTTACCTGCCGGCCATTGCTGGTGGTCTTGCCACTACCATGAAACACTTTTTCAAGAAACCGGTTACCATCAGTTATCCTGAAGAAAAGCGTGAATATTCAGAAAACTTCAGAGGGATGCACTCGCTAAAACGCGATGAGAATGGTAAGGAACGCTGTACCGCCTGCGGACTATGCGCCCTTTCATGCCCGGCCGAAGCCATTACGATGACTGCCGCTGAACGTCAGCCAGGAGAGGAGCATTTATACCGCGAGGAAAAGTATGCTGCTGTTTATGAAATAAATATGCTGCGCTGCATTTTCTGCGGACTGTGTGAAGAGGCCTGCCCTAAAGAAGCTATTTATCTTGACGGTGATCACGTTCCTGCCGATTATTTGCGCAAGGATTTTATTTACGGTAAAGACAAATTAGTAGAGGCGCCCTTAAATCAATAAAGAAGTTTTATACCTTTGCCCAAACTTTAATGGGAAAGGGTATTTTGTAAATATAAACATGAGTACATTTTACTTCATCGCGTTTTTGTCCATATTCTTTTCGATATTGGTTATCTCGGCCAAAAACCCGGTACATAGTATCCTTTACCTGATACTTACCTTTTTTACGTTCACAATTCACTATATTTTACTGAATGCCCAGTTTTTGGCCATCGTTAATTTTATTGTGTACATGGGGGCTATCCTGGTATTGTTCCTGTACACGCTGATGCTGATCAACCTCAACAAAGAGAGCGAACCTGTTAAGCCGTTTATGGTAAAAATAGCGGGTGTATTTGGCGGCGGTATATTGGCGGTTGCTTTGGCATCATCCTTAAAACTGGTAGCCGCATCAAACCCGGTGATATTAAAAAATCCCGATCTGGGCCTGGTGAAAAACCTGGGTAAAGTATTGTTCAATGAATTTTTACTGCCGTTTGAAGTATCGTCGGTATTGCTGTTATCGGCAATGGTAGGCGCTGTTTTGCTGGCTACTAAAGACCCTAAAACTGCATAATGGAAAGTTTAACAAATACCATACACGCGGTACCGCTTAATCACTACATATTATTAAGTGCCATCATTTTTTCGATAGGTGTAGTGGGTGTATTGATACGCCGTAACGCTATCGTGATCTTTATGTCTGTCGAGCTGATGCTTAACGCTGTAAATTTGCTGCTTACTGCTTTCTCGGTTTACCGTGGTGATGCCAGCGGACAGGTTTTCGTGTTCTTTATTATGGCATTGGCTGCTGCAGAAGTAGCGGTTGGCTTAGCCATCATCGTGATGATATATCGTAATACCAATTCGATCGACATCAACGTGCTGAACAGGCTGAAATGGTAGAGCCCCCCGGCCCCCTGAAGGGGGAGGGTTAGAAAATGAATAACTAATTAACACCTTCTGCGAGGAAGGCATATAAATAAAACAATAAAAAACTAAAAGTCTCACCCTTCAGGGGGAGATTTAGAGGGGGCTTATGAATCAATACATCTGGCTTATTCCTATATTACCGTTAGCCGGTTTTATTATTAACGGACTTGGCCGCAATTCATTATCAAAAAACGTAATCGGCTTTATTGGCAGCCTGCTGGTACTGGTGTCTTTTGGTTTAAGTCTGGCGGTTTTCTTCCAGATCAAATCATCGGTCCATCCTATTAATATTACTTATTTCGATTGGATCTCTGTTGGCGAACTTAAAATTCATTTTGCGTTTTTGGTCGACCAGTTAAGTGCTATCATGCTGTTGATCATTACGGGTGTTGGTTTCCTCATCCACCTGTATTCAATAGGCTATATGCATGATGATAATGGCTTTGGTAAATTCTTTGCCTACCTCAACCTGTTCGTGTTCTTTATGCTTTTACTGGTGATGGGTTCAAACTATCTCATCATGTTTATTGGCTGGGAAGGCGTAGGTTTATGTTCGTACCTGCTTATCGGTTTCTGGTATACCAATCCTAGTTATGCCGATGCCGCCAAGAAAGCCTTTGTCATGAACCGTATTGGTGACCTTGGCTTTTTATTAGGCATATTTTTGATCATACATTTTTTTGGCAGCATTGACTTTGCTACCATATTTCCTAAAGCAGCAGCTTTAACCGCGAAAGAAGCGGTGCCTTTAACTGCTATAACTTTATTGCTTTTTGTGGGGGCTGTTGGTAAATCGGCTCAATTACCATTATTTACGTGGTTGCCCGATGCGATGGCCGGCCCAACACCGGTATCGGCATTGATACATGCGGCTACCATGGTTACCGCCGGTATTTACATGATAGCGCGTTCCAATATTTTCTATACTCTGTCGCCATTTACGATGGAGCTGGTAGCCATCATTGGTTTGGCAACGGCCTTGTTTGCGGCGCTGATTGCTTTAACACAAACCGATATTAAAAAGGTACTGGCTTATTCAACTGTATCACAATTGGGTTACATGTTTTTAGGTTTGGGCGTTGGTGCTTACACCGGTGCTTTCTTCCACGTGTTAACACATGCCTTCTTCAAAGCTTTATTGTTCCTGGGTGCTGGTTCGGTGATCCATGCCATGAGCGGCGAGCAGGACATGCGCAAAATGGGTGGCTTAAAAGGGAAGATCAAATTAACCTTTGTTACTATGCTGATAGGTACTATCGCCATAGCTGGTATCCCGCCTTTCTCGGGCTTCTTTTCAAAAGATGAAATTTTGGCCCATGCCTACGCGCATAGCACCACCTTTTATGCCATCGGTGTATTTACTGCCATGCTCACCTCATTCTATATGTTCCGGATGCTTTACCTTACTTTTTACGGAAAGTTCCGTGGTACGCATGAGCAGGAACATCATTTACATGAGTCGCCGGCAACTATCACTATCCCATTGATTGTGCTTGCAGTGCTGTCCGCTACAGCTGGTTTTATCGGAAGGCCTAAAGTCTTAGGTGGTCATCACCTATTGGAGCAGTTTTTGGCCCCTGTGTTTGAAAAATCAAACGCAATATTGGGCGAACATGAAATGTCTGCTCCTACAGAGTTTCTGCTGATGGGTATTTCGGTAGCAGTAGCTCTCGTAGCCTTAATTTATGCATATGTTAAGTATGCAAAAGGAGGCAGCATACCGGTTGCAGATACAGAAGAGCGCCCGGCATTGACTAGTCTATCTTACAACAAGTTTTATATCGATGAGCTTTATGATATGATCATCCGTAAACCTTTGGATTTTCTGTCCACCTTCTTTTATAATGTGGTGGAGCGCCTGGGTATTGATGGTTTGGTGAACGGATTGGGTAAGGGTACTATGGAAACCAGTAAAGGCTTGCGTTTATTGCAAACCGGTAATGTAGGTTTCTACATATTTATCATGGTACTTGGAATTATTGCTGTATTGGCGTATAGCATATTTGGATTAACTAAAATATAAACGATAAGCGTTTACCATATAACATGACCGTTAGTATATTAATATTTTTACCAGTAGTAGCCGCAGTTATAGTAGCCTTATTAAAAAATGGGGTTGCCAAACATGCAGCATTATTTCTTTCAGTTGCCGAACTGGTAATTGCCGGTTTATTTTTAAGCAAATTTATACCCGATGCAAGTACCCAGTTTGCTATAGACGTACCATGGATACCTAAATTTGGCATTTACTTTAGCGCCGGTATCGATGGTATCAGTATGATCATGATACTGTTGACCACCTTGCTGGTACCACTTGTTATTTTATCAACCTATCAGCACAAACACAATAACGAAGGTGCTTTTTACGGTTTGATATTGTTTATGCAGGCCGGTATGTTAGTTGTATTTACAGCTTTAGACGGATTTTTGTTCTACGTAGGCTGGGAAGCAGCGCTTATCCCTATCTATTTTATATGTGCCTTATGGGGTGGCGAAAATCGTATCCGCATTACCATTAAGTTTTTTATATACACGTTTGCCGGTTCGTTATTTATGCTGATAGGTATCATTTACCTGTACCTGCAGTCGCCGGGCAAAACATATGATATTCATGAGTTTTACCGCCTTGGGTTGGATGCAAAACATCAGTCGCTGGTATTCTGGGCATTTTTCCTGGCCTTTGCCATCAAGATGCCATTGTTTCCGTTCCATACCTGGCAACCCGATACCTATACCGAAGCACCAACTGCCGGTACCATGATGTTATCAGGTATTATGCTTAAAATGGGTATCTATGGTGTTATCCGCTGGTTAATACCCAATGCGCCGCTTGGTTTTTTACAATGGCAAAGCCTGGTGATGATATTAGCGGTGATCGGTATCATATATGCTTCACTGATCGCCTTTAACCAAAAGGATGGTAAACGACTGGTGGCTTATTCGTCTATAGCACACGTTGGCCTAATAGCCGCGGGGATATTTGCGTGGACAAGTATAGGCGTACAGGGAGCCATGATACAAATGCTTAGCCATGGTATCAATGTGGTAGGTATGTTCCTGATCTGGGATATCATCAGCCGCAGGTTAAATACCCGCGATATCAGCCAGCTTGGCGGTATAGCCAAGGTTGCGCCAAAATTTTCAATAGCTTTTTTAATTATAGTATTAGGTACGGTAGGCTTGCCTTTAACCAACGGTTTTGTGGGTGAATTTTTACTGCTTAACGGTGTATTTGAATATAGTGCATATCATTATTTCAATATTGCACTGGCTACCGTTGCCGGTTTAACCATTATTTTTGGTGCGGTATACATGCTGCGGATGTACAAAAATGTAATGCAGGGCGAAACCAATGAGTTAACCGCTACTTTTACCGATGTTAGCGGATCTGAAAAACTAACCTTATGTATTATTTGCGTGCTGATCATCGTAATAGGTGTTTATCCGCATCCTATTCTGCATATATCAGAAGCGGCTGTTAATAATTTAATACGATCAATAAACATTAAATAATAATAAACCCTGTATAAGAGAAGATAACCTTACAGAGCTTTTAAAATATAAAATGAATACTTTAATCATCATATCTGTTTTACCAATAGTGCTTTTGTACCTGGGCTTGTATAAAGCCACAAAAGCGTTATTACCGGTTACTATTATTGGTTTGCTGGCGGCCTTAGGCTTAGCTATTGCCCAATGGAATAATGTTGCCCTGCCTATATACAACGGTATGATGATGTTTGATAATTTCTCTATCGCGTTTTCCGGCATTACTATTATAGCTACTGTGCTTATCCTGATGTTGTCAAAAGGATATTTTGATAAGATCAGTAAACACGTGGCGGAGTACTATGCTATTATCCTGTTCTCATTGGCGGGTATCATTGTGATGGTATCGTTCTACAACCTGGTGATGTTGTTTATCGGTATCGAGATTATGTCGGTAAGCTTGTACATCCTGGCGGGGATCAAGAAAAGTGATTTCGCATCAAACGAAGCTGCTTTAAAATACTTTTTAATGGGGGCTTTTTCAACAGGTTTTCTGTTGTTTGGTATCACGTTATTATATGGCACAACAGGCTCATTTAGCCTGGAAGCGATCCGCGATTGGGTTGTAGCACATCCGCACACCGATCCTATGTTTTACACAGGTGTAGGACTGATCATTGTAGGGCTTTGCTTTAAAGTAGGCGCGGCACCATTCCATTTCTGGACGCCGGATGTGTACGAAGGTGCGCCAACGCTCATCACCGCGTTCATGTCGACTGTGGTAAAAACCGCTGGCTTTGCCGCTTTCCTGCGTCTGTTCTCGGCTTGTTTCGCGCCACTGTCAGATTTCTGGGTGCCGATCATATTGGTTATCACCGTTATCACTTTATTTATAGGGAACATTACCGCATTGTATCAGCAAAGCTTTAAACGCATGCTGGCTTTTTCGAGCATATCACATGCGGGTTACCTGTTATTTGCTATTGTGGCATTAGGTTCTGGCTCGGCTAATTCGGTATTTATTTATGCAACAGCATACTCTATCGCTTCGATCATCGCTTTTGGTAGTTTGATCCTGGTTCAGCAACAAAGCGGCAGCGACAATTTTGAAAGCTTTAATGGTTTGGGTAAGAGTAATCCTTTCCTGGCATTTGTATTAACCATAGCTATGCTTTCATTGGCTGGTATACCGCTTACGGCCGGCTTTATGGGTAAATTCTTCATGTTCTCGGGAGCTCTTGCCAAGTACCATGTTTGGCTGGTTATTATAGCGGTGATAAATGCCATCATCAGCATTTTTTACTATTTCCGGGTTATTATTGCTATGTACTTCCGCTCGGCCGACCGTACAGAGCTGGTAGTACCTGCTTATTATAAAATAGTATTTATCATTTCGGCGCTGGTAACTATTCTTATCGGTGTTTACCCAGATTTCATTACCCGGTTTATTTAATCGGTTACTGGATAACTGCAAATTGATTTAATATTTGTAGTTTTACAGATATAGTGAATGGAAAGTTTTTGGGAATACCTTCAAAATTTAACGGACGCTCAATCCATTATAAGCAGGGGAGGGTTTTATCTCCTGCTTGTTGTTGTGTTTGCTGAAACCGGCCTGTTTTTTGGTTTTTTTTTACCGGGAGATTATCTGCTGTTCATGGCAGGCCTGCTGTGCGCGGCAGGGAAAGTCGACGTATCTATATCCACATTAGTTTTATCGCTTATAGGTGCCGGTGTATTAGGCAATTTTGCCGGTTATTGGTTCGGCTATCGAACGGGGCCGGTATTGTTCAACAAGAATGATTCCCTGTTCTTTAAAAAACGATACGTGACGCTGGCCAGCGATTTTTATAACAAGTATGGCGGCATGGCATTGATTTTAGGTAGATTTTTCCCTATAGTTAGAACATTTGCCCCTATATTTGCAGGTGTGGTAAAGGTTGATATAAAGAGGTTTACTTTATTTAACTTTATAGGCAGTATAACCTGGGTATGCGCGTTTACCCTGAGCGGTTTTTTTCTGGGAAAACGTTTCCCTCAGTTAAAAGATTATCTGCAATACATTGTTTTAGGGTTGATCATAGCTACTTCTATTCCGTTGATTGTAGCGTATATCAGAAAGAAAATAATAGAAGCAAAAGAAAATAAATAATATAAACAGAATATACTAAATGAGTACACAACACCCCTGGCACCAGGTTTCTCCTGGTGATAATATTCCTGAAGTTGTTAATGCGATCATCGAGATCCCCAAAGGTTCAAAAGCTAAATACGAAATTGATAAAGATTCAGGGTTATTAAAACTCGACCGTGTTTTATTTTCGTCGGTAATGTATCCGGCCAATTATGGCTTTATTCCGCAAACTTATTGTGACGATAAAGATCCGCTTGATATCCTGGTGTTATGCTCTATTGACGTATTCCCGATGTCGATCATCGAGGCCAAAGTAGTAGGTGTAATGCACATGGTTGATAATGGCGAGCAGGACGATAAGATTATCGCGGTAGCCAAAAATGATATGTCGGTAAATTATATTAACGACTTGAATGAGCTGCCCCCGCATGCCATGACCGAGATTGTACGTTTCTTTAAAGATTACAAGAAACTGGAAGGCAAAAACGTAACCATTGAGCATTTGCTGGGTGTACGTTATGCCCATAAGGTAATACAAGAAAGTTTGGAATTGTATAAGACTACTTTTCCTGTCACGCAATAATTAATAGATGGACCCCGCGCATTACGAAATAAGTACCTTTTATTTAATTGCAACCGTATTTCTGGTTTTGCTCAACGGTTTCTTCGTAGCCGCCGAGTTTGCCATGGTAAGGGTACGAGGCTCACAAATTGAAATAAAAGCCAAATCGGGAAGCGGGGTTGCCAAAGTTGCACGTGGCATATTACATAATTTAGATGGTTACCTTGCGGCAACGCAATTAGGTATTACCATCGCATCACTGGCATTGGGTGTGGTAGGCGAAGAAGTTGCCACAAACATCGTGATCAGAGGCTTTATGGCTGTAGGGATAAATCTTTCAAACGGGTTTATTACTGCAAGCCATATTCTGGCTTTTACCTTTATTACGGTATTGCATATTGTATTTGGTGAGCTTGCTCCCAAATCAATAGCCATTCAAAAATCGGTACGCACGGTGTTGGCGGTTTCTCTTCCACTCAGATTTTTCTTTGTATTCTTTAAGCCATTAATCTGGTTGCTAAACGGCTTTGCTAATTTTATCCTTAAGCTTTTAGGCATTAATACTTTAGAAGGCGGAGAGGCCCATCACAGCTCCGAAGAATTACAATATCTGCTTGAGCAAGGTAAAGAATCAGGCGCTCTGGATTCAAACGAGCATGAACTGATCCAAAACGTATTTGATTTTAATGAACGCGTGGTAAAAAATATCATGGTACCGCGTACTAAAATATCGGGCGTCGACATCAATTCCACCAAAGAAGAATTGCTGGATATGATCATTACAGAGGGATATTCGCGCATGCCTGTTTATGATGACGTGATAGATAAGATCATCGGGATTGTACACGCCAAGGATATTTTGCCATTGCTGGCCCGTAATGAAGAGATCGTACTCAAAAATATTATCCGCAAACCTTATTTTATTCCCGAAACTAAAAAGATCAACGATCTGATGGCCGAGCTGCAGCAGAAACGCATTCAAATAGCGATTGTGCTTGATGAGTTTGGCGGTACCGCCGGTATGGTTACCCTGGAAGATATTGTGGAAGAGCTGGTAGGCGATATTCAGGACGAATACGATGAGGAAAAGCCTATCGTTGAAAAAGTAAATGATCGTGAATTTATTGTAAATGCCCTGGCATCGATATATGATGTAAATGAGCATTTGCCGCATGATCTGCCCGAGGATGGCGACTTTGATACTGTATCCGGCTGGCTGGGCGATATCTTTGGTAAGATCCCCGATGTAGGTGAACAAAAAGAATCAAACGGATATAATATCACCGTGCTCCGGAAATCGGACCAGAACATCGAATCAGTTAAACTGGAATTGCTGATCAATGAAGAAGATACGGTAGATTTGCATTAGTAGCAGGTATCAAGTAGTTAGTATCAAGTATCAAGATTTTTTAACTACTTGAAGTAAATGCAGCTGTCGTGATACTTGATACTAACTACTTGATACTAATCAAATGCATCTATTCTACACACCTGATATCGACTCCGCACACCCTCAGTACTTTCTTAGTGAGGAAGAAAGTAAACACGCCATTCGTGTGTTGCGGTTGGAAGCAGGCAGCGAAGTTCAATTAATTGATGGCCGCGGAGGATTTTATACCGCGTTTATACATGATGCCCACCCCAAACGTACCATATTAAGTATTACTTCGGTTACAACTGATTTTAATAAGCGTAACCATTACCTGCATTTAGCAGTTGCCCCCACGAAAAATATAGAGCGCCTGGAGTGGTTTCTGGAAAAAGCTACAGAGATTGGTATTGATGAAATATCCTTGATCATCAGTCAACGATCTGAGCGTAAGGAGGCCAAGACCGAGAGGCTTAACAAGATTATTACCGCTGCGACAAAGCAATCCCTTAAAGCCTATCATCCCGTTTTAAACGAGCCCGTGAAACTAAATGAGCTACTGACACGTCCGTTTGACGGGCAAAAGTATATTGCTCACTGCGAGCCAGGCGACAAGCTTAGTCTGCGTGATGAATTACAACAACAGGGCCGTTACCTGATATTGATAGGGCCTGAAGGCGATTTCGCCCCTGCCGAAATAGAAAGCGCTTTGCAAAACGGGTTTAAACCCATAACTTTAGGTATAAGCCGCCTGCGCACCGAAACCGCGGCACTTGAGGCCTGCTTTGAGGTGAACTTTTTGAACCGCGTATGAAGACCATTAAGATTTTTGTAATTGCTTTTACAGCCATCATACTGATGAGCGGTTTTAACAATCCTACTTATAAAATTGCACGGCTTAAATATAATGGCGGCGGTGATTGGTATGGCGACCGTACAGCACTCCCCAACCTGATCAAATTTTGTAACGAAAATTTAAAAACAAATTTTGAAGCCGATGATGACGTAGTGGAAGTGGGCAGCAGTTCCTTGTTCAATTATCCTTTCACATTTATGACCGGCCACGGCAACGTGATATTTACCGATCAGGAAGCCCGCAACCTGCGCAAGTATTTAACCGGAGGCGGTTTTTTACATATCGACGATAATTATGGCCTCGATAAATTTATTCGTCCGCAAATGAAAAAGGTTTTTCCGGAGTTTGATTTTGTGGAATTGCCGGTTAATCATCCTATCTATCATCAAAAATACCCTTTCCCTAATGGATTACCCAAGATCCATGAACACGATGGTAAACGGGCACAGGGCTTTGGGCTCATCTACAAAGGCCGTTTGGTGTGTTTCTATACCTATGAGTGCGATTTAGGTAATGGATGGGAAGATTATGGTACTTATGCCGGTGATACCCAGGAAGCACGCTTAAAAGCACTAAAAATGGGTGCAAATCTTATTCAATACATATTTACACAGTAGAAACACTTGTTCTGGGTGTTTTTTTATAAAAATGGACGATATCACCGGTAATTGGTCGATATTTCTGTTTAGGTAAAATTTTGATCATCAATTAGTTAGTTTTGACCAGTATTTGATACAAATCGCAACAAAGGCAACGCTTTTTTAAGATTTTTATTGTTTTTACCCCCGATTTTTATTAGCTTGAGTTTTTAACTCAATACTGATTATATGAAGAAAAATTTACTAACAATTTTGTTGTTGTTTTCTTGTATTACATTTGGTTTAGCACAAAGCCGTGTTATTACAGGTAAAGTAACAGATCAGAAAGACGGTTCGCCCTTACCTGGGGTAAGTGTAACTGTGAAGGGGGCTCAGGGAACAGGCACTCAAACCGGTCCAAATGGTACATTCAGCCTCACCGTTTCGGCTACCGCAAAGGTGCTGGTTTTTAAATTTCTTGGATTTAAAGAAATCGAAGCTTCCATTAGTAACAAACCTCTAAATGTACAACTGGAGTCAGATTCAAAACAACTCTCTGAAGTAGTGGTTGTAGGCTACGGAACACAGAGTAAGCGATCATTAACGGGCTCTGTATCTCAGGTCAAAGGAGCAGATATTGCAAACATCCCTGTACCCAGTTTAGAGTCGGCAATACAAGGCAGAACACCGGGTGTTTACATACAAGCGCAGAATGGTAAGCTGGGCCAGGGCATACAGGTACGTGTACGCGGTGCTTCGTCGGTATCGGCCGGCAGCCAGCCGCTATATGTAGTAGATGGTTTGCCTATTACGGTTGATGATTTTTCGACTAATGGTGCGTCAACCAATCCGCTGGTGGATCTCAACCAAAATGATATTGAATCTATTGAAATATTGAAAGATGCTTCTGCAGCTGCAATCTACGGTTCAAGGGCATCAAATGGGGTAGTATTGGTTACAACAAAAAAGGGTAAAGCGGGTAAAACAAATATTAGTTATAATCAATATTACGGTTTTAGCAAACCCACACATGAACGTGAGTTTATGAATGCTCAACAATACGTTGCCTATATGCGTGAAGCTGCTGAAAACGGAGGGGTTTCATCAGCTTCAATCGAGGCGAGGTTAAAAAGATACTCGGCTGGTAATGATGATTATAAAACCTATAAGGTAAATACCAACTGGTTTGATGAGATCGTACAGCACGCGCCTGTACAAAACTATAACTTGGTGTTTTCTGGTGGTAATGATAAAACCAAGTTTTATATGTCAGGCACCTATAATAACCAAAAAGGATATCTGCTCAATAATTCAATTAACCAATATAGTTTCAGAACTAATATCGAGAACCAGGCTACTAGTTGGTTAACTGTGGGTGCAAACTTAAGTATTTCGCGTACCAGAAATAATCGTTTAGATAATGATAACGCGTTTTCAACACCGATGCAAATTGTAGCTTTGGCTCCAATTACACCGGCAATTGACCCGCGTACCGGCTTGGTCAGTGGCGCTTTAGATCCAACAACAGGCGAACCAAACACTAATTATCCTACTTATTTTAACCCGATACTGAATGCTATCGATGGTTATTATAAAACAACGGATTACCGCAACCTGGGGAATGTTTTTGCGCAGGTAAAATTACTTCCCTTTTTAAATTTCAGATCAGAGGTTGGCGTTGATATATTAAATTCTGGCGAAGATACTTATACCGGCAGCCTTACTGTTCGTAATACTTCTACACCAAATGGAACAGGTTTCAGTTCGTCAGTATCATCGGTAAACTTTAACACAAACAACTTTTTGCAGTTTACGAAGGATATTGATAAAAGCCATATAGACGCAGTTGGCGGTATGACCTATCAAAGGCAACAAAATGATCTTAACCAATTACAGGGTACGCAGTTTCCGAGTGATGCTTATAAAAAGTTGACCAGTTCGGCAAACATTATTTCAGGATCATCAACTACTTCGGCTTACTCCTTATTGTCATATTTCAGTAGGGTGAATTATAAATATGACGAGAGATACTTGCTGTCATTAAGTGGACGTGTTGATGGTTCATCAAGATTTGGTGACAATCACCGTTATGGATTTTTCCCTGCAGGTTCAGTGGGTTGGGTTGTTTCAGAAGAAAGCTTTATGAAGAAACAACAACTTGTTTCTGAGTTAAAGTTAAGAGCCAGTTATGGTCTTACAGGCAACTCCGAGATTGGTAATTTCCCGGCACGCGGACTATTTAGTGCATTTGGCTACGCTGGTGTAGCGGGTGCAAGGCCAACGCAACTACCCAACCCTGATTTGAAGTGGGAAACTACCGCACAAGCTGATCTTGGTTTGGATATAGGTTTTTTCGAAGGGCGCTTAGCTGGAACGTTTGATGTTTATCAGAAAAAAACAAGGGATCTTTTATTAAATGTACAGGTACCTGGTACTTCGGGCTATACAACTATTACTCAAAATTTGGGTAAACTGCAAAATAGAGGATTTGAGCTGCAAATTGATTCCAAAAACCTTGTTGGTGTGGTTAAGTGGTCAACCAGCGTTAACCTATCCATTAACCGCAACAAGATTACCGATTTGAAAGGGCAGGTGATTACCGGCAGCGGCGATGCCGTAAACCGTGCAGTTGAAGGCCAGCCATTGGGCGTGTTTTTTGCACCAGAATTTGCAGGCGCTGACCCTGCTAATGGTGATGCGCTTTATTACAAAAACACAGATATGGGAAATGGTCAGCGCGACAGGACTAAAACCAATGATTATAACCAGGCAACGCCAGTTAAAATTGGCGATCCAAACCCTAAATATATAGCGGGCTTAAACAACTCGGTAGCTTTTAAGGGTTTTGATTTTAGTTTCTTATTGCAAGCTGTTCAGGGCAACAACATCTATAACGGAGCTGGGCAGTACATGTCATCAAGCGGTAGCAATGGTTATGACAATCAAACCATTGATCAGCTAAACTCATGGAAAAAGCCAGGCGATATTACCAATGTACCACAGGCTCGTTTATTTGGTGGTAACGGTATTAGCCCAAGCTCAAGATATATTGAGGATGGGTCATATGTAAGGTTAAAAAATATTATTATAGGTTATAATTTCCCCAAGGAGATATTGACCAAAATTAAATTGCAGAGCCTTAGAATATATGCACAGGCAACTAACCTCGCGACCTGGACCAAATATAAAGGCTGGGATCCGGAGTTAAATTCAGATGCTTTTTCGGGAAATATAACCCAGGGCTATGACTTTTATGCTGCACCACAGGCTAAAACAATCACTTTTGGAATTAACGTGGGCTTTTAAATTAAGCTGAAAAAGATGAAAAAAATTAAATATTCAATCATAGCATTAAGTACATTGGTAATGCTGTATAGCTCCAGTTGCAAAAAGCAACTAGATATTAAGCCTCAAAACGATGTTGAGGCAGATCAGGCGATAAAAAACTCTAAAGATGTTGAAGGTGTGCTGATTGGCGCATATACTGCCGCCGCTTTACGGGGTATTTATGGTGGCAGGCTCATGTCAACTACTGATTTTTTGGGCGATGATGGCGATTTCTCCTATTTTGGCTCATTTTCAGAATATACGGAGCTAAGTAATAAAACGATCACTGTTAACAATGCTTTTGTTGAAGGTGTTTGGAATAGTGGCTATAATACTATAAACGTGTGTAATACGGTTTTGGCTAATATCAATTTAGTTGATACTGCGAAAGGTAAAAAGGTAAGGGTACAGGCAGAAGCCAAGTTTTTACGCGGTATGACCTATTTTGACCTGGTAAGAATATTTGGTAAGGCCTGGAATGACGGTACCCCTTCTTCAAACCCTGGCGTACCGATTGTCCTTACACCCACTACTACAATAGCAGGTATACAAAAAGTGAAACGTAATACCGTAGCCGAGGTATATGCGCAAGCTATTGCCGATTTGCAGGAAGCGGAAGCTAATCTTGTAGTTGGGAGATCGACTTATGCAAGCTCATCAGCTGCATCAACTGTTTTAGCGAGGATTTACCTTACCCAGGAAAATTTTGTACTTGCAGAAACTGAAGCATCTAAAGTGATCAACAGCGGTGATTTTACTCTGGTGCCCAAATTTGTTGATGAGTTTCAGGTTCCTCCTCAGGCCACACACGTATTTAATACTTCCGAAGATATTTTTGCTATTCAAATGTCGAGCCAGTCGGGCTTTAATGCACTAAATGAAGTTTTTGCAGCCAGCAATTTTGGCGGGCGTGGCGAAACTGTAATAAATCAACAGCATTTTGACCGTTATGAAGAAGGCGATGACAGGGCCAATGAATTTACAGACTCGGGAGGTGATACCTTTACTTCAAAATTTAACAACCTGTATGGCAATATTCTTTTGATGCGTTTAGCCGAAGTATATTTGATCAGAGCAGAAGCGAGGTTAAGAAAGCCATCTGCTGATTTAACCGGTGCTGCAGCAGATATAAATGTAGTAAGGAACCGGGCTAAATTAGATAATACCACAGCAACAGATTTTGATGGTTTATTTGCTGCCGTTAAGCAGGAACGCAGAGTTGAGCTTGCTTTTGAAGGTTTCAGGTTAAACGACTTAAAACGTTATCATGAATCGGTAATACTCCATGACGATGATGGTAATGTAACTGATACTTACGTGTGGAATTCACCAAAGTTGATATTTCCGATACCTAAACGTGAGCGGGATGCAAATCCGAACTTAACGCAAAACGAAGGTTATCAATAAAATACTATTGAACAAAAAAAGCCCTGGCTATATAGGCCGGGGCTTTTTTTGTTATAAGGAAAACAGGCGTATTAAAGCGCATAGTCATTTTTTTAAATTAATTGATTATCACAGAATGCGGATATTATCCTTTGATTATATATGATGAAATGAAGCTGTAGCGGAAGATGGCTAAATAACGGAGCCTTTTTGTTGTTAAAGAAGACTACAAGGAAGCCTCCATACATGGAGCTGAAAATATGAGTATAAAAAAAGCCATCTGTTTACCAGATGGCTTTTTTTATAAATAAGAAGAATATTTTATTTTGATTTAAAAGTTTTGGCCTTTTTAACACCGTAATGTGGTTTGCCATTCGGGTAAATTTCCGGCGCGCCAACCAGGGTCATCGCGCAGCGGAAACCGATTTCGGCGCTGGCTTCGTCCTGATCCATAAAGCGACGGGTAGCCGGGTTTAGCCAATAAGCCATATCGTTCCATGAGCCACCCTTGTAAACTTTTGAACGGTTGTTAACAAGCGTAGTGTTTCCGTATAGAGCAAGGTTAACGGTATCCTTGTCTCCCCTCAAATCGGGATTAAATGCTTTACCCGAATTGCGGACAGCTAATTGTGCATTAGCACTTGCCGCATTGGCAGCTGCTACGCTGCCATTTGCTACAGGGGCAGCCTGTGTTGCATTGGTTGAGTCCGGACGCTGACCTTGCAAGGCTAAAAGCTCACTGTATTTTAATTTTCTGTTGGCTTTTGCCGGATCTTTGATCGGGCGACCGTATTTGTCTTTGGCGTAAAGACCTTTTGATGGATCGGCCATACGTTTGTTGGTGTATTCGTTACCACGGAAGGGGTTAAAGTCATCAAACTCTTCAAATGAGGTTTGGCGGTAGGTATCAGCAACCCATTCGTTTACGTTACCAGCCATGTTATACAAACCAAAATCGTTTGGTGCATAGGAGCGTACCGGAGCGGTAATATCGGCCTTGTCATTCAAGTAACCACCAACACCAGCGTTATCACCAGCACCACGTTTAAAGTTAGCCATTATTAAACCACGGGTTTTGCTCTTGGCCGAGCGTACGCCCAAACCATTCCATGGGTACATTTTACCGTCGTCGATGTTTTCAAACTGAGTATTGCCTGCTAAAGCTAAAGCCGCGTATTCCCATTCAGCTTCCGAAGGTAAACGGTAACCTTGTTTTAGTATACCATCTTCCATACGTACTGGCCTTACGGGCTTGCCGTTTTTGCCCGTGCCGGCCTGGGCATTTGGACTCAGATCCGGCATCATTTTCTTGCCGTCAAACCCGGGACCTCTTTGCTGACCGTTAAGGTACATGTCATTATTGTAAGGTTCTGTTGATGCAGCCGGTTGCCCGTTTTTGCCACCATTCAAATCCTTCCAGGCCACCATTCGGCCCGATTCACGTAAAATATTTTCATTGGTACGGTCGGTACGCCATTGGCAATAATCCTGTGCCTGATCCCAGGTTACACCCACTACAGGATAGTCCTGAAAAGCAGGATGACGCAGGTAATTATCTACATAAGGCTCATTGTACGATAAGGGTTTACGCCATACCAGGGTATCGGGCAAAGCATCATAATATAACTCCCGGTCATTCGGGAAAGTGATAGCCGTCCAATGCAGGTAATCAAGCCAATCCTGGTTAGATACCTCGGTTTCATCCATGTAAAAAGATGGGACAGTTACTCTGCGTTTTACGTTATTATAGTCATAAGCAACATCCTGGTCAGCGCTGCCACCCATCACAAAAGTACCACCCTCAATGGGTACCAGACCCGGGCCCGGTGCGGGATGGGTTTGCCTGAACCGCACATAACCACCATTGTTTTTGTCGTTATAAGTGATCCCGGTTTTTTGCGAAGTTTCGTGTTGTTTACTGCAGCTGCTTACCACGGCACTTACAGCCAACAGCACGAAAGCAGTTTTAGTAAAAAGTATTTTCATATTTTTACGGTTATATTATAGGGTAAATTTAGAAAAAAATGGATATAATGCTAATGCACACAACCCATTATTCAAAATAATTCAAACTATTATCAGGCATTTGAACGAAAATTTGTTGAAATTAGTTGCACCGGTTTGCTTTTTTTGATTGAGCAATTATTACAATAGTTTTTTAAAAATGCTGAGTAAATTTTGGGAGTACCTGTATATGAATTAAATTATAAAAGCTAAATTCACCCAATGAAGTTTTCTACCTTTCGCTATCTTGTTTATTCCGTGCTCTTTCTGCTGCCGGTTTCGGCTATTGCGCAAACGCCTGTAGGTACAAGTACTGATGGGAGCAATATTAAGGCGATACCGGTCCAGGTGCCTTTTTTAAATATATCCCCTGATTCTCGTTCGGGAGCTATGGGCGATGCTGGTGTGGCTATTTCACCAGACGTTAATGCCAATTTCTGGAATCCATCCAAACTCGCTTTTCTGGAGAGTAACGATGCACTTTCGCTATCTTATAGCCCTTGGTTACGACATTTGGTGCCCGATATCAGCCTTTCCTACCTGAGCTATGCACATAAACTGAATGATCGTAATACCATTGGAGCATCCCTCCGTTATTTTAATTACGGTTCGGTTCAATTAACGGATGATCAGTCAAATGACCAGGGCACTTATACGCCAAACGAGTTTTCGATAGACGGTTCATTTGCCCGTAAATTTGGCGAGAATCTGTCGCTCGGATTAACGCTGCGTTATATACGTTCAAGCATATCAAGTATATCCTTTGCGCAGGGATCGGGGCAGGTTAACAAGCCGGGTAACGCGATTGCTGCTGATGTATCGTTGTATTATAAAAAGCCCTGGGGTAGTGAAAATCTTTTTGCCTTTGGTGCGCATATCTCCAATATAGGCACAAAAATAGGCTATAGCGATGTAGGACCTAAATACTTTTTACCCACCAATTTAAAATTGGGCGTGGCCAATACCTGGGAGCTTGACGAAACCAATGAATTAACCGCCACTTTTGATATCAATAAATTACTGGTGCCTACACCTCCCATACGCGATGTGAATGGAAATATCATCAAAGGGCACGATGATGATGTATCTGTACCGGCGGGTATATTCCAGTCGTTTGGTGATGCTCCGGGAGGTTTTAGTGAGGAGTTGAAAGAGATCAGCTTTTCGCCTGGGGTTGAATACTGGTATAATCACCAATTCGCGGTTAGGGCCGGGTATTTTTATGAAAACCCAGATAAGGGCGACAGGCACTATCTAACCCTGGGTTTAGGCATGAAGTATAATATTTTTAATTTCGATTTTTCATACCTGGCAGCGAGCCAGCAAAATAGTCCTTTAGCCAATACGCTGCGCTTTACCTTGTCGGCAAATTTTGGCGGTATATCAAATGTGGGTAAACGGTAATGGGTAAGATAAAAGTAGGTTTTGGGTTTGATGTACATCAGTTAAAAGAACAGCACCCATTTGTTTTAGGCGGCGTAAAGCTGGAGCATCATTCCGGTGCTTACGGGCATTCGGATGCCGATGTATTGTTACATGCTATTTGTGATGCCTTACTCGGAGCCGCGAATTTACGCGATATAGGCTTTCATTTTTCCAATACCGACAACCGCTGGAAAGGCATCAGCAGCCTGGTACTGTTACAGCATGTGGTAGTGCTGATCAAAGAGAAGGGTTTTAGTATTGGCAATATCGATGCTATGGTATGCCTGGAAGCGCCCAAGATAAACCCGCACATACCGGCCATGAAAACCTATATAGCCGAGGCCGCGTCCATCAGCGAGGAGGATATATCCATTAAGGCCACTACTAACGAGCAAATGGGCTTTATTGGCCGTGAAGAAGGTGTAGTAGCCTACGCGGTTTGCCTTATTGAACGCGACTAAGGTGTACTCACTGGTATCAGCTGTATCTCTAATATCTTCATTAAACCGGCTTTCTTTATTTCAACCGGTGTAATGCTCAGGCTATGCGCGCCCGGTTCAAGGCTTACAGTACCTAACTCCTGTTCTTTAACCTGTACGCCTTTAGCTATAGCTTCAACGCTGCCTTTTACTTTATGGTTTCCACTACTTAATTCATAAGTGCCTTCATCAACATTATCTGCCGCGTACTTTAAAAGTATTTTATAGGTAGCAGGCTCTATTAGCCTGAAATCCCAGTTTACAGATTGGTTGGTGTTTTTCCAGCCTTCTACATAATAGCTGCTGGTTTTACCGTCACCAAAACCAAAGCCCTTGCCTTCCAGGCGGGCATCAAATGCCAGTAAACGATTGGTTGTTTCACGGCTTGCCAACAAGCGTACGGTATCGGTTTCTATCTTTCCGGTTGTTGTTTCTAATACAATAACCGTGTTGCTGGTATCGGGGGCCTGTGCAGGTAAATGAATGGCCACATCAAGCGGATCGAGCCTGCTAAACTTTAACTCCTTTTTATCAGCCAGCACCCATGCTTTGCTGATCCCGCTTTTTAAGCCACCCACTATCAATTGGCCATTTTTTGGCCAGTTAAATACATGCAGATAAAGCAAGTTGTTTTTTCGGGTTGATACGCCCCAGCTTTGATAGGGTAGTGCGGTTTTAGTTGTTTGATAGATGCTTGCCGAATTTTTGCTCATCCAGCGGCCTATGCCTTGCAGAATAGCTGTATCTTCCGGAGCAAATTCGCCATCACCCATGGGGCCGATATTCATCAAGAGGTTACCCCCGCGTGATGTGGCTTTGGCCAGTAAACGAATAAAAAAGCTTACCGGTTTATGGCTCTTATCAAATTTAGAGTAGCCGTATGACTCATTGGTAGTGGGTATAGCTTCCCAATCGCCGATTACAGGGAAAAACTCTGCAGGGCGATCGGCGGTGTTTTTATAATCGCCCAGCTGTAAATTACCGCTGCCCCGTGCCAGTCTTCCGTTCACTATAATATTCGGGTCGGTTTCCCGGATGGCTTTCAGGATGCGGATGTTTTCTGATAGCGGTAGTTTTTGCGGGGTATCAAACCACAGTATATCCGGATGATATTTGGTGATGAGCTCTTTGATTTGGGGAATGGCCTTTTTATCTACATAATTAACCGCTTTGGGTAACAGTTCCGGGTGCAGATCGTACCAGTCGCGGCCACCAAACAAGTTCAGATCGCCTCCAGGGTTCTGGTAATCCCAATCGTTACCCGGCGCGTCGGGGTGTTCCCAGTCAAAAGCATGCGAATAATAAAAGCCGAACTTAATGCCATATTTTTTACAGGCCGCAGCCAGATCAACCATGGGGTCGTGTTTCCAGGCGGTTTGTTTAACCACATTGTAATCAGAAACCTGCGAGTTATACATTGCAAAACCATCATGATGCTTGGCCGTAATGATCAGATACCTCATGCCTGCGTATTTGGCTGCCTGTACCCATTTATCGGCATTAAATTTTGTTGGATCAAAGTGATGCGCCAGTTCCAGGTAGGTTGAACGTGGTATTTTAGCCTTGCGCATCAGGTGCTCGGCATAGCCGCCGATATTTTTACCTTCCCATTCGCCGGCAGGTAAGGAGTATATGCCCCAGTGTATAAATATCCCAAAACGGGCGTCGCGCCACCAGGTTAGCCGGCTGTTCCGTGTTTTCATGGATGCCGGCCACCAGCTTTGCATAGCCTCGTCAATGGCTTTTTGATCGCGGGTTTTAACACTGTTGGCCATGGTTTTATCCTCATCGCCTTTATCCTGCGCTACGGTTGTAAGCGCGGATATACTAAAACATAAAATCAACAGGTATGGAAGCCATGAGGGCCTTATAGCAGGTATCTTATTGGTCATTAGGTAAAAATTGGTACCGACCAATATCGTTTAATTTCCAGCGTATTTAGTTTCCAAATTAAGCATATCTATAAACTCAATTGACATGATGCTTGTCTTGGGAGGGGCTCCTCTAAACGACGAAGCCCTCATGTAACAGCGCATGAAAAGATAGAATAGGTCTTGTTGAGAAATAGCAGGGTGCAGAGCCGACTCACACGGTCTACGCTTCGCTGGACCTGCCTCTCTTCGCCTTCGGCGGAAAGAGAAAAAAGGAATGAAAATCCCCTCTATGCGCGAAGCGGAGAGATGGGTGATAAGCGCAGCGATGTCGGGATGAGTCGATACCGCGCGATTGAGCCACTTCATGGGTTATTACTTTTTGACGAGAGTTGGGTGAGGGGCTTGCTTTGTTCCTCGCAATGACGTGTAGGATTTAAACCTGATTTTCCTTTTCTTTTTCAACCTTTACGTTACCTGTACGTTTCAGTACACCCCAGCCGCTCAGCTCGCCTTTTAATGCTTTTCTGATAGATTTAAACAGAACGTAATACATTAACTGGCGCCACATAAAACGTTGCGGGATAATGTAAATGAGCTTTCTGTAGTCCTCTTTTTCCATCCGGAAGGCGATGATGCCCACGATGAAATCGATCAAAACAAAGGCTATATAGTAGAATAGCATTTTCTCGGGTTTGGCACCAAAAAGGGCAAATATCATCATCAGGTCAGCCAGCGGCGAAAACAGCGGCAATATGATCTGGAAGATCAAAATGTTTGGCATGCCCACCATCCCAAAGAATTTATACTTTTTGTTGAACAGCGCGTCGCGGTTTTTCCAGAAACTCTGGATTACGCCAAAGCTCCAGCGGAAACGTTGTTTCAACAGCATGTTGATGGTTTCGGGGGCTTCGGTATAAGCAATGGCTTCGGCACAATTTTTTACAATATAGCCTTGCTTTAGGATGCGCATGGTGAGGTCGCAATCCTCGGCAAGCGTATCATAAGTAAAACCGCCTGCTTTAAATATTGCCGATTTGCGGAACGCGCCAATGGCTCCCGGCACCACAGTAATACTATTGATCAGGTCAAATGCCCGCCTATCCATGTTTTGCGCCGTAATATATTCTATAGATTGCCAGCGGGTAATGATATTGGTTTCGTTACCTACTTTTACGGTACCCGCTACTGCGCCTATTTCCTCATCGGTAAAATAGGTCATTAAGTGATAAATGGCATCGGTTTTTAGCTGTGTATCGGCATCAATACAAACCACATAATCATTTTGAGCATGGGTAATACCAAAATTAAGTGCCGATGCTTTACCGCCGTTTGGCTTGGTTAGTATTTTAACCAGCGGATTATTGGCATAAGCGGAGTTAACCACTTCAAAGGTTTTATCCTTTGACCCGTCATCCACAAAAATGATCTCAAATGATGGGTATTCTGTTTTTAATAAACTTTGTATGGTAGCAACGGCATTTACCTCTTCGTTATAAGCAGGCACAATAATACTCACCGGTGGCAATGGGAAATTGTTGCCGCGGGCTTTTACCATCTTTTTATTTTCGCCATGCTGCCTTACGGCCAGTACTCCAATTAAAACAATACGGCCAATCGCCAGGAAAATAGCCGATAAAAATATATAGATGAGTATCCAGTTGATATAAAAATAGCCATGCACCGCCACGTCATATACCGGCCCCAGGATACCTGTATGCGGATCATTTGGAATAGGCGGCATCAGATCGGCTTTGGTTTTGCCCAGCACGTCGGCAATGGTGGTAAACTGGTATCCGTGCGATTTAAAGAAATGGATAATTTCGGGCAATGCCTTTACCGTTTCTTCCCGGGTATCGCCACCAGCATCGTGCAGCAATATCATCGAGCCATTATCTTTTTGCCTGATGGTACGGGCAATAATACTGTCGGCTGTTACACCCGGCTGCCAGTCCCAGGGGTCAATAGATTCGCCAATGGTAATATAACTTTGCCTGCGGCTCTCGGCTACTGGGATAACCTCGGCCAGGGTTTGTGGCTCGGCATCGGCATTAAACGGAGGCCTGAAAAGTATGGTGCTTCTTCCGGTTATGGATTCAATAAGCTTACGGGTTGAGTTAAGCTCCAATATAACCCGGTCAAGACTGATGGTTGAGATATCCGGGTGGAAGAATGTATGGTTACCTATCTCATAGCCTTCCTCATATTCACGCCGCACCAGCTGCATGTTCTTTTCGGCCATGGAGCCCACCACGAAGAAAGCTGCCGGTACATTTTCCTTTTTAAGGATATCTAAAATACGTGGCGTAAAATCCGGATCGGGGCCATCATCAAAAGTTAAAACTACTTTTTTAGGGGCATAGCCATAGCGGCGTATTACGTACTTGGTGGGTAGTTTAATATACTGTTGATTGGTAATGGTATAGCTGCCGGTATCCAGTTTTACGTCTATCTGGCCCGTAGTAGGAGTAGTGATGAGATCCAAAACTTCGCCTTCGCCATCATAATCAACATTCACACGGTTATTTAAACCTACCGTAGTTAGCTTTTTAAGATCGATGCCTGTTTTTCTTAAAGAGTCTATCGAAAGATTCTTTTGGAAATACGACCATAAACGCGGATCCTCAGATCCCAGGCGCCATAAAGCTACACCACCGGTGGCCCAATCGTCGGCCATTCGGATAACGTTGAAATTGGTAGCGGCGTCTGTAAAATAAGTGGTATGTGGAAGGCCATTCTGGTCGACATAATTAAAATGCAGGTTGGCCGATAGCGGGTCAAAAATAATTTTACTTTGTTTTTCCTGCGCGGTACTTATAGCTTGCTGGTAACCTATGGCATGGCCAACACTCTTTTCGGGCCAGTCGTATCCGCCCGCGGCAAAAGTTAAAATAACTTTTTCGCTGGGCACCTGGCTGCAAACGTCGTCCAGTATCTGTTCAACCCAGTGCTGATTTGACAGGTCGCCGGCATTGGTGGCATCATAGTGCTCATCAATAGCCATTACAAACAAAAAGTCGTTAAAATGCTGTAATTTCTTTAGGTTATAGGCTTCATCATCGGGCACCACATTTTGGGTTACCAGGAAATTTTTGGCGTGCAGAGCCTTGTAAAGTTCCTGCAAAAAGGTAAGGTACTCTGCGCTGTTGCGATCTTTAATTTCATTAAAATCAACATTAATACCTTGGAATTTATGTTTAGTAAGGCTATTGATAATGCTGTTAATAAAGCCTGTACGGAGTTTTTTGCTTTTGATGATCCGTTCAACATCTTTACTGTCAAAACCGCCGCTTACGTTGTTATAGTTAACGTAGTTAGAAAGCATAATGAGCACTGGCTTATTAAACTTTTTATTGATGTTGACAAGCCCGGTATCAATTTTAGTAATTACGGTATCAACTTTGGGTGCTATCGAAAAACCTTCGCTTACCACCATATCCAGGTGACCGAGATTGGTGATCAGTGAATTATAAGCCTGAGGATCCCAGGCCAGGTAAAAGGCCGCGTTAATGCGGTCTTTATTATTAGGATGCTTGAGCTGGTGCAAACGCCGGGTTCGCTCCATGGCCTCAATTTCAGACTTTTGTATATTGAAGTACTTGAACTTGGTTGACCGTTTTAACTGGTCAAGTTCTTCTTTCGACATTTTTTTCGGGGCTGGGTTCAGGTTGGGCAAATCGGGGTAATAGGTTGATTTGATAGTAACTATTACGGCTATTATCCCAATTACAAGTATTGCAAGAAGTATGCGGCTGAGCCACTTGAATTTATTCCATCTACCTGGTGAATCGGCTTGAAAAACTTGCTTGTTTGAAGACATTAAGTGAGTTTACTTCTAAATTTAAAAGTACGGGTTACAAATGAAGATTTAATGAATGGTATTGTTGATTATTTATGCGCGTTCTCTGGCTCGATACCAGAAAAATCAACTCCACATTTACAATTACCACCACACCCCTTTTTCGCGGTCAGGCTTTTATACAGCATACGGCCGATGTAAAAGACTGCGCCAGCAAAAAGAATAATTACTATAATGGTTTGAATATTCATGTCGCAAAAATACTACATTTTTAATATATACAATATTATACGTACAGACGCTCTAATTAGTATAAAGTTTAACGCTGCATAAAGGCAATTGTTCCGCCTACCCAGTCAAAATTTTGATTATAACGCACGCCTATCATTTTGCCACGGCTAAGTCTGGCCAGGTTAATGGCCAGCGTAGGCTTAGCATCGCCATCGGGCCATAGATAAAGTAAGCGTATCTCGGCCTTAACACCGCCATCCGGTGCTTGTACTACCGGCTCATAATTTACTTTTTGTTGTAATATCCAGTTTTCGGGATCAGTAATATTATTAATATCATCGGCGGTTACATCAATGATCACCCCCTGACCCGCGAAAGAGAACAAGGGTTTAAGTACATAATTCTCCAGGTCGGTAGGTATTGGCGTTACCTGGTGTAAAAATCGTGTTTTGGGAATATAATCGCCATGCAGGTAAGGCATGGTAAATTTACTAATACGGTAAAACCAGTTTGGATGAGTTATCCACTCAACATCAAGCGGCTGGCGTATATCAACAACCTTGTCAAAAATATTTTCGTCGCCGTCTATCTCATCAAATATCAACCGGTTATACATACGACGGATGCGTTTTTTTTGACCATTTGCTTCGTAAAAAAGCTGGTCGCCCTGTTGTAGCAGATCACTCAGCGAAATAACGGGAATGCCCAGGTAGCGCTGGGTGATATAAAAATCAACCGAGGTTTTTTGTTCAGGCGCGTTTACATCCATCAAAACCACTTCGTCGGGCTGATAGGGGCCAAGGATGGTTTTTTTGAGCAGATCAAAGTAGGATTGATCATTAAGGCCATTAAAATAGATGGTTTTGTTTGTATCGATATTGAATACTTCACGATAGGTATTGCCCAAATGAACCTGGAAACCATACAAAGAAGGGAAGCCCTGCAGTTCGATCAATTTAGGGACTATCCGGCCATCGGCATCCTTACAAACACCAAAATCAAGTGCGATGAAATGTGGATGGGCATTTTCATTGGGCAGGCGCCACTTATCAGGTATGGATCGTTCTGTAAGTTCCTTAAACCCGGCTTGTAAAATGGTATCCATGATGCCCTCGCCGGCAGCCATGAGTTTATCGCGAAAGTCATCAGCCAGGAAAACCGGTGTTTCTGCTACACGAAATAATACGGGATTGCGCAGACCATCGTTAAGGCGGGTTAAAAAGCCCTCGTATTTTTCTGTCGTAAAGTGCCGGTTAAATGTTGCTCTGGCTGATGGATCCATAGGTATAGGGTATAAAACAAACTTAACTATTTAATGAGCAAGGAACAAAAATCCATTCTCCTTTTACCTCAATTTTTCATTAATTTGCTTTGTCAATTAAAACCTGGCAACACTATTTAATGCAAAAAAACAAGAAAAAGATCGCGGTTGTTGGCGGAGGGAGTTGGGCTACAGCCAATATTAAAATGCTGGCTGATAATACTACAGAAAAGGAGATTTTTTGGTGGATGCGGAATGTACAGGCGGTGGAACATTTGCATAAATTTGGGCATAACCCGCATTATTTAAGCTCGGTTGAAATTAAACTGCCCAAACAAAATATCTCGGTTAATCTTAAGCAGATCATACAGCATGCGGATATTATTTTGCTGAATGTACCAGCCGCATTTTTAAAAGATGCCTTGACGGGTATAACCCCTGCCGATCTGGCCGGTAAAAAAATAGTATCAGCCATAAAAGGAATCGTGCCCGATGAAAATCTGATTATTGGTGATTTCTTAAACCAGAAGATGGGCGTTTCGTTTAATGATTTTATGGTGATCAGCGGTCCCTGCCATGCCGAGGAAGTAGCGCTTGAAAAGCTCTCTTATCTTACCATCGCATCAGGAGATGCCGAACTGGCTGCTGAGTTTGCAGGCATGATCAATACCCGTTATATCAAAACCATCGTATCTGATGATATATATGGTACGGAATACGGCGCTGTGTTAAAAAATGTTTATGCCATTGCCAGTGGTATTTGCCATGGTGTGGGCTATGGCGATAATTTTCAGGCAGTACTAATATCAAACGCTATACGCGAGCTGGAACGTTTTGTTGCTGCGGTGCACCCGATTAACCGGGACATTAAAGAATCGGCCTACCTGGGCGATCTGCTGGTGACCGCGTATTCGCAGTTTAGCCGCAACCGTACTTTTGGCAATATGATAGGTAAGGGGTATACAGTAAAATCGGCCCAACTGGAAATGAATATGATAGCCGAAGGATATTATGCAGTAAATTGCCTACACGAGGTGAATAAACAATACAATGTGGATATGCCTATATGTGATGCTGTTTATGCCATTTTATATGGGAAAAGCTCTCCGGTATTGGAAATGAACAATTTGGCAGAAAAATTGAGTTGATTATTTTATTAAATTAGTAATAAACTTAATTACCGTTCCTTATGAAAAATCTATTCAAAATTACCCTCCTTGCTGCGTGTGTATTTATGATATCCCCAGCCTTTTCACAAACTAAAACCAAAAAGGATACCAGCTTCTTTAAAAAAGTGGGCGACAAGACTGGTAAAGTGGCTACATCAGTTGGTCATAAAACAGCCGAAATTGCATCCAAAGGCGCGGCGGCCGTAGCTGATAAAAAGTATGCTGATAAGGTGGGGCCAAGGGGGCAAACCATTTATATTGATAAGAATTCAAAATATTTCTATGTCAATAAAAAGGGTAAACACATCTATATTAGCAAAAGCAAATTGAAAGATAAACCTGTTGAGAAAAAATAACAAAATCTGGTAATACGGATTGCCACGGGTATAAAAATTAAATATGAAACATAAAGCTTTATTGATCCCCGTAGTTGGATTGATATTATTGGTTTTTGCCTGCAACAGTGCGCCTGAACACCCGGTTAACAAAAAACTGGTGGGCAAATGGCAGTCAAAAGATGGCGAAACCAAGCTTGAAATAACCGATAAAGGATTTACGATGGACGATGGCAAGCCTGTTACGGAAGACTACTTTGTAACGAATGATACCATTTTTACATCGTACCAGGGCAGCAGGCCGTTTACCAAATTCCTGATCAAAAATCTGGACGATCATAAGCTGACGCTGTTTTACCCAGACTCTGACCTGGTAGAATTTAGTCGTTAAAAGAGTCAAGACATTAGAATCAAGAGTCAAGAAAATAAAATATAGTTTTGCCTTGATTCAGATGGCTGCTCAAAATCCTCATTAAAAACAAAAGCCTTCATGCTGCTGATGCGGCTGAAGGCTTTGTTAACAAAACTAAACTAAAACTATGCTTCTTTACCAGAGAAGCTACATGAAAAACTATTTTCTTTTTAGAATCAAGAAGTAAGATTCAAGAATCAGGACAAAATTGCTATTGTTTCTGGCTTTCGGTCCTGACTCCTGAATCTCATCTCCTGACTCTTTAAATTAGAATCTTCTGCGACGTTCCGGACGTTCCTCGCGGGGTTTTCCAGAGAAATCACGGAAACCACCACCAGAGCCGTTTCTTTCGCCACCACGGTAACCACCGCCTTCACGGCGTTCGCCACCACGGTAACCGCCACCGCCTTCGCGACGCTCACCACCACGGTATCCGCCTTCACGACGTTCGCCACCGCCACGGTATCCACCGCCGCTGCTGCGATTATCACTGGTGCCTTCGCCAGATATTTCTATCCTTACCGGACGGCCTTTGTATTCGATCTCTTTATAAGCAGTCATTACTTTTTCTACATCCTCATGCGGAACTTCGAAAAATGAGTAAACGCCTTTTACATCAATTTTACCAACAGTACGGCCGCTTATTTTGGTGGTGTTACAAATGTAACCCAGCAAATCGCCGCGGTTAAATTCATCAACAGAACCTAAGTTTATAAATAAACGGGTGTAAGCTGATTTGCCACCTGAAGTGCGTTCGCCACGGTCTTCAAAACGACGGCCTTCTTCAACACTTGCGTTCAAATCAGGAGCGTTTTTGTAATAATCCAGGAAGCGGTTAAACTCGATAGAAGCAAAACGTTTGATAAACTCTTCTTTGCTTACATCTTTAAACTCCTCGATGATACGTGGCAGGTATTGCTCAATCTGCTCGTCGTTAACGGTAACGTTATGTACTTTATGTACAATAGAGAACAGTTGTTTTTCGCAAACGTCAAAACCTGTGGGGATCTCGGCTTTTGAAAACTTTTTACCAATAACACGTTCAATCTGGCGAATTTTGCCAAGCTCTTTACCGTTAACGATAGAGATAGATACACCAGTTTTACCGGCACGGGCGGTACGACCGCTACGGTGGGTGTAATTCTCAATCTCGTCTGGTAACGAGTAGTTGATTACGTGGGTAACATCATTAACGTCGATACCACGGGCGGCAACGTCTGTAGCTATTAATAGCTGCAGGTTACGCTCACGGTAACGTTTCATAACTTTATCACGTTGTTGTTGCGATAAATCGCCGTGTAAAGAATCGGCATTGTAACCGTCTTTGATCAGCGCTTCTGCAATATCCTGGGTCTCTATCTTGGTACGGCAAAAAACAATACCAAAAATATCGGGGTTAAAATCAACAATACGTTTAAACGCGGCATACTTGTCACGGGCACGTACTATATAGTATTCGTGCTCAATGTTGGCATTACCGGTGTTTTTGGTGCCCATGGTCAGTTCGAACGGATTCTCCATGTATTTTTTGGCGATCCGCCTAACTTCGGCAGGCATCGTGGCTGAAAACAGCCAGGTTTTTTTCTCGTCGGGCGTGGTAGATAAGATATTATCAATGTCTTCCTGAAAGCCCATATTGAGCATTTCATCAGCTTCATCCAATACTACGTATTTTACCTGCGAAAAATCTATCGCCTTGCGATTGATGATATCAAGCATACGGCCAGGTGTGGCCACTACGATCTGTACGCCGCGTTTAATCTGGCGTAACTGATCAGAAATACTTGCACCACCATACACAGCAACAACGTGTACGTTGTTCATTTGCTTGGCGTAATTTTTAATGTCGTTCGTGATCTGTAAACAAAGTTCACGTGTTGGGCATAAAACAAGTGCCTGTGGATGATTTTCTTCGAAATCCAACAGCTCTAATAATGGTAGGCCAAAGGCAGCAGTCTTACCGGTCCCGGTTTGGGCTAATCCGACAAAATCGTTGCTGCCTGTTAACAATACCGGAATTGACTGTTCCTGGATTGGCGTTGGGTTTTCAAACCCTAACTCAGAGATGGCATTAACAATATCATGACGGATTCCCAGTTGAATAAATGGGTTCATGAATTAAAATAACGAATTTGGCAACATCGCCAAATCGGGCGCAAAGATAGAGTTTATATTTTTTAAAAACAATAGCTTGTTGAATTTTTAAAAATATGGTAACTTTTTGATAATTTGAGAGTTAAGCGATAAGCGGGTGCCCGGGTGTTATTCAAATTGAATTTCAATTTGGCAGTCGATTTTTTTTATGTAGGTTTAAAGCCGTTAATTAAGCTGAAATGAACGATCTGGAGTTATATTTTAATAAAAATGATAAGCGGGTAATTTATAAATGGGCTCATTATTTTGATGTTTATGAGCGTCATTTTAGTAAATACCGTGGTAAAGATATTGTGATATTGGAAATAGGTACGCTGCATGGCGGTAGCCTGCAAATGTGGAAAAGCTATTTTGGCGATAAAGCGAAAATTTATGGAATGGATATTAACCCGGCTTGTAAAGCGGTGGAGGAAGAAAATATTAAAGTACTGATAGGCTCACAAACAGATCGTAACTTTTTAAGGCAGGTGAAGCAGGAAATTCCACCGATCGATATTTTAATTGACGATGGGGGGCATACCATGCTGCAGCAAATTGTATCATACGAGGAGCTTTTTGATCATGTTAAACCCGATGGTGTATACCTGTGCGAGGATGTTCATACCTCATACTGGCTAAAATACGGAGGTGGCCATAAAAGGCGTGGCAGCTTTATCGAATACTCTAAAAATTTTATTGATCAGCTGAACGCTTATCATTCGGTCGAAAAATCGTTGCCGGTTAGCTCATTCACCCGTTCGGTAAATTCTGTTCATTATTACGATTCGATTGTGGTTGTAGAGAAACGCCCGACGCCGCAGCCTACATCATCACAAACCGGAACCATCAAAACTCCGCCCATGAACCTGGAAGCCCATGGTATGGCAAAAGTTAAAAAGAACTTGAGGTACCGCTTAAAACATATAGCTAATGTGATAACAGCTTTCTTTAAACTGCCGTTCAAAAAAGGAAGTTTCGACTATTCTTAGGGGACTGTTGGACTTTGGGATTTTAGGACTTTTGGATTTGAAGAGCAAAGAGTAGGGGTTTGTGGAATAAAGAACCAAGAGGGTAATAAAAAAAGGAGCAAAGATTAGGGATAAATATTTTTATGTCCTTAATATTTGCTCCTTTTATGTTTTATCAAAAACTTTTGGCCTTAATCCTCTGGTCATGAAAATTTCAAAGTCCCTCAGTCTTATAGTCCTAAAATCCTACAGTCTAACAAAAAAATTATCTCAATCTATCAGCTGATCGCACCAGCTTATCGTCGCGTTGTATACTTTTGGCTGCCAGTATAAGCAGTACAATACTTAGTGAGGTAAGGAAGATGCCTATGCCCATGGTATGGGTATCAAGCTGTCCACTGCCTATAATATTTTTAACGGTTTGGGCCATCCAGTAGCTGTATCCTATTAATGCCGCTATGGCTACGTAGCAAATGGTAATTTGCTGTTTGCGGTTTTTGTATAAAAAGATAATTGCCAGTGGAATAAGGGCTACAATAGCGGTTACGGCGGTAAGTGCTGTAAAAGATTCTGTGTTTTGCTGGGCTCCGTTTACATCCTGAAATATGCCGGTAACCATAATGCTTACAGGTTTGCCGGCAACATAAACGTTATGGGCCAACGGAAAAAAGAAAAGCGCGAACAGCACGAGGCTGGCAAATAACAGATAAATGCTTTGAATACGTTGCAGCATGATATTTAATAAATTATATGGGCAAATATAATTGTTTTTAGCCCCCTAACCCCCTGAAGGGGGAATTTTTGATATGCCTGTCCGAAATCTGCCAATTTGAAATCATTAACTTTGCTTCGTGACCAATAAACAACGTTATTTTATTGAACTGGCTTATGATGGCACTCATTATCATGGCTGGCAGATACAGCAAAACGCAATAAGCGTACAGGAACTATTAAATAAGGCCCTGGCTACTATTCTGCGGCAGCCGGTTGAAACTACTGGTTGCGGCCGTACAGATACGGGTGTACACGCCCGGGAGTTTTTTGCACATTTTGATGTGGAGGTCCATAGTCCATTGACCATAGACGATAGTCTGAAAACGAACGAAAGTGAATCTATGAACCATGGACTATCGACTATCGACTATGGACTAAAAGTGCGAGGTCTCAATTCCCTTCTTCCGCCTGATATTGCTATAAAAAACATCATCCCGGTTCATGCCGAAGCGCATGCAAGATTCGATGCCACACAGCGTTCCTATCAATACCATATCCATTTTCAGAAGGATCCGTTTTTGCATGGCTATTCGTGGCTGGTACGCGATGTGCCCGATACGGTGTTGATGAACCAGGCGGCAGGTATTATTATGGAGTATACCGATTTTAGTTGTTTCAGTAAATCAAATACGCAGGTAAAAACCAACAATTGTAAAATAACCCGGGCCGAGTGGGTGAAAACAGAACGGGGTATTGTTTTTCATATTTCAGCCGACAGGTTTTTGCGTAATATGGTAAGAGCCATCGTTGGTACATTAATAATGGTAGGGCGCCATGAAATAGAACCCGAAACTGTACGTGCCATTATTGAGAGCAAAAACCGGTCAAACGCTGGTACCAGCGTGCCTGCGTGCGGCTTATATTTAACCGAGGTGAAATACCCATTTTTAGTATCAGGTAGTTAATATCAAGTAGTACGATTTTTTGTCTTGATAATTACGATGTTGCAATCTGCAAACACAATTGATCTGTTTTTATTCGATATTTGCTAAGCCAAGGTCTTGATACTTGATACTAATTACTTGATACTATGTCGGAAGTAACCGGAAAAGCGCTTGATTGGAAACTGTTAAAACGGGTAATGCATTATGTAAAGCCGTATAACAGCACGTTTGTAATTTCGGCGTTTCTGACCATTTTCCTGGCAGGCGGCGCGTTGCTGCAACCCATCCTGATACAACACACGCTGGATAACGATATCCTGAATGATAATTACGATGGGCTGCTTCTTATGGTTATATTGATGATAACACAGCTCATCGTATTAACCATTGCCCAATATTATCAAACTTATTTAACCAACGCCCTGGGGCAATCTGTTATCCGTGATCTTCGAATTGATATTTTTAACCACATTACCAGTTTGCGCCTGAAGTATTTTGATCGTACGCCTATAGGTATGCTTATTACCCGTACGGTATCAGACCTGGAAACCATTGCCGATATTTTTTCGGAAGGGCTGATCTCTATCATGGGGGATATGCTGCTGGTGTTCGCGGTGATCGGCTTTATGTTATATGAGGATTGGAAGCTGGCGCTCATTACACTGATCCCTATGCCGTTCCTGTTTGCATCAACCTATGTTTTTAAGGAGGCTATTAAATCCTCCTTCCAGGATGTACGTACTCAAGTGGCCCGGTTGAATACTTTTCTGGCCGAACATATCTCGGGTATTGGTATCATTCAATTGTTTGCCCGCGAAGATCAGGAAATGCGGAAGTTTAAGGAAGTTAACCTGAAATATCGTGATGCCAACATCCGCTCCAATTGGTATTATTCTATATTTTTTCCGGTGGTCGAAATTCTGTTTGCCATTTGTATGGGTCTGCTGGTATGGTATGGTTGTAAAAGAATGTTGTCTGATAGTCAGCTGGCTGCTATTTCGGCAAGACCGGGCGGTATCACCCCTGGTGTTATTACCAGCTTTATCGTATTGCTTAACATGTTGTTCAGGCCAATACGCCAACTGGCTGATAAGTTTAACACCTTGCAAATGGGTATGGTGGGTGCCGACAGGATATTTAAAGTGCTTGATACCGATGAAGTTGCTGTAGATACCGGCGAGATTAAAACCGGCAGGCTGCAGGGCGATATTGAATTTAGCAAAGTATGGTTTGCCTATAATGACGAGAACTGGGTTTTAAAAGATATCAACTTTCACATTAAACCAGGTGAAACGTTGGCGCTGGTAGGAGCCACTGGCGCAGGTAAATCATCAACCATTAATATCCTGAACCGCTTTTACGAGATAGGGGCAGGTAGCGTAAAAGTTGACGGCCACGATATTCACGATTACCAGGTGGAGTTTTTACGATCGCAGATCGCAACCGTGATACAAGATGTGTTTTTGTTTACCGATACCATTGCCAATAACATCAGTCTGAATAATCATTCCATAACACGTGAACAAATCATAGCTGCGGCCAAAGATGTTGGCGCGCATGAATTTATTGAACGCTTGCCTGGTGGTTACGACTATAACGTAATGGAAAGAGGCTCTACACTTTCGGCAGGGCAATCGCAGTTGATCTCCTTTATCAGAGCACTGGTGTATAATCCTGCTATTTTGGTTTTGGATGAGGCCACCTCATCTGTAGATACTGAAACCGAAATGCTGATCCAGAATGCCATCAATAAACTGATGCAGGGACGTACAGCTATTGTAATAGCTCACCGTCTTTCCACCATCCAAAACGCCGACCGTATTATTGTACTTGATCACGGCGAGATTATGGAGAGCGGCACCCATCAGGAACTCCTCAAAATTGAGAACGGGCATTACCGCAAGCTGTATGATCTGCAGTTTAATTCGGCTGGGATAGCGAGATAGACCTCACCCAACCCTCTCCAAAGGAGAGGACTACAAAAACATTTTTAAAAAGTCCTCTCCTTTGGAGAGGATTTAGGAGAGGTCGGCGCAGTCTTTATCGGTTCAACAGGTTGCTCTTCTTTCTCGTGTTTTTTGGCGATGTCGCCGCCATGCGGTTTATCGGCATGATATTGTTTGTCTTCCTTGCGCACTTTGCTTTTACCGCCATTGTCATTCGGCCTTTTAGTTGGCGTGTCGGCAGGCGAAGGCTTATTGGGTGAATTTGCTGGCTTTGTCATGTAGTGATAACAAGTGATAGAATGCTTTGTTTACGATTGTCTGAACCCGGATTAACTCCGTTGAGAGTTGCGCCGTTTATTGAATTAGAAAAATGGACAGAATTGCCGAACAAATTCAAAAAACTCCTTAATTCGACAAATTCGGGTTCAGACAAATAGTTAATAAATGTTAAAACTGACTGCCCTAAAAGCTATTAAACTATATTTATAACTAATAAACTTTTACCTTTAAAGCGGGTTTCTTAATTTCGCACAAATCCAGATATGTAAAAAGAGAAATGCGGGTAATGTCTCAAATTTCAAATCTCATATCTAACATCTCACAAGAATGGAAGAATTTGAAGCAAGCGCGTCAGCAAAAAAAACAAAAACGATATACATATCAACCGTATTCGGTATTGCCATGGTATTGTTAATGATAGGACTTTTAGGCCTGTTTTTGGTATATGCCAATAATATTTCACGCTACGTAAAAGAAAATATCGTGCTGAATATTTTTGTTGACGATGCCGCGCACGAAACCGATGTATTGCAGCTGCAAAAGCAACTGGAAGGCAATGCTATGGTAAAACAAACACAGTATGTGAGTAAGGAGCTGGCCGCGCGAAACCTGCAAAAAGACCTGGGCGAGGATTTTGTTAAATTTTTAGGCTATAATCCTTTGTCGCAGTCCATAGATGTTTACCTGAAGGCCGATTATACCAATAATAAAGACATTGAGAAGTTTAAGGCCGAATTGCTCAAAAACCCATTGATCAAAGAGGTTAAATATCAGCAATCACTTGTTGACCAGATGAATCAGAATGTAACTTCTATCAGTTTGATTATCTTAATATTTGCAGGCATATTTGTGGTATTGTCAGTTGCGTTGATTAACAATACCATCAGGTTGGCTATTTATTCCCAACGTTTCCTCATCAAATCCATGCAGTTGGTAGGCGCCACCAAAAGCTTTATCCGCAAGCCATTTTTGCTATATGGCATATGGCATGGCCTTTTGGGTGGATTGATCGCTATTATTTTACTGGTGGGTACGCTATATGTGGCTTATAGGAATATTCCCGACCTGGTTTTCCTGCAAAACTATACCGAGTTTGGTATCGTGTTTTTGGGAGTCATTGGCCTGGGTATCTTTATATCGGGTTTCAGTACCTTTTTGGCCGTTAATAAATTTTTACGTTTAAAAATATACGATCTATATAGGTAATTCAAAAATTAATAAGTCAAAATTCAAAACCTCCTGGGCGCGAAAATTCACTAAATAACTAATTCAACAATTCATTAATTAAAGATATGGCACAACAAGTTAAACCAACCGCAGCTAAACCTACAACAAAAGCAACCAGTACCGAGCCAGTACAGTTTATATTTGATAAAAGTAATTACCGGTTGCTGATCATTAGCGTTGCCGTAGTAGCCTTTGGTTTTGTATTGATGGCAGGCACAACTGACATTTATAGCACAACCAAAATTGTGATAGCACCAATTGTTGTATTAGCTGGATTTGCTTTAGGCTTTTTCGCTATATTAAAAAAGCCAGCAACCAATTAATAGCTAATCCAACTCAATCTACCCCTAATGAACATCATCCACGTTATTGTCCTGGCTATAATTGAAGGCCTGACAGAATTTTTGCCTGTGTCCTCAACCGGACATATGGTTATTGCATCATCTTTAATGGGCATTGGTAAAGATGATTTTGTAAAACTATTTGAAGTAGTGATCCAGCTGGGGGCTATCCTGTCGGTAGTTGTTTTGTATTTCAAAAGATTTTTCCGTTCTATAGGATTTTATTTCAAACTTGTTGTTGGTGTTATACCGGCGGTTATTGTAGGGGTATTGTTTAAAAAACACATTGATCAATTTTTGGAGAGTCCGCTTATTGTGGCTTTTTCACTGTTAATTGGTGGTGTTGTCTTATTATTTGTTGATAAGTGGTTTAATAAAACAACGGTTAAAGAAGAGGCTCAGATCAACTATCCTACGGCTTTAAAGATCGGTATTTTTCAATGCCTGGCTGTTATTCCGGGAGTGTCACGGTCTGCTGCAACTATTGTGGGTGGTATGAGTCAGAAATTAACCCGTACCGCGGCTGCCGAATTTTCTTTCTTTTTAGCCGTGCCCACTATGTTAGGTGCAACCTTGAAAGAAATTTGGGATTTTCATAAAACCCATACGCCGCTTTTTACAGGCGAGCAGCTTAAGTTTTTAGTCATCGGCAACATTATTGCCTTTATTGTAGCTATGCTGGCTATTAAATCGTTCATTACTTTCCTGGAGCGTAAAGGCTTCAGATTGTTTGGCTGGTATCGTATAGTAGTTGGTGCTGTTATTATCGGTTTAATATTGAGCGGGCATACATTGGAAATCTTATAATTTTCCTCAAATTTCTCAACCAAGGCACCTTTACTATGAGTTTGCTGTGAGGAGGGGGTGATAATGAATTCAATCCTTCATTCCACCGCAAACAAAGGGTGACCAAGCGTAGCAATAGTCGGGTGAATCGACGGTATATAGTAATTCTGTTCATTCTAAAATCCAGGAAATTCTGATTCAGACTATTTCCCTACCTTTGCCGCTTTAATTGCACTCATTGAAGAAAATATACACACATATACAGGAATTTGCCGAAGGGCAGTTATTGCTGGTGAATAAACCCTACAAATGGACAAGCTTTGACGTAGTAGGCAAAATTCGCAACGCATTTAAACCGCTTAAGCTCAAAGTAGGGCATGCGGGCACGCTCGATCCGCTGGCTACCGGCCTGCTCATCATCTGCACCGGCAAAATGACCAAACAGATCGATACCTTCCAGGCCGAAGAAAAAGAATATACGGGAACCATGACGCTGGGCGCCACCACGGCATCATACGATATGGAAACCGAGCCCGATAATAAATTCGACATCAGCCAACTTACCGAAGAAAAGTTGCGTAATAATTGCAAACAGTTTACCGGCGATATACAACAATACCCACCGGCACATTCGGCCATAAAGGTTGACGGCGAGCGTCTGTACGAAAAAGCCCGCAGGGGCGAGGATGTGGAACTACGCCTGCGCAACGTCACTATCACCGAATTTGAACTGACGCGTATCGAGCTACCTGAAGTTGATTTCAGGGTGGTTTGCAGCAAAGGGACTTATATCCGGTCGCTGGTAAATGATTTTGGCGCGGCTTTGAACAATGGGGCCTATCTGTCCAGATTGAGGCGTACACGCAGCGGCAATTTTCAGGTGGCTGATGCATGGGAAGTAATGGAACTGGTAACCATGATCAGGGAGCTAAAGACCGGCGATGGGGCGCCTGTTGAATAATACATCCCAAAGTCAAAATAACTGACTTTTATAGTAGTAACGGTCAAAAAATTAACTTTGTGTTTTTACGCATATCATGAAGGTTTACAATCATATCGACGAATTTACAGCGGTAAAAAACGCGGTGGTTACCATCGGTACTTTTGATGGGGTACACATCGGTCACCGTAAAATTATATCAGGGATAAAGGAGATTGCCGATAGCATTGATGGTGAAACGGTAATTTTAACTTTCTTTCCGCATCCGCGCATGATACTGCAGCCCGAGGATGAAAGTCTCAAGCTGATCACCACCATTAACGAAAAAGCACAGCTAATGGAAGACCTGGGTGTGGATCATCTGATCATCACTCCGTTTTCCAGAGATTTTTCGAACCAGACCGCCGAAAGCTATATCCGCGATGTACTGGTGAATAAAATAGGTACCAAAAAAATAGTGATCGGGTATGATCATCGCTTCGGTAAAGACCGTCAGGGCGGTCTGGAAGATCTGCAAAGGCTTGGTCCGGTTTATGGTTTTGAGGTAGTTGAAATACCCGAGCAGGATATCAACGAGGTAGCCATCAGCTCCACCCGTATCCGCAACGCGTTATTAAACGGAGAGGTTGATCTGGCTAACTCATTCCTGGGATATACTTTCTTTATCACCGGTACTGTGATCCGCGGCGACCAGATTGGCAGGCAATTGGGTTATCCTACGGCCAACATCGTGGTTGAAGAAAAATATAAGCTTATCCCATGTGATGGTATCTTTGCCGTAACGGTTGTTGTAGCGGGTAATAAGTACAAAGGCATGGCCTATATAGGCAGCCGGCCAACGGTTAATGGCCTCACCCGTAACATTGAGGTGAATATTTTTGATTTTGATCAGGAGATCTACAATCAGGCCATCCGCATGGAATTTCATCATTATGTACGCGGCGATGTGAAGTTTGCTTCGTTAGATGAACTTAAAGTACAGCTGGCCAAAGATAAGGAAGACGTGCTGGCGTTGTTGTAACCCCATCCAACCCCCCACGAGAGGGAGGGCTTTAAGCCATAATCCATGTTTTTTTAAAAAGTCTCCCCAATCGGGGGAGATTTAGAGGGGGTTTTGTACCTTTACCTGTCAATATGACTCAGTTAGTTGCCTTGGCGCAATTGTTGAGTTTGTTCGATTATATCAAAATAATATGTTAGATTTTATCAGTAAGCTTTTTGGAAGCAAATCAGAACGGGATGTAAAAGCAATACAGCCTATAGTTGAAAAAATTAAGGCTGAATTTGCAAAACTCTCAAACATCAGCAATGATGAGCTTAGAGCTAAAACCATAGATTTTAAAGAAACCATAGCCCAGGGGCTTTCGGGCATTGATAGCGAAATAAAAGCTATTAAAGACCGCACCGAAACCGAACTGGATATGGATGTAAGCGAAAAAGTGGAGCTTTACACCCAGTTGGATAAACTGGAAAAAGACCGCAACAAAGAGCTGGAAGATATATTATTAAATATACTGCCCGAAGCGTTCGCGGTTGTAAAAGAAACTGCCCGCCGCTTTGCCGGCAATAAAACCATTGAAGTTACCGCTACCCAATTCGACCGTGAGCTTGCCGCTCACAAGAATAACGTGGTGATCAAAGGCGATCAGGCAATACACCACAATACCTGGCTTGCTGCAGGTAATGAGGTTACCTGGGATATGGTACACTATGATGTACAGCTGATTGGTGGTATTGTATTGCACCAGGGCAAGATATCAGAAATGGCCACAGGTGAGGGGAAAACGCTGGTAGCTACGCTGCCTGCCTACTTAAACGCGCTTGCCGGACAAGGTGTACACATCGTAACGGTGAATGATTACCTGGCCCGTCGTGATAGTGAGTGGATGGGACCTTTGTATGAATTCCACGGCTTATCTGTTGATTGTATTGATAAACATGAGCCAAATTCTGAGGAACGCCGCAATGCTTACCTGGCCGATATTACTTTTGGCACCAACAACGAATTTGGTTTTGACTACCTGCGTGACAATATGACACGTAGCCCCGAAGAATTGGTGCAACGCAAGTTACATTATGCCATGGTGGATGAGGTTGACTCCGTTTTAATTGACGATGCCCGTACACCTTTAATTATATCTGGTCCGATCCCTCGTGGTGACGAGCATGAGTTTTATGAGCTGAAACCACGCATTGAGCGTTTGGTTAACGCGCAGAAAGCCTACATTAACGGCGTGCTGAACGAAGCCAAAAAAGCTATTAACGATGGTAATGCCGAAGTTGATGGCGGCGGTTTAGCTTTATTACGCGCTTACCGCGGTTTGCCAAAGAGCAAGGCTTTAATTAAGTTTTTGAGCGAAGGCGGTAACAGGACAATTTTGCAGAAAGTGGAAAACCACTACATGCAGGATCAGGGTAAGGATATGCCAAAGGTTGACGCGGAACTTTACTTCGTGATCGACGAAAAAAATAACCAGGTTGAACTGGCCGAAAAGGGTATCGAACTGATCACCTCATCGGGCGAGGATCCTCACTTCTTCGTGATGCCTGACGTAGGTACCGAGATTGCCGAGATCGAAAAATCAAGCCTGAGCGCCGAAGAAAAAATTGCCCGTAAGGACGAGCTGATGCGTGATTTCTCCATCAAGTCTGAACGTATCCACTCCGTAAATCAGCTATTAAAAGCTTATACCCTGTTTGAAAAAGATACGGAATATATTTTGGACGAAGGCAAGGTGAAAATTGTGGATGAGCAAACCGGTCGTGTATTAGACGGTCGCCGTTACTCTGATGGATTACACCAGGCTATCGAAGCAAAAGAAAACGTTAAGGTAGAGGATGCCACACAAACCTTCGCTACCATTACTTTGCAAAACTACTTCCGTATGTACCACAAACTTTGCGGTATGACGGGTACTGCCGTTACAGAAGCAGGTGAGTTCTGGGAAATATACAAGCTCGACGTGGTAGAGATACCAACCAATACCCCGGCCAGTCGTGCAGACAGGCAGGACCTGGTTTACCGTACCGTTCGTGAAAAATATAACGCCGTTGCCGATGAGATCGTGAAACTGACAGAGGCCGGGCGCCCGGTACTGGTAGGTACAACCTCGGTTGAAATTTCGGAATTACTGAGCCGTATGCTCAAGCTGCGCGGTATCAAACATAACGTACTGAACGCCAAAATGCACCAGAAAGAGGCCGATATCGTGGCCGAAGCCGGTAAAACAGGCACCGTGACCATCGCTACCAACATGGCCGGTCGTGGTACGGATATTAAACTGGGTGCGGGTGTTAAAGATGCAGGTGGCTTGGCCATTGTAGGTACAGAACGCCATGAGTCACGCCGTGTAGATAGACAGCTGCGTGGTCGTGCCGGTCGTCAGGGGGACCCCGGTTCTTCACAGTTCTTCGTGTCGCTGGAGGATAACCTGATGCGTTTATTCGGTTCAGAGCGTATCTCTAACCTGATGGTACGTATGGGTATTGAAGAGGGTGAAGTGATCCAACACTCTATGATCTCCAAATCAATAGAGCGTGCCCAGAAAAAGGTAGAAGAAAACAACTTTGGTATCCGTAAACGTTTGCTGGAGTATGATGATGTGATGAACTCACAGCGTACGGTGATCTATACCAAACGTAAAAACGCGCTGTTTGGCGAACGTTTGGATGTTGACCTGAGCAATACCATATTTGATGTGGTTGAAGATATTGTGACCGAATACAAAGAAGCGAACAATTACGAAGGCTTTACGCTGGAAGTGATCCGCCTGTTCTCGGTTGATATTGAACTGAGTATTGACGAATTCGCATCGAAAAATATAGCGGCCCTTACCGACAGGACCTTCCAAACGGTAATGGACTTTTACAAACGCAAACAGGAAGCCGTTGCACAACAGGCTTACCCGGTATTGAAAGATGTGTTTGATACCCGTGGGCAGTATGTGGAAAATATTGTGGTACCATTTAGCGATGGTATCCACGGTATACAGGTTTCTGTACCCTTGAAAAAAGCGATAGAGAACCATGGGGTGGAGGTATTTAAATCGTTTGAAAAGAACGTGACCCTGTACCTGATAGATGATGCCTGGAAAGAGCATTTGCGCGAGATGGACGAGTTAAAACAATCGGTACAGAACGCGGTTTATGAGCAAAAGGATCCGCTGCTGGTTTATAAGTTTGAGGCTTTTGAACTGTTTAGAGGCATGCTGGCCAATGTGAATAAAGAGATCGTGAGCTTCCTGTTCAGGGGCGGTATCCCGGTTCAGCAGCAGCCAGATGAAATCAAAGAAGCCAGACCAGAACCAAAATTGGATCTGCGTAAAATGAAAACCACCAAAGCCGAGCTGGTTAGCGAAAGCAATGGCATACCGATGGATGATTTCCGCGAGCAGCAGAAAGCTACCCCGGTTAGGGTTGAAAACAAGATCGGTCGTAACGATCCTTGTCCATGTGGAAGCGGTAAAAAATACAAAAACTGCCACGGCGTAGGGCAGAATTAAGAATATACAGTACGTTATTGCGAGGAACGAAGCAATCTCTATACTATACAGAGCGAACTTACCTGTTTGACCTGCTTATATAGAGATTGCTTCGTTCCTCGCAATGACAGCTTAAAGAAAATTTACCAAATGAAAAAAGCAGTATTTGATCATCAAGCTAAACCAGCGGTTATCAGATACTGCATTTTTTTTGTGCTTTTCATAGCATCAACCCAGGCATTTGCGCAGCAAGCACGCGGCAGGGTAGAGGTAATTAGAGATCCCCTTGTGGATACGCTGATAGCCAAACGTTATGAGATGAGCAGTGCGAGCGGGATTTCCATTGCCTCTTCATCTTACGGTTATAGGGTACAGTTCTTCAGTGGCTCCAACCGCAAGGATGCTTACAACGCCCAGGCGCGCCTGCAAAGCGAATATCCAGAGCTGCGTACCTACATCATTTATAACGAACCCAATTTTAAGGTGCGTGCCGGCGATTTCAGGACCCGCCTGGAAGCGCAGAAGCTGATGCAGGAACTGCGTGCTTCATTCCCGAGCCTGTTCATCATCTCAGAAAAAATAAATCTACCCAAAACGGATACCAATGATTAAAGAACAAATACAGGAACTATCCCAAAAAATATTTAATGATGTAGTGGCTAATCGCCGCCACTTGCATACCAATCCGGAGCTGTCATTTCACGAACAAAAAACATCGGCTTTTGTAGCCGGCAAGTTAGACGAGCTGGGTTTAACCTACGAAAAAATGGCCGATACAGGCCTGGTAGCCTTGATCAAAGGTGATATGCCATCTGATAAGGTAGTTGCCCTGCGTGCCGATATGGACGCGTTGCCGATTACCGAAGCCAATGATGTACCTTACAAATCGCAAAACGTTGGCGTAATGCATGCCTGCGGTCACGATGCGCATACTTCATCGTTATTGGGTACCGCGCGAATCTTAACCGAGCTGAAAAGTCAGTTTGCAGGTACGGTAAAGCTGATATTTCAGCCTGCCGAAGAGAAACTTCCCGGTGGTGCCAGCCTTATGATTAAGGAGGGGGTGCTGGAAAATCCTAAACCACAGGCCGTATTGGGACAGCACGTAATGCCATTGATCGATGCGGGTAAAGTAGGTTTCCGCGCAGGCAAATATATGGCCTCAACCGATGAGCTTTATGTTACCGTAAAAGGTAAAGGCGGCCACGGTGCGCAACCACAACAAAACATCGACCCGGTAATTATTACCGCTCATATATTAACCGCGCTGCAACAGGTAGTAAGCCGTTTTGCCGATCCTAAAAGTCCATCGGTATTGTCATTTGGAAAAGTGATTGCCAATGGCGCTACCAATGTGATCCCGAACGAGGTTTACCTGGAAGGCACCTTCCGCACCATGGACGAAAAATGGCGCGACGAGGCCCATAAACGCATGAAAAAAATGGCCGAAGGCATTGCCGAGAGCATGGGCGGCAGCTGCGATTTTAACATTATGCGCGGCTACCCTTTCCTGATCAACGAAGAGGTGCTGACCGCCGCAACCCGTGGCCATGCCGAAGATTACCTGGGTAAAGAAAATGTACTCGACCTGGATATCTGGATGGCCGCCGAAGATTTTGCTTACTACTCGCAAGTAGCCGACAGTTGTTTTTACCGCCTGGGTACCCGTAATGAAAGCCGTGGTATTACCTCATCGGTACATACGCCAACTTTTGATGTGGAAGAGGACGCGTTTAAGATCAGCACTGGTCTGATGGCTTACCTGGCTATTAAACAGCTGGGAAACTAATATGTAAGTTCATTGGTTCATTTATTCAACTGGTTCATTAGTAAAAATGCGACCAATGAACAAATGGGCCAGTGAACCAATGAACTATCTATGAAAAAACTTCTGCTATTATTTATTTTCTGTATTATAAGCACTGTTACTTTCGCACAGCAGATCAAGCGTTTTAATCCGGATACCATTAAAACCATTGTTATCGACTCGCTGGTTGATATCAAATCGCACAGGTTAAACGCGCAGGATTTTATTGATGCCGTACTGGCCGATACCAGCTTTTACAAAGCGTTTCAAAACATGAAACGTTACGGTTTTACCGCCGAGAACCGCATTTTTACCTACGACAAAAAGAACAAGGTTGACGGTAAGATCTATCGCAAAATTATCCACAGCAACGCCGCCGGCAAGCACAGGATGGAATATGTAGCCAAAACGGATAGCGGCAACATGTTTAAAAAGAACGGGAAATACCAGCTGTATACGGTTGAGATGTTCGACTATATTTTCATGAATGCTTACAACTCGGATTTTACTAAGGGCGATGCCCTGCCAGGGGCGGGAGGGAAGAACGAATCCTATAAAGACAAGCTGAAGACGCTCATCTTCACTCCAGGACGCAGGGTAAAAGGTATCCCTTTCATCAGCAGCAAAACCGAGATATTCGCGGGTGATATGCGCGGGTATTATTATTATGAATTCGCGCGTGGTAAGTACCTGGATACCATCCCGGTTTACCGTTTCCGGGTGCGTTGCAAACCCAGTACGTCAGACGGTGACACTATGATCAAGGAGATGACTACCATATTTGATGAGCGCACTTTCCAGATCCTGGGCCGCTATATTGACATGAAATTCAGCAATATGTTTGTTGATTTTAATGTGCAGATGAACATCGAGCTCAACAGCTTTGAAGGCGAACTACTGCCTACCAAAATAACCTACCAGGGTAACTGGAACATCCCTTTCCACAAAGAAGAACGCGCCAGCTTTTTAATTGTGCATAAAGATTACAAAAAGGAATAAACGGTTAATTATAATTCTTTTGGTAAATGGCCGGGGTAATGCCTGTCCATCGTTTAAACGTGCGGGTAAAAGCGCTTAATTCGTTATAGCCAAGCATGTAAGAGATTTCCTTTACCGGATAAGAGCCCGCCTTTAAATAATTAATGGCCAATGATTTGCGTGCCCCATCGGCCACCTGTTGAAAGTTGATGCCTTCTTCCTTAAGTTTCCGTTGTAAAGTTCGCACACTGATGTTAAAGTTGGCTGCGATATCCTCCAATGATACGAGACCCAGGTAAGAATTGGCTATCAAATAATTGTGAATGCGGTTTCCGAGTGTTTGCTTTTCGGCCAGCGTATCTTTTAACGGGTTTACCTTTTGCAGCAGGGTTTGTTGTAGTTCGTAATTAGCGGTAATGATCGGCTCGTTCCAGTATTTTTTGTCGAAGGTAACGGTGTTCGTGGCTGCGTTCATAACCGGTTTGCAACGCATTACGCGTTCATATTCTGCCGGGTTATCAATCGGCCTGCCATAGCTAACAGCCCGCGGACTTATCTTTTTCATCATCAGCCCATCCAATTCATGTACTACAAAAACCATCAGCAGATCGAGCGTTTGTACCGATGTAGTGGAGCTTTGCCAATCGGGCGCTGTAGGAATAAATGCTACCGAAAATGTATCATCATTCTGCTGTACCTCCAAAGTAAAAGCCGTGGTGATTAAATGAGTTAATGACGCGGCAATGGTTAAAGCGGCGCCAACGGTTTCGCTGCTTTTAATGATCTCACCAACAATACCCAGCGCCGATAGCTGTAACGACTCGCCAAAGTGCAGGCCAAACAACGTATCCTTACTTAAATGGATAGCGTTGAGCCACAAGTCGCCGACTTGTTTGGGGGTGAACGGCTGTTTATCATTTTGCAACTGGGGCATAGATATATTTGATAAACGGCACAGTGTTCCGGCCGACAAATCGCGCTGTACGGCGTAAGCCAGTAAGCTTATCGTTAGTTTTTTAAGCTGGTCTTCCATCATATTTTGATTGCTGTACTAATGTACCTGTAGCAAATGGCTTCGCCAAAAAATGGCGTAATGTGATAAGTACATGTCGTGTAATGGTAAGTTATGAGCAGTGTCTCCAGCCGACCTTTGGTTTATCAAAATGAAAGGAAAACACCATGAGGCTATTCAAAGCAAAACATTTATCTGTCAAACTTACCGGGGTACTATGTCTGTTGGCTACCTCCGGTTATAGCCAGGCACAATTAACCCATACTATTCATCAAACAACAAGTAACATGAAAAACGAAGCAAAACAAGTAGTAACCAATTTCTTAAACGCCGTACAAGTAGCCGATATTGAGCAGCTAAACGCCCTGTTGCATCCCGATGTACAATGGAGCCAGCCCGGCAACAGCCGCATTTCTGGCATCAAGCACTCCAGTAACGAAGTGTTCCAGATGGTAGGGAAGATGTTTGAGCTATCGGCCAATACGCTAAAGCTTACGGATATCAAATCTATCTGTGTTAGCGGTAACAAAGTAGCCTGTTTGCTGCACTGGAATGCCGCCCAGCCCGCCGGTGGTATTTTGGATGTGGATAATATTGATGTGTACACGGTTGAAAACGGTAAGATCATCAAAGTAGAAGTATTTACTGCCGATGAATCCAAAGAAGAAATGTTTTGGGGCGATTGAGATAGTTGTACAATTTGTTATATACGGAGACGCATCACATGCGTCTCTTTTTGCATTGTACGTATCATATGATCAGAGACTCATGTAGTGTGTATCTACAAAATAAGAATCTTAATGATTCGCCTTCCAGGTTTTCAATTCCTCGGCAATAAAATGGTTTACCAGGTCGGCGTACATTTTCTCTATGGCATCGGGGCAAAGCCCTTCGGCTTGTGCCCATGATCTTCTTTCGGCGAGCATGGCTTTAAAGCGCTCTGGTGAGGCTACATCTGTTGGGTTTCTTTTGAATTTGGCTGCTGCCTGCACATATTTAAATCGCCGGCCAATCAACGCAATCACCAGTCGATCTATGGCATCAATTTCCCGCCGTATATCGGTCATGTCCCGGCATTCTTCCGGTTGGTTACTGGTGGTGGTCATGTTCCTATTTATAATGACTTAGCCTCGTTGTAATAAAACTTCTCCTTTTTTACCCGGCCGTTCTCCCATTGCTGTACCGAAATTTCGGTTCTGTATATAAGTTTCTGGTCTTCCTTATTCTTATTGGTAATGGTCATTTCATACTCGCTAAAAACCACCTGGTTTGCCTCATCAATAGCCTGCTTGGTTATCACCAATGCCAGCCCAAACTTACCCAACAGAAATTTTTCGCGGCTTATACAGTTTTGTTTCCCGGTGGTTGGGACGGCTTCGTTTTCCTGTAGTTCTACCTCTTCGGCATAAAATAGCTCCATAGCCTTTACCGTCTGATCGGTAGTGATTAACCGGTTAAAAACTTCAACTTTATCTTTCAGTTCGTTCATAATGATGTTTTATACGGCCAGGTCTTCTTCCGCTAACACCTGATAGCGCGGTTCATGCAGTATCGGGAAATTGCAGGAGTTAGCAATAAAACACATTTTATTAGCCTCTTTGTGCAACTCATTGGCCTTGTCTATCATTGCTCCGTCGGTAACGGTGATCAACGGTCTTAGCAGGATCACGGTAAAGCAACCACTTCCGTTTGTGTTTTCGAGCATTACGCCTTCGGCGCTGTCTTCATAGGCCGTTACCACAACACCGGCTGTTGTGCATAAATGCAGATACCACAGCATATGGCATGATGAAACCGCAGCAACCAACAGATCCTCAGGACTATGTTTTGACCGGTCGCCACGGAAGTTCGGGTCGGATGAACCGAGAATGCACTGCTTACCATCAATGTTGATCTCGTGACATCGTTCATAAGCCCGGTAATCTTTGGTCCCACAACCCGTATTGCCGGTCCATGTTACGGTTGTTTGATAATGATGATTTTTCATTGGTATAATTATTCGTTAATAAGTTGTTTTTCAACAGTACTCGTGAGTGCTTCGCAATTTGTTTTTTAAAGGTAATGAAGCTATCATGAGCTGTATTATACATTCCGGTTGAAGAGCTTAGCTCATGATGGTTTCATAGATATAATATAAAGCAGGTTGGCCTATTATAAATTCCTTACCTGTTATTATTTTTAATTAAGTTGAACGCATTAACCAGCATGTAAAAACCATAAGCAGAAGTGGCCAAAGCCACGCCGATACCCATGATAGTTAAAGCAAATGCCTGCGTATATTGATGACCGGCCGTTATAATAATACCACCGATAGCTACCAGACAAGTCCATGTAGCCAAATAGTAATCAATTTTTCTGTTGAACACTTTGGCCATCGGGTAAAAGTGTAAACCAACGATCAGGGCAATGGCAGGTAAAGTATACTGTTGATATCCCGTAACCAACAAGATCACCGAAACAACGGGTATGGCAGTGCCTTCGATGCCAAAAATGATCCCGAAGCGGGTAGCCATCATTTTACCTTCAGCGGCATCACTATCGCTGGTAAACTTCGGAAATCTTTGTGCTGCTATCAGTACCACAATGCCATACATCACAAAGGTGATACTAAAAGCCGAAAAAAGGATCAACACCACGTGATGGTCATGCCGTTGTAGGCCACCCTGCGCTATGCCCGCCCACATCATGGTAAAAAGCGCCATGAGCAGTAAGCCCCCACCAATACTGCGAACGGCTATTCTGGGTAAAATTTGTGCTTCTTTTGTCATGGCTTCCAATTTTTTTACGCAGGTTAGTTACAAAGAGATACAACAAACGGGTTGCTCTTTACAAAACTGCAATTATCAGATCGTAAAAAATTGTATAAAAACGACAACTAAGCAACTGGCGACCGTTATTATACGGGATATTTTACTCCGCAGCTTTTATATGGCTCAGGTTTTGAATTTTACCTTCACCGAATGACCAGTTTTCTTTACCGCCGTTTTCTACCAGGGTTATAATCACATCGTTGATCAGTACCGGGGTTTCGGCTGCTATTTTACCGGCAATGGCTGCGTATAGTTTTTCTTTTTGCTGATAGGTGCGGCCCGAGCCTGCAGTTATTTGCACATACACCATATTGCCACTGTGTGTTATGCCAAGGTAGTTTTTGGGGTAGTATAATTGCGATGCCTCCAGTTCTTCAATAACATGGAAGTAATCGTCAAGGGGCACATTAAATTCAGCCATTAATGATTCATGTACCGCCTTAGATATTTTATCCTTGGCATCAGCAGCCAATGTTTTCAATAAGCTTATTCGTACAAAAGGCATAAAACTAAATTATGGATAAATATTATACTAACTTATTTCAGATAATTTTTTTAGCATTTTGTTACTTCATAATGACAAAAGCTTACTCATTTAGCACGATAATTACCTTGCCTAATTGTTCACCTGCCGCTACATAATGGAATGCCTCTTTTACTTGTTTAAACGTATAAATTTTATCAATAACCGGTTTAATGACGAATACTTCGATGGCCCGGTTCATGGCTTCAAAGCTTAAACGGCTGCCTACAAAAATTGGTCGTATGCTAATCATTTTAACAAACAAGGGGGCAAGCACGCTTTTTAAAAGCACTGTTGAATTGTTCAACACTCCCGCGCTGCTTACCAGCGTAATTTCGGCGCCAAAGCCTGCTGATTTTACCGACTGTTCAAACGTGTCAATACCCCCGGTTTCTATCACCCGGCTCACGCCATTACCCCCTGTTAATTCTTTTACCTGCTGATGCCAGTCGGCATGGGTAGTATAGTTGATCACCTCATCGGCACCCAGGTTATGCAAGGCTTCAAATTTTGAATCTTTTGATGTTAACGCGATAATGCGGGCCCCCATCATTTTTGCAAACTGAATGGCAAACACAGCCACGCCGCCGCTACCAATGGTAAGTACTGTATCGCCAGCCAAGACCGGCTTTGGCCCTGTTAATGCCGACCACGCCGTTAGAGCCGCACAAGGCAATGTGGCTGCTTCTTGCCAACTCAGGTTAGCAGGGATACTGACCAGCCAATCTTCGTTCAATATTACATACTCGGCAAGCATGCCATCCAATGTACAACCCAACTGATCGATAATATCCATATCAATTTGTCCGTCGCGCCAGTTGGCAAAATAATTACCCGCAACACGGTCGCCGGTTTTAAAACGGGTAACCTGGGCGCCGGTAGATATTACTTCGCCCACGCCATCGCTCAGGGGTATAATGCCTTGTTTAGGGGGCAGCGGGTAAACCTGGTTGAGTATATAAATATCCCGCCGGGCAATGGATACGGCTTTTACTTTGATTAAAACCTGATTTGGGCCTGGTGTTGGTACAGGACGTTCGGTTAAGGTAATCCCGTCGATAGAGCCAAAATTTTCAATAATATACGCGTTCATGGTGTTTTTGTTTGATGATGTAAACCTACCCTGGTCAACACACCAAACAGCAACCATTTCACGACAGCGATTTACCACTTCGCGACAAAATGGACCCCGATAATTAATAATACTCCGGGTATACTTTTATGGCTTTGGCCTGCTTTTCATCATGCCCAAAAATGGGAAAGGCGTCATACTCCGCGGCGGTAGTCTGTATTTTTTTTAATGACGCGGCCGCCAGTTCCGGATCGGCAGCAGCATAAGGCGCATTGTTCCTGAAATTAGCTTCTGTGAGCGCCGCATCGATACAAAGCAGCACATAGCCTGAACTTGCCGTATTGATCAGTATCGACTGATGGCCGGGGGAATGACCGGGTGTTGATATCAGGCGGATGTTATCGCAAAGCTGATAGTCGCCATCAATTACCTGATAGTTCAAATCCTTAATTCGGCATGCCGGTGGCGAATAATCATCATCATCTAAAACAGTGAGTTCTTTTTTCTGTACCAGAACTGGCGTTTGGGTTTCCAAAAAATAAGGATTACCTCCGGAGTGGTCGCTATGAAAATGGGTAGCTATTACCAGTTTGATATCCTCGGGCCGGTAACCTACTCGTTTAAGTAGTTCGGGCAAGCGATGTTCTTCCTTCATGTGCATATACAAAAGGCCATCGAGCGGCGTGCCCTTGTAATAATCTGGATTGTTGAGGAAAACTTCGGCAAAGCCCGTGTCTACCAGGATTGGCCCGTCGGTGGTATCCAGTAAATACACGCAAAGCGGCGAATAAAGCATTTGCGGGTTATCGGCCCCCAAATCAGTATTAAAGAAAAACGCTTTTAACATCCCATGACCTGCCGGGATGATATATAACTTATTTACTGCAAGATCTTTACTTAGCATACATTGGTGTATTGAGATGTTTAAAATTTAAACAACACTTTTCCTTCTTTTTTTGTCTCAACAGCGGTTTTGATGGCTTCCTGGTAATCATCAAGCGGAAAGCTTGCGGCGACTTCCATTTTAAAATCAGGATGGCCAATAATGGTTACCAGCGATTGTATAATACCGGACTTTTGTTCGACTGTTTTGCTTTCCAGATAGGCCCTGATACCAAAGCCGTTGATGGATATATTTTTGTAAAGTACATCGGCGCCATAAAGCTGTATAGGGTCGGTACTTAAACGGCTGTAAATAATTAACTGGCCGCCAGGTTGGAGGCATTTTAAAACATCGCAGCCGGTGTTGCCACCCACCGCGTCCAGAGCCACATGAGCGCCTTTGCCATCGGTTATCTGCTGCACATATTCAACCAGGTTGTCTTTACTTATATTGGTCACATGGGCTCCATAAGATGTTAAGGTAGCTGTGTTTTTATCATCACGTACGGTAGCTATCACATTGATGCCGCGCAGTTTAGCCATTTGTATGATGAGTCTTGATACAACGGAACCACCTGCGGTGATCAATAGCCAGTCGCCGGCCTTCAGATCAGCCCGCTCCAGTAAACCCCAGGCGGTAATAGGGTTGAGGGTAAACTGGCTGGCTTTATCTACCGGAAAATCATTGGGCAATACCAGCACATCATCTTTTGACAACAATACATACTCGGCCCATGCATTGCGACTGAAAAAAGATACCAGAGTGCCAACCGGTAAGTCGACACCCGGGCCTGTACTTTCAATAATGCCGGCCCCTTCCAGCCCAGCTATTTGCGGAAACTCGGGCTTAAACCGGTATGTACCACTGATGAAGAAAAAATCTGAAGGATTTATAGGGCAGCCCAAGGGCTTTACAATTACCTGGTTGGCTCCTGGAATGGGTTTCTCAAATTGCTTTAATAACAGCACATTTTGAGCCTCGCCTGTTTCTTCAAAATAAATGGCTTTCATTACAGGTTAGTCAATTTTAAAGAAGCTTCATTGTAACGACCACCGGTATCCGGGTATTTTAGCAACAAGGCGCCTATTTCTTCTAAATCAGCCGCGGACAGTTTCACATCAACAGCGCCGGCATTTTCCTGTAGATATTTACGTTTTTTGGTACCAGGTATTGGTATAATATCATTGCCCTGTGCCAATACCCAGGCTAAAGCCAGCTGTGCCGGGGATGCGTTTTTTTGTTGGGCAATATCGGCAAAGGCATGCGCTAGTTTTTGATTGTTGTCCCAATTATCGTCGCTAAAGCGAGGCAGTGTCCTGCGGAAATCATCGGCAGCTAATTCGTCTTTACTTACCGCATTGGTCACCAGGCCACGAGCCAGCGGACTGTAAGGCACTAATGAAATATTCAGTTCGCGCAGAGTAGAAAGGATCTCACCTTCTACTTCGCGGCTCAGTAAAGAGTATTCGCTTTGCAAGGCGGCTATAGGGTGAACGGCATGTGCCTTGCGGATGCTGGCTGCAGATGCTTCTGATAAACCCAGGTAACGCACTTTGCCTTCTTTAACCAACTCGGCCATCGCACCAACCATTTCCTCAACGGGAACGTTAGGGTCGATGCGGTGAGCATAGTACAGATCGATGGTGTCGATACCTAAACGTTTCAGGCTTCCCTCCACAGCGTTTTTGATATGCGCGGGCGATCCGTCGAAATAAACATTTGAGTTTCCGCTGCCGGCATAAGGAGCATTCGGGTCGCGGTACCTGAACCCAAATTTGGTTGCGATGAATACTTTATCCCGATTGGTTTTAAGTACCTTTGATATCAGTTCTTCGTTTTTGCCGTTGGCGTACATATCGGCAGTATCCCAAAAGTTGATACCAAGGTCGAGCGCCAGATTAAGCGTGGCTATTGATTCTTCATTATCTACGGGGCCATAGGCAAAGCTCATGCCCATGCAACCCAGGCCAATGGCCGATAGTTTTTCGTTTGTATTTCCCAAATTTCTGTATTCCATGGTATTTCTGTTTTGATAATACAAATATATGGACACAATAACTGCACCGTTTACACATATCAAACCAAAACCTATAAAATTCAAACAATGCGCCTTACCTAAATCCTCTCCAAAGAGTAATAGCGCATGATTAGACATTTGCCAAGAAAGGCTGTCATGCTGAGCTCCGTCGAAGCATGGTGGGCAGGCCTCTGCGCTTGACCCTTCGACGGCGCTCAGGGTGACAGCCCCTTTTTGCGATAGTATTGATGTATCTGTTTAACCATGGGCTATTACTCTCCAAAGGAGAGGGCTTCAACGCTCCTTCTTATAAGGGAGCAATGTAATTAAGTTAGGGTTTTATGTAAACCCCATCGGGGTTAAAGCTTTGTAGAAAAAACGATTTCTGGGTCAGTACCGTAGGTACTGCACTCAGGTTGCATACCTACGGCATGCTAAATCTTATGCTTTTGCTTTCTACAAAGCTTTTACTCCTCCGGAGTACTTTTAACCCCATCGGGGTTAAAGCTTTGTAGAAAAAACGATTTCTGGGTCAGTGCCGTAGGTACTGCACTCAGGTTGCATACCTACGGCATGCTAAATCTTATGCTTTTGCTTTCTACAAGCTTTTACGCCTCCGGAGTACTTTTAACTGAGGAGAATGTGAAGCCCTTAATTTAAACCCGGTAGGCTTTTGGATTGAGCGCGGTTTGTTTTTTGAAGAAATTGTTAAAGTAAGCCGGATATTCAAAACCCAGGCTATAGGCAATATCGGCCACGTTCCAGTCGGTATAGCGTAGCAGGGCTTTGGCTTCTTTGGCCACACGTTCGGCAATATGCATGCTCGTAGTTTTGCCGGTGATTTCTTTTACTGCCCGGTTCAGGTGGTTTACATGTACCGATAAGCGATTGGCATAATCGGCAGGAGTACGCAGCTTCAAAGCATAGTTGGGCGAATCAATAGGGAACTGGCGCTCCAGTAACTCCATAAATAAGTTGGCTATACGCGATGAAGCATTACTGTGCTTGAAGAAATTATCGGCCGGTTTTAGTTTAAGTGCTTCATGTACAATAAGGTTTACGTAATTACGGAGCAGATCGTATTTGTATATATAATCGCTATCGATCTCATCCAGCATTTTGCAAAATATATCGCTGATGATCGTTACCTGTTCATCATTAACAAAATAAACCGGGCTACCCCCCACATTAAATAACGGCGAATCGATAAAGCTTTCGCTGCGGTTGTTGCTGCTGATAAAGTCCTCGGTAAAGAGGCAAAAATAGCCTGTTTGCTCAACCGGGGCTGCCTCCCAGGAGTAGGGGATGGTTGGGTTTGAAAATACCAGGGCGCATTTATCAAACGTGATGCCCTTATCGGCATAATACAAAGTACCGCCACCAATGCTTAGCGATATTTTATAAAAATCGCGGCGGTGATAGCTAGTAAGATTATGGCAGATCTCGCCCCTCGGGTATACATTGAAATGTCCGGCGCCACGCTGATTATCGCCCGGGAGCTTCATCTTCATGCCGGGATGACCTTCATAAAATTCTTCGATTGTTTCGGTAGGCTGCATACTCAAAGTTATGAAATTCAAATAAGCACGAAAATGGCCGCACTTTATATGCAGCCATCACCATAGATTTTTACATTAAGATTGCAGCTTGGCTAACCGTTCTTTGGCCCGTTGGGGCAGTCCGGTATTACCGCTTTGCTTATCGTAGTTTAATTGAAGATGAGTGACCAGCCAAACGCCGTTTCGTTTTTCCAGTTTGGTATGATAAGATCCGGAAACTGTCCACACATCATCGTCCAGAAAATGGTCGGCCTTGCCTACATAATCCGCGTCGGCCTGGTTGCCGTGCAATTTTACCCTGAACTCGGAAATCTGGTGATGCGTAGAGTCAAAGCCCGGCATAAAATGCGACCACAGATCTGTAATTTCCTGAGGAGTTTGTACAGAAGGTTCACCGCCTATCATCGAAGTATAGTCGTACAAAACAGTTTCTGCCATTACGTTGTGCACTGATTCCCAATCGCGGTTATCAACGCTTTTGAATAAATGTGTAATTGCCTGTATTATTTTGTTACCTTCCATAACCCCTTAGATGTTAAAATACTGAATTTGTTTCAAACTTAAGCCTAATTAATTAATAATTTATCAATATAGGCAGTATATCATTCCAGATGCCCCGTTTGAGTTAACTGATCGTTAATAGTCTGTAGTTTTTCGATAATAGCCGCCCATTCGGCGCGTTGTTTTTTAATTTTCCGCGGTATTAGGTAAAAATAAGCGAAAGCCATCCATGCGAATAAACAAATATACACAACACTTCCCCAAATAACACCCATTTTTATAGCCGGCCCTATCATAAACAGAGTTACGCCTATGGATAACGTTATGATATACAATTTTAATACCTTAGTTTGAATAAACTCCTGTTTCCGGTTGATAGCCAATAGTTTTTTTAAATAAGCAAAACTATCTACCTCTGTATGGCTTTTGAACAGATCTATTAATAAACCGTTTGAAATTACCAGATAGCCTACAAAGCCAATAATTACAAGCGTACCCCCCATAAGCGTGGTGATCTGGTGGTTGCTCCAGCACAGAAAAAGGATATAATAAATAGTTACTGCTATCAGCACGCCATTTGTCCAAAGTAGTTTATTTCTGGCCTTTTTCTTTAACCGTCCGGCTTTTTTAATAACCTCCTTTATATCGGGTTTAACATCAACATGCTGTTGCTGCCAAAGCGCTTTAAAATCAATATTGGTGCTCATACTTTTTAAATTTTTGTGAGAGCTTTTCTTTTATGCGGTAAACTTTTACCCTGATGTTGGTTTCGGAAAGGCCTACTATAGTGGCTATCTCGGCTTGTTTAACATCCTCCAGTTCCAATGAAATAATAATACGATCGATCTCGGGTAACTCGGCAATACATCGGTACAGCAAAGCTACCTGATTGCCGGTATCTGGTGGTGGTTTATCTTCCAGTTGAACAGGCATTTCGCCTTTGGGCATTTTACTTTGCTTTTCCAACTGCCTTAAACAATGGTTGGACGCTATACGATATATCCAGGTACCCAGGGCCGATTCGTTACGAAACTGCGATAGCTTTTGCCATACGGTAATAAATGTTTCCTGCGTAACATCCTGCGCCCAGCCATGATCGTTCATATACCCCATGCACAGGCGGAATATCTTGCTGTAATAAGTATCGTATATTTCTTCGAATGACATATTTTGAAACTCCCTGGGCCAGTCCGTATGCGTTGTTAGATACGGGCTTTTTTAAAATGCTACACTTGTATAAAAGTATTAATGATAGATTGTAAAGTTTGTGCCATGCTTTTAAAAGTTTAAACAGCAGTGCAGAAATTCCGTTTATATTAGGATCCTGATAAACCAATATGGCTGCCGATATCAATAAACAAGAGTTATTACCCCATTTATTCCGTACCGAATACCGTAAAATAGCCTCGGTGCTTTATAAGCATTTTGGTTTTGAATACCCCGAAATTGCCGAAGATATTGCCAGCGACACTTTTTTAACAGCATCGGAAGTATGGAGTTTAAAAGGCTTGCCCGATAATCCGGTGGCCTGGCTATATACCGTGGCCCGCAACAAGGCCAAAGACCATCTGAGGCGCGACAAACTGTTTGCCCAAAAAATAAGGGGCAACTTGCAGGCGGCTTATGAAGGTAGTGAAGAAATGGTGATCGATCTGTCGGACGAGCACATCCGTGATAGTCAGCTACAATTGATGTTCGCTATTTGTCAGCCGATACTACCACCCGAAGCACAGATAGGCCTGGCGCTTCGCATCCTTTGCGGTTTTGGTATTAACGAAATAGCCGATGCATTTTTATCCAATAAAGAGAGCATCAACAAAAGGCTTTTCCGTGCGAAAGAAAAACTGCGTGAGGAAAATGTAAAGATTGAGTTTCCGCCACCGTCGCAGATCGGTACCCGGGTACAACCTGTTTTAACAACCCTTTATCTATTATTTAACGAAGGCTATTATTCCAGCAGTAAAGACACTACCCTGCGTAAAGACCTTTGCCTGGAGGCATTGCGCCTGGCCGTTTTATTAACCGAAAACAAAAGCACCAATTTGCCCGATACCAACGCGCTTATTGCCCTCATGTGCTTTCATGCCTCGCGTTTTGAAGCACGTACCGATGAGCATGGCGAAATGATACGCTATGATGAACAGGATACCAGCTTATGGAACGCCGAGCTGATAGCAAGGGGGAATGATTACCTGAACCGGGCATCGCACGGTGATCAATTAGGCAAATATCACCTGGAGGCGGGCATTGCCTACTGGCATACCATCAACACTGATACGCCCCAAAAGTGGGAGAATATATTACACTTATATAACGGCCTGCTGCAAATCGCGTATTCGCCTATTGCAGCGCTAAACCGAACTTATGCCCTTTTTAAAGCCCGGGGCAATCAGGAAGCTATAGCCGAAGCCGAAAAGCTGCAGTTGGGTGACAACCATTTATATCATGTGTTACTGGGACATCTGTATACCGGGGTTAACCAGGATGAGGCTATAAAACATTTACAGATCGCGCTGAAACAGGCCAAAACAACTACCGAAAAGAACCGGATACGCAAGGATCTGCAAAAATTGGAGCAGTTTTAAAAAAGAATCAAGATATTAGAATCAAGAATCAAGAGCTGATTTAAATGCAGCCAGTGATGCGATGATTAGCCCCTTGGTTTTAATCTTGATTCCTGACTCTTAATATCTTGACTCTCCATTATGGCATACGACGAATTGTTAGCTAACCGCATCCGCGAGGCTCTTAGCGATCAGGGGCAGGTTGATGAAGTAAAAATGTTTCAGGGCCTATGCTTTATGGTTAACGATAAAATGTGTGTTTGCATTCGCGATAAGGATATGTTATGCCGCATAGGTAGGGAACAGGCCGCTATTGCGCTGGAAAACGATAATTGCCGCCAGATGGTAAATGGCAACCGGGTAATGAAAGATTTTGTTTTTGTGGAAGCGGAAAACCTGCAGAAGATAAAAGATTTTGACCATTGGATAAGTCTTTGTCTGCAATTTAATAAGATCGCAAAACTATCCAAAAAGAAGAAAAATAAGTAAAATATTCGTAATATTATACTAAATAAACTAAACCTAACTTGCCATGAAAAAAATCTACATTATTTTATTCTTTTTATTTCTGGTTCAAATTGTCAAGGCTCAGGATCGTATAACGGGAGGAAATATGACTGATCAAACACATGCTATTGCCTGTCCCGGGTCAACCGTGCAGTATGGCTTTATTCACCAGGGTACCCCTTATAGTTTTTATAAATGGAGGATTACAAAAGGTAATGTAAGCGGGCAGACACAAGTATGTACCGCACCAACAATAAGTGTTACCTGGGATACAAATATGAGTAATGATGGTATGCTGGAGGTTTTTCCAATTACGGGCAGCTGCAATACAGCCATAAGCGGATCGCCGGTTGCTGTTTTATATATACAGAAATACGTTTATCCAGCCGGTTTTGCCAATGGCGGCACCAATGCATGTGACCAGGCCATCGCCCCGTTGAGTTGTGGAGTGGCCCAAAACATATCTATAACATTTTGGCTACCAGTGTCTTATTCAAACTATAATGATAATCTCTGGTCTGCAGTTAATTCAAGTAGTACTATTTCACTGCCCACCGGTTGGTCTGTAAATAGTGTTACCCGAAACACTAATGCTACGTGTATTAACACAGATTATGCACGTGTAACCATATCTGTACATACGGATGGTGTGCATGCGGGCAATGTTAAATTTAGGGTTAAAAGCGCTTGCGATGGTGGTTATAATGGTTACGGTGAATGGACAACATCACCCTCCCTCAGTTTTCCTCCTATTGATCTGACACAAAACAATCCGAATCTTATATTTTGTAATTCAACAAGTAGCAATACGGTAACTGTTTCATCAACCAAGGCGACATCGTATAGCTGGTCAGTGCCTCCCGGTTATCTGGTCAATGGCTCGGGCACCAGCGCTACAACCGCTTCAAACTCTGTAACGATAACAAGCCCAACGGCAACGGCCAACGGCGCCGTAACAGTTACTGGTTTATCAGGATCTTGTGGCAATTCAAACCCGATAAGCATACCCTTATATTTTGGGACTCAAGTACCCGGCCTGGTTTCTTATGGTGTAAATGCTCCTCCCGGTCGTTTTTCGATATCTGTAGACCCGGTACTAAATGCTACATCTTATAATTGGTACGTAAACGCAGTTTATAAAGGCAATACAACCCTGCCTCGCATAGTTTTGCCCATAAACGGTAATTTAGCATGTGGAAACGATTATTATTTTGCCGCGGAAGCAGTTAGCACCTGCGGTACATCTGCGCAATCATATACTTTAGCACCCGATCCGTTAGCGTGTGGTAGTGGCAGCGCTAATTTTACTGTCTACCCTAATCCTTCAAATTCCGTACTAAATGTTTCTTACAATCCAACCAACACCGCCAGTAATCAAAGTAAAATAAAAGAACAGGCATCATCGTCAGATCAACACAATGATTTCTCGACAACATTGTATGATGACAAAGGGAAAGTTTTACTTTTTTCTTCCAAGAAAAATGGAGGAACATTAACAATGAATATTCAGAATATTCCTGATGGCATATATTACCTTCATATAAAAAACAGCAATCAAACCATCAGGAAGCCTATCTTTATCAAACATTAATTCACAAGTCGGTTTAAAATACGCCACATTAATCGTTTAATAAACAATTAATGTGGCGTATCAAAATCACAGACCTTACTTTATTTTTGCAATCAATATTTGTCCTTTTATTTTTTTTCTTGGAAATCCTTTTATTTATGCTTATATCGAATGTAATTCTATATTTGTTTTTTATTATAATTCGGATTATATAAGATGCTAAAATACTCTAAACAGACCAGGTTACTGCTGGCTGTGGACTGCATTATTTTTGGGTTTGACGGAGAGGTTTTAAAACTATTACTGATCAAGAGAGGATTTCAGCCCGAGAAGGGAAACTGGAGCCTGATGGGTGGTTTTGTGCAGGGCAATGAAAGTATTGATCAGGCAGCAAACCGGATCCTCAAACAATTAACCGGGCTGGAAGGTGTATACCTGGAGCAGCTTTATACTTTTGGCGAACCTAACCGCGACCCTATGGAACGTACTGTTTCTGTAGCCTATTTCGCGCTTATTGATATACAGAAGTATCAAACCCAGATCAGTTCAGACTATCATGCCGAATGGTTCCAACTCAAGCGTACCCCCAAATTGATATTTGACCAGCAGGAAATGCTGGAGCAGGCCAAAAAGCGCATCCGTTATAAGGCCGCTATGCACCCTATTTTGTTCGAGCTGCTACCTACTAAGTTTACCATTCCGCAGTTGCAAACACTTTATGAATGTGTTTTTAATACCACCATTGATAAGCGCAATTTCAGCAAAAGGGTATTGGCAACCGGCTTGTTGATTAAGCTGGCCGATAAGGATAAAGCGGGCTCAAAAAGAGGCGCGTATTATTACCAGCTTAACATGCAAAATTACTACGCCAAGTTCCAGGCTTTCATGAATTTTATCCCAAACCCGGATACGCTATAATTTAATATGTATACTTTTTAAAGTTTTTTAATTAGAGACTACTCTTTTTAAGAAATGAATAAAAGTGATTTCTACAATTATTAGCTGTAAAAGGTAATTTAAGGATACTCTGGAGGAATAAAAGCTTTGTAGTAAACAAAGAGAATAAACATTTAGCATGCCATTTGTGTGCAGTACCTACGGCACTGGATTTTGAGCTGAATTTTTCTACAAAGCTTTAACCTCGATGGGGGTTGAAAAATTCTTTTGCTTCCGCGAGATTAGCGTATCTCGTGGATGGCATGATTAAAGCTTTCAGCTGAAAGCTGAAGCCATGCATACCACGGGCTGAAAGCCCGCGGCAGCTGAGCTATTCTTATTTAGGCCAAATAATTAATCATCATCCGATCCACCTTCGGCTTTTGATTCCAGGTAGAACGCTCCTTTTAGTGCCGCTTTGGCATTGGCGGGTAAATTGCTCATGGGTTTAATTTCTATATAGCCCAATTCCATTACACCGGTTGCTACTTCTGCTTTTTTAAAGCTGTAACTGGTTGTTTTACCTGCGCCTGTTTGTTCGTTGGTTACGATGTAAATGTATTGTCTGCCGCTTGAGCGAACCACCGCTTCAACCGGCACTGCCGGTACCATGTGGCTGCCTATATTGATGAGGGCGGTAACATACATTCCCGGGATCAGGTTTTTGTGCTGCCGGTTATCGATCTCAGCATGAACAATAACGCCTTTGCTTTCGTTCTCGAACGATTTGTTGATACCATTGATCTTACCTGTGATCATCATATCGCCCTGGTTGGTGAGCTGAAAATTTACTTTTTGACCAAGTTTTACCTGCATCAGGTCTTTTTCAAAAACGGTAAGATCACAATGGATCTTGGAGTTATCAACCACCTCCATAATCGATGTACCCGGCTGAACATAAGCCCCGGTGTTGGCAGATATTTTACCTACGGTTCCGGTAATGGGCGAAACCACCGGGAAACTGGAAACAATATTACCGCTGTTGATCCTGCCAGGATTGATACTTAATTGTCTGAGCTGGCTTTCAAAAGCGTTGATGCGCGAAAGCTCCGCATTATAGGTAGCCTGCGCCGATTGAAATGATTTGCCGGTTCCAGCGCCTGCATCCTGTAACTGGCGTTGCCGGTTAAACTCTGCCTGTACATAAGTAAAATTGCTTTTTGCAGCCAAGTAATCCTGCTGTATTTTGATAAGGTCCTGATTACTGATGGTAGCCAGCACCTGCCCGCGTTTTACCTGCTGCCCCTCGAGCACGCTGATATGGCCGATAACCCCACCTGAAAGGATGCTCACATCCGCCTTGTTTTGCGGCGGAACGGCCAGCTGACCGTTTGCTTTGATCACCGCGTCGAGATTCTTTTGCGGGATAACACCTACTTCAATACCCACATTTTTCATTTGTGCTTCGGTAAGTATCAAGTTATCCGGTTTGACAGCTTTTACATTGGCAGCCTCCTGCGGGCTGTCATTTTCTTTTTTTGCCGAATTGCCCGAACAGGCAGCCAGCAAACCGGCACCCAAAATAATCAGTACCGGTATAGCATATTTATATTGTTGAGTTTTCATTTTATTTCCCTTTGATATATTGAATTTGTATAGCCGATTGATTCAGGCGACTCACTGCGTCGAGGTAAGCCAACCGGGTTTGTATAGCCGCGGATGTATTCTGGATGTATTCGATATAGCCTATCTCGCCCAGATTGAAGGATACCTGTGCTATTCGTAATTGCTCATCGGCTTGCTTTAATCCACCGGAGGTGTAATAATCCACCGCCTGTCTGAATTTTTGATATTGCTGCAGTTCCTGTTCATATTGGGTGCTGAGTTGCTGACGGGTTTGGCGGTAATTGATCTCGGCCACCTGTGCCCCCAGTTTTTCTGACCGGATACGCGCCGTATAAGCCTTACTGAAAACTGGTACGGCAACCCCCACCTGGAAACCACCAATGCGTGTACCCGGCGAGTAGCTCCGGTTGATATTGGCCGGATTGAAGCCAGCAATAAGCAGCTGCTGGTTATAGCCCAAAGTAAAATCGGGCATCAATCGCGATTTTTCAACGGCCACTTTTGCCCTGGCCACCTCAATCTGCTGAAGTCCCATGCCTACCTGCGGGTTATCGGCCACATTAGCGGCATCAGACCGCAGATCAAGCAGTATCGGTAAGGCGCTTTCGCTTACCGTCACAGGCTCATCCATATTCAATAATTGCTGGAGGGCCAATTCATTACTGCGCAGATCAGCTTGGGTGCCGATCCGTATCGCTTGAATCTCCTGGTATTTATTACGGGCGCTGATCACTTCCAGAGCGGATGTTTCGCCGGTTTTGCGCCGAATCTCCGCCTTTTTTACAAAGCCTGAGTAGATGCTGTCCTGGTGGTCCAAAACCCGCAGCATTTCCCGGTTCAGGAGGTAAGCATACCAGGCACTACGTACCTGTTTAATGATATCGGCACGGGTTACAGCGCCCGAGCTTTCGGCCAGTTGAGTTTGCCGGTTCAGCAGTTTTCGTTGGTTTTTGTACAATCCCGGCCAGGCAATGTTTTGGGTTACGGCGATACTGTTATCAATGTTACCCCCACTGGTAGGATCCTGCGTAAGCAGAAACTCGGTCTTGGGCAAATCGGCCGATGATTTTTGTAGAGCCCGGGCCTGCTCAACCGATAGCCCGGCAGATCGCACTTTCAGATTTTGATTTAATGCTTTGGCTATCGCGCTATCCAGTGTTAATGGTGCGTTTTGCTGCGCATTTGCTTTGGGTGCACCGGCTATTGCCAGCATGCCCATGATCAAAATAGTTAACACTGCCTTGGGTAGTTTTATTTTACTTACCTCTTTCCGGTTAAATAGCAGGTACAGGCAAGGCAATACAAACAGGGTTAAAAACGTGGCAGTAACCAAGCCGCCTATCACTACGGTAGCCAGTGGTTTTTGCACTTCGGCACCCGCACTTGATGACAGCGCCATAGGCAGGAAGCCCAGCGAAGCAACAGAGGCCGTCATCAGTACGGGGCGCAGCCGTGTTTTGGTGCCTTCGAGTACACGATCGTAAATATTGCTCATGCCTTCTTCTTTCAGTTGATTGAAATAGCCAATGAGCACAATGCCATTGAGCACCGCTACACCAAACAGGGCAATAAAGCCAACCCCCGCCGAAATACTGAACGGCATTCCGCGAAGCAGTAATGCTGCTACACCACCCATAGAAGCCAAAGGTACAGCCGTAAAAATGAGCAGGCTTTCCTTAACCGAGCGAAAGGTAACATACAGCAGCACCAGTATAAACAACAAAGCAGCAGGCACGGCAATAGCCAAGCGGCTTTTTGCCGCCTGCAGATTCTGAAACTGCCCGCCATAGGTCATATAATAACCACCGGGTAATTTTATCCGGTTAGCCAGTTTATTCTGGATCTCGGTTACGGTTGATTCCACATCGCGGCCTTCTACGTTGAAACCTACATAGATACGGCGCTTACCATCCTCGCGGGATATCTGGGCCGGGGCATCTTTGATACCGATATCCGCCACCTGGTTCAGCGGAACTTTATTGCCCGAGGGGAGTGGGATGAGTAGGTTCTCCACGTTGGCAATGTTTTCGCGCAGGTTGCGGTCCATGCGCACCACCATATCAAAACGTTTTTCGCCCTCAAATACCACACCGGCCACATTGCCGGCAAAGGCGGTTTTGAGTATCATATTCACATCGCTGATATTTAAGCCGTATTGGGCCATCCTGTCGCGGTTATAGGCTACCTGGATCTGAGGCAAACCGATCACTTTTTCGATATAGGGCTCGGTTACACCTTTTACTGTCGATATCTCTTTTGCGATCTTGCCAGCCTCATCAGCCAGTACATCCAGGTCTTCGCCATAAATCTTAATGGCAACATCCTGCCTGATGCCGGTCATCAATTCATTAAAACGCATTTGCATGGGTTGCGAGATAGAGGCATGGATACCGGGAATTTCCTCCAGTACGGCTTCCATTTTTGCTGACATTTCTTCCCTGGTCGCGGCGTTTTTCCATTCACTCTTTGGTTTCATCGCCAGCATCATATCTGCTTTTTCAATAGGCATAGGGTCGGTCGGTATCTCCGAACTGCCTATCCGGGTAACCGCTTGTTTGATCTCCGGGAAACGAGCTTTCAATAATTTCTCGGCCTTTCCGAAGGTTTTAACCACTTCGGAAAGTGAGGTGCCCTGCATCATCGAGATCTCCACGGTGAGGTCGCCTTCTTCCAGTGTAGGAATAAATTCGCCACCCATGCGACTGAATGCCCATATCGAGATACCAAATAATATAAAAACCACCACAACGATAAGCGTTTTTACTTTCAATACAGCCACCAGCGCGTGCTGATAAATACGCTGTAAAAAAGTGATGATACGATCTGAAATATTGGTTTTGTGTACCGTGTTTTTGCTCAGGAACAAGGCGCTGGCCATCGGTACATAAGTAAGCGAAAGGATGAACGCACCCAAAATGGCAAAGGCCACGGTTTGCGCCATCGGCCGGAACATTTTACCTTCGATACCGATGAGCGACAATAGGGGGAGATAAACGATGAGGATAATGATCTGCCCGAAAGCCGCCGATTTCATGAGCTTGCCAGCGCTGTTTTGTACCTCCGTATCCATTTGTTCGGTACTCAGCTTTTCGATAGTATTATTTTGGTAGCGACCGCTCGTAATGTGATGCACCACGCTTTCCACAATAATTACCGCGCCATCCACAATAAGTCCGAAGTCGATAGCTCCTAAACTCATCAGGTTGCCAGAAACATTAAACAGCCTCATCATCAGAAACGCGAACAACATAGCCAGCGGAATAACCGAAGCCACCACCAGGCCTGCCCTGAAGTTGCCCAACAGGAGCACCAGCACAAAAATAACGATCAGCGCACCCTCTAATAGGTTACGCTTTACGGTACCGATGGCCCGGTTAACCAGTTCGGTGCGGTCAATGAAAGGCTCAATGGTTACACCCTCGGGCAATGATTTTTTGATCTGCACCATGCGCTCTTTTACATTTTTGATCACCTGGCTAAAGTTTTCGCCTTTGAGCATCAAAGTAACACCGGCAACAACTTCGCCTTCGCCATTCCGGGTTACTGCGCCGTAGCGGGTGGCACTGCCAAACTGCACCATGGCAATATCGCGTATTAAAACGGGCGAGCCTTTTACATTTTTTACAACAATCTTTTTGATATCATCCAGTGATTTTACCTGCCCCAGGCCGCGGATAAAGTAAGCGTTGTTGAGTTGCTCGATGTAGGAGCCGCCTGTGTTTTCGTTGTTTTTTTGTAGAGCGGAGTACACATCGGGTATAGTAAGTCCCAGTGAATTGAGCTTGTCGTTATCCAGCGCAACTTCGTATTGTTTAACAAAACCACCCCAGCCACTTACTTCGGCTACGCCAACTGTACCAGCTAATTGTGTGCGTACCAGCCAATCCTGTATGGTCCGCAGATCGGTAGCTGTGTACTTTTGCTCATAACCCTTTTTGGTATGGATCACGTACTGATAAATTTCGCCAAGGCCGGTAGTTATTGGGGCAAGTGTGGGCTGACCAAGATCAGTTGGTATACTGCTTTCGGCTTCTTTTAACTGGGCAGTTACCTGCTGGCGTGCCCAGTATATATCAATATTGTCTTTAAAAACCAGGGTTATAACGGAGATGCCCGAACGGGAGATAGATCGTTTTTCAACTATCCCGGCAATATTGGCCATGGATAGTTCAATAGGAGCAGTAATAAACTGCTCCACTTCCTGTGCACCCAGATTGGGTGCCTGCGTAATGATCTGTACCTGGTTGTTGGTAATATCAGGCTGCGCGTCGACCGGTAAATGGGCAGCGGAATAAATTCCGGCAATCACCAGCAACAACGTCATGATTCCGATAGTTACCTTGTTCCGGATAGAGAACGCGATAATATGATCAAACATGAAATTTTATTAAATTAATGCGACAATCCATGCCTCGTCATTGGTAATGACAGGCAAAAAAAATAAAAAGGAAATTCGAATTAACTTAATTGCGGCGGCTGCCAGATTGCTATATCCTGCTCAGATAAGGCAGGGATGATGAGATCGGGATATGGAACAAAAGTGTTTTGCTGAAAGGTTGGAACTTGCGCCTGTGAGTCGATATCCCGAACGCTTGAACAGCAGGAGCAGGAGCAAAGCGGTGTGCAGGCTTCGCGGGTGCAATCCTTATTGCCATCATGAGCCTGCCTGATGGTCAGGTGTGTTTGAGCCCATGCCGCATCGTCCCTGTCCTGGCACGGCATTACCGACAGGAGGGAGATGTATAAGCTTATGATGATGGCGATATATTTCATCGGGCACAAAGTTAGGCTATTTAGGGCAAACAAAAAACCCCGACCAATTTGGTCGGGGTTTTTTAAATCGTTGTTTGATTATTGAGCGTTTTTTTTCTCAGTTACTTCTTTACGAATATCGCTCGCTAAAACTTTTAAAGCCTGCATAGCATTCCTTAAACGGGTACCGGCAGCTTTGTTACCTTTTTCATAAAAACTGGCAGCATCAGCTTCGGCCGCAGCGATTAATTCTTTTAATTTTTGAAAATTTTCCATAATTATTATTTGAGCTGGCTAAACTAAAAAATTTATGCAAATAAAATACCTGAACTTTGTTTCTATCGACATCAAGTTCAATAAAGTGTTCTTAGGTTAACATTTATTTAAAACGAACTATCATTCTTTGATCGTTTGACCGCAATCGGTAAAAATATTATCACCAATTGTATTGTCAAAGGGTGCCACATCCTGTATTACCCGCGATGGGTAGCGTGTAGTATTAAACTTGCCCGTCCAATCGGCATTTTTGTTATCTCCCACCAGTATTCCTGTAGCGGCTTTTTCGATATGGTTATTTTTAATAACACAATTGCTGGCTGCTATGTAAAAGCCAATCTCCGATTTCCCCCTGCCCATACCGTACATCAACCTGATGCCGGTTTTAACATTGCTGATGGTATTATGAGTAATGATATGACCTGTGCCGTTAATGCGTATGCCGCCGGTGCCGCCATTAATTACATTGCTATCAATCACACAGTCGTGCCCGCCGCGCATAACCAGTTCGCCCTCACAGTTTTCAAAATAGTTATGGATATAACTATTGCCAGAACTTTTATTGCTGATCACTTCGGGTTCGCCATTGCAATTGATAAAACGATTGTAACGCACTATAGATTTGGCAATGGAAGTTCCCAACAATACCGGATCCTGACCTATCTGCACGCATTCGCCGCCATTAAATACCTTCCAGTTAACCTTTGCCTTGTTTTCAAATATATTATTTTCTATAAGGGTATTTACCGGGCAAGCCTCTTTGGTGATCTTTATTTGTAGTTCCTGGTTATCGATGTTGGAGATAAAACGGCAACTGTCTACCCGGTTGTGCTGCCCTGTACCAGATACAATAACCAGTGGCGTAAACTGGGCTTTAGCCGCGTTTTGTGTAAATAAGCATTGTGTTAAACGACAGTCTGTGGAATTTTTAAATTCTACCAATACACCGACTTTTCCATCGGCTTTAAGCACATTGCAGCCCTTAAAAATTAAACCCTGTAATACGATATAACTCCCGGATATTTCGAATACCGACTGATCGGTATCGCCTGTAAATATCACCTTGTCGCGGGTTTCTGCGCGAATGCTTAAAGGGTGAGCTGCGTTAGCTACGGTCGGCACCTTTACGGCCCAGCCGGTATAAGTACCATTGGCGATGATGATTACATCTCCTGCGACCGCCTGTGAGACTGCAGTTTTAAACTCTTCCTGTGAGCGAACGGTAAAGTTTTTGCAAATGGCTGCCTGGCTGAACAGCAAAGCCAATAATATAATTAATGTGTTTTTCTTCATGTTTTAATTGGTGTATGGTTGGTGAATTTCACCAATAAATAACCAAAAAAATATAGACTTATACAGGATTATCTACGAAAACGATTGCGGTACCGGGTGCTGAATCAGTATTGGGAAACAGATTTTTAATAGAAACAAAAAAGGCTTTACAAGAAATTGTAAAGCCTTTTTTCAAGGTGGAGAATATCGGAGTCGAACCGATGACCTCTTGCATGCCATCAAAACTGGTCAACGGTTAAATAGGTTTTAATTATAATTCGACTCTTTGATTATCAATAAGTTAATGGTTCGGCTCTTGTTTCGCATTCGCCATTTTAAACCCTTTAAAACTACTTTTGGAGGTACGTGAGAGGTCTGTGAAAAATAAATCAGCTTTCATGGTATTTTAACTTCTCTGAAATACCAATTTCTTAGGCCCCTTTTCTGGACATTCCGGAATGCTTGACCATATTGTTCTGTGCTCATTAGACCAATTAATTGTGTTATTGAACAACAAATTTGAATTTCTAATTCAGGACGATAGCATGGTCAAAGTGTAATGGAACACTCTGAACTCTTTTCCAGAACGGATTGATCAACGGCTCTGAAATATCCACCTATTTTACTTAAGAACGGTTATTTCTATTCTGATAACAGCAATTAAGAATGAATCAGGAGTAACACTAGAGTTTGCTCTTTCAAATCTTAACGTAGTCTTACCAAGTATTTGGGAGAAAATCAGTGAAAACGATAAATACAATATTGGAACAACTTATCGGGATGTAACTGCTGCCGGAAATTCGATCGCTATTTCTGGAGTGAAGAATGCCTTACTAAAAGTTGGCGGGTTTGATTATGTACCCGAAAATTTGAGGTCTGTAACATTTATTAAGGCTGCGAAACAGGTTGTCGAAACTCATTTTGCATCTAATAATTTTTACAACAAACCTGGTGTAGTTAAAAGACTTGCCAGTCTCGGAACAGTTATTCCTCCCGCTGCACTAATGCCCTGCTTTCAGGCATATTTAATCGTTCTTATTGGAAACAACTATGGTAGATCTTGGGATGCGGTTTCAATAGCTGAAGCAGAGTTGAGAAAAATTTCTATTGATAGATGGATCCATTTTTTTAAGGTGGGCATCAATAAAGATGAAATTATATTAAATGAACTATCAGGAGCCAAAGTCAGATATTTGACAGAGTTTTTAAATCAAAATGGATTAAATACGTTTGACGATTTACCTCGTAAAAATAAACAACTATATAATGCATTATTAGAAGGAAATCGACTAAGAATTGAAAAATTTGCTTCGGATTTACTGGCATAAATTAAATAAAAGACAGGTTAATATCTTGCCGAGATACTGAAATTATTTGCTTTTCAATGATACTTACGCACATTTATATGTAAATTAAAATTGCTGATAAGGAGTTTTGCTATAGATTCCGTTTTATGCATTATTGCAATTACTATGAATAAGACATATACTGGATTGATGACTGTAAAAAATGCGGTATTTAGTAATCTAAAAATAAAATCCCCCGAACACTGGCTACCGAACGGTTTTACCTAAACAATATCACGATAGGTGCTAATGTTGAATTATAAAAAAATTTCTTTACGTTTCGATAGCTTTAAAACAATAGGTTTACACCGCTTTTATTATAAAACGCCCTGTAATCTTTGATGTTGAGCATATCGGTTATTGCCTGTTTCTTGTCTGCTGCTTGATGGTAATAAGCTTTGCAAATCTGGTAGCCCACCCAATAGCCCAGGTCGGCAGGTTTGTCTTCCGTTTCCTGATCAGAGTTAGCTATCCAGTTGTGGGTACGATTCAGGTACATTTCTTTTTCAAAATCTGCCATGATTTGTTTCTCTTTACCCTTTGCCCATTCGTGCTGCCGTTGATTGATGATATTGCCCGAAATCAGTTCACCAATAAAATCAGCTGAGCCTTCTATTAAAACCGCGTGCAACAGCGTTGTATCGCTCGCCATGCCGCCCTGATTAAAGTGGATCAGCTCGTGGGCAATCATATAAGGCAAATTTTCCAGTTTACTGAAGTTATTGCGCTGCCATAAGTTTAGTTCATCCGTCGGGATATCAGGTGTACGCACACATTGATCAAGCCCAATGAGCAGGCCGTTATCCGTAGAAGTACCGCCTGATGAAAAATCGCCGATTATAAAATATACATCCGGGAACATGGCTTTGTCATAAAGTTCTTTCAGCTTCACAAAGCTGGCTATCATCTGTGGTTTTTGTTGCTCAACCTGGTACGTGTTTTTGCGGATGGCAGCATAGAATTTCGGACGACTGTCATGCCCTTTAACAAAGTACTTGAGTTTGGTTATTTTGTAAGTAAAATAATCCTGCAGGCCAGGTGTACCTCGGTCAATATAGTACTTGCGATAAATAGCTAAACGGTTGATTGTATCTTTTTGAGCACGGTCATAGGCATCCCAAAAATTGCGGACGTCGGTGGTGATCAACTTTGCTTTGGTCGGGATATTGGTGCTTTTTTTGCGCGGATGTATGTTTGCTATCAGCTTTTGCCAATCAGCACGATCATGCAGTGAACTTAGGTCATTATCGGTTTTTATGTGCGCCACATTATCATTCCCATATTTGACCGATCGGCTGAGCAATAACATAGCGCTATCGGCCTTGCCTGCCAGGGCAAAGGAGCAGGCGGCGTTATATAATGCGTTTTGTTTCGCACCTAAAAAATCCTCTTCCTGTTCCGAAAGCAGGTAATAGCGGCCTGCGCTTTCATATATCTTGGCTGCATAAAGACTGTCGGCTTTCTTACTACAATTGGTCTGGGCACGGACAATTACAGGAACGGCTAATGAGGCCAGTAGTAAACAGATTTGTTTGAGCATATCCAAAAGTAAATATCTTAAAGAAAAAAGCCGGAGGCATCAAAAAAATTTAGCTGAATTGCGAGCGCTAACACCAATATCTATGAATATTAATTAATAACGACTGAAAACGTTAAATGCTTCACCGCGATGGGACAAATCTTTTGCAGCTTAAGGAAAACACATAAAGGGAATAATCGCCGACCTTAAATGTGAACTATGCAATTTGCAATAGTTGATGGGCGAGGGTTAAGTCGGCACTGCTAAAACATTTAACTAATTTCACTTGTTCAAACACTAATCACTGCTGCATGAAGAAATTATTAACCGTACTGTTAGCTGCCTCATTAATGATTGCATGTTCAAAAAAGGACAGCAAGCCGGCATCTCCACCACCGTCCTCAGGTCTTAATCCCGAAACTGTAACAGCCGCTGATATTATGGGAACCTGGAAGGCAACTCTTGACACCACTTACGTTAATCAAAACGGAAAGTTAACGGCCACGCCCGGAGACGTAACCACGCAAAATATTACTTACAGTTATGGTCAGAACGGAAAGGGCACCACCAGTGTTGACGGGGCCATCACATACAATGTGGCTATCGGGATAATATTTACAACAGGTTCGCAAGGGTCATATAATTTTCATATATTATCGATTTCCTCAAAGCAAATGATAGTGAGCCAGATAACAGCTATTGATCATTTTGTTGATATTGTATTGGTCAGACAATAAAACTTAAATATTGGTTTAGATACAGGATTTACAGGCTAGGTTCGCCGCTTTTTAAAAGCAGGACAACTATCGCCTTCAACAAATGCGTCATTAAGCAAGTAAATAATTGCCAGATGTCTTAGTTTTCGCCAACGTTCAAAGAAACTTTTTGGAGTTTCGCTTTTAAGGTTATTCAAAAATTCGTTGTGCCTTTTTAAGCACTTTTTCCATATCAATGCCTTTGCTGATGTTTATAATATAAGTATTGATATAACAATTCTTCTTTACTAACTTTATATAATACGGTTTTAAATCTAAGATCATGGGTTTACGAACTTTTTTTCAGAAGCTTTTTAGTTTCAAGCCAAGTTGGAATGGAACGCCAGAAATGTTTCTTGGGATGGTCATGGAAATGCAGTTGAGAAATAGCAAACAATATTCAGCCACTGAGGTACTTCAGTGAGGAGAAGTGATGCAAAAAGTGATCAATGTAAACCTTGCTCCTTATAAGGATTTTAAAGACCTGATGCTAAGAGGCACACCTGATCTGTCTATGGTGGATAAGCTGAGAGGAAAAATGAATGCGTTAGATCATCGCAAAGAATTGAAGCAAGCAATATACGGAGAGAATGCTGATCTTGGCGAAGATGATGTGATGAAAAGTAATGATGAAGGCGCTGTTTTTGCGAGGAAGATGGTGAAAGATTTATCTAAATACGTAAAGTTTTCCGAAGAGGATCAGAAAAAGCTGGATAATTTGAAAGATTAAAATCTCAAAAATCAAATTCTGTGTCTAATCTTTTTCTTGTGTAAAGGAAACCATTATTACCTCGTTCGTAATAATTATCCCCTCGCCTCATTCGATACAAACCTCCCTAGGCAATATTGTCCTTGCCTATATAAGAATGATTAAGTTAAGAGAGGCCTCTGATAACAATAAGGATTTTGTTCCAAATATCTTTATCCCACATTTTAGGCTGTCTCTTATAGAAGTGAATTATGCGTAGAAATCCCCACCAATGTTAAAGGCCATTTTACCTAAAATTTAAATTCTGGACATGGAAAATATTTAAAATAATATAATATTTATAATAAATATTATATTTGATTATATAAGACATACAAAATGAGTCAATTAAATTGTTTTAGGAACACTTTATGAAATTATGAATTGTAATCATAATTCGAATTGCGTCCGCAAAGCGTATTACTTGTATGTAATAAAACACCAATATTCCTTATCAACATATGAAAAAAAACAAAGCGTTCCTGTCCTCTATCACCGCTATTCTTATAACGATAAACCTGGCAAATGCCCAGGACTATAGTCTTGTTAATCTTCTTCCACCCGCCCCGAACGCGGCATCACTTGGAAAATATGCCGGTGTTAATACCGGATTATCTTCAGGAGCCGCAAATTTCTCGATTTCATTGATGGGTTATAAGTCAAAAGAATTGAGTATACCGATTGCAATTAATTACACGACTACCGGATTTAAGATCGATGAAATTGCTTCAAGGGTAGGAAACCAGTGGGCACTGAGCTCTGGTGGGGTTATAACGAGGACTATTTTGGGGAGCATCGATGAAAAATCGACCAGGGTCCGACCCATACCTCCCTTAGGACAAAATAACGATTTTCCTCTTTTTGAGTTTGAGGCTGCTTTAGCAAGTACGATACCGCTGCAAGGAGTGGGACCAGGTGGGTCGATAGATGCTCAACCGGATGTTTTTAGCTATAGTTTTAACGGTTATAATGGGAAGTTCATTTTAGATACCATAGGACCAAACAGAACACTTCGTCCAGTACCGCTTACTAATACAGGACTGAAAATAGAATTGACATCGGGAGGTAATAGCGGTCAATTAATCGGTGGATTTAAGATTACAGACGGCAATGGAATTCAATATACTTTTGGCGATAACGCGACTGAGTTTACTCAAAATGTAGGTAGCTGTGGGCCAGGTTATGATAACACTTCAACGGCCTGGTATCTGAAAAAAATCGCTCATCCTAATGGTGACGTGATTTCATTTTATTATTCTCCGCTGATTTACACCTATGCAATCGGTATTTCACAGACGATCTATTCCTTTACCGACTCCCAATCCACTAAGCCCTGTACTACAAACGATCGGGTTGGTCGCCCCAATCCGCTTGACGTAAACTGCACCAATTCACTTAGAACGGAGGGTGTGTTGTTAGATAGCATTACGTCAATCCACGGGGACAAGATTCAATTTAGTTATACGAATCGCCAAGATGATAATGACAAGCTTGTCTCTACTATAAATATTTATGGCCCTGATCGAACAACCTTGTATAAGGCTTTCAACTTTGAATATGCCTATGCTGCGTCCAGGCCCTATTTAATTTCCCTTACCGAAAATAACGGAGCAGGACAGTTACTAAGAAAACACCAATTTGGATATAACGATATGTTTTCCGTTCCTGGTGCTCTTTCTTTCTCTCAGGACATTTGGGGATATTTTAACGGAAAAAGCAACACTAGTGCTATCCCAAAGCCCAAAGACTCTGATTTCGCAAGAATGCTGCCAAAAGCGACTGCGAATAGAGATCCTGATCCATTATTTGCTGCAAAAGGTCTGCTCAATTCTATCTTTTATCCTACTGGCGGGCGGGATAGTATTATATATGAAGGAAATACAGCTTATCAAACAACAACTATTTATCCAAACACTCAAGATTTAAATTTTTCTGCCGAAAATAATACAGGAACGGGCTCGGAGCAAAGTTTTATTGGGACTGATTTGGCTGTAATTTCTGCCCAGCAATCAGTTACATTTTCGGGCACTTGTACCGCACTGTCCACCAATCCCAATAGTACTAGACAAGCCTCCATTCAAATTTTGGATGCCAATAACAATGTGATTGATCAAGCGCTTATACTTCCAGGTAAAAGTTTTACAAAAAGCCGTAGCCTAGATCCCGGCACTTATAAATTGGGTATTCTTTTATATGGCGACCATGTAAAAGCAACAGTTAAATTATCATATTATCCCGGCACTATAACCAATCAAATTATTAATAGACCAGTTGGAGGAGTGAGGGTTGCGAAGATTCTTACTTACAGCGGCGCATCAAGTACGCCCATCATCAAGAAATTTTACTATAATAAATTCTCCAATCCAGATCAATCTTCAGCAGGCACTGTGAACATCCCTTATTTTGAGAGGGCAATTAAATTATGGGTAGCATGTACTGCTGGTGGTACCTGTTCGAACGGCGTACCCTTTGCATTCGTTACCAGCAGTTCCAATTCGCCGTTAAGTCTTTTTAAAACAGCTACTCCTGTGTCCTATGCGAATGTGACGGAAGGGTTTGGTGAAAATTTTGAAAACGGCGGTATTGAACACACTTTTACTGTCTTCCAGGACCACGATGCATCCATATTTAAAGGAGAGGCAATATTTGGCGCACCAAACGGTAATGAAAGTTGTAGAAATGGATTTGAATTATATCAGGGAACATTTAAAATATTGAATGGTCGGCGTGTTTATACAAAGAAGATATTAACGCATTATGATGGAATTTATCCTCCTTTTGTAAAACATCCGGAATCTAATGCTGACTTTACAGGATATCTTGCTACAGAGCATTATCGATTGTATTGTGGCCCTCCACTTGACGGCGCAGCGCGAACCTGGTATGGCAGCAATTATAACACTAGCTATTATTTTATTCACAAAGCCTGGATTTATGCTGATACGGTAAAAACACTGACTTATGATCTAAACGGAGCCAATTATTCACAGGTTAATACCATCTATGAATATAACAATTTGGCAAATGCGCAACCTACCGCTGTTTCTACCCAAGCTAGTAATGGGGATTTGCTGAAAACCACCTATAATTACCCAACTGATTTCGCAACTACAGCGCCTTATAATAACATGGTTAGCTTGAATATTGTCAATCCAATTTTACTAACGACCAGATCTGTAAATGGGAATATTTTAGATATAACAAAAGCTAATTACAATAATTGGGGCAACAATGTATTCGCTCCTCAAACGGTTGAATACAAAAAGGGGGCAAGTCTATCGGAAATTAGGCTGCGCTATTATGGATATGATACAACAGGCAATGTACTTAATGTTTCCAGGGAAAATGGTCCCAAGACCTCCTATATATGGGGATATGGGGGGATGTATCCAATCGCTAAGGTTGAGAGCGCAGATTACACAACTCTAACCACCGCTTTAGGGGGATTACCCGCAATTGAAAGTTTCAGAAATATAAAAAATCCTACTGACGCACAGGTCAATAGCTTTTTAGCGCCACTCCGAACAAATACAGCATTAAAGACTTCTCAGATAACAACCAATACATACAATTTAATCAATGGGGTCACAAGCGTAACCGATCCGAAAGGAGAGCGAGCGACATACGAATATGATAATTTCCAGCGGCTGATGAATATTAAGGATAAGGATGGGAATATCATTAAGAGTTACACTTATCATTATGCGGGGCAATAGATAACAATAAATCCTTATCAAATGAAACCATTACTTAGAATCAAACTCCTGCTATTGGTATTATTGTTCGTATGCAGTTTGACTTACGGCCAGTCGACAATTCCCGGTGCAACGGCAAACCAAAATTATATCATAACATTTTTACCCAATACTGGAATACCTAACAATACTTCACTAACTACAAATGCAACTGACAAAGCGAAAGTGCAAGTCAGCATACAATATTTTGATGGATTGGGGAGACCGCTGCAAACAATTAAAGTAAAAGGCTCTCCTTTAGGAAAAGACATCGTTCAGCCTTTTTTTTATGATGAGTTTGAACGGGAGACACAAAAATATCTACCTTATGTCGCAACTACTGGCGACGGAAGTTATAAGATTGACGCATTGACCACGGGCGCAGGAGTAAATACCTTTTATAATCCAACTGGAAGTGGCGTTAGTGGCAGTCAACAAAGTAATGGCATCACAGTGATTACCGCTCCGTATTCCCAAACACTTTTTGAGCCATCTCCTCTGGATCGAATAATTGAACAAGGAGCACCAGGCACTGACTGGCAACCGGCATCAGGACATACGCAAAAAATAGATTTCAAGACAAATAATGATACTGTTTTAACTGATACCACCCACACAAGACTCGTTGCCCTTTATAGAACTACCGTTAACGCAGATCAAAGTCAAACGTTAATCCGGAGTGGAAATTACGATCCAGGACAATTAAACGTTATCATTTCTAAGAATGAGAATTGGAAGACAGGGCGAGGGGGTACTATTGAGGAATACATGGATAAGCAGGGTCGCATGGTATTAAAACGATCATTTATCTATGTCTCAACAAACCCTGCGCAATTACAAATCTTATCAACTTATTATGTTTATGATGATTACGGTAACCTGGCATTTATATTGCCCCCAGGTGTCAATGCCGACGCAGCGGGCGTTCCACCTTTTGCCGGAAGCCTCGGCTATCTCTACCGATATGATGAACGTAACCGGATGACTCAAAAGAAAATCCCGGGCAAAGGATGGGAATTTACGGTATATAACCAATTGGATCAGCCAGTATTAACTCAGGATAGTTTGCAAAGACAAAATAATCAATGGATGGTCACTAAGTATGATCAATTTGGCCGGATCATCATGACTGGAATTTGGAATGCGGGTTCAGTGATTCCTTTGGCCACCTTACAAAGAAATATTTACGCGGTCACGCAATGGGATACTCGTGATCAGACTAACAATGTAAATAGTTATCCAAGTGGATACGTACTAGGGAGTTACCCGGTACTTTCTAAGACGTTGACAATTAATTATTTTGACGATTATAACATCCCGAAGCTGCCGTCCGGCTACAAAGTGATCAACGGGGTAAGCACGATGACTAAAGGCTTACAAACAGCCAGTAAAACCGCTGTATTAAATACGATCTCCGGCAATAGTCCGGATATGCTTTGGGGGGTAAATTATTATGATGATAAAGGAAGAAGCATCCGAAGCTATAAACAACACTACTTGAGCGGTGCCGTCGATTCTTCTAACTTCGACGTAGTGATTAATACTTACAACTTTAATAACCAAGTAACCACCCGAAACAGGAGGCATTTCACCAAAGCATCGACGACTGCACCTAGGTTGACTATTATTAATCAGTACAGCTACGATCATATGGACAGAAAATTGACAACCAGGGAGCAGCTTCAGAATATCGGCCAAGCAGCAGATATGAATCCGATTCTGGCCAAAATTGAATACAACGAATTAGGACAGATATGGAAGAAAAACCTGCATAGTACTGACAGTATAACCTTTAAACAATCAATTACTTACAGTTATAATGAACGTGGTTGGCTGCAGAGCAGTAGCGCTCCTCTATTCGCAGAGCGTTTGTACTACAACACCAACAGTAGTAAGCAATACAATGGTAATATCGCCTATCAGTATTGGGGTACAGCGGATAACCTAAACAATTACTATATTTATTCGTACGATCAATTAAACCGGTTGATATCAGGTAATTCGACTACTGGAAATAATGAATTAGGGATCAACTATGATCCAATGGGTAATATAATCAGGTTGATACGCTATAGAGCTAACACTTTAATCGACCAGATAGACTATACATATACAGCTGGTACAAATAAGTTGCAAAGTGTAAACGACGCAGTCGCCGGTACTGCCGGGCAAAAGGGGGGGATCTCAAACTATTCATACGATGGAAATGGAAACCTAACAAGTGACGATAGTAAAGGCATAACCGCTATTAATTACAATCTGCTTAACCTGCCGCAAACGATCACGGGAAAGAATACCACCTATACCTACGATGCCGCAGGCCAAAAACTATCGAGGCTGATCGGGACTGCTAAAACAGATTATATTGGGGGCATACAATACGATGGCACAGCGGCGGCTACCACGATCAGTTTTATTCAAACTGAAGAAGGAAGGGCTTTGCCAAACGGCTCCTCTCCATACAACTATGAATATTCTATTACAGACCATTTAGGTAACAGTCGAGTGAATTTTGATACTGCTACTGGAGTAGCCAGATCAGTGCAAACAGATGATTATTATCCATTTGGAATGGATATTATCCCAACTGGTTCAGCACGAATAAGTCCTCAGAATGAATACCTCTACAATAAGAAAGAGCTACAGGAGAACTTGGGGTTATACGATTATGGTGCAAGGTTCTATGATCCGGCGATCGCAAGATGGGGAAGCATTGACGCTTTCGCTGAAAGATATGATGGTATAAGTCCTTACAGTTACGGAGGAGTAAATCCCGTAGTAAATATTGATGTACATGGTGATAGTTTGATGATGTTTAAGAACGGAGTTTATCAATTTACCGTAGATAATGGGAAGAAGGAAATTACCGGATTTAACCAAGAATCTACAATAGATAAAGACGGTAAGGAAACATTTACTGGTGGTCAATCGTTCGAGTTTAATGACATCAAGTTAGATGAAGCCGATCTTAAAACAGGAAATGAGAAACTGAAAATTTTGTCGCGGAGTGATGTAGAAAATTTCATGAAGAACACTGATGCTGATAAACAGGGTTTTTTCGGAAGATGGGGTTATGCCTTACATGAGAGTAACGGAAATAACCTTTATGGGAAGGGTACTTTGGATTTTAGAGCCGGGCATGGCATTAATCACGATGGAACAATGTATGTAATCAACGGTGTTGGTTACAATGGCGATGACGCGGGAAATTACCTTTGGGGATTTGCGATGGCCAGAATGGGGTTCACTAGCACACTTACTGCTATTGCCTCAAACGTAAACGCATGGTGGTCGGGTAAGACTAGCAACGGACAAGGAAGCACTTCCCGAAATAGCTTGATTAGATGGTTTGAAAACAGAACTTGGACAGGTGACGCGGTTGCAGACCAAAGGGCAATTCTAAAAGGATATAATGATGCAGGGGGATATTTTAAATATAAATGGCGAGCTTTAAAAATATCGTTTTCCGGAGATAAATAGATTATAAAATAAAATGAAAGCAATTTGTATCTTAACCATGTGTTTTTTTGCATTGACCATAAATGTGAATTGTAAGCAACCGCAAGTTAGTCAAAATGAATTATGCTATCAGTTCTATAAACTCAACAAAGACATTGAATTTCAAGAACTATATAGTTTAAATATAGGCGGACGATATAATAGTGAATTCGATAAAATTGCGAATCAATATAATCTATCATTTAACTATGTTGAAGATTACGATCTAAAAGCGAGCCAATTTATAACCATACCAGTTTTCTTCCGCGGGTCAAATGATGTCGAGAAGAAGATCGCTTTCAATAAATGTAGTACGGAGGTAAAAGAGTATTTAAAAGAGAAATTCAAAAGCGTATCTGATTCCGATTTATTTCTTTCTTATGTAAACTACGTTGAAAGAATATTGAAAGAGTACTATAATATAAAAACGCCGTCATTTTACAATAATAAAAGCGTTGCAACCGAGGGGAATCCATCACTCGGTAAGTTCATCACTTTTAAACTTAGTGACAAAACCAGGTGCTTTTATTTGCGAGAACGAATCGGGTTGAGTCCATACTGGTTAAATTTTTTCAGTAAAGCAAAAAAGTTCAGTGATCATTGGTATTATGAAATAAAACCATAATCAACCAAAGGAATAGCGATATTAATACTAAAAATTGCTGGAGCGGAATGGCAACCATTATCGTGAGACGATTTATTTACCATGTTAGTTAAAAATAATTCATTAATTAAGTAATTAAATGAATCGATTAAGATTTTATCTGGTATTTATCATTGTTGCAGCTGTAAGCTCACCTTTAAAGCGTAGCATTTAAAAGTAGATAAAAATGCTAATTTTAAAGTTGAAGCGATGAAAAAATCAAAATTCACCGAGAGCCAGATTCTTGGCATTTTAAAGGAGCAGGAAACGGGAAAACCCGTTGCTGAAATTTGCCGTGAACATGGTATCAGCCAGGCTGCCTTCTATCAATGGAAAAGCAAATATTCGGGTTTGGAAATCCACCAGCTCAGGCGTATGAAAGAGCTTGAAGCAGAGTTGGCCCAATACAAGCGGATTGTAGCAGAGCAAACTTTTCAGATCACCGTAATGAAAGACGTGATTGAAAAAAAGCTTTAGGGCCTGCCGAAAAACGGGAACTGGTTTCTTATTGCCGTACGCATTATAAAACCAGTATTCGGCAGGCTTGCAATTGGTTCCATATTCAGCCATCGGTGTATTACTACCGGCCACAACCTAAAGATGATGATCAGATAAGGGTGTTGTTGTCAGAACTGTCGATTCTGCATAACCGTTGGGGATTCTGGATGATGCATTACCACCTGCGGCATCTGAACTACCATTGGAATCATAAGAAGGTATACCGTATCTACACAGCAATGGGATTAAACTTGAAACGGAAGTGTAAGAAGCGTTTGCCTGCAAGAGTTATGGAGCCTTTGTTACAGCCGATTCATCCCAATATCACCTGGTCTATGGACTTTATGCATGATGTGCTAAGTACGGGAGTGAACTTTCGGTCTTTGAATATTATAGATGATTATAACCGTGAATGCCTTTGTATTACTATTGACACGACACTGAACAGCAAACGTGTCATCAGGCAACTGGATCAACTGGTGGGCTGGCGTGGTGTTCCTCGAAAGATAAGGGTTGATAACGGACCGGAGTTTGTGGCGCAGGCTATGGCTTCATGGGCAAACGAGCGTGGTATAGAACTTAAATTTATCGAGAAAGGCAAACCATTTCAAAACGGATTTATGGAGCGGTTTAACCGAAGTTTCAGGGAAGAAGTTCTGGATGCCTATTGTTTTAGCCGGATAAAAGAAGCCCAGGCAATGGCCCATGCATGGATGTGGATCTACAATAATCAACGACCACACCAATCCTTAAATTATAAGCCGCCGGTCACTTTTTTAGTACAACATCAGAAGCAAACAAACTTCCCCACTTTCATAGCAGACGAGCAATGCAATTGGGAAAGCTTAGTAAATGCCACAAAAGTATAACAGATTTTTCTTTTCCCTGGCTCCAGGGTTTATAGGGCAAAAAGTATGATCCAAAACAAAAAACTCTATTTTTAAGCGTGAGTAGTCAAGGTAAGTTTACACAGCGATGTCATCGTGTAAGAATGGAAGAGAACTAAACGATCCCCAAAAATTCGCAAAAGAATTTTGTGATTGCATGAGAAAAAATGACGGAGAGCACAATATGAGAAAGGCCTGGATTACCTGCGATAAAGAATTTGTTGAGAAGAATAGATTTTACCGTTTGTTTAAAACAGATTTGCAATACATAGAATCGATGCAAAAAGTTAATCCTAAGACTAGAGATAGTGTCTTTGGCTTTGTTCGCGCCGTCGATAGCATCAGGCGAGCGGATTGTTGTAAAGCAATAGGATTTTGCAGCCCTAACGAAAAGAAATGATCCTTGGATTAACACATCACATCTTAGTAGTAATTTGTACAGTAAGCTTAAAATATTCAAGGTGCTGGGTGCTGTTGGCGGATTGATAGTTTTATTATTTCAAAAGGTTTGGGATTACAATGATAAAAGGAAAGAGGATGCTATTAAAACAACAGAAGAGCAGAAGAAGTTAATAATCTCGCCTCGCAGACATTTGCAATACGTAGAAAGTAGAATAATAGATCACCTTCTTCCAGGTACCTCTATAGAGAAAATGAAAGATATACTTGGTGTTCCAGACTTCACTAATCATCAATCAGTAATGACAGATTTAATTGAAGACGCGATACTTACCAACACATATAGCTTCAAATTTTTAAATGCTGACTTACTACTAACATCGGTTGATAATCAATCAATAGATTCAATTACAATAAGCAGTAATGACATAACAGAATATCCTGTAGAGTTTTACCATGATAGTCCTAATTCTAATGTGCTTGGTAAGATGAAAGTTGAACAGGACATCGTTAATCATGTTGTATTTCACACAGTAAGTCGTACGGCGAGAGGCGCATACTTTTGTATAGAGTTGTATTGGGGATGGGCGAGCCAGTATCAATATTTCACTTTATTTGGCAATGACTTTGATGCCGTTATCAAATATCAGAGGAACCCGAACCTAAAGCATTTGATAGGAAGAGTTGTTAACTCATACTGTATCTCAAATAAAGAACACTTTGCTCCCGGAATTTCTCGATTTTGATATAACATCAGTACCTTTTAAGAAGTCAAGGTAAATGGCATTCTAACTATACTCATACAGCCAATCTACATACCCCAATCCAACATTTTCACACCCTCTATAAAGTCCAAAAGTTAATATTCTTTGGATTGAACTTGATCATTCTCATTTTGTAATCCAAAGTTTTAGTGCCTCCTATAGAGAGTAAAATATTGGTTTTCCTGGATTGATATGAGTTAGTCTATAGAATTGAATTGAGGTAGATGGTAGTGTTAAGAATGAATTATTAGGCAAAGTTAGGGCTGATGCTTCTGAAGCATGCAAAAGCTTCTCAAGTAAAGCATAAATCTTTATGCAGGCTGCTTACTCTATGTTCTTTCTTGTTTGATTGGGCCAAACTTACAGTATATCAAAGCCAATAAATGGAGTACAAAGAAATCTGCCTTAACAACAGGCTTCTTATTATTCAATACCTGACTTTTCCCAATTAAGTTTAACTGACAAAGTAGTGTCACCATCGGAATTAATAATAGTATTGATATTTGTATAGTCCAACGAAATATGCACAGAAATTATAAATAAAGGATAGCATTCTTTCTTCACAAACGGCTCGCAGAACAATTCACAAGTGTTTGATAATTATTACAGTGAACAATATGAATATTTTATACACAACATTTATTTTAAATGATAAATAATTATATTTGAAGCACCTGAACAACAGTATATGACGAAATTATCACAGTAAGAAAACCCCCGGCCCTTAGCCTTTTGAAAGGCATTAGTCAAACAGCATTTATTAGTTTCATAACAACTCAGTATCATCTATACGGATTGATCCTGCTCATATATTTTTAATTAAACTTTTAACCCCCTTGCATCATGAAGAAACTCATCTTTTCATTAGCCTTATCTTTAGCTTTTTCACCATTAGTACACGCTCAATGGACAACTAATGGAACCATTACTTCAACTACTAATTCTATTGGAATTGGTACAACAGCACCTACGGAAAAACTAGTAGTGACTGGTAACATCAGAAGCGTATTGGATCCTACGAATAATCCGGCCAAAAACGTGGTTACCATCAAACAACTTGGTTTTTCGGGGGCAACCGGAGCTCAAAACTGGACTCTTAGGGGGGTATATCAGTATCCAAATGGTGTTTTAGGCAATGCAGATGGTGGCGACCTGGATATTATTAAATCGCTGGATGGCAATACCATTTTAGGAACTAAAACGGATGGTACGGCACTCGGTAAAGTTGGTATTGGTATTACTGCTCCGGCAACACAATTGCATTTAGCGGCGGCCGCCGGTCCTGTATTGACCTTAGATAAAACAGGCGTACAAGCCTGGAGGCTTGATGTATCTCAAAACTCAGATTTCAGACTTTGGAATGCCTCTGTTGATACAGCCCCATTAACAGTACAAGCTTTAGGTAACGTAGGAATAGGCACCACCGACCCGCGTGGATACAAGCTGGCTGTAAATGGTAGCATGATAGCCACCTCTGTGACTGTCAAACTAGCAGCAAACTGGCCAGATTATGTTTTCAAAAAAGATTATCAGTTACCATCGCTTCAAGAGGTAAAAGCCTACATCGATCAAAATCAACATTTACCCGAAATTCCATCAGAACAGCAAATTGCTAAGGACGGCTTGAATTTGGGAGAGATGAATAAGTTGTTAATGAAGAAGGTGGAAGAACTGACCTTGTATCTGATCCAACAAAAAGAAGAAAACGCTAAAGTTAAAGAGACCCAGGAAAAACTGCTGAAGACACAGCAAACACAGATCGATCTTTTGATCAGAACCGTAGCCTCATTACAGAAAAACAGCAATAACGAATAAAGAAGCAGTTTAAATATCTTATATCTATCCTCATTTACATGAAGAAACTACTTTTACTATTAGGCATATGTCTATCCGGATATTCATTATTATACGCTCAAGGCCCGGTGAACGTAAACCCACTTACAGGTACAGCTCAGTTATCGATCCCGGTTATTCAGATCAGTAAAGGAAGTGTATCTGTTCCCATAAGCCTGAACTACAGTGCTACGGGTATCAAACCGAAAGATGTAGAAGGTACAGCGGGCATTGGTTGGAATCTTTCAGTTGGTGGCCAGGTCAGCAGGCAGTTAAGGGGCCTGCCTGATGATTGTCTGAAAGATAATGCACAGACTCCCAACGCCCGTCTTGGGTGGTTAAATAATAACAATGGTACAATTATCAGTAATTTTTCTATCGCGAATGATAACAATACTTCCACATGTCCGGATGAAACAGCTGATATCAATTATATAAACGCCAATTTTACCGGCTACTCGGATACTGAACCCGATATATTTAGTGTAAGCGCTCCCGGATTATCCTGTCAGTTGGTATTTGATAAATCAAAGAAATTGCAGGTACTGTCCTATCAAGATATTCAGGCATCTTATGTAATCGATAGTGGTACAGGTTTGATTACATCTTTTACCATTATCAATGACAAAGGCACCCGTTATGTATTCGGCGCACCTGAGATGGTCACCCAACAAGCGATAACTGATAATAGTGCGGCCATAACCTATTTCAAAAATGCTTTTAATCAATACCAGAACGGAGTGAATTTTTACGATAACTGGTTTCTTACCGGGATCACAGATGTTAATGGTAACACGGTTTCGTTGACTTATGACGAAGGCCCCCTTAGAGCTAGCAGCAACCCCGTTGAGTTATATATTGGTGGCTCTACAACCAAATCCACACAATATACGATACAGCAATTGGTAGCGCAAAAAATCCTCAGTTCTATCACAAATGGAAGCGATGTATTATCATTTAGCTGGTCATATGATGCTGCTAGTGCCGGCGGGTCCAGCACACCTATTTTGAATGGAATTAATGGGACAGGCGGACCATTTATATTCAATTATAGCAGGTCAGGGTATCTTACGTCAAATGGAAATGTGTACAAGAGGTTATTTCTTCGAAACTTTAACAATTACGGCTGCAACTCTCCTTTGAACTATAATTTTAAGTATTATGGAGAAACACCCACTAATGGATCTTCCGGCTATGATTACCAAACGAAGCTTTCTGACTCTTCTTCTACATTTACAGACTACTGGGGCTATCAGAACACCAACAGTTTTACCTCGCCAATTCCGATCATCTATGTTAACCCATCAACCCCAGCTTACCCGAGATACACCAACTATATCGACCCTGCATCAGTAGGTGCTACATATATTTATCTTTTAGGAAGGAATGGCAAGTTCGTAGATTCCAATTCCATTGTTTATGGCTCACTGGACTCCATTATCAACGTCAATGGAGGCATAACAACCTTGACATATGAACCTAATGATTACCTCGATGTGCCAACAAATACAGTAATTAAGGGTAATGGCATAAGGATTAAGACCATCACCGACAATGATGGTACGGGTAACAGTATACTTAGGAGCTATTCCTATCTGGATCCTGTCAGCGGTACTTCCAGCGGCAAGCCCGTAACCCTGCCCGTTTACGCCTTTACTATTCCTTACACAGGTACAGCAACAGGTAGTAGTTATTGGGATAACGCAACAGTCATATCAGCGAACGACCTATCCAACGACGATCACACGATCATGTATAAATACTGTAAAGAAAGCAAAACAGGGGCAGGCTCTATACTTTATCAATATTATATCCCGGCCACAGTATGGGATAATAGCGCTACACCCGGATGCGTAGCCTGTACCACGGCGGAATGGACACCAACCCTAACCAATGTGGCTAGGCCAACCTGTGTGTCCTATGGCCCTATAAGAAATGATACTTATACCTATCCATTTGCTCCTGCGGCTAATTATGATATGGAAAGAGGATTGGTTCAAAAAATCACCAATTATAATGATGCGGGAACAGAAGTCAGTGAAGCAGTATATTCCTATCAGCGTACCAGCCCGCCGCTCATTATTCCGGCATTGAAGTTTGATGACAACAACGGCGTAAATGCCTATGCTAAATACAATCTTTATGCCAATACAAGTGAACTAACCAGTCAGGTTACCAGGAAAGTGTTTGATTCGTCAACGCTGAGCCAGGCACAAAGCAGTGCGACCAATTATACCTATGGCAATGCGTATCATCAATTGATTAAACAACAAACAACCAATAGCGATAACAGTATAGTCACTGTCAATACCGCTTATACCAAGGATTATGTGATCCCGGCCCCTGGTGCAGATTCAACGGTTAATGCTATTTATCATCTTCAGAATCAAAATATTGATCTGCCGATAGAAACCTATACTCAGGTGACACGGGCTGGCCAAACAAAAACGATCAGTGCACAGCTGACCAAATTCAAGACGTTTTCTTTTTCGGGACAATACGCTTACCTGCCTAGTCAGTCACTGAAGCTAATAGCACCTAACGGGACTACTTTTACACCATTTTCGGTAACGGGTGGGATAGCTACCAATGACCCGCAATATATCCCATCGGCCAATTATACAGCTTATGATCAGAAGGGGATACTACAAACCGCAGATGATAATTACAGGCATGTACAAACGGCAATAACTGATCAGAAATCCAATCAGACAGTAGCATCATTTAAAAATGCGGCGGTATCCGATATTGGGTTTGAGGACTTTGACAGCGGTTTGCCGTCAGGTACGAATTATACGCTATCCGTTTCCACAGGTATGGTCAGCGCCAACAGCCATACCGGTAACGCCTATACTTTCAATACGGGACAAAGCATTTCTAAATCCATGACCAAAAAAGTGGGGGAGAATTATTATATCCTGTCAGCCTGGATCAGTTCATCGGCAGCCGGTAATATCAATCTGGCGCTAACTAACAGCAGCAATTCTACTTCAACTTTTACCGAACCGTTTACGAATACCGGAGGAGTATCCAAATATTTTGAATGGAAAGTTCCGGTGAATACAATGACGCCAGGTTTTACCATGAGTCTGACTACCAGTCAGCAGATCTTTATCGACGATATCCTGTTTTATCCGCAAACGGCAGAGGCTTCTACAGTGGCGTATGATCCGGTCAATCATTTTAAAATTGCCGAGACCAATACAAATGGTGTATCTGCTTATTATAAAAATGATTCTTGGGGTAGATTATTATTTGCCTACGATCAGGATAAAAACATTGTCTTAAAAAGAACGTATGTTACATCCAGTGGGATTGCTCAGGGAATCCCAGAACCATTTATTTATGGAACCAATGATCCCGTCATAGCAACGCCCTATAATTTTAACGTTGGAGCTATCCCCTGCATAACAGGGATTACCTACACCTGGAATTTCGGTGACGGTAGCCCTGCTGTTGTATCTGCAATTGATGTAAATAGTCAGACGCATACATATAACAACTCTGGAAACTATACTGTTACCGTTACAGCAACACATCCAACCTTTGGATCAAAATCATCTTCTGAGATTGTATCAGTTAAGCCACTTCCATTAGCACCGATTATTTGCGCATCTGGTGTAACAGATTGGGATGCTTGTGCGGATACAGCCATCGTAGTAGCAACCTGTGGATCCAACCCTACCAGCAACCATATAAGTTATTATACAGTAAGCTCTGTAGGAAATGCTGGATCAGCAACACTGTCTTATCAATGGCAGGAAAATGATCTTCAGGGTGGAGGTTGGGTAAATGGTGGGACAAACTCAAACCAATTTTCTGTGCTTTGTACCCGTCATTCCCAATCGTACCAAGTCAGATGTATTGTCACCTCAAGTTTAGGGCAAACAGGAACATCTAATACCCTGATTTTTGCATCCCAAACCTGTTCACATTAAAATCATAAGACAAATGATTATCAAATTATCAGATCAGGTCAGATTAAGGATTATTCTGCTGATCGCTATGTGGGGGGGTTTAACCGTAAGAGTTTTTGCACAGAGTTTGACCTATATTCAGGAAGATATTATCAAGAAAGCAGGGGTTACCGAGGCACAAATATTCAGTCTTTCGGCAACTGACAAGCAAACCACAACGACATACTATGACGGTATGGGCAGGCCGGTTCAAACTGTAGCATTAAAAGCCAGTCCAAATCAGAAGGACATCATTCAGCCAGTGATTTATAATAATCTGGGACAACAAACAAAAAGTCTTTTGCCTTATGTAGGCACCGACGGCAGTGGTTCTTACCGCCCCAATGCAGTTGTTACTGAACAGCCCGCCTTTTATAATAATGGAAATACAGATAAAGTGGCGGATGATAGTTCTCCCTTTAGCCAGCAAGTTTTTGAAAACAGTCCCTTACAACGAACATTAAGATCAGGAATGGTCGGAGCAGGTTTTCAACCAACCGGGGCAACAGGAACCCAGCATTATAAAACGATAAGCTACCGGACTAATAGCAATACAGCCGACGGCAATATTATCATGTGGGGTCCTGATGGCAGTAATACAGGCAATTATACCGATAATGCCCTCTCTGTTACAGATGGCGCCGACGAAGATGGCGTAGAAACGATCAGTTTTAGCAATTTACAAGGGCAAACGGTACTCAAGCGGCAAAAAAACGGATCCGGTAACCTGGATACTTATTATGTTTACAATAATGGAGGGATGATCAGTTATGTTATCCCGCCATTAGCCCTTAAAACTATGGTCACCAATGGGAACTACGATCCCAATCAGGCCGTGGTTAGTAAACTTGTATTTAAATACGTGTATGATCGCCATGGCAGGCTGGCGGAAAGAACGCAGCCCGGCGCGGGAGTGGTTTATATGGTGTATGATACCCTAAGCAGACCGGTGCTTATCCAGGACGCAAAGTTAAGAGCTTCTAATCAATGGAACTATATTAAATACGATGCGAAGGATCATGCCATCAGCCAGGGCATCTATACTGATGCTACCAATACCACCCGGGCGGCGATGCAGAACTATGTAAGCACTACGATCGCGGCGAATTACAATACCACCTGGTATGAAAGCAGATCCACAGCCGCGGCAACCGGTTATTATACCAATGCAGTATTCCCGACTGCGAATATCACACCACTGGCCTATAGTTATTATGATGATTATGACCTGGATGGCAATGGTACAGCAGATTATACTTACAATGTTCAATCATTATCCGGAGAATCAACGCCTACTACTGCTGCTATCAAAGGGATACCGACGATGGTACGACTAAGAACTGTGGGAACAGGTGCGGGGATCAACAATATTTGGCTGATCAAAGTGATGTTCTATGACAAGAACGGTCATACGATCCAGACCCAAAGCAATAACCAGCTAAATTATACGGCTGAAAAGGTTTCCGATTATACCACCTCAGCGCCGGATTTTATGGGTAAGCCACTGCAAACCAAAATGGTTAAAACGACAGGTACAACAGTAGCTCCTGTAGCGACCAGCGTGCAGACAACTATGACCTATGATCATATGTACCGGGTTATCGCCGTTGATCAAAGCTATAACGGAGGAACCGCCGTTCACGTGGCATCCTATAATTATAACGAATTGGGCCAACTGGTGCAGAAGAACCTGCAACCGGGTACTGCCGCTTCTGTTCAAGATGTTACACTGAACGGCAGTAACAGCGTAGCCAGCGGCGCAACCCTGAATGTGACCGCAGGAAACAGTATCACCATGACCGATGGTTTCCTTGCGGCCAATGGTTCCACATTTACGGCGAGCATTAGTCCCGGAGCATTACAATCCATTGATTACCGCTACAATATCAGGGGGCAACTTACAAGCATCAACAACAGCAAGCTGACCAATGACAGCGGAACAGCTAATATGAATGATGACAGTAATGACCTGTTTGGCATGCAACTACTGTATGATCAGGCCGATAGCAGCCTGGGAAATACCCCCTGGTTCAATGGCAAACAGTCTGCAGTTAAATGGATGAGTAAAGATGCCAATGGCACACAAAGCAATGAACGCAGCTATATTTATAGTTATGATGCACTGAACCGTTACACCGGAAGTACCTATGCGGAAAGGACAGCCAGTTCAACGGGAGCATTTAATGTGAACGTGAACGGTTTTAACGAAAATGCGATCAGCTACGATGCAGGCGGCAATCTGCTGACCCTGAAACGAAACTCGATCCCAACCGGAGGTAGAACAGCTACAGAGTTTGATAACCTGACGTATACTTATGACCCGACGAACCCGAACCAATTGAAATCGGTAACGGATGGAACAGGCAGCAATTATACGGCTTATGGTTTTCGCAACCTGTCTGGCACCACAAGCGGTACTTATACGTACGATGTGAATGGTAACCTCACTGCCGATCCATATAAAGCGCTGACGTTGGATTATAATATCCTGAACCGGACCGATAAAATTACCATCACTTCGGCAACTGGTAGATATATTGCATATACCTATGATGCCACCGGACAGTTGATCCGTAAACAGCAATTTGATAACAATAGCTTGCAGACCACTACAGATTATATTGATGGTTTAGTATATTTGAATGGGACATTGAGTTATTTGAATATGCCGGAAGGTCGCTTGCGGAATACGGGAACAGGCAGCACGGTTACATTGAAGCGGGAGTACATCATCAGCGATCAGCAAGGAAATGCGCGTATCAGCCTGGAGGAAAGCGCCACTACACCGGGAACAGCGATTGTACGCCAGGAAAATAGCTATTATGGCTTTGGTCTGGTAATGCCGGGTAGTCCGGTAGCTACACCGACAATTGACAACAAACAATTGTACAATGGCGGTAGTGAATGGCAAAGGGATTTTGGTAATTTGCCGGATTATTACCAGACTTTTTATCGTAACTATGACGCGGCATTGGGTAGATTTGTTGGGGTTGACCCGCAGCCGGAAAGTGCAGAAAGTTTGACGGGTTACAATTATTCCGGTAATAACCCCATTATGTATAATGACCCATTGGGAGATAAATATTATCAAAAATATGCTCCTGTGGGTTACGGAGGTGCTGGAGGCGGTGGAACCTGGGATCCGGGGCAAATGCACAGTAATCATTGGTTGAACAATGACTTTATTGGGAATGTGATGAATGATTGGCAAATGTCCATTGATATTGCTGCTGGTAATGATAATGCCATTGATCAATATATTCAACAAAATGGCACGCAGATTTATAATACAAACAACAAGAATAATCCTTTAAGTAATTCCAGCATTGCTGCTTTGTTAAATGGTAAAGCAAGCTTTAATATGATGTCTAACGATGCAACTACATCTTATTCCATTATAACTAATAATGCAGAATATAGTAATTATGGGAATTATAGAGGCGAAGTTAACGTTCTTGATTTTGGGGTCATCAAGCAAGGAAATGGTGCCAGTCAGGGGGGTGACTGTTGTAAAACAGGGCCTAACACTAACAGTGATGGCTCGCAATATATTGACTATGCAAGATTAATATCAGGAGGCATTTCTGCTGGGAACGTTCTATTAAATAAAAGTGCTTTGTCTTCTCTTCCTAAATGGTTTGTAGGGAATTATGGACGAGCAATTGTGACTCCGGGTGCCAAAGACTTTACAAGTGTCCTGTCAATTCAATTTAGACGAATCGGATGGCAATACGGTGGAAGAATAGTCGGAACTGCTGCAAACGCTGTATACATTGGTACGACCGTATATGAGAATGTTTCATATGAAAAAGATATAATTCAAGGCAAGCAGAATTTCGATCAAGTTCAATCGCATTATGATAATGTTACAGTAAGCCCTATGTTCTGGCTTTACAAGAGAATCGAACCTTGGTTAATAAATTTAGGGAAATAATGGACAATATACTACCAGAGCTAAAAGCTTTCATCGAGAACTATATATTAGAGCATAAAATTAAGAACGTCGATTTAAATGACTTGAATTTAAATACGAGTTTAGATTTGGATCTTAATTTATTCGATGTGGATATAGATCTATTCATAACCGATTTTGTTAAAGCGTTTAATATAGACTATACGAAGTTTCATTGGAAGAATTACGGATATCCAGATGAGAATTTCACAATCTCGCTTATTAGATCATTCCTTAATTATAAATCGGATTGGGTCAAACGGTTCGCCCATCGGGTTTACAAGCCCAGAATTACAGTATCTGCGTTGCAACAGGCAATTAAAACAGGAGTGCTAACTTAGAACATCAAATCTATAGAACCCCGCCCGGCCACTCGCCGGGCTTTTTTATGCGTAATGGTTGTCAGTAGCTGTATTGGATAAAACACATGAAAATGACCCTATCCGGCCAGATCAAAAAGGCCCCCTTCGCCAGTTGAAAGTGACCACGTTCGCCAAAGCAAAGTGACCCCTCTTCGCCACGTGAAAGTGACC